>NZ_JBVIKX010000017.1:0-176816 GCF_055580685.1 Streptomyces sp. NPDC031554 | reverse complement strand
GCCACCCCCGACGAACTCACCACCCCCCAGTACTGGACCGACCAGATCCGCGGCACCGTCCGCTTCACCCACGCCCTCACCACACTCCACCAAGCGGGAGCGGGTGTGTTCGTCGAGATCGGCCCCGACGCCGTCCTCACCGCCCTCACCCGCGACACCCTCGACGACACCACCGCCCTCCCCCTCCTCCGCCGCGACCACGACGAGACACACACCCTCGTCCAGGCCGTCGGCGCCCTGCACACCCACGGCGTGCGCGTGGACTGGCCGGCCTTCTTCGCCGGTACGGGTGCCCGTCGCGTCGAGTCGCCCCTGCCCACCTACGCCTTCCAGCACGAGCGGTACTGGATCAAGCCCGTCACCGGCGCCCTGGACACGGCCGGTCTCGGTCTCCGGCCGGGCGGACACCCGGTCTTCGGCGCCCAGATGGAACACGCGGACGGCCGGGGCGCGCTGCTCACCGGCCGCGTCTCGGTGCGCAGCCACCCGTGGCTGGCCCGGTACACCTTCCTCGGAGCGACCGCGCTGCCGCCGGAGGCCCTGGTGGACGCCCTCGTGCGCGCCGGTGACGAACTCGGCGCGGGCGCCGTGGAGTCACTGGTCCTGGACGTCCCGCCGACGCTGCCGGAAGGCGGCCGGCTCCAGCTCCAGCTGTCCGTCGGGGAGCCGGACGCGGACCTGGCACGGGCCTTCACCCTGTACGCCCGCCCCGACGACGGCGGCGACCTGCCGTGGACGGAGTGCGCGCGGGGGCGGCTGGGCCACGGCACCTCCAGGGCGCCGTTCGCGCCCCCGGCCGCGTGGCCGCCCGCCGAGGCCGCCGCGCTCGCCCTCACGGACACGGACGCGGAGCGGGGCGTCACCGCCGGCTGGCGGCTCGGCGACGAGGTGTTCGCCGACCTCGTGCTCGACGAGGCGCTGCACGGCGAGGCCGCCGACTTCGGCCTGCACCCGGCGCTGCTGCGCTCGGCCCTGCACGCCGCGGCGCTGGCCGGCCCGCACGCGGAACGGGACACCGGGACGCTCGCCGTCGAGTGGAGCGGCTTCCAGCTGTACGCGACCGGCGCCACCGCCCTGCGCGCCCACCTCGTCCCGGTGGGCGAGGACACGGTCGCCCTGCGTCTCGCCGACCGCTCCGGCCGGCCCGTGGCCTTCGCCCGCGCCGTGACCAGCCGCCCCGTGGACGCCGACCGAGTGCGCGACGCCCTGGCCAGGGACGCCGACGCGTTGTTCCGCGTGCACTGGCGGACCACGCCGCTGCCCGCGCCCCTCACCGCCCCGGCCCTCGCCGTCGTCGGCGAGGACCTCGACCGCCCGACCGCGTCCCCCGCCCCTGAGGGGACCGGTCACCTCACCCTGGCCGAGGCGACCGCGCGGGCCGGACGCGGCGAGGCCGACGCGGTGGTGGTGTTCCGGTCGGCCGCCGACCCGCGGGGCGCGGATTTCGTGGCCGCCGTCCACGCGCACACCCGCGCCACCCTCGGCCTGGCCCAGCGGTGGCTGGCCGACGAGCGGCCCGGCACCGTACCGCTGGTCGTGGTGACCCGGGGTGCCGTGGCCACCGGGGACGGGGAGTCCGCCGACCCGGCCGGCGCGGCGGACTGGGGTCTGCTGCGTTCGGCGCAGTCCGAGGCCCCGGGCCGGATCGTCCTCGTGGACGCCGACACGGACGATCCGGACGCCCTCGCGGGCCCGCTGTCCGCGGTGGTCGCCTCCGGTGCCGCCCAGGCCGCGATCCGCGACGGCCGCGTCCTGCTGCCGGACCTGCTCCGCGCCCCCCGGACCTCCGGGGCCGCCCGCACGTCCGAGGCCGCCCACACGTCCGGGGCCGCCCGCACCTCCCGCTCCGGGGGCGACGGCGTCCGCCGCTGGGACCCCGACGGCACGGTTCTGATCACCGGTGGCACCGGCAGCCTCGGCGCCCTCTTCGCCCGTCACCTGGCGGGCGAGCACGGAGTGCGGCACCTGCTCCTGGTCAGCCGCCGAGGACCCGCCGCGCCGGGTGTCGAGGAGCTGCGGGCGGAGTTGGCCGCGCTGGGCGCGACGGCGACCGTCGTCGCCGCCGACATCGCCGACCGTGCCGCCCTGGCCGCCGTCCTGGACGCCGTACCCGCGCGGCACCCGCTGACCGGCGTCCTGCACCTGGCCGGTGTCACCGACGACGGCCTGGTCACCGACCTCACCCCGGAGCGCCTCGACGCCGTGCTCGCGCCCAAGGCCGACGCCGCCTGGCACCTGCACGAACTGACCGAGGGGCTGGACCTGTCGGCGTTCGTGCTGTTCTCCTCGGTCGCGGGAGTCATCGGCGGCGCCGGCCAGGGCAACTACGCGGCGGCCAACGCCTTCCTGGACGGACTCGCCGCCCTGCGCGCCGCCCGGGGCCTGCCCGCCACCTCCGTGGCCTGGGGGCTGTGGGACCAGGACTCCGGCATCGCCGGCGACCTCGACGAGGCCGACGTCGCCCGCATCACCCGCGCCGGCTTCGGCGTCGTCTCCCCGCGGCAGGGCCCCCGGCTGCTGGACCTCGCCCTCGCCCTGCCCGACCCCGCCCCCGTCGTCACCCCGCTGGACCTCGCCGCGATGCGGGAACGCCCCGCGCAGGTGCCGCCGCTGTTCGCCACCCTGGTGCGCAGGCCGGTGCGGCGGGCCGCCGCCAACTCCGAGCGCACGGCGGACGGTCTGGCGCGGCGCCTGGCCGCGGCCGGCGAACGCGAACGGCTCGCCCTCGTCCTGGACGTGGTGCTCACCGCCACGGCGGCGGTCCTCGGCCACGGCGACCCGTCGTCCCTCGCCGTCGAACAGCCCTTCACCGGGCTCGGGTTCGACTCCCTCACCGCGGTGGAACTGCGCAACCGCCTCGCCGCGGAACTGGACCTGCGCCTGCCCGGCACCCTGGTCTTCGACCACCCCACCCCCCGCGCCCTGGCGGAGTTCCTGCGCGACGCCCTGACGGACGGCGCGGACGACCGCACGGCGACGGCCGCCGACCCGGCCGAGGACTACGCGGCGGAGATCCGCCTGGACGAGGAGATCCGGCCCGCCGCCGAGGTCGTACGGCGGGCCGACGACCCGGCGCACGTCTTCCTGACCGGCGCCACCGGCTTCCTCGGCGCGTTCCTGCTGCGCGACCTGGCGCGCGCCACCCGGGGCACCCTGCACTGCCTGGTCCGCGCGAGCGACGCGGCCGACGGCCTGCGGCGGCTGCGCGAGAACCTGGAGTACTACCGCGTGTGGGACGAGGTGGACCCCGCCCGGATCGAGGTGGTCGTCGGCGACCTCGCCGAGCCCCGGTTCGGCCTGGGCGAGGAGGAGTTCGACGCCCTCGCCCGCACCGTCGACGTCGTCTACCACGGCGGCGCCCAGGTGCACTGGCTGCACCCGTTCAGCACGCTGAAGGCGGCCAACGTGGGCGGCACGCGGGAGGTCCTGCGGCTCGCGGCGCGTCACCGCACCGTCCCCGTCCACTACCTGTCCACCACCGGGGTCTTCGCGGGCCAGGAGACGGGCGGCCGTCCGCTGCGGGTGGACGACCCCACCGGGCCCGCCGAGGCGCTGCCCAGCGGCTACCTGCGCAGCAAGTGGGTCGCCGAGCAGGTCCTCGGCATCGCCCGCGACCGGGGTCTGCCGGTCTCCGTCTACCGCGTGGACGTCGTCTCGGGCGACCAGGTCAACGGCGCCTGCCAGACCCGCGACTTCGTCTGGCTGAGCCTGCGCGGGCTCGTCCAGGCGGGCGCCGTCCCGGCCGGCCTGGACGTCGCGGTCCCGCTCACGCCCGTGGACTACGTCAGCTCCGCGATGGTCGCCCTGTCGCTGTCCGAACGGGTCCGTCCGGGCACCTTCCACCTCTACAACCAGAGCCACATGACCTTCGCCGAGTTCGTCACCGAACTGAGGGCGCGGGGCCACCGCCTGGAGGAACTCGACCCGGCCTCCTGGAGCGCCCTGGTCCGGTCCGACCCCGACAACGTGATGCTCCCGCTGCTGGAGGCCTTCGAGATGATGGCGAGGGGTGACGGGACCTTCTACCCGCCGGTCGACACGAGCGTGGCCGAACGCGCGCTGGCGGGCACCGGCATCGAGTGCCCGAAGATGACCGTCGACCTGTTCCGGCGGTACGTCGACTTCTTCACGGAGGCCGGTTTCCTCCCGCCGGCGGCCGCTCGCCTCTCCGCCCGCACCTGAGCCGTTCCCCCAGCCGTTCGCGACGACAAGCGGCTGCCGCGCCCCCACCGCACCGCCGGGCGGGGCGCGGCGGCCGCTGGATTGGATCCGACATGTCCGTAGTGGAGAGCCGCTGGCTGCGGCGGTTCGCAGGCGCCGAGGACGACGGGGGCGGCGGGAGCGGCCGGCTCCGGCTCGTCTGCTTCCCGCACGCGGGCGGCGCGGCCAGCGCCTACCTGGGTCTGACCCGGGCCCTGGCGCCCGACATCGACGTGGTGGCCGTCCAGTACCCGGGACGTCAGGAGCGCCGCCTGGAGCCCGCGCTGACCTCCCTGACCCATCTGGCGCGGGCCGTCGCCGAGGAACTGGCCCGCGCCCCGCAGCACCCGTACGCGTTCTTCGGGCACAGCATGGGCGCGGTCGTCGCCTACGAGACGGCCCGCGTGCTCGCCGAGTTCGACCTGGCCACCCCGCGGCGGCTGATCCTGTCCGGGCGCGGCGCGCCGAGCCCGGAGCCCCGGGCGAGCGACCGGCTGGAGGGCGACGCGGCCCTGATCGCCGAGATCCGCCGGCTGGGCGGCACGGGCGGCCGGGTCCTGGACGACCCCGAACTGCTGGAGATGGTGCTGCCCACCCTCCGCGCCGACTACGCGGCCCTCAGCCGCTACCGCTGGCTGCCGGGACCGCCCCTCGACATCCCGCTGACCGTCATGGTCGGCACCGACGACCCGGTCGTCCCGGTCGACGACGCCCGCGGCTGGCTCGCCCACTCCACGCGCCCGGGCGAACTCCTCACCTTCGAGGGCGGCCACTTCTACCTCGACGCCCGGCTCCCGGCGGTGGCGGAGACGGTGCGCACGCTGCTGGGCCAGCCCACGACCGTGTGAACGGCCCGCCCGGCACGGGTCCGCCCCCGGCCAGTCGCCGGGGACGGACCCGTCGCCCGTCGGTCGCCTACCGCACGGCGAAGCCGAGGGACCCGAGGAACACGGTCCACGCGGCGGCGGTGACGGGGATGGCCGGCCGGCCCGTGTCCTTGGAGTCACGGACACGGACGACGTGGGGCAGCGCGGCCACCTCGACGCACTGGCCGCCCTCACCGCTGCTGTAGCTGCTCGTGCGCCACGTGACAACTTCCTCGACGTCGATGTTCATGTCTCTCCCAGCAGTTCCTCGATGAGGGTCAACGACTCACGGGGCGTGAGAGCTTGTGCCCGCAGCAGACCGTACTGCTCCTCGAGCTCACGGACAGTGCACCGGTCCGTGTAGAGGCGGCTGTCCTTGTACGCCTCGACGCCGTCACCGCCGTTCACGGACGCCTCGTCCACCGGCCCCGTCGGTCCACTCATCCCCGTACCGCCTCACCCGGTCGACGCGACCTCGCGCCGACCGTCCCGTCCCGTTCCGCCCGCACGCCGGACACGTACGGCGACTCCGCGCGTACGCGCCGTGTCCGGCCACGCCAGGGCGGCACCGGCGGCGTGAGCCACCTGAACAGCGGAATCTCCACCCCACGGGTGCACGCCCCGGGCGCCGCCGTCAGGACGGGCAGAGGCGGGCGGGCACGTCATGGGTGAGGCCGCGGCGCTCGTCCCCGGTGAGTTCCCTGCCGAGGATCTCGCAGAGGCGGCGTTTCCAGAGGTCGGGGTCGAGGCGGATCAGGTCCGGGGGTTCCAGGCTCTCGGGGGCGCGGAGGACCGCCTCGCCGCCCCCGGCCGCCGCCGGGAAGGACTGCTCCTCGCCGAAGGTGTAGGTGTCCCGGGAACCGGGTTCGTCCGCCTTCAGGAAGTGGACGTGCCCCTTGTAGGCGAGGACGAATCCGGTTCCCCGGGTGGGGCGCAGCGACCAGTTCTGCGACCACTCGAGGTCGGTGAGCGGCCCGAACGGGCCCATCACCTTCCTCGCCGGCCGCCCGGGACGGACCGACCAGACCTCGGCCGTCTGGGCCGTGGTCAGTACGGTCACGTACTCCGGGTCGTCCAGGAAGGATGCCGACTGGAGGTCGTCGGCGAGGCGCGCCCGGAGTTCCTCCTCGGCTTCTCCCGTCCGCAGGTCGACGGCGTGCAGGTAGGGCTCACCGGCCACCGTCACGCTCACGAGTCCCGGCTCGGGGTGGCTCCGCACGGTGAACGCGGGCTGCTTCTTCCCGGTCAGGCCCACGTCCCGCAGGTCGACGGGCCGCGAGAGGCGCCGTCCGCTGCGGGCCTCCCAGCTCTCGACGACCGTGCCGGACGTCGTCACGATCCGGTCGTCGCCGTGGAAGCCGAGAGCCACGGCATGCTCGTCGCTCTCCTCCTCGACGGGAGGCTCCACGGTGCGGAACTCCGCCACCTGACGCAACGAGGGGAGCGCCCGGACCACGACCCGATGCCTTTCCCGGACGTCCGCCACCAGCGTCCCGGACTCGTTGACCTCGAGCGCCACGTACGCTTCGTCGCCGGAGCCGGACACGACCTCGGAGAGGATCCTCCCGCTGCCTTCCGTCTCCACGACCCGCAGCAGATCGCCGCCCTTCCGCCTCGCCCTGGTGACCATCAGGCCGCCGTCGCCGAGCAGTTGCGGCTCGGGGTCCGTGCTGTCGTTGTACAGCCTGCGCGCCCACCCTTTGAGCGCGTTCTCCTCACCGGTCACCAAGGTCGGCGTGGCGGGGTCCCCCACCAGGAAGAGGGGGATGTCGGAGATCGGGGAGAGCGAGGAACGCCTGGAGTAGCTTCCCGGATCGGGACCGAGGTAGTACGTCCGCGGTGCCGCGGTGGAACGCGTGCCCACCAGGCTCCACTCGTTGGAGGAGTTGACCACCGCGAAATGCTCACCGGCGCCGTCGACGGTGATGCCGGAAGTGACGCAGTCGAATGCGTGCGGGGCCATTTTGATGTCCCTCAGCACCCGCCCGTCCGACACCCGGATGGCGCGAAAACGCGATTCGCCGGTGCAGGAGACCGCCACGGCGGCGTTCCCGGAGACCACGAACCTTCCGCCGCGGGCCAGCTCGCTCGTCCCACCCGTGGAGATGTCGATCTTCAACAGCGCGGGATCGTCGTACCGTTCGGCCACCAGCGTGTTCTCGTCGGGCCCGAACCACACGCTTCCCAGTCCGTCGAACGTGCCGGGAAAGGTCCGGGCTTTCCCGGTCTCCAGGTTCCACAGCCGCATGGGCCGGTCGAACGTGGCCGCCCCGGCCAGGAGTCGGGAATCCGGTGAGAAGTTCAGGATCTCCCGGCCGTCGTCGTCGATCAGCGATCCGGGTTGCAGGAAGGTGCCCCGGAGGGTGTGGGCCGCTCCCGCCAGTCGTTCTCCCGAGGGGGCCACGTCGTGCCAGACCACCACGCCGTCCTCACCGCGGACGTAGGCGATCCGACGGCCGTCCCCGCTGACCACGGGGGACACGAGGTCGTCGGCGAAGCCTAGTTGCTCGTGCCGGACCTTGCCGGAGGCGGTGCGGACGAACAGGGTCGCGCGGCCCGTCATGCCCGTGACGAGGGCCGTCCTCCCGTCGTGGCTGATGTCCGCCTGCTTGATCTTCCCCTGGGTGCCCGCCAGCACCCACGCCGCGCCCTTCAGCTCCGCGTACCGTCGCATCAGCGCGCTGCGGGCCTCCTGCGTGGGGGCGATGTCGTAGGCCGCGAGCGCGGTCAGGCCCGCCTGGGCGGGGTTGCCGTCCACCAGTTCGTCCGACTGGATCGCGAGGGACCGTGACCGGCTCTCCGCGGTCCGTGCCGCGCTGACCCGGGACTCCTGCACGAGGAACGTGCCGAGCGCCGCGACGAGCGCGAGGACCAGGCCCGTCGAGATCCACCCCGCGCGCACGCGGGCGTTCCGTGCCCGTCGGCGCCGGCGGGCCAGCGCGAGGAACTCCCGCTGCTCCTCGGTCAGGTCCGCCTCGCGGCCGCGCAGCCTCACCCGCAGGGCGTCGAGCTGAAGGGCGCCGGGCAGCAGGTCCGCCGAACGGTCCGCCTTGCCCCACCGTTCCAGGTCGTGCTGGACCTCCGCCCGGGAGGCGAGGAAGTCGGCGTCGGCACGGACCCGTTCGGACAGGGTCGGCCATGCGGTGATCAGCGCCTCGTGCGCCAGCTCGACGCTCTCCGGGCCGCCTTCCTCCCCGTGCAGCACCAACAGGCGCCGCTCGGCCAGCGCTTGTGCCAGACGCCAGCGCTCCTCTCCGGCCTCGTCGCGGGTCAGGCGGCGCCGCAGGGGAGCCCCGTCGCCTCCCGGCAGCACCCGTACCAGCCCGGTCAGCAGCGCGAGCGCCTCGGCCTCGTCCCCGGACGGGACGCACTGCTTCCACGCCGTCTCCGCGTGGCGGCGCAGCGCGCCGGACACCCCGCCGATCTCCTCGTACGTCGTGGCCAGCAGACGGCCCGCGACCCGGTGGTCCCACAACTGCTCCAGGACGAAGCCGAGCAGCGGGAGGACGCCCGGTTCGCTGCCCGTGTCGTCCAGCACGCGCCCGGCGAGACCCGGGTCGTACTCCACCGCCGGTACGGTCTCGACCGGCTTGACGATGACTTCCCGGAGCTGGTCGCGGGACATCGGGGTCAGCGGGAGTGTCGCGCCGCCGGACAGGACGGGCCCCAGGCGCGGGTGCTTGAGCGCGGTGTTCATGTGGTCGGCGCGCAGGGTGAGCAGTACCCGCACCGGACTCGCGGGCGGACGGTCGGGGAAGAGCAGTTCCACGAGGTGGCCGAGTTCGGCGTCCGGGCGGTCCAGGAGCGCCTCGGCCTGGTCGAGGACGACCAGCGCCTCGCCGGCGGCGGTGCCGCGGAGCCGGTGGAGCGTGTCGGTGAGCCCCTTGTCCGCCAGCCAGGCCTCCACCTGGTCCACGCCGTCCGTCCGCACCGGGCCGAACCGGCCCGCGCGGGCGGCCTCGTGGAGTTCGACGGCCAGCGCGGAGCGCGGGGACGAGACCTGCCCGGCGTTCACCACGAACACCTCGTGACCGGCCTGCCGCAGCCGCGACGCCACCCCGGCCAGCGCCAGCGACGACTTCCCGCAGCCCGACGGCCCGTACACGGTGACCGGGGTGTCGGCGGTCCGCAGCGCGGTGACCACGCGCTCGACGTCCTCGTCGCGGCCGAAGTAGACGTCCGCGTCGTGTTCCCGGAAAGGCGCCAGGCCCCGGAAGGGCGTGGGCGGGCTCACTACGCCGGCGAGCGAGGGGACCTCCCGCAGCACGGTCCTGGTCCGCAGGACGTACGCCTGCTGCGCGTCCTGCTGCGGCTGCGCGGCCACGACCAGACCGACCACCGCGCCCAGTTCGTTGTCCCAGACGGGGCTGCCGCTGAATCCGCGCCGGACGTACGCGCTCTGTCCGTCGGCCCGGGAGAGCTGGAGCCAGCCCTCGCTGGTGGCGCCGCTCAACTTCCCCCGGAACCAGGTCTCCTGGGGCTCGCCGCCGGTGAACCCCACGGCTCGTGCCCCGTGTTCCCACACGCTCGCGGCGTCGGCCATCGGCAGGGGGCGGGCGGCGGGGATCGCCTCGCGGAGCCGCAGGACCGCGATGTCGCCCCCGTGGCCGGGCCTGATCGGCACCCACTGCTCGACCTCGGCCGGCCACGACCCGGGCCCACCGGCCTCCCGGTGATCGGCCAGCGGCAGGTCGACGTCGACCGCCTCGCCGGTCGCCACCGTCTCGTCACGGGGCCGGCCCAGGGCGTCCGACACCACGTGGGCGCAGGTCAGCACCAGATCCGGGGCGACGAGGAAACCCGCGCCGCTCGACGCCCCGTCCTGTCCCGTGACCCGGACGACCGCGGAGGCCAGGAGCTCGTCCGGGCTCGACGACATTCCGTACGCGGTCCCCGACACGATGTCTCCAGCCTCGCCGTCGCCCGGTCAACTGCCCTGGGAATCATTCCCGTTCGAGTCCGTGGAGTCACGGCGGCTCCAGCTCAGGCTGACCGTGAAGTTCGCCGCGGTCGCCGTGCTGGCGATGACGACGTCCGCACCGGCGGACAGCGAGATCCCGAACTGCAGGGTCATCTCGTCGGGCGGTGTGGCGAGACCCTGGAACCTCTCGACGAAGTTCTCCGCCACCGGCTTGACGGTGTCCAGCATCTGGCCGAGCGTCCGCCCGGCGCGGGCGACCGAGCCCCCGCGGCCCACCCGGACCAGGGAATCGTCCACCTCACGGATCTGGACCCGGACGACGTCGTCGCTTCCCTCGTCCAGCCGCATCTCGACCGTGTGCACGAGACGGTCAGTCACCGCAACCTCCTTGTGGGGCCTGGAACATCGTCCGGACCGGGGGCGCATCGTATCCGCCGACGGTGGGACGAGGCAGCCGCGAGCCGGAAGAACCGGCCGGACGAGCGGACCGGGATCCGGCGGCCCGCCGGACACTTCGCCCAGCGGCCGGGCGGGGCGGCTCGGCGGCCGGGGGGGGCGGGTCGGCGGCCGGGGGGCGGCGGCCACCCTCCCCGTGGGACGACTTCTCGCCCGTCACCGTCGTCTCCCTCGTCGACACGGTTCCGATCTGCCGCTCGGCCGCTACAGGGACAGGGGAAGGGGAAGGGACACGCCATCCGGAAGCAGCACACCGTTCCGCGAGGACCACGAGACGAACGTGCTGGTCGCGGTCCTCAACGAGTGGCCGCGCGCTGCACTTTCACCACAGGGCCCAGGCCGTGTTTCAGGTAGCGGGTGGCTCTTGGGCGAATAGTTCTTCGGCCAGTTCCATGCAGCGCAGGCGGGCCGGGGAGAAGTCGTAGGGCATCTTGCAGGCGGCTTCGAGCACGCTCATGGTGTCAGCCTCCCGCCTGCCAGAGCCGAGGTCAGCCTCGTCCTCGCCGTCATCGGCGGTGGCAGGGTGCAGAGTGTCCCAGTCGTCGAAGAGGGCATCGTCGTCCTTCCCCAGGCCGGACTCCTCGATGACGGCCTGCAGGGCGCTTTCGAAGGCGTACCGCTCGACGGCCACTTGAGCCACCCGTGGATCACCGACGGCGACGCTGTCATCGAGTGCCTCCTCGGCGTCATCGATGCGGTCGGATTCCTCCCGCAGAGCGGGATGCGTGGCCAGGGCGACGAAGCGGGTGGCCTGGATGGCCGCGCCGAGCGGGCCGAAGATCCGCTCAGTGACCAGCAGACTGTCCAGGTCCGCCTGACGCCGGGAGCCCTCAGGCAGTCTTTTGAGGCGTTCGGTGACGAAGTCGGAGAGCAGGCCCATCCGGCTGCCTTCGGCGCGCATCCGCCGCACGGCGGTCCGCTGCCGCCGCAATTCCGCCTCCTGCTCGGCGAGGGTTTCCTCCAGCCGCTCCAGGATGCCCGCGACACCGTCCCCGCTGTCCGCGCCGGCGGAAGCCGTGCCGGTGGTAAAGGCGTCACGGATGTCGTCCAGGGCGATCCCGGCGTCGGCCATCCTGCGAATCCACAGCAGGCGGATCATGTCCTCGTACCCGTAGCGGCGGCGGTCATCGCCGCCCCGCTCAGGCTCGGGGAGCAGGCCGATCTCGTGGTAATGGCGAATCGCCCGCGGCGTGGTGCCGGCGAAGGCCGCCGCGTCACCGATCTTGACCTGGCGAGGTGGCATGAACGGCGAACGCATGAGCAAGGACCTTTCCTCAAGGGACCGGGACGTGAGTCCACCGGACCACATGCCGCTACGGAAGGTGCAACCCCTACACACCGCCCCGCGCCAATGCCAGGAAACGCGCTGTTCCTCCGTGATGACCGCAGGCCCGTCCTTTCCTGCCGGGGCTCCGCACGACGGCAGACCGAGGGTTCACCGCCACTGATGAATCGCCGCGACCTGAACCGTCGCCTCGAACCGAACCGCAAGTCCGTCGAACCGGGTCGCCACGGCCCGGCGCTGCTTGAGACGGCCGATCCCGCGTTCACATTCCGACGCTGCCATCCCCGGAACAGTCCATACACCGTCTGCCACGGTCCGTACTCGAACGGCAGGTCCCGCCAAGGAACTCCGGTCCGAACCCGCCACCGCACACCGTTTACCAGCCGCCGACAGCCAGGCCACCTGCGACTTATGCCCACCGCAGGCAGCAACGACTCCAGCACCGACCACTGCTCATCAGAAAGATCCCCTCGCCCCACATCTTGATCATCACCGTGCAGGGCGCGCACAGGAATCAGAACCTAAAACACGGCCTAGACCTCCGGCCGGATCTTGCTGCCGATGTGGGCGAGGCGGATCGTCCGTTCCTCCGGGACCAGGCGGAAGTGGATGCGGCCGGCGCCCGGCGTGAACCGGGCATGCAGGTCGAAGGTGCGTGTCTCCCCATCCAGGTCGGTGAAACGGCACACGCGCTTGCGCGTCTCGCCCTCTGGAGTCACTTTGCTCCGCCACTCGGGCTCGGCCATGGCTGCCGGGTCCCATGCGGCGACGGCTTCCTCCAGCCGTTCCAGGGCTCGCCGTACGGGCACCACCCGGTGCGGGCTCAGGCCGCTGAGCTGACCCTCGACACGCGGCAGGAACGTGAGGTGCCGGTAGAGCTCCGCCCGGCTCTCCCAGATCCGCAGGCCGGTGGTGACGTTTTCCCGGCGCGCCTTCCGGATCCACTCCAGGTGCCCGCCGAGATGCGGCTCGGCGGACAGGTGCCGGACGTCGACGGTGTCGTGCCGCATCTCCAGCGTGCCCTCGTCGTCCTCGACGAGTTCGGCGCGCTCCAGTGTGACCTGGTCGGTCTGCCACGGGCGAGCCACCGGGAGACTGATGGCGATGCCGTCCATGAAGTGCGCGGCGCCCAGCCCGAGGACCACCTCACCGTCGTGGCGGTACTCCAGATGGTCAGCGGCGCCCTCCGCGGGGAAGACACTCCGCACGGGAGAGCGACCTTGCAAGGCCCGCAGGCGCTGCCAGAGAGCGCGGTTACGTGGGCTGGCGCCGATCCACTTGTTGACGGGGTAGCCGTCGGCGATCTCCAGTACCTTGACGTCCACCTCGCTCACGAGGGTCGCGCCTCCTTCGGCTGCGGCGGCACGGACGACGGCCACGAAGTCGGCCATGGCCCGCTCGGCTCGCGCCGGGTCGCAGGCCGTCCCCCAGGACTTCTCGTTCAGAAACAGCAGTGGCACGCTTTCCTCCCTCCCCTGTGTCGTCTCGTGCCGTCAGTCCAGCAGCTGGTCGAGCGAGTTCTCCCACTCGTCGAAAAAGCCCTCGGGCCACTGTTCGAGCATGCCGTCCTTGTCGATGCGCGGGGTGACGACCTCGGTGCCCGCCCCGTTGCCGCTGAAGTAGTGGACTACCGTGTCCTGCGGCTGGAGGACGCCCTGTTTCACAGCGATGCGGACGCCGTTCAGCACGTGGTCGCTGTGCGTCTCGACGATCAGCTGGGCGCCGGTGGCGGCGGCCGCGGACAGCAGTGCCGCCATCCTGCTCTGCCCCTTCGGGTGCAGATGGGCCTCAGGGTTCTCCAGCAGGATCAGGCTCTCGGGCGTCGCGGTGAGGCAGGCCACCACGACGGGCAGCGCGTAGGTGAGACCGAAGCCGACGTTGGTGGGGCGCCGACGGCGGGTGGCGTTGATGCCGGCGGTGCCGCCGAAACCGTAGGAGAGGCGGACCGAGTCGGTGCCTTCGATGGGGTCGGTCTCGATGTTGACGCCGGGACACAGCTCCTGCATCCAGGCAATCGTCTGGTCCAGGAGCTGGGGAGACGTGGCGCCGTGATGACGGAGCGGACCGTCGGGCACCTCCATGGGGACGTCCTCGTCCGTGTGGTGGCGCAGGTAGTTGATGGTGTGTTCACCACGCACGCCGAGGAACCCTCTCGCGACGGCGATCTGGTGTGAGCGGGGGTAGGTGACCGCCGGGGTGATGCGGTCGGCGTGCAGGTATTGGAAGGGCTGCTCGGCCAGGTGCGCGCGGACCGATCCTTCCGCCAGGGGCATGACGTCCCGGTCAGGGTGGCGGATGTCGTAAGCGGCGGCCCAGGTCCGCTGCTCGCCGTCCTCCTGGATGACGAAACCGACGAGCGGCTCGCGGACGGTGGGAAGTTCTTCCACCGGTCCGAAGTCCTCGTGCAGAACGTCCTGTGCGGTGCCCAGGGTCACGAGGTCACCGTTGAGCAGCAGCCCACCCCCGGCACGTCTGGCCCGGATGAGCATCTGCGTCTCGTACGACTGCCTCAGCAGCCCCAGCGCCTGCAGGACGCTGCTCTTGCCCGAGGAGTTGAGACCAGTGAGGAGCGTCAGCGGGCCGAGAGGGAGTTCCAGACGCCGGAACGCCTTGAAGTTGATCAGCGTGATGCGGTTGATCACTGCACGACCCCGATCCGTCCCCGGCCCAGCGCCGTCTCCAGAAGCTCCTTGACCGCGTCGAACCGCTTGCGTACCTTCCTGGCGTCACCGGTACCCACGGAGATGGCACGTTCGAACTCCACGTCCTCCATCAGCTCCGCGAACGCGTCGAGGACGTCGGTCTGCCGCAGCACCTCGCGGTCGTCGTCACCGAGACTCGCGAGGTTGACGGCGACCGCCTCAAAAAGCGCCTTGTTGATGGGCGACTTGCGCTGCTGGTTCCGACGGTACTTCCGGAAGGCGTGGTGGCCGAAGATCTCCTCGGCCGCGAGCATCGCCGTGAGGAACTCGGTCCGCAGCCGGTTCTCCTCCGCGCTGTCGAGACGGTTCACCTGGTGCATCGCCTCGGCGAGGAACGCGTCGAAGTCACCGGGCTTATAGGCGTGCGGGGAGGTCATCCGGAAGGCCAGGAAGCGAAGGACCATCTCCCGGTCGGCCATCCGGTCACCGACGACGCTGTAACCAGTGGCCCGCCGGAACTCCTCGGTCTCGGCGAGCTCCGCGAGGAGCGTGCGCGCCCGGCCCGAGATGAGTGCGTGCCGGATCTCCTGCCGGGTCAGGGGTTCGCCTCCGGTATTGATGCGCGCGAAGACGTTGAACATCACCGGTTCGGGGGTACCGCGCCGGATGACGTGGACGACGACCTCGGTCTCACGCAGCCGGATCTGGAGTTTTCCGGACAGGTTCGCGAAGCCCGTGTCCTCGAAGTTGCGCAGGTACTCCAGGCCCGTCAGTTTCAGCGGGTCGGCGCCGACCGCCTCGGGCTCCACGAAGCGGGCGATGGACGTGAGGCGCTGGATGCCGTCAACGATGGCCCAACTGCCGTCTTTCTTCTCGGCGGCGTAGAAGGAAGGGATGGGAATGCGCAGCAGCAGGGACTCGATGAGCCGGGACTGCTTGCCGTCGGTCCAGATGCCCGCCTTGCGCTGGAAGTCCGGGGCGAGGTCGATCATCTCGTTGCGCAGCCGGGACAACAGCAGATCGACGGTCGTCGTCCGGGTGTCGATGTCGATGTGCTCGGGGTCGAAGGGAGAGGTGATCTGCTCGATCACCACATCCTCGGCCTCCTCGCGTTCGATGTCGGTCGGCCGACCGTCGGTGGTGACCTCCACGGAGAACAAAGGGGATTCGAGCTCCCCTGCATCGGCTGCGGCGTCCTGGTACCGCTCATACACCGACCGTTGGTCCCGTGTACGCCCCTGGCTCTCCTCCAACGCCGCCATGTTCTCTGGTCGCCCTGCCCCTCATGCCCTACGGGATCACCGTGTCCACTGCGATCGCCCCTCACCCTACCGTCCGTGATCCCACGGTGACGCCCGATCGATCAGGGCGGTGGGGACAGGCCGTTGAGGGGGACGGCGCCGAGCGGTTCGACTCCTCGTCCCCGGCCTCGGGTTCCCGGCGCTGGACGTACCGCCGACGAGAAGCTCCCTGCCTCGGTGCGGGAGGTCTCGGACGGGTGGGCAGATCACGGCCGGGCCGGCCACGCCCGCTGCCGCGAGCAGATCTGGGACAACTCCCCCGCCCGGGAAGAGGAACGCCCCCGCGAGCAACGCCTCGACGCGCCTCTCGCGCGCTGTGCGCCGGATGCGCTGCCCGCCGGGCGTCCGGTACACCCCGTCGCCCGGGACGCGGGTACGGGTCCGCCGCGGTACGGCGATCCACACCGCCTCGAAGAAGGTCCCCGATCCTGCACCACCAGCGTGTACGAGGTGCCCTGGGACACGTACGTCAAAGGCAGCCGCTCGCCCGCGACCGGTTCGACACGGTCTCCCACGGTGTCTGGGATGCGTGCGTAGGAGAGGCTGGAGCCGTCCTCGCGGCGCCACCGCACTCCGTCCGCCTCCGGATCCTGTTCCAGGCGCCCGTCCAGGCTGGAGTTCCAGGACGGGCCGAAGCCGATGCCGCGGGTGCAGCCGGACAGGCGAGTACGGTGCAGCGTCAGCGGGAGGATGCCGGGCAGGTCGGCGTCGGTCTGGGCGAGGACCGTCTGGCCGGTGGCCATGTCGATCGGGTCGCCGCAGGTGAACTTGTCCACCAAGACACGCGCCTGCCGGGACGGTTGCTCCCGTGACTGCTTCGGCCTCTCCCCCGGACCGGGCCTGCCGCCGGAGCCGGGCGGCCCGTGCCCGCCGTCGCCGTCACCGTGCTTGCCGGCGGCGGCCTTGTCGCGCACCCCCAGGTCGTTGTGCTTGTGCAGCCGCGAGTTGGCCTTGCCCCGGTCCGGCACGGTCTCCGTGATGTGCGTGGTGATCCGCTTCGTGGCCTTCTCCGAGCCCTGTGTCGCGCCGTGCGGCACGCTGTCGAAGACCTTTGCGAACGGGTCGCGGCCCTTGCTGCGGCCGAACGCCCCCTTGACCCGGTCCAGCGGGGGAGGACGCGGCGGTATGCATGTCGCCGCCGTGCCGGGAGACGCGGTCCGCGCGCCCTGGTACGGCAACGGATCTGGTCGCCAGCCACGACAAGTACCTTTGCAGTACCAGGTCATACGTTCATGCGGTGAAGGCCGGATCCCTTGCGCGGAGGTCCGGCCTTCGGTGTGCCCGGAACCACGTGACGACCGAAATCGACCTGGAGGTAAGGGAGTTACGGGCGTAGCCTCATACGGCTCCGCCGCGACGGAGCGCTACGGAGGTCAGTGCACGTGGAAATCGCCCTGGAGGTCAGCGGTACCGCCGAAGACGCCTACGAGCTGCGGCATTGGCTGCGCGGCGACCCCGAGCTGCGGCCGGCCGTCGTCCCGCTCGTCCCCGCGTCGCCGGCGCCCGGATCGATGGGCTCGTTCGGAGCGGTCATCGAGCTGCTGCTCCAGCCCGGCGGTCTGACCGTGACGCTGGCGGCCGGCGTGGTGGCCTGGCTGCAGACCCGGCGCGGCAGCCAGAGCGTGACGATCACCAAGCCGGACGGCACTCAGGTCGTCGTCACCTCCCAGGGCGTGCGCGGCCTCACGCCGGAGAGCAGCGGAGAACTGGCGCTGGAGGTGGCGCGGGCCCTGGAGGAGCCGGCGCGGCAGACCTCGGATCCCGAGAACCCTTGAGCCGTGACGGAGAGATGGGGGGATCTCGCCGGACCTGACTGCCGCGCCGTCGTCGTCGGCACCGGACGGCAGGGCGCGGGCGAGCGCGGCGGCCCGGGCGGCAACGTGCGGCTCGCCGATCTGCCGAGCGCCGCGCACACCGCGCGGGAACTGGCCCGGGTGCTGCGCGAGCGGTGTGGGATGGCGGCGGGCCGGGTCACCGAGCTCATCGACCCGGCCGGCCCGACGGAGGTGCTCGCCGCGCTCCGCGACGCCGTCGAGGCGGCGGCGGGCGGCGTGGTGCTGTTCTGCTTCACCGGGCACGGCCTGCTCGGCCCGGGCGGGCAGCTCTATCTGGCAACCGCGGCCACGGTGCGGCCCGATGACACGGTCACCGCCGTGCCGTACGCCGAGGTGCGCAATCTGCTCGGCGACGCGCCCGCCCGCGCGATCGTCGTCCTCGACTGCTGCTTCTCCGGCCGGGCCGCGGCCTCCCCGAGCGACGCCCACCGCGACCCGTACACGACTGCCCGCCCGCTCGGCAGCTTCCTGCTCGCCTCGGCGACCGGCTACGCCGCCTCCTTCGCGCCCGTGGACCAGCCGTACACCCTCTTCGGCGGCGAGCTGGTGCGGCTCCTGGCGGACGGTGACCCGAGCGGGCCGCGCTGGCTCACCCTGCTCGACGTCTACCGGATCCTCGACCGGCGCTTCCAGGGCGGCCCCACCCGCCCGTACGCGGAGGGCGTGGGCCGGGCCGCGGATCTCGTCGTGGCGCGGAACGTGTGTTCTCCGGCACCCCCGGAGGAAGTCGACGTGCCCACGGGCGACGGCCCCTGCCCGTACCCCGGCATGCGCCCGTTCCTGCCCGAGCAGCGCCATCTCTTCTTCGGGCGCGAGGAGCTGGCCCGCGAGCTGCTCGACCGGGCGACGCACGGCGACGGGCCGGTGGTGCTCGTCGGCGCGTCCGGGGCGGGGAAGTCCTCGCTGCTGCGGGCCGGGCTCGTCGCCGGACTCGAGGAGCGAGGCACGGGACGGGTGCTGCTGGTCGACGGGCCGGGCGCGCGGCCCTTCCGTACCCTGGTCGAGCGCTGGGCGCGGGCAGTGGACCGACCCTTCGAGGAGGTCGAACGGGAGTTGGGCACCGGGTGGTTCGGGACCGGCGGGCCCGAGGTCCTGGTGATCGACCAGTTGGAGGAGCTCTTCACCGCCTGCGCGGACCCGGAGGAGCGGGAGCTGTTCGTCCGGGCCGTCTCCGGCGCCGGAGCGGCGACCGGGCCGCGGATCGTCCTCGGTCTGCGCGCCGACTTCTACGGGCCCTGCATGCGCGACGCGCGGCTCGCCCGCATGCTCCGGGCCGGACAGTTCACCGTCCCCGCCATGTCCGACAAGGAGCTGCTCGCCGCGATCGAACGGCCCGCCGCGCACGCCGGCCTGCGTCTGGAGGACGGGCTCGCCGGCCATCTGCTGCACGAGCTGCGCCAGGAGGCGCCCGGCGGCGAAGCCGACTCCGTCGCGCTGCCGTTCCTCGCCCACGCCCTCCAGCAGACCTGGGCCCGGCGCCGTGGCACCCAGCTCACCTTCGCCGGGTACGAGGCGACCGGCGGGATCCGCGGCTCGGTCGCCCGGGTCGCCGACGAGCTGCACGACGCGCTGGATCCGGCGGGCCGCGAGCGGCTGCGTGAACTCCTGCTGCGCATGGTGACGTTGGTCGACACCGTGGGCCGGGCCGCCCGCCGCCGCCTCCCGGTCCCGGAGGCGGAGGGCGAGGCCGAGCGGGAGGACCGCGAGCTGCTCGACCGGCTCGCCGACGCCCGCCTGGTCGTCCTCGACCGGGGCGAGGCCCAACTGTGCCACGACTCGCTGCTCCACGGCTGGCCTCGGCTGCGCGACTGGATCCGTGACGGCCGGGTGCGGCTGCTCGTCCTGCGCCGGGTGGGCGACGCGGCCGACAGCTGGGCGGAGGCTGACCGCGAGAAGAGCGCCCTGTACCGCGGCGACCAGCTGGCCGCGGCGCGGCAGGAACTCAGGGGCGAGGGCCCCAGACTCCGGCCCGTGGAGCGGGACTTCCTCGCCGCCGGCGACCGGGCCGAGCGCCGCACCCGCCGGATCCGCACCGGTGTCGGGGCGGTCGTGGCCGCGCTCGCCGTCCTGGCCGCCTTGCTCGCGGTGCGGGCCGACCGCGCCCAGCGCGACGCCGAGGCCCGCGAGAGCGTCGCCGTCGCCGAGCAGCTGGCCGCGCAGGCCGACACCATGCGCGAGCGCGACCCGCAGACCGCGCTGCGCCTGAGCCTCGCCGCGTACAGGACCGCCGACACCGGTGCCACCCGCTCCAGCCTCTACGCCGCCTACCTCTCCCGGCCACAGGTCGACCTGCGCGGTGACGTCCGGCAGCCGGTGGTCGATCTGGCGTACGGGCCCGGTGGCCGCGTCCTCGCCACCAGCCAGCGCACCGGCGTCGTCCGCCTCTGGGACCTGAGTCGGCCGAACGCGCCGGTGCGCGGCGCCGCCCTGAAGCACCTGCACGGCACCGCGCCCCTCGCCTTCTCCCCGCGCTCCCCGCTGCTCGCCGCGCTGAGCACGGACGCGCTGACGCTATGGGACGCGGCCGATCCCGTACACCCGAAGCGGCTCGGGGGCCTGAAGCTCGCCAAGGACCAGTCGTACAGCCTCGCCTTCAGCCCGGACGGGCGGACGCTGGCGGCGGGCGGGGAGGACGGGCGGCTGCGGCTGTGGGACCTCTCCGTGCCGTCCGCTCCGCGCCCGCTGTACGACAGGAAAGTCGCCCGGGCCCACCTGATGGCCGTGGCGTTCAACCGTGACGGGCGTTTCCTCGCCACCGGCAACGGTGTGAGCGAGGACGCCTCCGGCAAGGAGCGCCCGGCCGAGGTGCGGCTGTGGGACGTCCGCGATCCGGCCCGCCCGGCTACCCTCACCACCGTCACGGCCGACTCGGTGATGGCGGTGGCGTTCCACCCGAAGCGGGACACGCTCGTGGCGACCGGCGGTGAGAGCGCGATGGCCTGGTGGACGGTCCGGGACGGCGGACGGCGGCTCGCCCGGATCAGACCGACGGACTCGTACGAGAACAGCTGGGATCACGGTGGCAACCTGCCCTCACTCGACTTCAGCCCCGACGGTTCCGCCCTCGCCGCCGCGGACGGCGCCCGGCCCGGCAAGGCCGTCGTCCGGAGGGTCGCCGAACGCGACGGACCGGAGCTGCTGTCCTCGGTGAACGAGCGCGGCTCGGTGCCGAGCGGCGAGCCCGCGCAGGCGGTGGCCTGGAGCCCCGAAGGGGCCTACCTCGCGGTGGGCGATGTCGGCGGCAACGTACGCCTCTGGCCCGAGCACACGCCCGGGCTCGCCCTCCGGGGGACCCTCGCCGACGGGGACCCGGGGGCCTATCCATACACGCGGGACGGCCGGTTCGTCCTCACCGGCGAGGCGGTCGTCGGCTCCCTGCACAGCGTGCCGCACGTCTGGGACATGAGCGGGGCGGACACCGTGCGCGGGCGGTCGCCGAAGCTGCGGTTCACCGTGCCCAGGCCGTGGGAGGCGCAGTACTTCCTGCCCGGTCGCGACCGGCCGGTGCTGCTCGCGCACCGCTGGACCGAGGACACCGACGAGCACGCCTTCCGGATCTGGGACCTCGGCGGCGACGGGCCGCCGGTGGCGGGCGCCGAGATCCCGGTGCGCTCCACGCTGAGCGTGCGCACCGCCGTCTCCGGGGACGGCCGGCTGCTGGCCGTCGGGACCTCATCGGATCCGACGGCCGCGATCTGGGACCTGAGCGACCCGCTCCGGCCGGTGCGGCGCGCGGTGATCCCGGTGACGTCCTCGGCCGAGCCCGAGAGCATGGTCTTCATGGGCCCGGGAGCGCTCGCGACCGTGGAGGCCGAGGGCCGCGGCCGGGGCCTCGACCTGCGCCTGTGGGACCTGAGCGACCCCGCGCACCCGTTCCGCGTGCCCGAACCGCTGAAGGGCGCGGCGACCGCCCGGGCCGCCTACATCCACTCCCTGCGGCTGCTGTTGACCGACGGCGAGGCCCAGACCGCCAGGCTGTACGACCTGCGGGACATTCGGCACCCGAAGTCCGCGGGGACGCTGCCGGCCGCCTCGGGCGGCTACACCTCGGTCGGCGGCGGTCTGCTCGCGACGACCCTCCAGGACGGCACCGTACGGTTCTACGACATCCGCGACCCGCGCCACCCGGTGCTCCGGCACGCCCAGCGCCTCGACCGGGAGGTCACCGCCATCACGCCCGACCTCGACGGTGGCCGCGTGCTCACCGCCGCGCCGTACCGCGTCTGGGACGTCGCCGCGGACGGCAGCTGGCGCATGCCGGCCTTCGCCACCCTTCAGGGCGTGCGGAGCGTGGACCTGCTACCGGGGCGGACGCCGTTCATGACGGTGGTGACGGACGCCCGGTCGAGCGACCGCGGCCCGGAGTACACGTACCTCCTCGACCGCGATCCGCGGAAGGTCTACGACCGCCTCTGCGCAACCCACCCGCTGGGCGTCGAGCCGGACCAGTGGAAGGCCCTCTTCCCACAGCTCGACTACCGCCCCTCCTGCTGACGAGGCTCGCGCGAAACCGAGGGAGCGGCGGTGGGAACATCGAGTGCACCCCCGAGGCGGTGGCAGAGTCGGAGCCGCTGATGGAGCAGGAGCCCCGTGCGAGCGAGAGCCGGCCGGCTGAGCCCGGCACCGTGCGCCCCGGCGGCCGCACCGCGAAGGTGCGCAGGGCCGTCCCCGACGCCACCGAGGACGCCCTGGTGACCGCCGGTTCCACACCCTGAACCGGACCGGAGCCCCGTGAGCGCGGGCGCCGGCAGGACCGCCGTCCACCGCCGCCGGGACCCCCTGTCGGGCTCGTCACCGACCTGCTGCGCGACATGGCCGAGCGCTCGCTGGCGTCCGTCGGCACCGGCCGCCTCCAGGCCAACGCCGACCTGGTGCACGACTCGCTCACCGACCCCCGGATCGGTGCGCTGTTCCGCACCGTGATCGCGGCGGCGGCCTGCGACTCCGTCTGCGCCGGCGCCCTGCGCGGCTCCTACCGCACCCGGCTGGCCGAATGGGCCCCGTGGTGACCCGGGCGATCGACCGCGGCGGGCTCCGCCCTGACCCATCATCGGTCCGAGCTGGCCGGTGGCTGGGGGAACGCCTGGATGAGGACGGTGACCCCGGTGGTGGGGCATCGGAGTTTGCGCAGGAGCCGCCGGGACTTGAGAGTGGCCATGGCCTGTTCGACGAGTGCGCGGATCTGGAGAACCGCGCGCCGGACCAGGCTCTCGTGGACCACGTCGCGACGCTCGCCCAGGCCCAGAGAGCCGACCAGGTCGTCCTCGCACGGTTCTCGCACGGTCCTCGCCCAGCACCCGTCGAGCGTTCCGGCCTCCCGAATCCGACGCCCGCCCCACATCAAGGAGAAGATCGGCGCCACTCGATTTCCTGTTTTCGCCGACATACTGGTCGACCTGGACGAATTGGCCGACCTGGTCGGTCATTGCCGGGGATGTCAGGACCCCTGCCGGTACAGCCGGCCGCTTGGCCTCCACGACCCAGTAGCCAGACCACCCGATGAGCGAAGTGATCAGTTGTCGGGTTCCTTCTTCGAGCGCCAAGGGGCGGCGGCCCGGGCGGGGCGAGCGCCGGCCTCGACCTGCTGGGCGTACACGGCGTTCGTCACGAGCTCGCGCGCGTATGCGGCGTCCAGTCGGCCAGGGCGGAAGAGGATGCGGTACATGATCGGCGCCACGACACGGTCGATCAGCAGTTCCGTCTCGGGCACCGGCTCCCCCCGCTGCACCGCACGGGCCAACACGACGTCGATCTGCTCTGCGGCGTACGCCGAACACTGACCGGCATTGGTTCCGTCGGGGTCGCCGAGCAGGGCGTCCCGGATGTAGGCGCGCCCGGGCGGCGAGGCCATCTCGTCGACGAACTGTTCCGCCCACGCGTCGAGATCGGCCCGCAGGCTTCCGAGATCGGCCGGATCCGTTTCCGGGCGCAGTCGTTCGACGGCCACGTCGGACAGGAGTTCCTGCAGGTCACCCCAACGACGGTAGATCGTGGAGGGGGTCACCCCCGCTCGAGTGGCCACCATCGGGACCGTGAGCGCGTCGCGGCCCACCTCCCCTACGAGTTCACGTACCGCCGTATGGACGGACTCCTGTACGCGTGCGCTGCGCCCGCCGGGGCGGGCCATGGGCCTGGGACTCATGCGATCCACCTTAATGCGATTTTGTTGCTTCTAGGCGGTGGCCGGCGGCGGCGACCCGCTGGGCCGCGCATCCGGGCGCCCGAGCACGGCGGACGCCCCTGCGGCGACGCGACCGCATGCCGACTGGAACATCCGCCTTCCCTCAGGCAGTGAGGGGAGCAAGCAGCCCCGCGCCGGCCACCGACGCCTCGTAGACCCGGCCCACACGGAGCACCGTCGCGTCGTGGAAGGGACGCGCCATCAGTTGCATACCGATCGGCAGTCCGGCGCGGTCGTGACCGACCGGCAGGGTGAGAGCCGGGACGCCGGTGATGTTGGCCGGGGCACAGAGACGGACGTAGCTGTCCGACACGGCCTCGATCGTGCCGTCGGCCCACTCGACGGCTTCCTGCCCCGCCTCGGTGGCGGTCATCGGCACCGTCGGCGCGGCGAGGACGTCGATTCCGTCGAACATGCGAGCCCAGGCGTCTCGCATCATGGTGCGGGCCCGCTGGGCGCGGAGGTAGTCGCCCGCAGAGGTGAGTTCGCCGGCCTCCAGCAGGAGGCGAACGTCCGCCGTGTACAGGTCGGGGGTGGCCCGCAGCGACCGCTCGTGGTAGGCGGTGGCCTCGGGAACCATCAGCCCCCACTGAACGGCCTGGAGGTGACGCGCCATCGGGATCTCGACGTCGACGAGCTCCGCCCCCAGCTCCGCCAGCCGCTCGATCGCACCGCGTACGGACTCCTCGACCTCGGGCGTGACCCGGTCGAAGTAGTGGTTCCGCGGTACGCCGACCTTCAGTCCTCGCAGGTCGCCTCCCGGGAAGCGGTCCGGCACCGGGCCGGACACGCTCGCCGGGTCGCGCGGGTCGTGGCCGGCGGTCGCCGACAGCACCAGCGCGACGTCCTGGACGGTGCGGGCGAGAGGGCCCACGTGGTCCAGGGACCAGGACAGCGAGGTCACGCCTGTGCGTGAGACCAGGCCGTAGGTCGGCTTGAGGCCCACCACGCCGTTCAGGGCCGCGGGGACCCGGATGGAACCGCCCGTGTCCGTGCCCATGGCGAACGTCGCCCCGCCGGCGGCGACGGCTACCGCCGAGCCGCCGCTCGACCCGCCCGCGACCCGGCTGTGGTCCCAGGCGTTGTTCGTCTGCGGAGTGGTCAGGCCGTAGGCGAACTCGTGCGTGTGCGTCTTGCCCAGGAGGACGGCCCCGGCGGCGCCGAGCCGTTCGGCCACCCCGCTGTCGCGTTCCGCCACGTGCCCCGCCCGGACGCGCGAGCTCGCCGTGGTGGGTGTCCCCTTCGCGTCGATCAGGTCCTTGAGCGCCATGGGGATCCCGTGCAGCGGCCCGCGCGGTCCGCTTGCGGAGATCTCCCGTTCGGCGCTGACCGCTGCGGCCAGGGCCGCGTCGGCGGTGACGGTGACGTAGGCGCCCAGCCGTCCTTCGACGGCGGCAATACGGGCGAGCACCGATTCGGTGAGTTCGACGGGGGACAGCTCCCGTGCGCGCACCGCGCGGGAGGCTTCGGTCAGCGACAGCTCAAACGGTTGCATCGGCGTTCCCCTCTCCGGCTCGGTAGGAGGACGCAGGAGGGGTCTCGCCGAAATCGAGCTCGCGCAACGTGCTGATCACGGAGTGGATGTGGTTGGCCGTCATGGCCACTCCTTCGTGTCGGTCGTCCCCGAGGGGGAGCCCCGCCCGCAGCGCCCCTCGGGCTGCCTCTTGGGGAGTGAGTTCGCTGGTCATGGCTTCCTTCCGCGTCCGTGCGGCGCGACGGGCCGGGGCCGGCACAGGACCTCCGACCACCGCAAAAGCGAATAGTTTGCTTTAGTCGAGCGTAGGACCTACGGTGCCTTAAAGCAAACCAATCGCTTTTAGTATGGGAAGGACCCTCATGCAGAGTGTCCCCGCGGGCCTGGCGCCTCCCCGCACCTCCCCATCCGGACGCCTGCCGTTCGCGTTGCACGCCTCGATCCTGATCGCGCTGCTCGCCGCATCCAGCGCGCCGACCCCGCTGTACCCCCACTACCAGGCTCAGTGGCAGTTGTCGTCCCTCGACATCACCGTGGTCTTCAGCGCCTACGCCCTGGCGCTCCTGATCGCACTGCTGACGACCGGAACCCTTTCCGACCATGTCGGACGCCGCCCCGTGCTCCTGGGCGCGCTCGCGGTCCAGGTCGCCTCCATGGCACTGTTCGCGACGGCCGGCGGCCTGACCACCCTGATCGGCGCCCGCGTGCTGCAGGGCATCGCGACCGGCGCGGCGACCAGCGCAGCAGGTGCGGCTCTCCTCGACCTGGAAGACCCCGACCGGCCGGGTCACCCCGCTCTGGCCAACAGCATCGCGCCGGTGACGGGCATGGCGGCCGGCGTCCTGGCAGCCACCCTCATGGTGCGCTTCGCCCCCGTTCCGACGATCACGGTGTACGCGGCCCTGATCGCCGTGTTCGCCGCGCAGGCCATCGCCCTTGTCTCGACGCCCGAGACCGTCCGCCGCCGTCCCGGAGCACTGCGCTCGACGCGGCCCCACCTGGCGCTGCCGTCGGCGGCCGCCCACGCTCTCCTGCTCAACGGCGCCGGCGTCGTCGCCGTCTGGGCACTCGGCGGGTTCTACTCGTCCCTGGGACCGGGCTTCACACGGCTCGTCTCCCCCGGCGGACCCGAGTACGCCGGGGGCATGGTCTTCTTCACGCTGACGGCCGTCGCCGCCCCGACGGTGTACTTCACGCGCAGGATGCGTGCCGACGTCTCCGCTCTTCTCGGGAGCTGCGCGGTGATTCCGGCGGCCGTCCTGACCCTGGGTGCCCTCCGTCTCGCCGGCTCCGTACTTCTCTTCGCCGGGGCGGCGCTGGCCGGGTTCGGCTTCGGAGCCGTCTCCCAGGGTGCGCTGCGCGCGGTCGTCGACTCGGTCCCGGCCCGGGAGAAGGGCGGCACGCTCGCCTCCTATTACGTACTCAGCTACCTGGCGATGAGTCTGCCCGCCATCGGCGCCGGCGCCCTCACCGCCGGCTTCGGGCTGCGTGCGGCAGCACTGGCCTGTGCCGGCTGCGTGGCCGTACTGGCGACCGTCGCAGTCGCGACGCTGACCACGTCGCTGCGCAGTCGGCGCCGGACACCGTCCCCGGACGCCCCCTCCCACCCGGCAACGAGCCACTGCACATCCGCCTCACCCGACACACCCGCTCCGGACATCTCCGTCCTCGCGACCCATGACAGGTAAGGAAAATCGCTGTGTTCACCTCATCGCAAACGACCAAGTCCACTACTCCCCCCGCCTCTTCCTGGACGGTGGGCAACCACACCGTACGACGCGTCGACGAAGTGGTCCTGCCCGCCCAGACCGGTCCGTGGCTGCTGCCCGGGGCAACCACCGACCTCGTGAGCCGGACTCCCTGGCTTAGCCCCGAATTCACCGACGGACAAGGCGTCCTGCGCCTGGCGAGTCACAGCTTCGCCGTCGAGGTGGACGGCATGCGGGTGCTGGTGGACACCGGCATCGGAAACGGGAAGCCGCGCGCCAACCCCGCCTGGCACAACCTGAACAGCGACTACGAAGCACGGCTACGGGCGGCGGGCTTCGCGCCGGAGAGCGTCGACGTCGTGGTCCTGACCCACCTCCACGCCGACCACGTGGGGTGGAACACGCGTGCCGAGGGCGACGCCTGGGTGCCCACCTTCCCGAACGCGCGCTATCTCACCTCCCGCACCGAGTGGGACTACTGGGCGGGTGTCGACATGGAGGAGGCGCGTCGGCAGATGTTCCGGGACTCGGTCCATCCCGTCCGGGAAGCAGGTCTGTTCGACCTCATCGATGTCGCGGACGAGGGCACGGACGTCGCGCCGGGCATCCGTCTGCTGCCCACCCCCGGCCACACACCGGGGCAGGTGGCGGTGGAACTGAGCAGCCGTGGCGAGACCGCGCTGGTCACCGGCGACAGCATCCACCACCCGGTCCAGATGGCGCATCCGGAGCTCTGCAGCTGTGTGGACGTCGCTCCCGAACTCGCGGCCAGGACCCGGAACCAGGTGCTCGGCGCACTGGCCGGTACGTCGACTCTCCTGCTCGGGAGCCACTTCCCGCCGCCGACCGCCGGACACGTGCTGCGCGAGGACGGCGGGTACCGACTGGTCCCGGCTCCCTCCGGGGTCACGCCCATCAGCGACTGAAGCGGATCGGAGCACCCGGGACGTGCCGTACACCGAGTCGCACCGAGTGCGTGCGGGTGACGTCCTGGGCGTCCGCGACCGGACGGACCGGGAGCGGCTGTGAGACTCCTCCGGCATGCGCTCCGTCGTCACCGATGGGGCCGGACGACGTCATGACCGATCACCGGCTTGCGCCCTTTGCACAAGCCGGCTGTCGGCTGTCCCTCGTGGGCGGCAGTCACGCCGACGCGTCGCGAACGAGGGCGACCTGCCGGCCCCACTCGCCCATCGCCGGCCGAGCCACGCGGCCCTGCTTCAGTCTGACGAACGAGCGTCATTCGAGCGTCAACAATGACGAACGCACGTCGCCGACATCATTCGCACGAACCCCACCGCACCCTGTAACCGCAGGTCAGGCGAGTGTGAACAAGCAGTGAGCCTGCCTGACCCGCTGTACGGAGGAAAACAGGCCGAGCGACCCACCCGGGCCGCGCAACCGCAGGTCAGACGCCCTTCGCGACAGGCTCCAGAATCGCCACGCACTCCACGTGATGCGTCATCGGGAACAGGTCGAACGCCCGCAGGGTCCGTACCCGGTACCCCCCGTCCCGGAAGTACGCCAGGTCGCGCGCCAGCGCGGCCGGGTCGCAGGCCACGTAGGCGATCTTCCGCGCGCCCAGGGCGGACAGGTGCCGGACCGTGGTGCGTCCGGCGCCGGCGCGCGGCGGGTCGAGGACGATGAGGTCGACCTCGCTGATGCCCGTCCGCGGGAGCACGCTCTCCACCTTGCCCTGCTCGATCCGCACGCGGTCGAAGCCGGCGAGGTTGTGCCGGGCGTCCTCGACGGCACGCTTGCCGGACTCGATACCGAGGACCGCGCCCTTGTCGCCGATGCGGTCGGCGAGGGCGCCCGCGAAGAGGCCGACGCCGCAGTACAGGTCGAGCGCCATGTCGCCCTTGCGCGGCAGCAGACCCTGCATGACCGCCTTGACGAGGGTGTCGGCGGCCTGCGGGTGGACCTGCCAGAAGCCGCCGCTGCCGACCCGGTGGGTCCGGCCGTCGGCCCGCTCGCGCACGAACGCGCGGCCGTGGACGCGGTGGATGCCGCCGTCGTGCTCCTCGACGCGCATGACGGAGACGGGCCGGTCGAGCTCGACGAGCGGGAGGCGGGCGCCGGGCCGGGGTTCGAGGATGACCATGCGGTCCTGGGAGCCGGTCGCGGCGATGGCGTCGACGGACGCCATTCCGGACCAGTCGCGGTTCTCGATGCCCAGCTCGCTGACGCCGGGCGCCGCGATCATGCAGTGCTCGACGGGCTCGACCTCGTGGGAGCGGTGGCGCCGCAGTCCGGCGTTGCCGTCGGCGTCGACCGCGTACTGCACGCGCGTCCGCCACTGCGGCACCTGGCCGGCGGGCAGCTTGTCGCCCTCGGCGGGCATCACGGTGCCGTCCCAGCCGGCCTCCTCGGGCGTGAGGCCCGCGAGCCGCTTCAGCTGCTCGGCGATCACCTCGCCCTTGAGGCGGCGCTGGGCGCCCGGCTTGGCGTGCTGCCAGTCGCAGCCACCGCAGCGGCCGGGGCCGGCGTACGGGCAGGGGGCCTCGACGCGGTCCTTGGACGCCTCCAGCACCCGCACCGCGTCCGCGCGCAGGAACCGGGCACCCTCCTCGCCCTCGGTGACCCGGGCCACCACCCGCTCGCCGGGGAGCGTGTGCCGGACGAACAGCACCTGTCCCGCGTCGGTACGGGCGATGCAGTGCCCGCCGTGCGCGACGGGGCCGACCTCGACCTCGTACTCCTCGCCGACCAGCGACCTCGCCTGCGGGTCCGCCTGCGACTTCTTCGTTTCTGCCTGCATGGCGGGGTGACTCCACTACGTCGAACGAGGTACGGCCGGACAACAGCCCACCAGTCTACGTGGCTGTCGTCCGGCCGCTCACCATGCGCAGGTCAGGCCTATGGGCCCGTGGAGCCCCCGTCCGGCTTCCCCGGGGAGTCGGCGGGACCCGTGCCCGAGGCCTCCTTCGCGCGCCCCACGTGGACCGGGCCGCGCCGCACGGAACCGGGGGCGTTCCACTCCTGCCGCCTGCGGGCCCGCTTCTTGGCCACCTCGGAGGACTGGAGCTGGTAGGGCACCGAGGTCACCATCACGCCGGGCGTGAACAGCAGCCGGCCCTTGAGCCGGAGCGCGCTCTGGTTGTGCAGCAGGTGCTCGTACCAGTGACCGACCACGTACTCGGGGATGATCACCGACACGGCGTCCCGCGGCGACTCCCGGCGCAGGCTCTTGACGTACTCGATGACCGGCCGCGTGATCTCGCGGTAGGGCGAGTCGAGCACCTTCAGCGGTACGTCGATGCCGCGCCGCTCCCACTCCGCGCGCAGCGCCTTCGTCTCGGCCGGGTCGACGTTGACGGTGAGCGCCTCCAGGGTGTCGGAGCGCATCAGCTTGGCGTAGGCCAGGGCGCGCAGCGCCGGCCGGTGGATCTTGGAGATCAGCAGCACCGAGTGCACGCGAGAGGGGCGGACGCTGTCGTCGCTGGGTCCCTCGGGCGCGGCGAGTTCGTCGGACACGCGGTCGTAGTGGCGGCGGATCGCGGTCATCGTTCCGTAGAAGATCACCATGCCGAGCAGGGCGACCCAGGCGCCGTGGGTGAACTTCGTGACGAGGACGACCACCAGGACGAGGCCGGTGAAGAAGGCGCCGAAGGTGTTGATCGCCCGGGAGTGGATCATGTGGCGGCGCTTGGCCGGGTCGGTCTCGGTCGCCAGGTGGCGGTTCCAGTGCCGGACCATGCCGGTCTGGCTGAGCGTGAAGGACACGAACACCCCGACGATGTACAGCTGGATCAGCCGCGTGGAGTCGGCGCCGTACAGGACGATCAGGAAGGTCGCCGCGCCCGCGAGGAGGACGATGCCGTTGGAGAACGCCAGGCGGTCGCCGCGGGTGTGCAGCTGACGGGGCAGATAGCGGTCCTGGGCGAGGATCGAGCCGAGCACCGGGAAACCGTTGTAGGCGGTGTTGGCCGCCAGGAACAGCACCAGCGCGGTCGCCGCCGCGAGCACGACGAAGAGGAAGCTGCCCTTGCCGAAGACGGCCTCGGCGACCTGGGTGATCACCGGGTTCTGGACGTAGCCGGCACCGACCGCGACGCCGTTGTCCAGCAGGTCGGCTGCCGGGTGCTCGGCCATGCGGACGTCGGTGACCAGGGCCAGCACGATGATCCCGCAGAACATCGTGACGGCCAGCAGGCCCATCGCGGTGAGGGTGGTCGCCGCGTTCCTCGACTTGGGCTTGCGGAAGGCGGGCACGCCGTTGGAGATCGCCTCCACGCCGGTGAGCGCCGCGCACCCGGAGGAGAACGCCCGCAGCATCAGGAAGAACAGGGCGAAGCCGGCGAGGCCCTGGTGCTCGGGCTTGATCGTGTAGTCGGCGGTGGGCGCGCGCATGGTGTCGTCCAGGACCAGTCCCCGGAACGCGCCCCACGCGATCATGATGAAGACGCCCGCGACGAACACGTACGTCGGGATGGCGAAGAGCTTGCCGGACTCCTTGACGCCGCGCAGGTTCATCAGCGTCAGCAGCACCACGACGGCGACCGCGCAGGCCACCTTGTGCTCGACGACGAACGGGATCGCGGAGCCGAGGTTCTCGATGCCCGAGGTGATGGACACGGCGACGGTCAGGACGTAGTCGACGAGCAGGGCGCTCGCGACGGTCAGACCGGCCCTGGCGCCGAGGTTGGTGTTGGCCACCTCGTAGTCGCCGCCGCCGCTCGGGTAGGCGTGGACGTTCTGCCGGTAGGAGGCGACCACCGTGAACATCAGCACGACGACCGCGACCGCGATCCAGGGGCTGAGGTGGTAGGCCGACACGCCCGCGATGGACAGGACCAGCAGGACCTCCCCGGGCGCGTAGGCCACGGAGGACAGCGGGTCGGAAGCGAAGACGGGCAGGGCGATGCGCTTCGGCAGGAGCGTTTCTCCGAGCCGATCACTGCGCAGTGCGCGCCCGATCAGAATCCGTTTGGGCACGTCGGTCAGTTTGGACACAACTGAGCATCGTAGGCCTTCGAACTGGGGACCGCCCACCCTCCCCCGGCGTCAGCCGGGTGATACCGCGCCCCGGCCGCCTCACGGACGTCCTCCGTCTGCCTCACGGGTGAAATCGGCCACGGCGCGGCTGCGGATTCCGCGGCCGCACCAACCCCCATGCCTATATGACAATTCCCCTTCCCTGCCGTCCTCTGGAGGTTCCATGCACACGACCGCGGAACTGATCGGCGCCGCCGGCACCCTCGTCGGCCTCGGAATCCTCACCCTGCTCAGCCTGTGGAGCATCAGCCGTCGCTGACACCGGTCACCGTGCACGGGGGTGCCCTCCGCCGACCGCGCGTGTGTAGCTTGGTCGGCGGTCTGAGACCCTGTTACAGCCAAGTCAGCGATATTTGACCTCGGAAGGACGGTCGTGCACATCGTCATCATGGGCTGCGGCAGAGTGGGTTCCGCTCTCGCCCAGACCCTGGAGCAGCAGGGGCACACGGTCGCCGTGATCGACCAGGACCCCACCGCCTTCCGACGTCTTGGCTCCTCGTTCGGCGGCCGCCGGGTCACCGGCGTCGGCTTCGACCAGGACACCCTGCGCGAAGCGGGCATCGAGGAGGCCGGGGCCTTCGCCGCCGTCTCCAGCGGCGACAACTCCAACATCATCGCCGCCCGCGTGGCCCGGGAGATGTTCGGCATCGAGAACGTCGCCGCCCGTATCTACGACCCCCGCCGCGCCGAGGTCTACCAGCGCCTGGGCATCCCGACGGTGGCCACGGTCCGCTGGACGGCCGACCAGATGCTGCGCCGGCTGCTTCCCTCGGGTTCGGAGCCGCTGTGGCGTGACCCCACCGGCGGCGTCCAGCTGGCCGAGGTGCACGCCTCCGCCACCTGGGTCGGCCACAAGATCAGCAGGCTTCAGGAGGAGACGGGTGTGCGCGTGGCGTTCCTCACCCGCCTCGGCGAAGCGATTCTGCCCACCTCGCAGACGGTTCTGCAGGAGGGCGATCTGGTGCACGTGATGATGCGCGCCGACGACGTGGAGAAGGTCGAAGCCGCGTTCGCCGAAGGCCCGAAGGAGGACGGTCACTGATGAGGGTCGCCATTGCCGGAGCCGGCGCAGTCGGCCGCTCGATCGCCGGCGAACTGCTGGAGAACGGCCACGAGGTCCTGCTGGTCGACAAGGCGCCGACCGCCATCTCGGTCGAACGCGTGCCGCAGGCGGAGTGGCTGCTCGCCGACGCCTGCGAGATCACCTCCCTCGACGAGGCCGCCCTCCAGCGCTGCAACGTCGTGATCGCCGCGACGGGCGACGACAAGGTCAACCTGGTCGTCTCCCTGCTCGCGAAGACGGAGTACGGCGTCCCGCGCGTCGTCGCCCGCGTGAACAACCCGAAGAACGAGTGGCTCTTCAACGAGTCCTGGGGCGTGGACGTCGCCGTCTCCACCCCGCGCCTGATGTCCGCCCTGGTGGAGGAGGCGGTCAGCGTCGGCGACCTGGTCCGCCTGCTCCGCTTCAGCCACGGCGACGCCAACCTCGTCGAACTGACCCTGCCCGAGGAGTCGGCCCTGGCCGGCACCCAGGTCGGCGACGTGGAGTGGCCCGAGGACACCTCCCTGGTCACGATCATCCGCGGCACCCGCGTCCTGACCCCGTCCCGCGAGGACTCCCTGGAAGCAGGTGACGAACTCCTGTTCGTGGCGGCCCAGGCCCGCGAGGAACAGCTGGAGGACCTGCTGTCGGTCCGCCGCGAGGACGTCCGAGGCTGACACCCTTCCCCTCCCCGCTCGGGGACGCCCCGGCCCGCCTCGGGGCCCGGGGCGTCAGCCGGCGGGAACGGGACGGGCCGGGGGCGGAAGGGACGGCGGGGGCGGGAAGGGGCCGGGGCGGGGTCGCGGGGCGAGAAAACCCCGCCGGAACCACCTGTGCCGACCGTTTGTCCCGACGGTTTGTCCCGACTCCCCGTACCGGCTACCCGTCCCGCCGGTGCCGCGGACCGGTCTCGGCCGACTCCTGCGTCGCTCCGGCCGCCTTCAGTTCCGCCGTCTTCAGTTCCGCCGCCTTCTCCTCGGCCTCCATCTCGGCGAAGACGTCGATCGGCGCGGGCGCCTTCGCCAGGAAGACCCACGTCAGCCAGACGGCCAGCAGGAACGGCGGGATCTTCAGCGCGATCAGCACCCAGCCCAGCTGCGTGGTGTCGGCCCACCAGTACAGCGGGAAGAGGATCGCGCACTTGGCGAGGAGGATCAGCCCCCAGGCGTAACTGGCCTTCGCGTACGCCTTCTTGCGGCCGGGATTGCGGGTGCGCCAGGAGAGGTTCTCCTTGAACACCGGCCCGAGGATCAGTCCGAGCAGCGGCATCCCGCACAGGGTCGAGACGATGTACGCCAGCGACAACCCCAGCGTGTAGAGCATGCCGGGCAGGTAGAAGTCCTTCGCCTTGCCCGTCATCATCGCGAACACGACGCCGAAGGCGACACCGAAGACACCGCTGAAGGCGTGCTTCACGGTGTCCTTCATGGCCAGGCGGACCACGACCAGGACCAACGACACCGCCAGCGCGGCGATCGCCGACATGTGCAGGTTCTTGTTGATCGTGTAGATCGTGACGAACAGCAGGCCGGGCACCACCGTCTCGACCATGCCCCGCACCCCGCCGAACGCCTCGAACAGCGCGGCCTCCGTCACCGCCCGGGCGTCGTCCTGCTGAGTGTCTTCGGTCGGCTTGTCGAGCGACGTCACCGGCTACTCCCTACCAAGGGGTCTCAGTTCGTACTTGGGGTTGAACAGCACCCGGCGGCCCCGGCTCATCGAGATCCGGCCCGATGCTATGAGCCTGCGCCCCGGCTCTATGCCGACGATGGAGCGTCTGCCCAGCCACACCACGTCCAGTGCGGCGGAACCGTCGAACAGCTCGGCCTCCAGGGCCGGAACTCCGGCCCGCGGTCGCAGGGTGACCGTGCGCAAGGTACCAGTAACCGTGACTATCTGGCGGTCCCCGCAGTCTCCGATCCGCGTACAGCCCGCGGTCTCGGCATCCTCCCGCAACTCCTCGGACTCCAGGTCCTCCTGCGAGGAGGAGAGCCGATCGAGCATGCGCCGGAACCGGCCCACCGGCTTCTCGGAACGAGGAACAGCACTCATATCTGAAGGGTACCGGGAGCCGCCACCGGGCCCGTACCCGCGTTCCGGCGCCTCCTCTCGTCCCCGCACCGGATGCCCCGCCCCCGCCCTGCCCCGCATCTGCCCGCCCTGCCCTGCCCGGACCCGTTGTGGCTCACTTCTCGAAGCGGTACCCCATCCCCGGCTCCGTGATGAAGTGCCGCGGGTGCGACGGATCGGCCTCCAGCTTCCTGCGCAGCTGCGCCATGTAGACCCGCAGGTAGTTCGTCTCCGTCCCGTACGACGGGCCCCACACCTCCTGGAGCAGCTGCTTCTGGCTGACCAGGCGGCCGGTGTTGCGCACCAGCACCTCCAGCAGATGCCACTCGGTGGGCGTGAGCCGTACGTCCTTGCCCTCCCGGTCGACCTTCTTGGCGCCCAGGTCGACCGTGAACCCGTCGGTCTCGACCAGGGCCTCCGGTTCTCCCCCGCCCGCGGGTTCGGCACGGCGGACGGCGGCCCGCAGCCGGGCCAGCAGCTCGTCCATCCCGAAGGGCTTGGTGACGTAGTCGTCGGCGCCCGCGTCGAGCGCCTCGACCTTCTCGTCCGAGGAGTGCCGGGCGGACAGCACCAGGATCGGCACCCGGGTCCAGCCGCGCAGGCCCCTGATCACCTCGATGCCGTCCATGTCGGGCAGCCCCAGGTCGAGCACGATCACGTCCGGGTGGCGGGCGGCGGCGAGCCGCAGGGCGGTGGTCCCGTCGTGAGCCGCGTCGACCTCGTACTTGCGGGCCTTGAGGTTGATCACGAGGGCGCGCACGATCTGGGGTTCGTCATCGACCACGAGCACCCTCGTGGGGTTCTGCGCGGTGCCCCCGGTCGAACTCATGAGGCCTGCCTTTCGGTCGGTGCGGGGTGGGCCGGCGCGGGGTGGGCCGGGGAGGGGTGGTCAGGTGCGGGGTGGGCCGGGGAGGGGTGGGCCGGGGAGGGGCCGGCGGTGGGGGTCGCGAGGTCCGCGGACCTCCCCGGCCGGGCGGCGCCCCGGTCCGCGACCGCACGCACGGTGAGCACCATGGTCAGTCCCCCGCCCGGTGTGTCCTCGGCGTGGAGCGTCCCGTCCATCGCCTCGGCGAAGCCGCGCGCGACCGCGAGGCCCAGGCCCACCCCCGCTCCGCGCGGAGCGTCGCCGTACCGCTGGAAGGGCTCGAAGATCCGCTCCTTGGCCTCGTCGGGGACGCCCGGCCCACGGTCCACGACCCGGACCTCGACCCGGTCGGCGAGCACGCTGGCGGCGACCAGCACGGGAACTCCGTCCGCGCTGTACTTCACCGCGTTCTCGACCAGGTTGGCGACCGACCGCTCCAGCAGCCCGGCGTCCACGGCGACCATCGGCAGCGTCTCCGGGACGTCCAGTGCCACGCTGTCCTCCGGAACGCCGCCGAGCGCCATCGGCACCACCTCGTCCAGGTCGGTCTCCCGGATGATCGGCGTGACCGTGCCGGTCTGGAGGCGGGACATGTCCAGGAGGTTCCCGACCAGGTGGTCGAGCCGGTCGGCGCCGTCCTCGATGCCCGCGAGCAGCTCCGCCCGGTCCTCCTCGGACCAGGTCACGTCCTCGGACCTGAGACTGGACACCGCCGCCTTGATCCCGGCCAGCGGGGTGCGCAGGTCGTGGCTGACGGCGGCCAGCAGTGCCGTACGGATGCGGTTGCCCTCGGCGAGCGTGCGGGCTCGGTCGGCCTCCTCCTGGAGGCGCCGCCGGTCCAGTACGACGACCGCCTGCGCGGCGAAGGCGGCCAGCACCCGCCGGTCCTCCGCGGGCAGCAGCCGCCCGGTGAGCGCCAGCGCCAGACGGTCCCCGACGGGCACGTCCACATCGGCGTCCTCGGGTCTGTCCACGGGCCGGCCCATGCCGGCCCGGCCCGCGCAGATCCAGGGTGCCGTGCCGTCCCCGCGCTCCAGCAGGGCCGCCGACTCCATGCCGAAGGTCTCCCGGACCCGTTCGAGCAGCGCCTCCAGGCTGGTCTCGCCGCGCAGCACATTGCCCGCCAGATAGGAGAGGATCTCCGACTCCGCCCGCAGCCTGGCCGCCTGATGGGTGCGCCGGGCGGCCAGGTCGACCACCGACGCCACGGACACCGCGACCCCGACGAAGATCACGATGGCGACGATGTTCTTCGGGTCGGCGACGGTCCAGTGGTGCAGGGGCGGTGTGTAGAAGTAGTTCAGGAGCAGGGAGCCCAGCGCCGCCGAGGCCAGCGCCGGCAGCAGACCGCCGAGCAGCGCCGCCGCCACCGTCACCGCCAGGAACAGCAGCATGTCGTTGGCGAGGCCGAGACGGACCGTGCTGAGCAGTACCGTCATCAGCGGAGGGCCGGCCAGCCCGACCGCCCAGCCCCAGACGATCCGGGCCCGCCCGAGCCGGGCGCCCCGAGCCACCGGCAGTCCCCGCCCCTTGGCAGCCTCCTCGTGGGTGACGATGTGCACGTCGAGGTCGGGTCCCGACTCGCGCGCGACGGTGGCGCCGACCCCGGGTCCGAACACGTACTGCCAGGCCTTGCGGCGGGAGGAGCCGAGGACGATCTGGGTGGCGTTGGCACCCCGCGCGAAGTCGAGCAGCGCCGCGGGGACGTCGTCACCGACGACGTGGTGGAAGGTGCCGCCGAGGTCCTCGACGAGGGTGCGCTGGACCGCCAGCTCCTTGGGCGAGGCGGAGGTCAGGCCGTCGCTGCCGGCGATGTAGACGGCCAGCACCTCTCCGCCGGCGCCCTTCTCCGCGAGCCGGGTCGCGCGCCGGATCAGCGTCCTGCCCTCCGGTCCGCCGGTCAGCCCCACAACGATCCGCTCCCGCGAGCCCCAGATCGCCGACACCCGGTGCTCGCTGCGGTACTGCTTCAGGTGCTCGTCGACCCGGTCGGCGACCCACAGCAGGGCCAGCTCGCGCAGGGCGGTGAGGTTGCCCGGCCGGAAGTAGTTCGACAGGGCCGCGTCGACCTTGTCGGGCGAGTAGATGTTGCCGTGCGCCATGCGGCGGCGGAGGGCCTGTGGCGACATGTCGACCAGCTCGATCTGGTCGGCGCGGCGCACGAACTCGTCCGGGACCGTCTCCTGCTGCCGCACCCCCGTGATCGCCCCCACGACGTCGCCGAGTGACTCCAGGTGCTGGATGTTGACCGTGGAGACCACGTCGATGCCCGCGGCCAGCAGTTCCTCCACGTCCTGCCAGCGCTTGGTGTGGCGCGAACCCGGCACGTTGGTGTGGGCCAGCTCGTCCACCAGGGCGACCTGGGGGTTGCGGGCGAGCACCGCGTCCACGTCCATCTCGGTGAAGGCGCCGCCCCGGTACTCCAGCTGCCGGCGGGCGATCTCCTCCAGGCCGTGCAGCATGACCTCGGTGCGCGGCCGGTCGTGGTGCTCGACGAAAGCCACCACGCAGTCCGTGCCGCGCTCCACGCGGCGGTGGGCCTCGGACAGCATCGCGTAGGTCTTGCCCACGCCCGGCGCCGCGCCGAGGTAGATCCGAAGCTTCCCGCGTGCCATGGCCTCATTGTCTTCCGGTGTCTCCTGCGTGCGCAGCGTCGACCCTACGGCCGACGACACGGACAAAGGGGGCGGGGAGAAGGGCGCGGGAGCACTTTGACGCAACCCTGACGCGGTGGACTCTCCGCAGGTCGACACGGTCATCCGCCCTCCTCCTCGCTCCCTCGCCGTTCCCCCTCACCACTACATCGGACGAGACCCCCCGATCGGTTCACGCCCGACGCCCCCGCTTCCGCACACCGTCGCGGGCCGCCCTCCGCCGCGACGGTGACGCCGGGGTGCGCGCACGCGACAGGGCCGCACCCCGGAAAGGGTGCGGCCCTGTTCTGTACGGCGTCGCGCGCGGCCGGCGACGCGGTGCTCCCGCTAGCGGACCTCGGTGATCTCCGGTCCTCGCTGCAGCTGGCCCATGCCACCGGAGAAGCGGGACCCCGCGTCCTCCTGCTGGACGCTCTCCGGAACCATCTGGGCGTCGTCGGGCAGCTTCAGGACGATCGGGTCGCGGGGCGCCATGGGGCCCTCGCCGCGGACCACGACCGTGTCCCGGAAGATCTGCTCCAGCAGACCGGCGGCCTGCGGCTGCACCGCGCCCTGCCCGGAGATCACGCCGCGCAGGAACCAGCGGGGACCGTCCACCCCGACGAACCGCACGACGTGGAAACCGCTCGTGCCGTCCGGCAGCTGCACCGGCACCTGCGCCCGCAGTTCCCAGCCCAGCGGGCCCTCGACCTCGTCGATGATGCCGCCCTGCTGGGTGATGCCGGAGGCGATCTCCTCGCGCACCTCGCCCCAGATGCCCTCACGCTTGGGAGCGGCGAAGGCCTGGAGCTGGACGGCGCTGTCGCGCAGGACGACGGTCGCCGCGACGATCGCGTCGCCCGCGACCTCCACCCGCAGCTCCATGCCGTCGACTCCGGGCACGAAGAGGCCGCCCAGGTCCACGCGTCCCTCGGCGGGGTCGCGCACCTCCGAGCTGTCCCAGGGCCCGTCGGGCCTCGGCTCGGGCTCCAGCCTCACGCGCTCGCGCCCGCCCTCCGCCTCGTCCGCCTCAGTGTCGACACTGTCGACGACCTGCTCGGCCTCGCCGGCCGCGTCCTCGGCGGCATCCTTCTTCTTGCGACGTCCGAACACGTCACTGTCCTTCCCGGTCGGATACGACCGAAGCGTATCGATTCCCACCCGTCGCGCCGCCTACGGCGGCTTGACCGTCTGTGCCGCTTCCGCCGTCCACGGCGGCGTGGCCACCGGTGGACCCGAAGCCCCCCTCGGCCCGTGCCGAGTCGGGAAGTTCCGCGACCTCCTGGAAGCGGACCTTCTCGACCTGCTGGACAACCAGTTGGGCAATCCGGTCGAAGCGCTCGAACCGCACGGACTCGCGCGGGTCGAGATTCACCACGATCACCTTGATCTCCCCACGGTACCCGGCATCAACCGTCCCCGGGGCATTCACGAGAGCGACGCCGCATCGGGCGGCGAGCCCCGACCGGGGATGCACGAAGGCCGCGTACCCCTCGGGCAGCGCGACGGACACCCCCGTGGGCAGCACGGCCCGTTCCCCCGGCGCCAGTTCACGGCTCTCGGTGGTCCGCAGATCGGCCCCCGCGTCACCGGGATGCGCGTACGCCGGAAGCGGTACGTCGGGATCGACGCGCCGGATCAGCACGGGCACGGGCTCACGGCTCACGGGTTCACCTCGAAGGCGCGGCCGCGACGGACCTGGTCCGGGTCGCTCATGGCGGCGTCGATCTCCTCCCGGCGGCCGTGCTCGACGAAGTGCTTCACCTGGACCTCGACGAAGAGCGCGTCGGCGCGGACCGCGACGGGGCCCTCCGGGCCGCCGATACGGCCGGTGGCCGTGCAGTAGATCTTCCGTCCGGCCACGGCCGTCACCTCGGCCTCCAGGTACAGCGTCGTGCCGACGGGGACGGGCCGCGCGAAGTCGGTCTCCAGCCGTCCGGTCACGGCGATCGTCCGCAGCAGCCAGTTCAGCGAACCGAGCGTCTCGTCGAGCGCGGTGGCCAGCACCCCGCCGTGCGCCAGACCCGGCGCGCCCTGATGAGCGGGCTGCACGGTGAACTCAGCGGTGACGGTCACTCCCTCACCGGCCCGCGCCTCCAGGTGCAGCCCGTGCGACTGCCCGCCGCCACAGCCGAAACACTGTTCGTAGTGCGCGCCGAGAAGCTCGCCGGGCGCGGGCGCGTCGGGGTGCCGGACCGGTTTCACGGCGTCGGCCGGAGGCTCAAGAGCTGCGGAAGTACCACTCACAGCCGCAGACCTTACCCGCCCTCCCGTCGCCCGCCTCCACCCCGACCGGCAGCACCACGCCCCGGCCTCCCCCACCCCTCCCGCCGCCCGCCGCCAACCCGGCCGGCAGCACCGCTCGCCCCGCCCTCACCCGCCGCCACCCTGGGCCGGGCACGGTCCGGTCACCGTGCCAAGCTTGGTTCATGCAGCTCTCCGCCACCCCGTACGACGAACGCCTCACCGCGCCCCGCTCCTGGTGGGCCCTCTCGCTCCTCGTGGGCGTCGCCTTCGCCCTGATCCTGCTGCCGTTCGGCACCCTGCCGCTGCTCGGCGGCCTGGTCGGCGGCACCGCGGTCGCCGCCGTCGCGGCCAGTTCGTACGGCTCGCTCCGCATCCGCGTGGTGGGTGACTCCCTGATCGCGGGAGAGGCGAAGATCCCGGTCTCGGCCCTGGGTGAGGCGGAGGTGCTGGACGCGGAGGAAGCCCGGGCCTGGCGCACGTACAAGGCGGACACCCGGGCGTTCCTGCTGCTGCGCGCCTACATCCCCACCGCGCTGCGCGTGGAGGTCACCGACCCGGCCGACCCGACGCCCTACCTGTACCTGTCGACCCGTGACCCGCAGCGGCTGGCCGAGGCACTGCGAGCGGCACGCCAGCCCGCGGCCTAGGCGGGGTTCACCGGGCCCGGCGGGGCGGAAGGGGCGCGGGCGGGGGAATCCCGGCCGGAAGAGGGATCGCGGCGCGGGCAAAGGTTTCGCCTCCGCCGCGCAAAGACTTCGCTCAGCCGCCGATTTCGCCGGGTCTGTCCCCGAGCGGCAGCGGATTCTCCGGCTGCTCGAGAGCCGGCAGGTCGGACAGCTCGTCCCACGGCACCTGCATCCTGCGCAGGTCGGACCGGACCTTGGCGGCCAGTTTCCTGGTGTCCCGGCGGTTCATGAGCGCGCCCACGGCGGCACCCACGAGGAAGGGCATGAGGTTCGGCAGGTTGCGGACCGTGCGCTTCATGATCTGCTGCCGCAGCTCGCGCCTCATGTGGCCGCCGAGCGCCGAGTTGAACGAGGCGGGCTTCAGTACGTCCACACCGCGCTCGCCCGACCAGGAGCGCAGATACGCGGTGCTGCGATCCACGAGGTTCCCGGCGGGGCGCACCCCGTAGACCTCGTGCAGTTCGGCGATCAGCTTCAGCTCGATCGCCGCCACGCCGCTGATCTCCGCGGCGATCTCGGCCGGCATGGCCGGCGGTACGGGCAGCATGGCCGCCGCGCCGATGCCCGCGCCCACGGTGGACGAGGCCTTCGCCGCGCCCGCCACGAGCTTGTCGGCGATCTGCTCCGGCCCGAGCCCGGGGAACTGCCGGCGCAGCGTCCGAAGATCCCGTACGGGGATGCGCGGGGCCATCTCGATGATCCGGTCGGCGAGGTGGGCGATGCCCGCCCTGGCGCGGTCGCCGCCCCTGCGGGCGCCTTCCTTGGCCAGGTCCACCGCCTTGTGCCGGATCGCCGCGACCCGTCGTCGGACGACGGGCGCGGCGCCCTGGGCCGGCGCCGGGAGACCGCCCCGGTCGCCCGCCGCGCCGAGCGAGGCCGATCCCGCGGGGAGGATTCCCTCGCCGGATGGGCCCCGCTCGTCGTCACGCGCGCTGTGAGGGCCGTCGGACGGCCCCTTGTCCGCTCCCGACGGGAGGAAGCGGCGCTTCCGAGGAGGGGTCGAGCCAGTCATGGCCGACCCGCCCTCAGTCGCAGTCGCGGCAGATCGGCTGGCCGTTCTTCTCGCGGGCCAGCTGGCTGCGGTGGTGCACCAGGAAGCAGCTCATGCAGGTGAACTCGTCCTGCTGCTTGGGCAGCACCCGGACGGCCAGTTCCTCGTTGGAGAGGTCCGCGCCGGGCAGTTCCAGGCCTTCCGCGGCCTCGAACTCGTCGACGTCGACCGCGGAGGCGGACTTGTCGTTCCGCCGGGCCTTCAGTTCTTCAAGGCTGTCGGAGTCAACGTCATCATCGGTCTTGCGTGGGGTGTCGTAATCGGTTGCCATTTCGCCTCTCCCCCTCTGGGTGTCTGCGGTGTCTTCAGCGCACGTAACGCGTGAGAGGCCGGACTTGTGCCCGCCTCGAGGCGGAGATTTTGCCTCACATCAAGGTCTGTTACTCAATCGACACCCAACCGGACTCCTCACGAGTGATCGGGTTGGATGGCGATCGGGACCGTACACGGTCCGAATGCCACACCACAAAGGCGCCTCACCGTGTACTTCCCGTGATCAGGACCCCTGAAAACCCGGAGTTTCCGGGCTTTCCGACAGCATTCATGATCACGGAGAGTAGATAGCCGGAAAATCGCCCTTGTGATCGATCACACACGGGAAAGCCCGATCGGGGCCTCGAAAATTCCGCGCAGAGCGAACAAGCCCATGTGTGTCGCGGCCGGCTCTCACAGCGGCAGGCTGACTCGCATCACGAGCCCTCCTCCCTCGCGCGGCTGGGCCGCGATATGGCCGCCGTGCGCCCGTGCCACGGAGCGCGCGATCGACAGGCCGAGGCCGACGCCCTTGTCACTGCCCGTACGCTCCGTGCGCAGCCGCCGGAAGGGCTCGAAAAGGTTGTCGATCTCGTAGGCGGGAACCACCGGGCCCGTATTGGACACGACGAGCACCGCCTGGCCGTGCAGGACCTCGGTGGTCACCTCGACCCAGCCGTCCTCGGGGACGTTGTAGCGCACGGCGTTCTGCACCAGGTTAAGCGCGATCCGCTCCAGCAGTACGCCATTGCCCTGGACGACCGCGGAGTTCCGCTTCCCGCGGATCCGCACGCCCTTCGCCTCCGCCTCGCCGTGCACCTGGTCGATGGCCTGCCCGGCGACCTCGGCGAGGTCGACCGGCTTGCGCTCGACGATCTGGTTGTCGCTGCGGGCCAGCAGCAGCAGGCCCTCCACCAGCTGCTCGCTGCGCTCGTTGGTGGCCAGCAGCGTCTTGCCCAGCTGCTGCAGTTCCACCGGCGCGTCCGGGTCGGAGAGGTGCACCTCGAGGAGCGTGCGGTTGATGGCCAGCGGCGTTCTCAGCTCGTGCGAGGCGTTGCCCACGAAACGCTGCTGGGCGGTGAAGGCCCGCTGCAGCCGCTCCAGCATGTCGTCGAAGGTGTCGGCCAGCTCCTTCAGCTCGTCGTCCGGCCCGTCCAGCTCGATACGGCGCGACAGGTCCGAGCCCGCCACGGAACGCGCGGTGCGCAGGATCCGGCCGAGCGGGGACAGCACCCGGCCGGCCATGGCGTAGCCGAACGCGAAGGCGATCACGGCGAGTCCGAGCAGGGCCAGCAGCGAGCGGCTGAGCAGGTCGTCCAGGGCGTGCTGGCGCTGCTGGTTGACGCACTCGTTCATCGCTCGGTTGAGCTCGCTGGCGGTCGGCTGGTTGGGGAAGTTACAGATGTCGCTGGCGACCTGGCCGATGAGGATCTTGAAGGGCAGCTCACTGCCCACGTTGAGCGCGTTCGCCGCCAGCAGGTAGATGATCGACAGCAGCAGGATGCCGGCGATCAGGAACATCCCGCCGTAGAGCAGCGTGAGCCGTATCCGGATGGTCGGGCGCAGCCAGGGGAAGGGGGCCTGCGGCCTCCTGGGGTCCCAGGTGGGCTTCGGAGGCGCCTGGGGAGGCGCCGGGGTCGTGGCCATGAGATCAGATCCGGTAGCCGGAGCCGGGGACGGTGACGATCACCGGCGGCTCACCGAGCTTGCGACGCAGGGTCATGACGGTCACGCGCACGACGTTGGTGAAGGGGTCGGTGTTCTCGTCCCAGGCCTTCTCCAGGAGCTGCTCCGCGGAGACGACGGCGCCCTCGCTGCGCATCAGCACCTCCAGGACGGCGAACTCCTTGGGGGCGAGCTGCACCTCCTTGCCGTCCCGGAAGACCTCGCGGCGGTTCGGGTCGAGCTTGATGCCGGCGCGCTCCAGCACGGGCGGCAGCGGCAGGCTGGTGCGCCGGCCCAGGGCCCGCACGCGTGCGATCAGCTCGCTGAAGGCGAAGGGCTTCGGGAGGTAGTCGTCGGCGCCGATCTCCAGGCCCTCGACGCGGTCGCTGACGTCACCGGAGGCCGTGAGCATGAGCACGCGGGTGGGCATGCCCAGCTCGACGATCTTGCGGCAGACGTCGTCGCCGTGCACGAGCGGGAGGTCGCGGTCGAGGACGACCACGTCGTAGTCGTTGACGCCGATGCGCTCGAGGGCGGCCGCACCGTCGTACACGACGTCGACGGCCATGGCCTCCCGGCGCAGTCCGGTGGCCACCGCATCGGCGAGCAGCTGCTCGTCCTCGACGACGAGTACGCGCACGTCGCTTGTCCTTCCTGTGTCCACCCGCGTAGCGCGCTGTGGGCGCACTCGGGCAGGGGTTCGGCGGGTGTGGGCTTCCATCCTGCCCTTTTCGGCCATAAGTCGGCGGTAAGACGGGTGCGGGGCCGTAAGGGGCAGGTGTGAAGCCCGGGAATGCCGGATTTTCTCGCCGGGTTGAGGTTTCTGCGGGAGGGAGCGGGGGGAGGACGGCTTTACACCCCGCGATCACGCTCTGCATGTGCCGTAGCACCATGCGGCACTCCGCGATCCGCTTTCCGCAGAGTGGGCGTGGGTGTCCGGCACCGTCGCCGCCCGGCCGGGCAGCGCTGGGCACCCACTGGAGACGTGATCGCCCCTTCCCAACCGGCACACCCCCGTGCCACAGACCCACGACCAAGGACGAGGGGGCGCAGCATGGACGCATTCACCGCAGGACTTCTGCAGCGCATAAGGGCGACCGAGTCCGACCTGACGCGGGCTCGGAGCGAGGGCGACGACTTCCTCGTGGAGGTCGAGCAGGGCGAGCTCGACGACCTGCGCCGTCTCGCCGCCGAGCACGGTGTGCAGGTCGGCGCGACGAGCGTCTGAGGCAGTTCGCACGCACGACGGAGGGGCCCCGGCGAATCCAGCGCCGGGGCCCCTTCGTGCTCTCGCGTCGGGTGCCCGGCCTGGCACCCGCGAACACGTCGTCGTGCGTCCGGACGTGCGTTCAGTCGTGCCAGGCGCCGAGATCCTCCAGGAGCCGCTGGAGGGGCTCGAAGACGCCCGGCGTCGCGGCGATCGCCAACTCGCGCGAGGGGCGCTCTCCGGGGCGTCCACCGGTCAGGGCGCCCGCCTCCCGGGCGATCAGGTCGCCCGCCGCGAGGTCCCACGGGTGCAGACCGCGCTCGTAGTACCCGTCGAGCCGGCCGGCGGCCACGTCGCACAGGTCGACGGCCGCGGAGCCACCGCGTCGGATGTCGCGCAGCAGCGGGATCATTCGCCGGGCGACGTCGGCCTGGTGGGTGCGGACGTCGGTGACGTAGTTGAAGCCGGTGGAGACCAGCGCCTGTTCGAGCGGGGCCGCGGGCCGGCAGGTGAGGCGGCGTTCGCCCTCCCAGGCTCCGGTCGCCCAGGCGCCGCCTCCGCGCACCGCGCGGTAGGTCTCGCCGCGCATCGGGATCGCCACGACGCCGGCGACGGTCTCGCCGTCCTGTTCGGCGGCGATGGAGACGGCCCAGGTGGGCAGGCCGTACAGGTAGTTCACGGTGCCGTCGAGGGGATCGATCACCCAGCGGATTCCGCTGCCGCCCTCACCGGAGGCGCCCTCCTCGCCGAGGAAGCCGTCGTCGGAGCGGTGGCGGGAGATCAGGTCGGTGATCAGCTTCTCGGCCGCGATGTCCATCTCGGTGACGACGTCGATGGGGCTCGACTTGGTGGCGGCGACCGCGAGGTCGGCCGGGCGGCCGTCCCTCAGCAGTTCGCCGGCCCGGCGGGCGGCCTCCTCCGCGAGTTCGAGCAGTTCCCTGTGCAGGGGGTCGGTCACGGCGCTCCTCACGCGTACGGGCTGTCGGCGCCCGCCGCGGCGGGCCTGGGGGCGCGGGACGGGCAGCAGCCGACCGGACAGAGGTCGTGGCTCGCCCCCAGGGCGCCCAGGACGCACGGGGTGACGTCGCGTCCGCTCTCGGCCGCGGCACGCTCCAGGACGAGGTCGCGGACGGCGGCGGCGAAGCGCGGATCGGCACCGACGGTGGCCGAGCGGCGCACCGGCAGGCCCAGTTCCCCCGCCTTGGCCGTGGCCTCCGTGTCGAGGTCGTAGAGGACCTCCATGTGGTCGGAGACGAAGCCGATGGGGGCCATCACGACGGCCGGCGCCCCGGCGGCGTGCCGCTCCTCCAGGTGGTCGCAGATGTCGGGCTCCAGCCACGGGATGTGGGGAGCGCCGGACCGGGACTGGTAGACGAGCTGCCAGGGGTGGTCGACGCCGGTGCGCTCGCGGACGGCGTCGGCGACGAGCCGGGCCACGTCCAGGTGCTGCGCGACGTACGCCCCGCCGTCGCCGTGGCCCTCCTCGGGGCCGGAGGTGTCGGCGGCGGCCGTCGGGATGGAGTGGGTGGTGAAGGCGATGTGGGCGCCGTCGCGGACGTCCTCGGGGAGGTCGGCGAGGGAGCGGACCACACCGTCGACCATGGGCTCCACGAAGCCCGGGTGGTTGAAGTAGTGCCGCAGCTTGTCGATCTTCGGGAGCTCCAGGCCCTCGGCATCCAGGGCGGCCAGCGAGTCGGCGAGGTTCTCGCGGTACTGGCGGCAGCCCGAGTAGGAGGCGTAGGCGCTGGTGGCGAGGACGAGGATGCGGCGGCGGCCGTCGGCGACCATCTCGCGCAGGGTGTCCGTGAGGTACGGGGCCCAGTTGCGGTTGCCCCAGTAGACCGGGAGGTCGAGTCCGTGGTCCGCGAAGTCCCGGCGCAGGGCGTCCAGCAGGGTGCGGTTCTGGGCGTTGATGGGGCTGACCCCGCCGAACAGGAAGTAGTGCTGACCGACTTCCTTGAGGCGTTCCTTGGGGATGCCGCGCCCGCGTGTCACGTTCTCCAGGAACGGGACCACGTCGTCCGGGCCTTCAGGGCCGCCGAAGGAGAGCAGGAGCAGGGCGTCGTAGGGGGTGGCATCGAGCGCGTCTGGCATGTCTCGATCCTGCCACCCGTCGCCGACAGCCCGGAAACTCCGGGTGCCGTGGCGTGCGGATCCCTGGCGGAGGAGGACGGGCGGGGGTGCGTTAGGGTTGCCTAACTCGTAAGCTGTATCGGCTGCGTACACGCCTTACCGGGCGGGCAGCGCGTCCCGCATGTCCTGCCGAGCCCCGCAGCACCCCTTTCCTCGCGCCGTGCCGAGCCGTCACGCACGCGTGACCGGACCCGACGGAGACCTCCGTGCCCAGCTCCTACCGCGCCCTGTTCGCCGCCCCAGGCTCGAGGGGCTTCTCCGCCGCGGGGTTCCTCGGCCGGATGCCGCTGTCGATGATGGGCATCGGCGTGGTCACGATGGTCTCCCAGCTCACCGGGCGCTACGGCCTCGCGGGCGCCCTGTCGGCGACCATCGCGCTGTCGGCGGCGGCGATCGGGCCGCAGATCTCCCGCCTGGTGGACCGGCACGGGCAGCGCAGGGTGCTGCGGCCCGCCACGCTGGTCGCGCTCGCCGCGGCGGCGGGGCTGCTGCTGGCGGCGCATTTCACCTGGCCCGACTGGGTGCTGTTCACCTGCGCCGCCGGGATCGGCGCGGTGCCCTCCCTCGGCGCGATGATCCGGGCCCGCTGGGCGGCCCTGTACCGGGGCACCCCGCAGTTGCACACCGCGTACTCCTTCGAGTCCGTGGTGGACGAGGTCTGCTTCATCTTCGGCCCGATCATCTCCATCGGCCTGTCCACGGCCTGGTTCCCGGAGGCCGGTCCGCTGCTGGCGGCCTGCTTCCTCGCCGTCGGCGTCTTCTGGCTGACCGCGCAACGGGCGACCGAGCCCGAGCCCCATCCGCGCGAGCACAAGGGCGGCGGTACGGCGATGCGCTCGCCCGGACTGCAGGTGCTGGTGGCGACCTTCGTGGCGACGGGGACGATCTTCGGGGCGGTCGACGTGGTCACCGTCGCCTTCGCCGACGAGCAGGGGCACAAGGCCGCCGCGAGCCTCGTCCTGGCGGTCTACGCGGCCGGTTCCTGCGTGGCGGGTCTCGTTTTCGGCCTGCTGCGCCCCCAGGGGGCCCCCGAGCGGCGCTGGCTGCTGGGCGTGTTCATGATGGGCGTGAGTATGATCCCCCTCCTACTGGTCGGGAACCTGCCGTTTCTGGCCGTGGCGCTCTTCGTCTCGGGCCTCGCCATCGCTCCCACGATGATCACGACGATGTCCCTCATCGAGGAGCACGTACCACGCGCGCAGCTGACCGAGGGCATGACCTGGGTGAGTACCGGGCTCGCGGTCGGGGTCGCCCTGGGCTCCTCGATCGCCGGCTGGGTCATCGACACGGCGGGTGCGCGGGCCGGGTACGGGGTTCCGGCGGTGTCCGGGGCCGTCGCGGTCGCGGTCGGTTTCCTCGGGTACCGTCGGCTCAGCAGGCCGGCGCCGGGTCGGGGAGGCACCGTTGAGCAGCACAGCGAGCGGGCAGAGCGGCACGTGGCGTAACTGGGGCGGCAACGTCGTCTCCCGTCCCGCGCGGGAGGTCACGCCCGCCTCCGTCGACGAGCTGGCGGCGGCCGTGCGCCGGGCGGCCGAGGACGGGCTGACGGTCAAGGCGGTCGGCACGGGCCATTCCTTCACGTCGATCGCCGCGACGGACGGCGTGTTGATCCGCCCTCAGCTGTTGACCGGCATCCGCGACATCGATCGCGACGCGATGACCGTCACGGTCGAGGCGGGCACCCCGCTCAAGAGACTCAACCTGGCGCTGGCGCGCGAGGGCCTGTCGCTCACCAACATGGGCGACATCATGGAGCAGACCGTCTCGGGTGCCGTCAGTACGGGCACCCACGGCACGGGCCGGGAGTCGGCCTCCATAGCCGCGCAGATCAGGGGCCTGGAGCTGGTCACCGCCGACGGCTCGGTGCTGACCTGCTCGCCGAAGGAGAACCCGGACGTCTTCGCGGCGGCCCGGATCGGTCTCGGCGCCCTCGGCGTCGTCACCGCGATCACCTTCGCCGTGGAGCCGGTCTTCCTGCTCACCGCGCGCGAGGAACCGATGCCGTTCGACAAGGTCCTCGCGGACTTCGACGAACTGTGGGCCGAGAACGAGCACTTCGAGTTCTACTGGTTCCCGCACACCGGCAACACCAACACCAAGCGCAACAACCGCAGCGCGGGCCCGCCCAGGCCGGTGGGACGGCTGGCCGGCTGGTTCGAGGACGAGTTCCTCTCCAACGGCGTCTTCCAGGCGGCCCAGTGGGTGGGCCGGGCGGTACCGGCCACCGTCCCGGCCATCGCCGGGGTGTCCAGCAGGGCGCTCTCCGCACGCAGCTACACGGACATCCCGTACAAGGTCTTCACGTCGCCGCGCCGGGTCCGGTTCGTGGAGATGGAGTACGCCGTGCCGCGCGAGGCGGTGACCGGGGCGCTGCGGGAGCTGCGGGCCATGATCGAACGCTCTCCGCTGCGGATCGGCTTCCCCGTGGAGGTGCGCACCGCGCCGGCCGACGACATCACCCTGTCCACCGCGTCCGGCCGCGACAGCGCGTACATCGCCGTCCACATGGCCAAGGGCTCGCCGTACCGGGGGTACTTCACCGCCGCCGAGCGTATCTTCACCGCGCACGAGGGCCGGCCGCACTGGGGCAAGATCCACACGCGGGACGCGGAGTACCTCGCCGCCGCCTACCCGCGGTTCGCCGAGTTCACGGCGCTGCGGGACCGGCTGGATCCCGACCGGCGCTTCCAGAACGACTACCTGCGGAGGGTTCTGGGGCAGTAGCGGGCCGTCGGGCGCGGGAGGGCCGACCGCCGGTTCCGCCCCCGCGAGCCCGCGGCCCGAGGGGCACCCGGGCCGCTCCGCCCCTTCGCCCGCCGCCTCCCCGACCTCCCGCCACTGCCGTGACGCATGCCACATCCAAGATCGCGGAAAGCGCTTGCCGAATCGCCAAGTCGCCCCCCTCGCCAGAAGTTGGGCGGCGCGCCAATCCACGCAGGTGGCCCGAATGGAGTACTGTTGCGAGCCCTGGGTCCGGTCTCCCACCAGGATGTCCGGAGCCTTGACGGACAGCCAGGAGGGGGCCGGTTGCGCAGGGTTACGGATTTGGTCACTCAGCGTGGCGAATTGATAACCGTGCCATAACGGCGGTCAAGGGCCCACGCGCGACACGCCGGGCAACTCGGCAAGGTTGTGGCAGGCTGCACCCGGGCAGGCCACACTCGACTAGCGGAAGCAGCGACGCACGTGACGTCGGCAGGCACCACCCGGGAGGTCCCCATGCCCGAACTGCGTGTCGTGGCCGTCTCGAATGACGGCACACGGCTGGTGCTGAAGGCTGCGGACAGTACGGAGTACACGCTTCCGATCGACGAGCGTCTGCGCGCCGCCGTCCGCGGCGACCGTCCCCGCCTCGGCCAGATCGAGATCGAGGTGGAGAGCCATCTCCGCCCCCGCGACATCCAGGCGCGTATACGTGCCGGCGCGACCGCGGAAGAGGTCGCGCAGATGGCCGGCATCCCCGTCGACCGCGTACGCCGCTTCGAGGGCCCCGTGCTGGCCGAGCGCGCGTTCATGGCCGAGCGCGCCCGCAAGACCCCGGTCCGCCGGCCCGGCGAGAACGCCGGGCCGCAGCTCGGCGAGTCCGTGCAGGAACGGCTGACCCTGCGCGGTGCCGACAAGGACACCGTGCAGTGGGACTCCTGGCGCCGCGACGACGGCACCTGGGAGGTCCTGCTGGTCTACCTGGTCGCGGGCGAACCGCACTCGGCGAGCTGGACGTACGACCCGCCGAGGCGGCTCGTCCAGGCCGTCGACGACGAGGCGCGCTCGCTGATCGGCGAGTCCGACGACCTCGCCGCGCCGGAGCCCAGCTTCCCGTTCGTCCCGCGCATCGCCCGGCTGCCCCGCGACCGCACGATGGACCGCGCTCTCGACCGGGCGACCCTGCCCGCGCAGCCCTCCGAGCCCGCCGAGGAGAGCACCGGCGAGCGCGAGCGGGACTCGCTGACCAGCCTGCTGGAAGCGGTACCGAGCTTCCGGGGCGACATGGTGGTCCCGGAGATCGTCTCCGAGGAACCGGAGGAGCCCACCGAGGAAGCGGACGTCGAGGAACCTCCGGCGTCCGCCGCGTCCGCCGGTTCCGCCTACGCGGACGTCCTCATGCCCCGCTCCGTCGGCAGCCACCGCGATCGCCTCATCGGTTCCACCGACCGCCAGGCCGAGGCCGACGGCGTCCGCCCCGGCCGCCGCGCGGCGGTGCCCAGCTGGGACGAGATCGTCTTCGGCACCCGGCGCAAGAAGCAGGAGTGAGCGGAGGCGCGGGAGCGGCCCGCCGTACGGCGGGCCGGCCGTGGTGTCCGGCGCTTCACCGGCATGGGTTCGCGCACGGGTTCCTCTGAAGCGCCTGTACGAAAGGGGCCGCACCTGTTCGGTGCGGCCCCTTTCGCGTTCGTCACGTCCGGCAGGTCTACCGGGGTTCCGGTCCGACGGCGACCGGGCGGGACGGGTCCGAGGACCACTCCGACCAGGAACCGACGTACAGCGCCGCCGGAATCCCCGCGACCGCGAGCGCCAGCACCTCGTGGGCGCCGGAGACACCGGAGCCGCAGTACACGCCCACCTCGCCGCCGCCGTCCGCCCCGAGCGACGCGAAGCGGTCCCTGAGGTCCTCGGCGGGCAGGAAGCGGCCGTCCGGTCCGACGTTGTCCGTGGTCGGCGCGGAGACGGCGCCCGGGATGTGTCCGCCGACCCGGTCGATCGGCTCCACCTCGCCCCGGTACCGCTCCCCCGCGCGCGCGTCGAACAGCACGCCGGAGCGGGCCAGTTTCGCCGCCGCGTCCGCGTCGAGCAGTCCCGCGGCAGCCGGCCGGGGCTCGAAGTCACCCCCCATGGGCGCCGGTACGTCGACCGACAGCTCCCCCCGCCACGCCGTCAACCCGCCGTCGAGGACTCTCACGTCCGGGTGCCCCGTCCAGCGCAGCAGCCACCACGCGCGGGCCGCCGCCCAGCCCTGTCCGCCGTCGTACACGACCACCGGCCGGGCTGCCGACACACCCGCCCGGCGCATGGCGGCGCCGAACTCCGCCAGGTCCGGCAGCGGATGGCGGCCGCCCGCGCCGGACGCCCCGGCCAGCTCGCGGTCCAGGTCGACGTAGACGGCGCCCGGCACGTGTCCGGACGCGTAGGCGGCACGGCCGTCGAACGGCGGCTCCCCGGCCGCCTTCGCCGTGCTGAGCTGCCAGCGGACGTCCAGCACGACCGGCGGGTTCTGCCCCGTCAGGGCGCTCGCGAGTTCGGATGCGGAGATGATGGCGTTCATGGCCCCATCCTCGCGCACGGGGTGGCCCCGCCGTCCAGCTCCGGCTACTCTGCTCGGCCGGGCAGGCCCGATCACCCGGCGTACGGGACCGGGCACGTACCGTACAGGCGATCGACGTCCTCCGGCAATCGCACGGGGACGGATGGGGAACCGCACACCGGGCATCCTCCCGACACGCCCGCCGCACCACGGCGGCGCGCCCGGAGCGCTCGGCACCGTGAGTGATGCGAACATCGGCCCCGGGGTGCGGAAGCGACGCGGCCACCGCGCGTGGCCGAGGAGAGAGTGACGATGCCCGAGGCACGTGGGCCGGCCGGCCTGAACGGCGAAGCACACGCTCGGTACGCACCCGGCACACCCTGCTGGGTGAGCTTGATGGCGCACGGGTTGACGACCACACAGGAGTTCTACGGCGAGTTGTTCGGTTGGACCTTCCGGCCCGGCCCGCGCCGGCTCGGCCCGTACGTACGCGCCCTGCTGGACGGCCGCGACGTGGCCGGTGTCGGCCAACTCCCCCCGGACCGGCACCTCCCGGTGGCCTGGACGCCCTACTTCGCCTCCGACGACGTGGACACCACCGCCGAGACGGTGCGCCTGAGCGGCGGCACGATCGGGGTCGGCCCGCTGGACGCCGCCGGCGCCGGACGCCTGGCCATCGGGTCCGACCCGGCCGGCGCGGTCTTCGGCGTCTGGCAGGCGGTGGCCCACCTCGGCACGGACGTCACCGGCGTGCACGGCACCCCCGCCTGGAACGAGCTGCTGACCTTCGAGTCGGCGGGCGTCGCCAAGTTCTACGAGACGGTGTTCGGGCACCGCCGGGAACCCGTGGTGGCCGACGACGCCGACCACGTCACCCTGTACGTCGCGGACCGTCCGGTCGCCGCGATCCACGGCCTGGGCGACGCCCTGCCCCGGGACCTCGGACCGCACTGGACGACGTACTTCCAGGTGGACGACGTGGACGAGGCCGTCGCCCGGGTCGCCGCCCTCGGCGGTCGGCTCCTCGCGCCCGCGCGGGAGAGCGCGCAGGGGCGCGCGGCGACGGTAGCCGACCCCGAGGGGGCCCGCTTCGCGCTGGTCCAGGGGCCCCGCTGAGGCCGGTACGCCGTCCGGTGGGGACAACCCGCCTTTCGTGCAGTGCTCCTGACCAACCGTGAGATGCGTCGGGCCGACGCTCCCGAAACGGTGGTCGGCGGCGCGGCCGCGGGAGAGGATGGCCGGTATGACGGTTGAAGGCTCCCCGATCGACCCCACCAGGCCGAGCATCGCCCGTGTCTACGACTACCTGCTCGGCGGCAAGGACAACTACGCCGCGGACCGGCAGGTCGGCGACGTGTTCAAGCGTGATCTTCCCGGCTCGCTGGCGATCGCCTTCGCCAACCGCGCGGCGCTGACCCGGGCGGTCCGGGAGATCGCGACGACCACCGGCGTACGGCAGTTCATCGATCTCGGGAGCGGTCTTCCGACCGCGGACAACGTCCACCAGGTCGCGCAGCGGCATGCTCCGGAGTCCCGGGTGGTGTACGTCGACATCGATCCCCAGGTGCTGGTCCACGGACGCGCCCTGCTGGAGGAGAACGACCGGACCCGGGTGGTCCCGGCCGACGTGCGCGACCCCCGGGCCATACGCACGCACCCGGAGACCGTGGAGCTGATCGACTTCGGCCGGCCCGTCGCCGTGATGTTCAGTGCCATCCTCCACCACGTCAACGACGAGGAGGACCCGGCCGGGATCGTCCGCTACTGGCGCGACCAGGTGCCCTCCGGCAGCTACTTCTTCGTCAGTCACTTCCGTTCCGGCGACAACCCGGAGACGGCGGAGGCCGAACGGGTCCTCCAGCAGACGTTCGGCCGCGGCCGGTGGCGCACCGACGAGGAGATCGAATCCCTCCTGGACGGCCTGGAGGTCCTCACCCCCGGCATAGTGCCCGCGTCCCGCTGGCGGCCCGAGGTGGTGGACGGTCCGTGGGCCGGCGACGGCGAACGGGAACTGACCGTCTGGGAGCACCTCATCGCCGCCGGGCTGGCCCGTAAGCCGTAGACGGGCCGACCCGCGAGTCGTGGGACGCCGTCCGGCCGGCGGGCGGGCGGTCAGCCGGAGTTGACCGGCAGCACGTCCGGTGACAGGACCGCCGCGCGGGCCGACGCGGCCGTCATGCGGCGGCGGTGGTGACGCCGGCACAGGACCTCGTAACCGACGGTGTCCGCCTGGTCCACGTCACCGATCACGACCTGCGCGCCCTCGACGACCATCACTCCGCCGACCGTGCGGGCGTTGTGCGTGGCGCGGGCGCCGCACCAGCACAGGGCCTCGACCTGGAGGACCTCCACGCGGTCGGCCAGCTCGACGAGGCGCTGGGAGCCGGGGAACAGCTTGGAGCGGAAGTCGGTCGTGATGCCGAAGGCGTAGACGTCGATCTCCAGGTCGTCGACCACGCGCGCGAGCTGGTCTATCTGCTCCTCCGCGAGGAACTGCGCCTCGTCCGCGATCACGTAGTCGGCACGGCCGCCCTGCGAGAGGTGGTCGACGAGGTAGGCGTACAGGTCCCGGCCGTCCTCGACCTCCACCGCATCGGTGACCAGGCCGAGGCGGGAGGAGAGTTTGCCCTCGCCCGCGCGGTCGTCGCGGGTGAAGATGATGCCCTGGAGTCCGCGGGCGGAGCGGTTGTGCTCTATCTGGAGAGCCAGCGTGGACTTCCCGCAGTCCATGGTTCCGGAGAAGAACACCAGCTCGGGCATGGGGAGTCGAGCACCTTTCGGTGGGATGTCGGGGGCGTGGCGGTGGGGGGCGACGGGCGTCAGGAGCGTACTTCGAGCAGCGGGACGAACTGCTCGGCCGGGGTCATCGAGCCGTGGTTGCCGACCATGGCCGACTCCTTCGGTTCCCGCTCCGAGGCGATGAGCAGGACGTCGTCCCGGGCGGCCGCGATCACGTCGCCGAGGCGGGCGTACACCCGCTCGTCGATGTGCGGGCCGAACCATCCCGCGGCGATCGCCTCGTCCCGCGAGGCCACCCAGAACTGCTCGCCGAGCACCTCGCGCCAGCAGGTCAGGACGTCGTCCTCGGCACCCGGCACGGCGTAGACGTGGCGGGCGCGGCCCTCGCCGCCCAGCAGGGCGACCCCGGCGCGCAGCTCCCAGTCCTCGTCGAAGTCGATGCGGTGGTCCTCGTCGAAGGGCACGTCGACCATGCCGTGGTCGGCGGTGACGTAGAGCGCGCTGCGCGGCGGGAGCTGCTCGGCGAGGCGCTGCACGAGCCGGTCGACGTACATGAGCTGGCCGCGCCAGGTGTCGGACGCGACACCGTAGCGGTGACCGGCGCCGTCGAGTTCGGCGTAGTACGTGTAGACCAGGGACCGGTCGCCGGCCGCGAGCTGCTCGGCCGCGAGGTCCATGCGCTCCTCGCCGGTGAGGCGCCCGTGGAACGTGCCGCCGCTGAGGGCGACCTTGGTGAGCGGGGTGTTCTGGAAGTGGGGCGAGGACACCTGTGCCGCGTGCACGCCGGCCGCGTCGGCCAGCTGGAAGACCGTGGGGTACGGCTGCCAGGCCTGCGGCGGGGTCCACGGCTGCCAGCGGAGCTGGTTCATCAGCCCGCCGGTGGCCGGGTCGCGGACGGTGTAGCCGGGCAGGCCGTGCGCGCCCGGCGGGAGGCCGGTGCCGACGGAGGCGAGCGACGTCGCGGTGGTCGCCGGGTAGCCGGCGGTGAGCGGGCGCCCGGTGCCGCCGCGCGAGCTGCCGAGGAGGCCGTGCAGGTAGGGCGCCTCGTCGCGGTGGGCCCTGATCTGCTCCCAGCCGAGGCCGTCGATCAGGAAGACGCAGTTGCGGTCGGCCGGGGCGAGTTCCGCGATGGCGGCGGTCGTGCCCGGGACGCCCATGCCGGCGGCCAGCGTGGGCAGCAGGTCGGCGAGGGAGCCGGAGCCGTACTGGGGGACGGGTGCGGAGGAGACGGCGAGGGGTTCCGGGTCGTCCCAGACGGCGGGCTGGGCCATTACGCGGTCAGATCCGCGGTCGCCTCGGAGAGCGACTGTGCGAAGGCGAGGGTCTGGCGCACCGTCTCCGGCCCGTCGCCGGCCTCGCTGACGCGCAGGCTGAGGTCGTCCGCCGTCGAGTTGCCGGTGTAGCCGTGGTCGGCGTCACAGTTCGGGTCGCCGCAGGCCGCGGGCTCCAGGTCGATGCGGGAGACGGCGCCCCAGCCGATGGTCAGCACGACCTCGCGCGGCAGGCTGCCGGGTTTGTACGACTCGGGGTTGGCGACCACGCGGCTCAGCACGACCGACGAGATCCGGCCGAGCTTCACGGACTCGGTGGACGTGGTGGCGTACGGCGTCGGGGAGGTGGAGTCGGCGGCCTGCTCGTCGGTGTGGCTGACGATGAAGCGGTTGCCGGTGAGGACCAGCACGGTCACGTGCCGGCGCACCTCGTTCTGGTCGAACGTGGTTTCCTGGTGGACCAGGTACGACCGGATGGGCTCGCCGCCCACTGCGGCCTCCACCGCCTCGGCCACGAGGGCCGGGTAGTAGCCGCTGCGCTCGATCGCCGCACGCAGCCCCTGGGTCGTCGTACTGGTCTTGGCCATGTCCTCCATCCTACGGGGACCCGCTGACTGCGAGGGACCGGTCACGACCGCCTCAGTAGACGGGGAGCGTGCGCGGGCCGAGGTCGTCGCGGGCGGGCGGGGGCGCGAGGCGGACGGAGGCGCCGAGGACGCTCAGGCCGTGCGGGGCGACGACGACCGGCTCCAGCGTCACCGCGACGACCTCCGGGTGGTCGTCGACCAGGCGGGACACCCTCAGCAGCAGCTCCTCCAGCACGGGGGTGTCGACGGGCGTCGAACCGCGCCAGCCGAACAGGAGGGGCGCCGTCCGGATCGACCGGACCAGGGAGGTGGCGTCCCGGTCGGTGACCGGGATCAGGCGGTGCGCCATGTCGCCGAGCAGCTGCGAGGCGGCGCCGGCGAGCCCGAACGACAGTACGGCTCCGGCCGCCGGGTCGATGACCGCCCGGACGACGGTGTCCACCCCGCGCGGGGCCATCGCCTGGACCACCGGGCGCAGCGCCTGCGGGGCCCCGAACAGCTCGGTCAACTCGGCGTAGGCCCGTCGCAGTTGTTCCTCGTCGGCGAGGTCGAGGCGGACGCCGCCCAGGTCGGCGCGGTGGCGCAGGTGGGGTGCGGTGGCCTTGAGGGCGACGGGGTAGCCGAGGGCGGCGGCGGCCTGTGCGGCCTCGTCGGGGGTGGGGGCGGGGACGGCCCGGCGGACCGGGATGCCGTACCGGCCGAGCAGCTCGCGGGTCTCGTCGGTGCCGAGGGTGAGGCCCTGTCCGCGCGCGAGGAGCCTGCCGATCAGCGCGGCGGCGCCCTTCTCGTCGATGTCCTCGTGCTCGGGCACCTTGCCGGGGTCGGCGGCCTCGCGCCGCCACTGCGCGTACTTCACGGCCTCGGCGAGGGCGCGGACCGCGCGTTCCGCGGCGGGGTAGGCGGGGATGAGGCGGGTGTCCTCGGGGGTCTGAGCGCGCTCGGCGGGGTCGCCGGGCGGGGCGGCGGGAGCGGGGGGTGCGCCTGCCGGTGTCGTCGACACGGCCGCCGCCGGGCCGGGGACGGCCGGTCCGGTTCCCGCGGCCTCGATCGAGGGTGTCCCGGACAGCTCGGTCCCCGCGGCCCCGGTCGGGGGTGTCCCGGACCGACCGGTTCCCGTCGGCCCGGCCTCGGCGGCCGGCGTGGCCGTACGCGCGCGTGGGGCGGTGCTCGTCGCGGCGGACAGGGCCTCCGCGAGGCCGCCCAGCTCCACGTGCACCACGAGGACCGGCTTGGCGGGGCCGGCGGCCGCGGCCGAGCGCAGCGCCTGCGCCAGCTCCGCGTCGTCGGGGGACGCCTCGCCGATGGCGGGGATCGCGGTCACCACGACCGCGTCGCACGTCTCGTCGGCCAGGGCGTGCGCCAGCGCGGCGTGGAAGTCCTCCGCCGACGCCTGTGTGGTGAGGTCCAGCGGCGGCTGGGGGCGCAGGCCCTCGGAGAGGCACGCGTCGTACGTGAGCAGCCCCAGGGACTCCGAGTTGCCGAGGATGGCCACGCGCGGGCCCCGCGGCAGCGGCTGGCGCGCCAGCAGCAGGCCCGCGTCGACCAGTTCGGTGATGGTGTCCACGCGGATCACCCCCGCCTGCCGGAGCAGGGCGGACACCGTGGCGCGGGGCAGCCGGGTGGCCCGTACGGCGTGGCCCTGGGGGGCCGAGCCGGCGCCCTGGACCACCACCAGCGGCTTGGCCGCGGCCGTGCGCCGCGCGAGTCGGGTGAACTTGCGCGGGTTGCCGATGGACTCCAGGTACATCAGGGCGACGTCGGTGTCGGGGTCGTCGTACCAGTACTGGAGGACGTCGTTGCCGGACACGTCCGCGCGGTTGCCGGAGGAGACGAACGTCGACACGCCCGTGATGCCGGTGACGCCTCCGCCGCGCCGGTGCAGCCGGGAGAGCAGGGCGACGCCGATGGCGCCGGACTGGGCGAACAGGCCGATCCGGCCGGGGCGCGGCATCTGCGGGGCCAGTGACGCGTTCAGCCGGACCCGGGAGGAGGTGTTGATGATCCCGAAGGCGTTGGGACCGATGATCCGCATCCCGTACGCGCGCGCGTGCCGCACGAGTTCGCGCTGGCGCTCGAGCCCGTCGGGGCCGCTCTCGGCGTACCCGGCGGCCAGGACGACGAGTCCCTGCACGCCGTGCTCGCCGCACTCGGCGACGACCTCGGGCACGTGGTCGGCCGGTACGGCCACGACCGCGAGGTCGACGTGCCCGTCGATGTCGCGGACCGAGCGGTGGGCGGGCACGCCGTCGAGTTCCTTCAGGTCCTCGGGGAAGGCCCTGTTCACGGCGTACAGATCGCCGGTGAAGCCGGCCTCCCGGAGATTGCCGAGGACGCCGCGGCCGACGCCGCCGGGGGTGCGGCCGGTGCCGATGACGGCGACCGAGCCGGGCACCAGCAACCGCCGTACAGAGCGGGCCTCGGCGCGCTGCTCCCGCGCGCGCTGCACCGCGAGGGAGCGCTCGGTGGGTTCGAGGCCGAACTCCAGGTGCACGACGCCGTCCTCGAAGCTGCGCTTCTGGGTGTAGCCGGCGTCCGTGAACACCTTGATCATCTTGGTGTTGGCCGGGAGCACCTCGGCGGCGAACCGCCGGATGCCGCGCTCACGCGCGACGGCCGCGATGTGTTCGAGGAGGGCTGAGGCGACACCGCGGCCCTGGTGGGCGTCCTGCACGAGGAACGCGACCTCGGCCTCGTCGGCCGGCGACGGGGCGGCCGCCCCGTCGGCCCCGATGCGGTCATAGCGTACGGTGGCGATGAACTCGCCGCCGACCGTGGCCGCGAGTCCCACCCGGTCCACGAAGTCGTGGTGCGTGAAGCGGTGGACGTCCTTCGCGGACAGTCGCGGGTAGGGCGCGAAGAAGCGGTAGTACTTCGACTCGTCCGACACCTGCTCGTAGAAGCTGACCAGGCGCTCGGCGTCATCGACGGTGATGGGGCGGATGCGCGCGGTGCCGCCGTCGCGCAGCACCACGTCGGCTTCCCAGTGGGCGGGGTACTCGTGGCGGTCCGACGCGCTCTGCATGGGGCCCAGAGTACGGCTCGCGTACGACAACGGCGCGAGGCAGTCTGTGGAAGGACGGCTGCCGGATCGAGGCCGCGATCCGGCACCCACACCGGGAGGGGCGCACAGCCCGCTCCCTCACACGCTTCACGTGTGGAACACTGGTCTAGACAACCTGAACACCGAAGGGCAGCATCACATGGCTGAGCGCCGCGTCAACGTCGGCTGGGCCGAGGGCCTTCACGCCCGCCCCGCTTCCATCTTCGTCCGGGCCGCCACGGCCACAGGCATCCCGGTGACGATCGCCAAGGCCGACGGCAACCCCGTCAACGCGGCGTCCATGCTGGCCGTTCTCGGCCTGGGCGCCCAGGGCGGCGAGGAGATCGTCCTCGCTTCCGGGGCCGAGGGCGCCGACGCCGCCCTGGACCGTCTGGCCAAGCTGGTCGCCGAGGGTCTCGAGGAGCTCCCCGAGACCGTCTGAGCCGGCTGCCGCGCGCAGCGGGCAGGAGCCGCGTCGCCCGATCCGGGCCGGCGCGGCTCCGCCGTTTTTGGGACACGGCGGGCCCGGCGGAAAACGCCGGATGCGCGTGGCGGATATTCCACGGAACCCGCGAAGGGCACCCCGAGAACATTCGACGGGCACGCGAAGGGCGCACCATCGTGAATACGGGGGCGGGCCGGAAAAAGGCAGCGGAAATGCCTCTCCGCCGAATTACCTTCTTTGTATACGGCCCTCGTGTTAATTCCGGAGGCCGGACATGTTGACGACGTGTTGCGAAGTCCTCACACGGTCCTGGCGGTCCCCTCCCGGAAAGCGCAGCCGGTGCGCGGAGGCCGAGCGCTCGGCGTGCAGCGCCGTCACCGTCCGCGCGCGCTCTCCGTCGCCGCGCGCCACCGCGTCCACGATCGCGCCGTGTTCGGCCCACGACTCCACCGGGGCGGCCGGCGCGTCCACCGTGTACATCCAGGAGATCTTGTGGCGCAGCTGGGTGAGCGTCGAGGTGAGGGCGTGGCTGCCGGAGGCCTGCGCGAGGGTCTCGTGGAACCAGCCCCCCAGGGAGCGCAGGTCCTCGCTGCTGCCGCGCCTGGCGCGCTCCTGCCCCAGCCGGACGAGGCCGCGCAGCACCTTGAGGTGCGCCTCGGTGCGCCGTTGGGCGGCCCGGGCGGCGCCGAGCGGCTCCAGGAGCATGCGCATCTCCAGCAGGTCGGCGGCCTCCTGCTCGGTCGGTTCGGCGACGCACGCGCCCGCGTGCCGCCGCGTCACGACGAAGCCCTCCGCCTCCAGCGTGCGCAGCGCCTCCCGGACGGGGACGCGCGAGACGCCGTAGCGGCGCGCGAGGAGTTCCTCGGTGAGGCGGCCGCCGCGCTCGTAGACACCCGCGACGATGTCGTCCCGGATGGCCGTGCACACCGAGTGCGCCGGAATACGCATGACCGACCTCCGCCTTAATCCCCGTGAAACGTCGACGATTGACGTGTGCTCCGTGACTCTATTGCAATCAGCGGGAATTTCCGATGGCGGGCCGGAATCCAGGGATATTTTTTGGACGGCGGGGGATCGGAAACGACGAAAGCCCCGGCCGTGCGGGCCGGGGCCGTACGATCTGTCGCCGTACGTCGTCAGATGTTCACGCCGTGCTTGCGGAGGTAGGCGGCCGGATCGATGTCCGAGCCGTACTCCACGCCGGTGCGGACCTCGAAGTGCAGGTGCGGGCCGGTGACGTTGCCGGTGGCGCCGGACAGGGCGATGCGCTGTCCCGGGACCACCTTCTGGCCCACCGAGACGGCGATGGACGACAGGTGGGCGTACTGGGTGTACGTGCCGTCGTGCATCCGGATCACGACCTGGTTGCCGTAGGCGCCGCCCCAGCCGGCCTCGACGACGGTGCCGAGGCCCACCGCGTGCACGGGGGTGCCACTGGCGGCGTGGAAGTCGATGCCGGTGTGGCTGCCGGAGGACCACAGCGAACCGCCGGACCGGTAGCCGGTGGAGACGTGGGAGGCGCTGATCGGCGGGACGAAGGCGTTCAGGCGCTCGCGCTCGGCCGCGCGGGCGGCGCGGACCCGGGCCTCGCGCTCCGCCTCGGCCTTCGCCGCGGCCCGGGCGGCGGCCTCCTTGCGCGCGGCCTCCGCCACGGCGGCCTGCTTCTGCGCGGCGGCCTGGTCGTCGATCCGCTCGGCGAGCGCGTCGCCGATGGTGACGACCGGGACGAGGCCGGTCTGCTCGACCGCCTTCTCCGCGGCGAGGGCGGGGCCGGAGGCGACGGTGCCGATGACACCGGTGGTGGTGAGCGCCGCGATGCCCGCCGCGCGGGCGGTGGTGCGCTTCATCCTGCTGGGACGACGGTGCTTCCCGGTGGCGCAAGTGGACGCCATGAAGTTGAGCGGTCCTTTCCTTCCCTCTCGCCTACCGGGTTAGCTGACGGGTTCGGAGCAGGAAGGTCTCCTACGGACCCCCTCGCGGCTCGCGCGGGCGTCCGATTCACCCCAGGGACTGTGTGGTTGGGTCCCCGGCTCCCCTGGCTCGCGCCGTACGGGGACTCGGCGATGACTGTCCGGTGCCGCGGACGCGGCGCACTGCCTGACGAACAGCCCGGTCGAAGCTAGACGCGGCGGCCGTCGATCCCCAAACAGGAAGCGGCTTTTGTAGCGCATGCCACAGGGCAGACGGGAAGCCTTCCCCCAATTCGGACATCGAGGAGCCCTGGTGACACACCCGTGCACCAGGGCTCCCGCGCGACCTCACCGGCCGCGGTTCCGCGTTCCTACTCCGCGGGGACGACCTTCACCTCACCGATGCCGAGGGCCTCGACCGGAGCCTTGATCGCGGCCGCGTCGCCGACGAGGACCGTCACCAGGCGGTCCACCGGGAAGGCGCTCACGACCGCCGCGGTGGCCTCCACGGTGCCGGTCGCGGCGAGCTGCCGGTACAGGGTGGCCTGGTAGTCGTCCGGCAGGTGCTGTTCGACCTGGTCGGCCAGCGTGCCCGCCACGGCGGCGGCCGTCTCGTACTTCAGGGGCGCCACTCCGACGAGGTTCTGCACGGCGACGTCGCGCTCGGCGTCGGTCAGACCGCCCTCGGCGAGCGTGCGCAGCACCTTCCACAGGTCCTCCAGCGCGGGACCGGTGTTGGGGGTGTCGACCGAGCCGCTGATGGCGAGCATCGCGGCACCCGAGCCGTCCGGCGCGGACCTGAGGACCTGCCCGAAGGAGCGCACGCCGTAGGTGTAGCCCTTCTCCTCGCGCAGGACGCGGTCCAGCCGGGAGGTGAGGGTGCCGCCCAGGCAGTACGTGCCGAGCACCTGCGCGGGCCACACGCGCGCGTGCCGGTCGGCACCGACGCGGCCGATCAGCAGCTGCGTCTGGACGGCGCCGGGGCGGTCCACGATGACGACCCGCCCGGTGTCGTCGGCGGTCACCGGCGGCACCGGACGCGGCTGGGCCGGGGAGCCCGTCCAGGCGCCCAGGGTGTCGCCCAGGAGCGCGTCGAGGTCGATCCCGGTGAGATCGCCGACGACCACGGCGGTGGCCGTCGCGGGACGGACGTGCTTCTCGTAGAAGGCGCGCACGGCAGCGGAGTCGATCTTCTCGACGGTCTCCGCGGTGCCCTGGCGCGGGCGCGACATGCGCGCGGTCGCCGGGAACAGCTCCTTGGAGAGCTCCTTGGCGGCGCGCCGGGAGGGGTTGGCCAGCTCGTGCGGGATCTCGTCCAGGCGGTTGCGGACGAGGCGTTCGACCTCGCTGTCGGCGAACGCGGGCGCCCGCAGGGCGTCGGCCACGAGACCGAGGGCCTTGGCCAGGCGGGAGGCCGGGACCTCCAGGCTGAGGCGGACGCCGGGGTGGTCGGCGTGCGCGTCGAGGGTGGCGCCGCAGCGCTCCAGCTCGGCGGCGAACTCCTCGGCGGAGTGCTTGTCGGTGCCCTCGGACAAGGCCCGCGCCATGATCGTGGCGACGCCGTCGAGGCCGGCCGGTTCGGCGTCCAGGGGCGCGTCGAGGATGACCTCGACCGCGACGACCTGCTGTCCGGGGCGGTGGCAGTGCAGGACGGTCAGGCCGTTGTCGAGCGTCCCGCGCTCGGGGGCGGGGAACGCCCAGGGCCTGGCCTCGCCCTCGCGGGGCTGGGGGTGGAAGTCCATCGCGGCGAGCTCGGTCACTGGGCCGCCTCCTCGTTCTCGTCCTCGTCGGCGGTGTTCTCGGCGGGCTCGGTGGGCTCGTAGACCAGTACGGCGCGGTTGTCCGGGCGCAGGCGGGCCCGGGCGATGTCCCGGACCTCTTCCGCCGTGACGTCCAGCACGCGCTGGACGCCGGTCAGGGCGAGCTGCGGGTCACCGAACAGCACCGCGTAACGGCACAGTTCGTCGGCGCGGCCGGCGACCGTGCCGAGACGGTCCAGCCACTCGCGCTCCAACTGGGCCTGGGCGCGCTCCATCTCCTCGTCCGTGGGGCCTTCCTCGGCGAACCGGGCGAGCTCCTCGTCGATGGCCGTCTCGATGACGGGCACCTCGACGTCACCGGACGTCTTGACGTCCAGCCAGCCCAGGGAGGGCGCCCCGGCCAGGCGCAGCAGGCCGAAGCCGGCGGCCACGGCCGTGCGGTCGCGGCGGACCAGACGGTTGTAGAGGCGGGAGGACTCGCCGCCGCCGAGCACGGTGAGCGCCAGGTCGACCGCGTCGCACGCGCGTGTGCCGTCCTGCGGCAGACGGTAGGCGGCCATCAGGGCGCGGGCCGGGACCTCCTCCTCGACGACCTCGCGCAGCTGCTCGCCGATGACGTCCGGCAGCGCGCCGTCACGCGGGGCGGGCTTGCCGTCGTGGGCGGGGATCGAGCCGAAGTACTTCTCGATCCAGGCGAGCGTCCGCTCCGGGTCGATGTCGCCGACGACCGACAGGACGGCGTTGTTGGGCGCGTAGTACGTGCGGAAGAACGCGCGCGCGTCCTCCAGGGTCGCCGCGTCCAGGTCGGCCATCGAGCCGATCGGCGTGTGGTGGTAGGGGTGGCCCTCGGGGTAGGCGAGGGCGGTCAGCTTCTCGAACGCCGTGCCGTAGGGGACGTTGTCGTAGCGCTGGCGGCGTTCGTTCTTGACGACGTCGCGCTGGTTCTCCATGGACTCGTCGTCCAGCGCGGTCAGCAGCGAGCCCATGCGGTCCGCCTCCAGCCAGAGGGCGAGCTCCAGCTGGTGGGTGGGCATGGTCTCGAAGTAGTTGGTGCGCTCGAAGCTGGTCGTGCCGTTGAGCGAGCCGCCCGCGCCCTGGACCAGCTCGAAGTGGCCGTTGCCCTTGACCTGGGCGGAGCCCTGGAACATCAGGTGCTCGAAGAGGTGAGCAAGGCCGGTGCGCCCCTTGACTTCGTGGCGCGAACCCACGTCGTACCAGAGGCACACCGCCGCCACGGGGGTCAGGTGGTCCTCGGAGAGCACCACGCGCAGGCCGTTGGCCAGGCGGTGCTCGGTCGCTGTCAGGCCCCCGGAGCCTGCCTGGGCTGTGGCCGTGTGACCCATGGGCATGTACGTCCTTCCGATCGCGGACGCGGTCGTCGAAACCGCGTTTTTCCTGCCGGTCCTGCCGATTTTTCCTGTCGGTCCTGCCACTGTATGCAAGCGTGCGGAGCGGCGGTGGAGTTCCCGGGCGGCGTACGCCGAGAGCGAGATCGCGTAGCCTGCGGACAGCCGTGGACGAGGTGCCTCTCCGGCCGGTCCGGTCACCGACGCCCGGGCCCCGGGACGCGCTGTCGGTGCCACGGTCCACAATGGTCCGCGGAGATCCCGTCACACGCCTCAGCAAGCAAGAGTGAGCCGAAGGACGCCGCGTCGACACCGACGTGAGCGCCCCGCAGGCGAGCGACCAGGAAACAGGAGGAGCCGGCAGCGATGGCCCGCCGCAGCACGAAGACCCCGCCGCCCGACGACTCGTACGAGGAGCGGATCCTCGACATCGACGTCGTCGACGAGATGCAGGGCTCCTTCCTCGAGTACGCGTACTCGGTCATCTACTCCCGCGCCCTGCCGGACGCCCGCGACGGCCTCAAGCCCGTCCACCGCCGCATCGTCTACCAGATGAACGAGATGGGCCTGCGCCCCGACCGCGGCTACGTGAAGTGCGCGCGGGTCGTCGGCGAGGTCATGGGCAAGCTGCACCCGCACGGCGACGCGTCGATCTACGACGCCCTCGTGCGCATGGCCCAGCCGTTCTCCATGCGCGTGCCCCTGGTCGACGGCCACGGCAACTTCGGCTCGCTGGGCAACGACGACCCGCCGGCCGCCATGCGGTACACCGAGTGCCGTCAGACCGCGGCGACGAGCCTGATGACCGAGTCCATCGACGAGGACACGGTCGACTTCAACCCGAACTACGACGGTCAGGAGCGGGAGCCGGCGGCGCTGCCCGCCGCCTTCCCGAACCTCCTGGTCAACGGCTCCTCGGGCATCGCGGTCGGCATGGCCACGAACATGCCGCCGCACAACCTGGGCGAGGTCGTCGCGGCCGCCCGCCACCTGATCCGGTTCCCGAACGCGGACCTGGACACGCTGATGAAGCACGTCCCGGGCCCGGACCTGCCCACCGGTGGGCGGATCGTCGGCCTCTCGGGGATCCGGGACGCCTACGAGACGGGCCGCGGCACCTTCAAGATCCGCGCCACGGTGTCGGTGGAGACCGTGACGGCCCGCCGCAAGGGCCTGGTCGTCACCGAGCTGCCCTTCGCCGTCGGTCCCGAGAAGGTCATCGCCAAGATCAAGGACCTGGTCGGCTCGAAGAAGATCCAGGGCATCGCCGACGTCAAGGACCTCACCGACCGTGAGCACGGACTGCGCCTGGTCATCGAGATCAAGAACGGCTTCGTGCCGGAGGCGGTCCTGGAGCAGCTGTACAAGCTGACGCCCATGGAGGAGTCCTTCGGCATCAACAACGTGGCGCTGGTGGACGGCCAGCCGCTCACGCTGGGGCTGAAGGAGCTGCTCGAGGTCTATCTCGACCACCGCTTCGAGGTCGTCCGGCGGCGCAGCGAGTTCCGCCGGACCAAGCGCCTCGACCGCCTGCACCTGGTCGAGGGCCTGCTCACGGCACTCGTCGACATCGACGAGGTCATCCGGCTGATCCGCTCCAGCGACAACAGCGCGCAGGCCAAGGAGCGCCTGATCGAGCGTTTCTCCCTGTCGGAGATCCAGACGCAGTACATCCTCGACACGCCGCTGCGCCGGCTGACCCGGTTCGACCGCATCGAGCTGGAGGCGGAGCAGGAGAAGCTCAACGAGGAGATCGCCGAGCTGACCCGGATCCTGGAGTCGGACGCGGAGCTGCGCAAGCTGGTCTCGGCCGAACTGGCCGTGGTGTCCAAGAAGTTCGGCACCGAGCGCCGTACGGTCCTGCTGGAGTCGGCGGGCACGCCGGCCTCCGCCGTGCCGCTCCAGGTCGCCGACGACCCGTGCCGCGTGCTGCTCTCCTCGACGGGCCTGCTGGCCCGTACGGCGAACGCCGAGCCCTTCGGGCAGGACACCGACGCCCGGCGGACCAAGCACGACGTGATCGTGTCGGCCGTGCCGGCCACCGCGCGCGGGGAGATCGGCACGGTCACCTCGACGGGACGGCTGCTGCGCATCAACGTCGTCGACCTGCCGCAGCTGCCGGACACGGCGTCCGCGCCGAACCTCTCGGGTGGCGCGCCGCTGGCGGAGTTCGTCTCGCTGGAGGCCGACGAGACGGTGGTCTGCCTGACCACGCTCGACGAGTCCTCCCCCGGTATCGCGCTCGGCACGGAGCAGGGCGTCGTCAAGCGCGTGGTGCCCGACTACCCGGGCAACAAGGACGAGCTGGAGGTCATCACCCTCAAGGAGGGCGACCGGATCGTCGGTGCGGTGGAGCTGCGCACCGGGGAGGAGGACCTGGTCTTCATCACGGACGACGCCCAGTTGCTGCGCTACCAGGCCTCGCAGGTCCGCCCGCAGGGCCGGCCGGCCGGTGGGATGGCGGGCATCAAGCTCACGGACGGCGCGAAGGTGATCGCCTTCGCGGCCGTGGACCCGGCGGCCGACGCGATGGTCTTCACGGTCGCGGGTTCGCGCGGCACCCTGGACGACTCCGTCCAGACGACGGCCAAGCTGACCCCGTTCGACCAGTACCCGCGCAAGGGGCGGGCGACCGGAGGCGTCCGCTGCCAGCGGTTCCTGAAGGGCGAGGACTGCCTGTCCCTGGCCTGGGCGGGCACCGTCCCGGCACGGGCCGCCCAGAAGAACGGCACACCGGTCGACCTGCCGGAGATCGACCCGCGCCGGGACGGCTCGGGCGTGTCGCTGGGCAAGCCGGTGTCGGTCGTGGCGGGCCCCGTCTAGGGTCCTCCGTTCGGATCGTGCCGGTCCCCGGCACGATCCCTATGGGAGGCCCTGAGCCTCCTCGGCCGCTTCGTCGTCGGGGTCCCGGACGTAGCGGAGGACGCCCCACATGCCGCGTTCGTCGGCGTGCGGGGCGTCGTTCTCACAGGCCCGCAGTTCCTTGGCGAGGGTGGCGGCGTCGATGCCGGAACCGATGAGGACGAGCTGGGTGCGGCGTTCCTCGGCGGGGCCCCAGGGCTCCGGGTAGAAGCGCAGGAAGCGCCCGACGGCGTGTACGGCATAGCGGTTGGCGGGGTCGTGCGGCCCGAAGTCGACGTACCCCTTGATGCGGTACAGCCCTTCGGGACGGCTGTCGAGGAACGGCATCAGCCGGCGCGGGTCCAACGGGACCTCGGAGGCGAAGGACACGCTGTCGTAGGCGGCGTGCGGGTGGCCGGTGTGATCGCCGTGGCCTTCCGGCCCGTCGGAGCCGTCCTGCCGGTCGTGGGCGTCGCCGTCCCGCCGGGGCAGGTCGTCGAAGGAGAGCTGCCCCACCCGCTCCTCGTTCGGCCGGCAGTCGAAGAGGAACTCGGGGTCGACACGGCCGTAGGTCGCGGGGACGACGGCGGTCCGGCCGGCGAGGGAGCGGACGAGGTCCAGGACGCGGGCGGCGTCGGGCGCCCGGTCGAGCTTGTTGACCACGACGAGGTCGGCGAGGGCGAGGTGGCGGTCGATCTCCGGATGCCGGGTGCGGGTCTCGTCGAACTCGGCGGCGTCGACGACCTCGACGAGGCCGCCGTACACGATTCCCGGATGCTCGCTGGCGAGGACCATCCGGACCAGTTCCCCCGGCTCGGCGAGCCCGCTGGCCTCGATGACGATGACGTCGATGCCGGTCGAGGGGTGCGCGAGGCGTTCGAGGTAGCCGTCCAGCTCACCGGCGTCGACGGCACAGCACAGGCAGCCGTTGCCGAGGGAGACGGTCGAGTCGCCGAGGGCGCCCGCCACGGCCATGGCGTCGATCTCGATGGAACCGAAGTCGTTCACGATCGCGCCGATACGGCTGCCTCCGCCGCGGTGGAGGAGGTGGTTGAGCAGTGTCGTCTTGCCCGAACCCAGGAATCCGGCGAGTACGACGACCGGGATCTGCTGCGGAGTGCGGCTCTGCGTCAACGTGCGACCTCTCTGACACCTACGCGTGCACCGGCTCACGGCCCGGCGCACGGTCGGGGATGGAATGCGCAGCCAGGATACGAGCCGGAAGAATCACCGCGAAGTGAACGATGGTCGGCAGTGGCCGCGAGGCAGACGTTGGGCAAGGCGCCGGAGTGTGCGACCCTCGCTTCCCTCCGTGCGCCTCCTCTCCGCCTCCCCCGCCGGTCAGAGCCGCTCGGCACCCTGGAGATGGCAAGCGCCGCCCATCGCTCGCCGGTCCCCGTCAGCCGGCCCGCACCCGACGACCGGCGGGCGGCCGCCTGATTCGGGGGTTGACATGGTCACACGAAAGAAGATCGCGGGGAGGTTCGCCTCCGCGGCGACAGGGGTTGTGGTCGCCACGGCCGGGCTGACGTTGGCCGTACGCCGGCGGCGCGCGGAGAAGGCCCGTCTGCACACGCGCCGGCTGGAGCTGGAGGAACTGGCGATCCGGCGCGAGTCCCTGGCGCACCAGCAGCGCATGCACTGGGAGTTGCTGACCAGGGCGATCGACGACCCGTCCCTGGCCGAGGTCATCGACACGTACGACAAGGACATCCCGGCGGAGAGGCGCCGCCAGTTCTTCTACGCCAACGCCTGGTACGTCAACCTCTACCACGTCTACCGGGCGGGGCTGGTGGACCGCGACGAGCTCTACGCGGCCCTGCGGGAGTTCTTCCAGAGTCCGGTCTTCCGCGAGTACTGGGAGGCGGCGAGGCACATGCGCGCCTCCCTCAGCGAGACGTCGGAGGAGGCGCGCGTGGGCCGCATGGTCGACCGCCTCGTCCAAGACCTCGACGAAGCCGACACGGACGAATGGTGGGTCGTCGGCACCCCTCCCGCCGACTGACGTCGAGCGCCCTGCCGGTCAACGCAGGGGAACCGGTGACACGACAGGAGTGTTTTTCGGCCATGCGGCGCAGGAGCCTCTCCGGCACCAGTAGCGTGTGGCGTCCACCACTCCGTCGAGTTGATCGTTCATAAGGACCGGTAGCTTTGAAGATCGTGCGCCGCATCGGTGTGCCCCCCAGCGCCCGTGGCAGTTCCTCCGGATCGACCTGCCCCGACGTGTTCGAACTCAGTGACGGAAACTTCGCCGTCATCGGCACCGAGGCCACCGAGGCGCTGGACGGTGAACTGCCCGCGGACGCCGCACGCGCCGACTACGAACGCATCGTCGTCGTGAGCAGGGAGACCCTGATCCGCGCCAAGGCGGACATCCCCGACGCCTGACCCCACCGCCCGGGCACGCGTCCACCCGAAGACCCCTCCCGTCGCCCGCACCCCGGCCGCGCGCCACCGATCGGCGAGCCGGCGGTCACCCCACGAGCAGCCCGGCACCCCGTGCCTGCTCGATCACCACCGATGAGGCCTGGCGCCGGAACGGCACCAGGCCACACGCGTTCCCCGGCCGCCTCGAGGGCGGTCGCCCGCGGACCGGTCGCCCGCGGGGGCGGCCGCGCTCCGGCTCAGGCCGCCGACACCGGGACGGGCGCCCGAGGTCCCACGTACCGGGCGGCGGGCCGGATGATCTTCTTGTCCTCCGCCTGTTCCAGGATGTTGGCGCTCCAGCCCACGACACGGGCCGCCGCGAAGGTGGGGGTGAACATCTCGCGGGGCACGCCGCACAGCTCCATGACCACGCCCGCGTAGAACTCCACGTTCGTGTGCAGTTCCCGGCCCGGCTTCAGCTCGGCGAGGATCGCCTCGACCTGGCGCTCGACCCGCAGGGCGAAGTCCACGCGCGGCCCTCCGAAGCCCTGGGCGATCTCGCGGAGCATGCGCGACCGCGGGTCCTCGGTCCGGTAGACGGCGTGTCCGAAACCCATGATGCGATCACCGGCGAGAACCCGCTCGCGGATCCACGGGTCGATGCGGTCGGGAGTGCCGATCGCGTCCAGGGTGTCCAGCGCGCGGCTGGGGGCGCCGCCGTGCAGGGGGCCCGACAGCGCGCCCACGGCGGCGACCAGGCAGGCGGCCACGTCCGCGCCCGTCGAGGCGACGACCCGGGCGGTGAAGGTGGACGCGTTGAAACCGTGGTCGACGGTGGAGATCAAGTACTGCTCGACGGCACGCGTCCGTTCCGGCTCCGGCTCGGCACCCGTCAGCATGTACAGGTAGTTCGCCGCGTACGAGAGGTCGTCGCGCGGCTCGACGGGCTCGAGGCCCTTTCCCAGCCGGTGAAGCGCGGTGAGCAGGGTGGGCACGGCGGCCGCCGCGGCGAGGGTGTCCTCCCTGCGCAGGCCGGCGTCGATGTCGTACACCGGCCGGAAACCCTTCGCGGCGCCCAGCAGCGACAGGGCCGTCCGCAGGCCGGCGAGCGGGCCGCCGCCCACCGCCGCGACGGCCGGCAGGGCGGCCGCCACCCGGTCGGGGAGCCTGCGCAGAGCGGCGGTCCGCGCGGCGAAGGCCGCCGCGCCGTCCGCGTCCGGCAGGTGGCCGTGGACGAGGAGGTGCCAGACGTCCTCGAACGGGCGACTGCGGGCGAGGTCGACGGCCGAGTACTGCCGGTAGTGGTAGAAGCCCTCACGCCCTCGGACGTCACCGACCTCGGTGTCGGCGACGACGACCCCGGCGAGTCCCCGCGGCACCTCGACGGACGGGGCTGCGTACCTGTTGACGGACATGGTCTCCTCCTTGAACTTGATTCGACTGTCCATGATTGATTAGTAGAGTGTCAATATTGATTTAATCAACCTATGCTTCCTGTCGATACGGTGCTCTCATGCACGATCAGGAACCCGGCCCCGGCCGTCCGGAACGACGGCTGACCACCAAGGAGACCGCCGAGCTGCTCGGCGTGAAGCCCGAGACCGTGTACGCCTACGTCAGCCGCGGCCAGCTGGACAGCCGGCGCGCGCCCGGCGGCCGGGGCAGCACCTTCGACGCCCGGGAGGTCGAGGCGCTCGCGCGGCGCAACAGGCGGGAGAGCGACGGGAGTCCGGGCGCGGGCGCCGAACAGCCCGTACGCACCCACCTCACCCTCATCCGCGAGGACCGGTACTACTACCGAGGCGTCGACGCGACCGAGCTGGCCACCCGGCACTCGTACGAAGAGGTCGCCGAATGGCTCTGGACCGGCCGCATGCGGCACGGCGCCGCCTTCACCGCGTCCCGGGCCTCCGTTGAGGCCGCCCGCCGCGCGGTCGGCGCCCTGCCCGAACACGCCGGCCCCACCGACCGCCTGCGCGTCGCGGCGATCGCGGCCTCGGTGGCGGACCCGCTCCGCTTCGACCTGTCCGAGGACGCGGTGCTCGGCGCCGCCCGCGGTCTCATCCCGACCCTCGTGGCCGCCCTGCCGCCGAGAACGACCACTCACCGGGACGGCGGTCCGCTGGCCCAGCGGCTGTGGGGGCGGCTCAGCCGGCGGCCCGCGACGGAGGCGGCCCTGCACGTCCTGGACACCGCGCTCGCCCTGCTCGTCGACCACGACCTGGCCGCGTCGACGCTCGCGGTGCGGGTCGCGGCCGGCGCCCGCGCGCACGCGTACGCGGCCGTCACCGCGGGGCTCGGAGTGATCGAGGGCCCTCTGCACGGCGCGGCGAGCGGACTCGCGCACCGGCTGGTGCTCGATGTGCTCGACCGGGGAGCGGCGGGCCCCGTGATCGCGGAGGAGCTGCGGGCCGGCCGCCGCATCCCCGGCCTGGGACACCGGCTGTACGCACGGGAGGACCCCCGCGCGCGCGTCCTCTTCGGCCTGCTGGCAGAGATCCCCGAGGCGGCGCCGGCCCTGGCCGCCGCCCGCGACATCGTGGACACGACCGCCCGTCACACACCGCTGCACGCCAACGTCGACCTCGCGCTGGCGGTCCTGACGGCCTCCTGCGGCATGGAGGCGTCGGCCGGCGAGACCGTCTTCGCCGTCGCCCGGACGGCGGGCTGGATCGCGCACGCCCTGGAGGAGTACGGCGAACGCCCCCTGCGCATGCGTCCGAGCGGTCTCTACGTGGGCCCGGAGCCTCCCCGACCGCTCCCCGCGTAGGCCGGTCCGCGACGTCCCGTCGTCCGCCCGGAGGGCGGGCCCCGCTACGTCCGGTGCGTGCTCTGCGCGTGCCGGGCGAAGGCCCTCGTACGGGACACACCGGGGACTCCGCCCGGTGCGGCGGGAAGGCGCGCCAGGCGTCACGGGGCTGGGGTGGCCCCTCCGAGGAAGGGACTCCGCGGACACGGCCCGGGCCCGCCGCCGCGCCGAGCGGCCACGACGCGGCGGCGGAACCCGTGCGGCACGCGCGTGTCCGGTGCCGCGGCCCGTGCGCGCGTGCCGCGGCCCGTGCGCGCGTGCCGCGTCACCGGACACGCGCCCCACCGGAGGTCACCGGACACCAAGTCAGGTTAGGCTCACCTCTGTGAGTACGTGCACGACCGTCTCGCGGGACCTCGACGAGCCCATGCCGGGGACCGCGGCCACGGCGACGACCTGGCTGCTGCTGGAACAGCCCGGCCCCTGGGGTGCCGAGGCGCTCACGTCGAGCCACCTGGACCCCGCGCTGGGCCGTGCCCTGGAGGACGCCGCGCAGGGCACCGGCGTACGCGTCGCGCTCATCCGCCGCCCCGGACCCCACGCCGATCTCGGCACTCCTCCCCCGCGCCGGGTGTACGCGGCCCACACCGTGCCCGGCGGGGTGTGGCTGCACGGGGCCACCACCGACGACCCGGGCCGCCTGCTGGACCTCGACCTCGGCGCGCTCGGCCGGGGCGACCACCGGACCTTCGGCACCGCGCTCGGCGGCACCCCGCACACCGGCGCCCCCCTCGCCCTCGTCTGCACCAACGGCAAGCGCGACCGCTGCTGTGCCCTGCTCGGCCGCCCCCTCGCCGCCGAACTCGCCGCGTCGGGCGTGGACGGCGTCTGGGAGGTCACCCATCTGGGCGGTCACCGGTTCTCGCCGACCGTGCTCGTCCTGCCGTACGGCTACGCCTACGGTCGCGCTCGGGCCCACTCCGTCCAAGAGGTGCTGCGGGGCGTCCGGGAGGGCCGCGTCGTCACGGACGGCTGCCGCGGGAGCTCCGCCTGGGAACGGCCCGCCCAGGCGGCGGAGCTGGCCGTGCGGAGGGCGACCGGCGAGGACGCGTCCGAGGCCCTTACCGTCGTGCGCACGCAGGGCGAGGCACCGCGCTGGGAGGTGACCGTCGCCCACGTCGACGGGCGGCGCTGGCGGGTCGTCGTGGCCCAGGGCGCGTCCCTGCCGCCCCGTCCGGAGAGCTGCGGGGCGGCGGTCCTGGGGTCACCCGCGCGGATGGACGTGGTGGCGGTGCGCGAACTGAGGCCCGCGGCGCTGGTCGGCTGAGCGACCCGGTCCGGACCGGGTCGGCCGCTCACCGCGCGAGCCGACCGCCGAACCGTTTCCTCTTGAGTCGATCAAGAGATCCACACCACACACCCCTACGGCTCCGCGGGGCCGCCCGCGTACCGTCGTGGGCATGAGCTCCGCTCCTCCCGTCCGTCGCCTGCGCCTCGGCATGCCCCGGCGCGTCTTCTCGCAGATCCTGCTCATGCAACTGGCGATCGCCGCGGGAGTCGCCGTGCTCGCGACCGGCCTGTTCCTGGCACCGCTCGGCCAGCAGCTGGACGACCAGGCCATGCGCCGCGCGCTCGCCATCGCGCAGACCACCGCGGCCGCGCCCCGGATCGCCGAGGACCTGCGGCGCACACGGCCGTCGGCCGACGGCCCGGTGCAGCGTGAGGCGGAGCGGATCCGCGCGGCGAGCGGAGCCGAGTACGTGGTGGTGATGGACCCGCGGGGCGTCCGCTGGTCCCACCCCGAGCCACGGGAGGTCGGCGGCCACGTCTCGACGGACCCCGGCGAGGCCCTGGCCGGCCGGGAGGTCATGGAGATCGACGACGGCACCCTGGGCCGCTCGGCCCGCGGCAAGGTACCCCTGCGCGACAGCACGGGCCGGATCGTCGGGGCGGTCTCGGTCGGCATCGAGTACGACAGCGTGCGCGCCCGGCTGATCCACGCCATCCCGGGGCTGTTCGCCTACGCGGGAGGCGCGCTCGCCGTGGGGGCGCTGGCCGCCTGGCTGATCTCACGGCGGGTCCAGCGACAGACCCGGGACCTGGCGTTCTCCGACATCTCGGCGCTGCTCGCGGAACGCGAGGCGATGCTGCACGGCATCCGGGAGGGCGTCGTGGCGCTGGACCGGGCCGGCCGCGTCCGCCTGCTGAACGACGAGGCGCAGCGTCTCCTGGGCATCGGGGACGAGGCGGTGGGCCGGTCACCGGACGAAGCGCTGGGCGGGGGCCGTACGTCCGACGTGCTGGCCGGCCGGGTGACCGGCACGGATCTGATCGCCGTCCGCGGGCAGCGCGTGCTGGTCGTCAACCGGATGCCCACCGACGACGGCGGCGCCGTGGCCACCCTGCGCGACCGCACCGAGCTGGAGCAGCTGGGCCGGGAACTCGACTCCACGCACGGGCTGATCGACGCCCTGCGGGCCCAGGACCACGAGCACGCCAATCGCATGCACACGCTCCTGGGACTGCTCGAACTGGAGATGTACGACGACGCCGTGGACTTCGTCGGCGAAGTGGTGGGAGACCACCGGGCGACGGCCGAGCAGGTGACGGAGAGGATCGAGGACCCGCTGCTCGCCGCCCTGCTGGTCGGCAAGGCGGCCGTCGCGGCCGAACGCGGCGTGGCGCTGCGGCTCTCGGACGACACCCGGCTGCCCGACCGGCTGGTCGACCCGCGCGGGCTGGTGACGGTCATGGGCAATCTGGTGGACAACGCCCTGGACGCCGTGGCGGGCGCCCCTCACGCGCGCGTGGAGGTCGAGTTGCGCGCCGAGGGCCGCACCGCCGTTCTGCGCGTACGGGACACGGGACCGGGGGTACCGGCCGAACAACACGAGGTGATCTTCACGGAGGGCTGGTCCACGAAGGAGCCGCCGGCCCACGGCAAGCGCGGCATCGGTCTCCCCCTGGTGCGCAGGCTCGCCGAACGGCAGGGCGGGCGCGCGTCCGTGAGCGACGCGCACGGCGGGGGCGCCGAGTTCACCGTCGTGCTGCCCGAGGCGCTGACCGGGGCCGACCCGGAACCCACCCCGACCGCGTCCGCGCGGAGCACCGCCGAGAAGGAGGCACGATGATCGAGGTCCTGGTCGTGGACGACGACACCGGGGTCGCCCGGGTCAACGCGGCCTACGTCGAGAAGGTGCCGGGCTTCCGCGTCGCCGGCGTGGCGCACAGCGCGGCCGAAGCGCTCCGCCTGGTGGAACGGTTGCCGCGTCTCGACCTGATCCTGCTCGACCACCACCTCCCCGACGGGACGGGTCTGGAGGTCGTCCGGAACATACGCGGGCAGGGCCACCAGACCGACGTGATCATGGTCACGGCCGCTCGGGACGTCACGACGGTGCAGGCGGCGATGCGGCAAGGCGCCCTGCAGTACCTGGTCAAGCCGTTCAACTTCGCGGGTCTGCGCGGCAAGCTGGAGGCGTACGCGGAGCTGCGCCGCACGCTCGACAGCCGTGTCGAGGCCGAACAGGCCGACGTCGACCGCATCTTCGGCGCCCTGTCCGCGCCCTCGGAACCGGGGCTGCCGAAGGGACACTCCCCCACCACGGCGGAACTCGTGCGCCAGTCCCTGATGAACGCCGAGGGCCCCCTGTCCGCCCTGGAGATCGCCGAGCGCACCGGGGTGAGCCGCCAGACCGCCCAGCGTTACCTGAAGCTCCTGGAGCGCACCGGAAGGGCCCGGCTCACCCTGAAATACGGCGACGCGGGCCGTCCGGAACACCGTTACGTGTGGGCGACCCGCGCCTGAGGAAGCGGTCCGCGGAGCACGGACGAGTCCCTGAGGTTCCTCTCCTCCAGGACGGCGGCGGTCGGGACACGACCTCAGACGGCCCCCGCGCCCGTCAGCGACCGGACCTCGGTCTCCGCGTGCTTGGCCTCGTCCGGCGCCTCGGCCGAGGTGGCCGTGCCGAGCCAGCCGGCGAGGAAGCCCAGCGGGATCGAGACCAGCCCGGGGTTCTCCAGCGGGAAGACCTGGAAGTCGACGTCCGGGAAGAGCGCCTGGGGGCTGCCCGAGACCACGGGCGACAGCACGACTAGCACCAGGGACGGAACCAGCCCGCCGTAGACCGCCCAGACGGCACCGCGGGTGGTGAAGCCCCGCCAGAACAGCGAGTACAGCAGGACCGGCAGATTGGCCGACGCCGCGACGGCGAAGGCGAGTCCCACCAGGAACGCGACGTTGAGATCGCGGACCAGCAGACCGAGGCCGATCGCGATCGCACCGATGCCGACGGCGGCGATCCGGGCCACCGTCACCTCGCTGCGCGGTGCGACGTGCCTGCGTCGCAGGGAGGCGTACAGGTCGTGGGCCACCGACGCCGAGGAGGCGAGCGTGATCCCCGCGACCACGGCGAGGATCGTGGCGAAGGCGACGGCCGCCACGATCGCGAACAGCACCGTCCCGCCCGTGGAACCGGCTCCGCCGCCCAGGTCGAGGGCGAGGAGCGGTACCGCGGTGTTGCCGGAGGCGTGGGAGCCGCGTACGGCGTCCGGACCGACGATCGCCGCCGCGCCGAAGCCGAGGACGATCGTCATCAGGTAGAAGCCGCCGATGAGCCCGATCGACCAGACGACGGAACGCCGGGCGGCCCGCGCCGTCGGCACGGTGTAGAAGCGGGACAGGATGTGCGGCAGGCCCGCCGTCCCCAGTACCAGGGCGAGCCCGAGGCTCATGAAGTCGAAGCGTGCGATCCAGTCCCCGCCGTACTTCAGGCCGGGCGCCAGGAACGCGGCCCCGTGCCCGCTGCGCTCGGCCGCCGTGCGCAGCAGCCGGTCGAAATCGCCGTGGAAGCGCACCAGGACGAGCACGGTGAGCACGATCGTGCCGCCGAGCAGCAGGACCGCCTTCACGATCTGGATCCATGTGGTGGCCCGCATCCCTCCCAGCGACACGTAGATCACCATGAGCGCGCCGACCCCGATCACCGCCCACGCCCGGGCGGCCTCGCCCGTGCCGCCGAGCAGGAGCGCCACCAGGCTGCCCGCACCCACCATCTGCGCCACCAGGTAGAGGACCGACACGGTGACCGAGGCCGTCCCCGACGCGATCCGCACCGGGCGTTCGCTCATCCGCGCGGCGATGACGTCGGCGAGCGTGAAGCGCCCGCAGTTGCGCACCAGTTCGGCCACGAGGAACAGCACGACGAGCCAGGCCACGAGGAAGCCCACCGAGTACAGCAGTCCGTCGTAGCCGAAGAGGGAGATGAGCCCCGAGATGCCCAGGAAGGACGCCGCCGACATGTAGTCGCCCGCGATGGCAAAGCCGTTCTCCATGGGCGAGAACAGCCGCCCGCCCGCGTAGAACTCCTCCGCCGAGCCGTGCCGGCTGCGGCTCACCCACGTCGTGATGCCCAGGGTGATCGCGACGAAGACACTGAACAGCAGCAACGCCAGCGTCTGGTGGTCACCGGTCACGCCGCACCACCTCGCGCCTCACGCGTCAGTTGCTGGGTGTCCCAGCGCAGTTCGAGAGCCGCACGGTCCCTGCGCAGCCGCGCGTGCCGGGAGTAGGCCCAGGTGAGCAGGAACGTGCTGAGGAACTGTCCGAGGCCCGCCACCAGTGCCACGTTCACCGCGCCCCACACGGGACGGGCCATGATTTCGGGCACGGTCGTCGCCGCCACGACATAGGCGACGTACCAGAGGAAGAATCCGATGACCGCGGGGACCACGAACCGCCGGTACCGGCTGCGGACCTGCTGGAACGCGTCGCTGCGCTGCACCTCGACGTACACGAGCGCCGCCGCGGCGGCCCCGTCCGTACGCTGTCGACGGGCTGCCGGAATCTCGACCGCGGGCGGGCTCATGGTGCCCGACTCACCCCAGCCGGAGGCCAGCGCGTCGTACCAGGGGTCGCCGTACCGCACGTCCTCGGGTGCCTCGGCGGATGCCAGACCCGCGCCTTGCCATCGGTCGCCCGAACTCTCGGAACCCTGCTCGCCGCCGCGGGCACGGCCATCGCTTGACTGCATGCCCAAGGATGGACAGAACGGGAAGATCCCCGACTCTTCTTCCCTTCCCACTTCACCCCATCAGGTGACGAAAAGCCCCGTTTACCCCGTCGGTGGTCGCACCAGGCCCTTCCTGAACGCGTAACGCACCGCTTGCGCACGGTCCTTGAGCCCGGTCTTGGTGAACATGTTGTTGATGTGGGTCTTCACGGTCGCCGTGGACACGTGCAGCCGGCGGGCGATCTCCTGGTTGCTGAGCCCTTCCGCGATCAGGACGAGCACCTCGGTCTCCCGCGCGGTCAGCCCGTCGGGCGGTCCGACGGACGGCCTCGGTTCCGGCTCGGGTGCCGAGAGATGCTCCAGCAGCCGCAGTTGGACACTCGGCGACAGTCCCGCGTCCCCGGACAGTACGCTCCGCACGGCCCGCAGGATCTCGTCGCCGCCCGCGTCCTTGGTCAGGTAACCCCGTGCGCCCGCTCTGAGTGCGGGGAACAAGGACTCGTCGTCGCCGAAGGTCGTGAGCACCACGACCTGGGTGCCGGGATGCTCGGCACGGATGCGCCGGGTCGCCTCGGCTCCGTCGCAGCGGGGCATCCGCAGGTCCATGAGCACCACGTCCGGGGCGAGTTCGGCGACGAGCCGCACCGCCTCCTCGCCGTCCCGGGCGGCGCCCACGACCTCGATCCCCGGCAGCAGTCCGAGCAGCATCACGATGTCTTCCCGCACGACGGTCTGGTCGTCCGCCACCACGACCCGGGCGGGCTCCGTCCCCGACTCCCCGGTCATACCGGCACCTTCAGCGTCACCACGAACCCCTCCTCACCCGGCCCGGCCTCGAGCGAACCTCCCAACAGCTCGGCGCGCTCCCGCATCCCCGGCAGACCGTACCCGCCTCCCGCTCCGGCGAGTTCGCCCGGCGCGCCCCCCGAGTCCTGGACGTGCAGGGCCACGTGGTCCGGCCCGTAGTCGAGGCGCAGGCGCACTCCGGCCCCGGGCGCGTGCTTGAGCACGTTGGTCAGGGCCTCCTGGGCGACCCTACGCACGGCCTGTGACGCTTCGGCCGGCAGCGGTCTGCGCTCCCCCGCCACGGTGATCTCCGCACCGGCGGTCGCCCGCACCAGCCCGGTCAGGAACTCCTCCAGGGGAGTCAGCTCACCCCGCAAGGCGGAGAGCGCCTGCCGTGTCTCGTCGAGGCCGTCGCGGGCCATCCCGCGCGCCGCGACCACCCGCTCGAGGATCCGGTCGCGGTCCGCGCCGCGCTCGATCAGCAGACGGGCCGCCTCCAGGTGCACGAGTTGCGCCGAGAGGCTGTGCGCCAGGACGTCGTGGATCTCCCGGGCGATGCGGGCCCGTTCGGCCAGCGCGGCCGACTCCGCCTCCGCGGCCCGCGCGGCTCTCTCCTGGGCCAACAGCCGCTGGGCACCGCCCCGGGCCTCCGCGTCCAGGCGGAGGACGTACCCGGCGAGGGCCAGGCCCCCGGTCGTGGCGGCTGCGCTCCGCCATCCGCCGTCGCCGGCCAGGGCGAACGCGGTGAAGCCCGCACCCGCCGCCGGAAGGGCGGCCGCCAGGGGCAGCCGCTCCAGAGCCGCGACGGCGGACCCGCACCACACGACGGCGGCCGGCGTCTCGAAACCCAGGGCATGGGCGCAGGCGGCCAGTCCCAGCAGCAGAAGCAAGAGGCTCACGGACGGCCACAGCCGGTGCTCGACGGTCAGACGGCAGAACGCCCAAGCCAGCACGGCGGCCAGGAGGACCCCGCCGGCCCCGGCCACCACCGTCCAGCCATGGACACGATCATCGTGGAAAGCGCTCCAGAGCAGGACACCCGCCGCCAGAAGTCGTACGGCCCAGGCGAGCAGACGCCTCGGCCTCGGGATCCCCTCATGGCCGAGCGCCTCCCGGGAGGGCCAGCGCAGAAAGGCTTCCCGCATCACACGCGCTCCTTCGACCGGGGCCGGGACGCGATGTCGCCGTACGCCGGGGCCGGGACGGGGACCGGCTCCAGGGGCCGCGCCCACCACATCAGGACGGCTGAGCGAACGGGCGGGGTGGTGGAGCGGCCGGGCCGGGGGGCGGCGAGAGCGATCAGCGAAGCGTTGACGAGCCCGGGCATCTCAGCCTCCGTGAGCGGGAAGGGGCCGCCGACAGCGGATGCCGCCGACGCCTTCGACGCTACGGAAAGGCGCGGGTCCGCAGATCGGACTCCGGGTGGATCACGGGTGGATCTCTGCGAACCGTGCTCTCCACCCACGGGTGGAACCCCTGCCCCCTTGCGGCCGGGGGCGACCGGGGGCGACCGGAACGCCGGGCGGGGTCGGCCCCGCCCGGCGTTCCGCCCCGCCCGGCGTTCCGCCCGGCCCGGCGCCGGCCGCTACGCGTCGATCCGCGAGCGGTCCAGCGTCGCCGCCGAGCTGGAGATGAACTCCTTGCGGGGCGCCACGTCGTTCCCCATGAGCAGGTCGAACACCCGCTCGGCCGCTTCGAGGTCGGAGAGGTTGATCCGCCGCAGGGTGCGGTGACGCGGGTCCATCGTGGTCTCGGCCAGCTGGTCGGCGTCCATCTCGCCGAGGCCCTTGTAGCGCTGGATGGAGTCCTTGTACCGGACCCCCTTGCTCTGGAACTCCATGAGCTTGTCCCGCAGCTCGCGGTCCGAGTACGTGTACACGTACTTGTCCTGCCCCTTCTTGGGCTGGACGAGCTCGATACGGTGCAGCGGCGGCACCGCCGCGAAGACCCGGCCCGCTTCCACCATGGGCCGCATGTACCGCTGGAAGAGCGTCAGCAGCAGGCACCGGATGTGGGAGCCGTCCACATCGGCGTCGGTCATCATGATGATCTTGCCGTAGCGGGCCGCGTCGATGTCGAAGGTCCGCCCGGAGCCCGCTCCTATGACCTGGATGATCGCACCGCACTCGGCGTTCTTGAGCATGTCGGTCACGGACGACTTCTGGACGTTGAGGATCTTGCCCCGGATCGGCAGAAGCGCCTGGAACTCGGAGTTCCGCGCGAGCTTCGCCGTACCGAGCGCCGAGTCGCCCTCGACGATGAACAGCTCGCTGCGGTCGACGTCGTCGCTGCGGCAGTCCGCGAGCTTGGCGGGCAGGGAGGAGGACTCCAGAGCCGTCTTGCGGCGCTGGGCGTCCTTGTGCTGCCGGGCCGCGATGCGCGTGCGCGCGGCGGCGACCGCCTTCTCCATGACGACCCGCGCCTGGGCCGCCGCGTCCCGCTTGGTGGACGTCAGGAACGCCTTCAGTTCCCGGGAGACCACGGTGTTCACGATGCGGCGGGCCGCCGAGGTGCCGAGGACCTCCTTGGTCTGACCCTCGAACTGGGGCTCGGCGAGCCGGACCGTGACCACGGCGGTCAGGCCCTCCAGGGCGTCGTCCTTGACGATGTCGTCCTCGGCGACGCGCAGCAGCTTCTTGGCGCGCAGCACCTCGTTCATCGTCTTGGCGACGGCCTGCTCGAAGCCCGCCACGTGGGTGCCGCCCTTGGGGGTGGCGATGATGTTGACGAAGGACCGGAGGGTGGTGTCGTACCCGGTGCCCCAGCGCAGCGCGACATCGACGCCCAGCTCGCGGGTGACCTCGGTCGGCGTCATCTGACCGTGGTCGTCGAGGACGGGCACCGTCTCCTTGAAGGAGCCCTGCCCGGTGAAGCGCAGGACGTCGCAGACGGGCCGGTCGGCGGCGAGGTACTCGCAGAACTCGCTGATGCCGCCGTCGAAGCGGAAGGACTCCTCGCCCTTGCTGCCGCCGTCCCCCAGGCCGTACTCGTCGCGCACGACGATGGTCAGGCCGGGCACCAGGAAGGCCGTCTGGCGGGCGCGCTGGTGGAGGTGCTCCAGGGAGAGCTTGGCGTCCTTGAGGAAGATCTGCCGGTCGGCCCAGTAGCGCACGCGCGTGCCGCTGCGGGTCTTGGGGATGCGCTTGGTCTTGCGCAGACCGCTGGCGGGCTCGAACTTCGCGTCCGGCCCGGCGCCGGCGAACGCCCCGGGGACGCCGCGGCGGAAGCTGATCGCATGAGTGTGTCCACCGCGGTCGACCTCGACGTCGAGCCGGGCGGACAGGGCGTTCACCACCGAGGCGCCGACGCCGTGCAGACCACCGGAGGCGGCGTACGAGCCACCGCCGAACTTGCCGCCGGCGTGCAGTTTGGTCATGACGACCTCGACGCCGGACAGACCGGTCTTGGGCTCGACGTCGACGGGGATGCCCCGGCCGTTGTCCCGCACCTCGACGGAGCCGTCGTCGTGAAGGATCACCTCGATGTGATCGCCGTAACTGCCGAGGGCTTCGTCGACGGAGTTGTCGATGATCTCCCAGAGGCAGTGCATGAGGCCACGGCTGTCGGTGGACCCGATGTACATACCCGGGCGCTTGCGCACGGCCTCGAGGCCTTCGAGGACGAGCAGGTGCCGCGCGGTGTAGTTGGAACCGTCCCGGTCTGCTCCTGCCAGCAGCGCTGTGGACGGCACGGACGTATCGGCGGTCACGCGGTTCGCTCCTCGCTGAATTTCAGATGGGCCCTCACGGGGTAAGGGCGCGGCTTCGGTCGCCGCAAAGAGGGTACCGAGGCCTGGTAGAGCCGTTGTCACGCCACCCTCCCCCGATCTCACACTAGTCCAGAGTCGCATACGTGTTCGATGACTCGATGGAGTGAAGTACATATCACGTTCCCTTCGAGGCATGAACCATTTAGGCTCCGGGCACGTCCTCATGAACAAACCGGCAATCCAGCCGGGAGGACCGGACCATGACCGACAGCGCGAAACCGTACGACACGACAGACACGTAATACGGCACATTCGCCGCCAAACCGGCAGCAGACGGCCGCCTCGAAAGATTTTTTCGAGGAGAAGCCACGAGCGGGAACGTTTGGGGCTGGTTGGATGTTGACCCTGGTACGACAGCTCGTCGAGCTAGAGAAGAGGCGACGTGACTACTGTTCTGACCCCCGCGAGCCCGATGACGGCCGCTGACCGCTGCGACCGCTGCGGCGCCCAGGCGTACGTGCGCGTCGTCCTGCTCAGCGGCGGAGAACTGCTCTTCTGCGCCCACCACGGTCGCAAGTTCGAGCCGGAACTCAAGAAGATCGCCGCTGAGATACAGGACGAGACGGAGCGACTGACCGCCGTTCCCGCCTCGGAAGAAGAGCGCTGACCGTTCGCGTTCGACGACGAGCCACGACCGGCACAGGCCGGTGGCGGGCGGCCGCCCCTGCGTCCCAGGGGCGGCCGCCCGCACTTGTTCGTGGTTCCCTCCCGGCCTCGCCCCTATCCCGGTCCGGTCGCGTGTGACGTCCGGGCCGCCCCCGGCAGTGCCGCCTCCCAGCGCAGCGTGCTGACGATGTCGGACACGCGCGTGTAGACGCCGGGGCTGCCGGCCCGCCCGCATCCGTCCCCCCAGGAGACGAGGCCGATCAGTCGGCCACGCGCGACCAGCGGCCCTCCGCTGTCGCCCTGACAGGAGTCGCGGCCCCCCCGGGCCTCTCCCGCGCACACCATCGTCCGCGCCCGGTAGGCGCCGTCGGCCGGCCCGGGGTAGGCGTTCGCGCAGACACTGTCTCTCAGTACGTGCACACGGGCGGCCCGCAGACCGCGGGCGTAGGAACCGCTCCCCGTGGTGTCCCCCCAGCCGTAGACCATGGCCTCGGTCCCCGGCTCGTAGGCCGCGTCGCCGACGCCGGTCATCGCGACGACCGAGGTCATCGGCAGCGGATCGGCCAGTCTGAGCACGGCGAAGTCGCCCGAGTTGCTGTAGGCGTCATAGGCCGGGTTCACCCAGATCTCGTTCACGGCGATCTCCCGGCCCGCGTCCGAGTAGAGGTCCGTGCGGTCCGCGACGACCTTGAGGTCGTGCGCCCGGTCCGGGGGAGCCCCCAGGACGTCCTCCCCCATGCAGTGGGCCGCGGTGAGCACCGTGGTCGGGCCGACGGCCACTCCCCCGCAGAACTGCCCGGACCGCATACCTCCGAACCGGTCACGGCTGGACAGGGCGACGGTCCAGGGACTCTCCGACACATCGACCGCGAAGCCGCCCACCACGCCGCCGGCGGGGACCGCGGAGGCGGTGTGGGCGGTGGAGACCAGCGGTATGGCCATGGCCGCGGCCGCCAGGACCAACGGCCGGGTCAGCACCCGGACGAAAGGACGACGCATGTGCGCTCCTCACTCTGGAGTGATCAACGAACACCCAGAGTGATCCAGCTCCCGGTACCGCGCACCCGGGCGGCAGGCCGAAGGCCCGGCTCCCCGTGGGGGACCCGGGCCTTCGGCGTCGTGCGGAGTCGACTCAGTCGAGGTAGTCGCGCAGCACCTGGGAACGCGACGGGTGGCGCAGCTTCGACATCGTCTTGGACTCGATCTGGCGGATGCGCTCGCGCGTCACGCCGTACACCTTGCCGATCTCGTCGAGGGTCTTCGGCTGACCGTCGGTGAGACCGAAGCGCATGGAGACCACGCCGGCCTCGCGCTCGGACAGAGTGTCGAGGACGGAGTGCAGCTGCTCCTGGAGGAGCGTGAAGCTGACCGCATCGGCCGGGACGACGGCCTCGGAGTCCTCGATGAGGTCACCGAACTCGCTGTCGCCGTCCTCGCCCAGCGGGGTGTGCAGCGAGATGGGCTCGCGGCCGTACTTCTGGACCTCGATGACCTTCTCCGGGGTCATGTCGAGTTCCTTGGCCAGCTCCTCCGGAGTGGGCTCGCGGCCCAGGTCCTGGAGCATCTGGCGCTGCACGCGCGCGAGCTTGTTGATGACCTCGACCATGTGCACCGGGATGCGGATGGTGCGGGCCTGGTCGGCCATGGCGCGGGTGATCGCCTGACGGATCCACCAGGTGGCGTACGTGGAGAACTTGTAGCCCTTGGTGTAGTCGAACTTCTCGACCGCGCGGATCAGACCGAGGTTGCCCTCCTGGATGAGGTCCAGGAAGAGCATGCCGCGGCCGGTGTAACGCTTGGCGAGGGAGACCACCAGACGGAGGTTGGCCTCCAGGAGGTGGTTCTTGGCGCGGCGCCCGTCCTCGGCGATGATCTCCAGCTCGCGCTTGAGCTTGGGGGCGAGCTTGTCGGCGTTGGCCAGCTTGTCCTCGGCGAACAGGCCGGCCTCGATGCGCTTGGCGAGCTCGACCTCCTGCTCGGCGTTGAGCAGCGGGACCTTGCCGATCTGCTTGAGGTAGTCCTTGACCGGGTCGGCGGTGGCACCGGCGGCGGCGACCTGCTGGGCCGGCGCGTCGTCCTCGTCCTCGTCGGAGAGGACGAACCCGGCGCTCTCGGTGCCCTCGGGCTCGTCGCCCGTCTTGGGGGTCTCCTCGAGCGCCTCGTCCTCGACCAGCTCGGCGTCGTCCTTCTTGCCCGCGGTCTTCTTCGCCGCCGTCTTCTTGGCGGGGGCGGCCTTCTTCGCGGTTGCCTTCTTGGCGGCGGTCTTCTTGGCGGCCGCCTTCTTCTCGGTGGTGGCTTCGCCCGTGGGGTCGTCCACCGTGGGGGTGGCCGGAGCGGCGGGGGAAGTGGCGGTGGCCTTCCTGGTGGTCACCGTCTTCGCCGCGACCGTCTTGGTGGCGGTGCGCTTGGCCGGGCTCTTCGCTGCGACGCTCTTTCGGGTGCGCTTGGGTTCCGCGGCACTGACCATCAGCGTCACACCCTCTTCCTCGAGGATCTGGTTGAGGCTGCGCAGTACGTTCTTCCACTGAGTGGCCGGAATCTGGTCAGCTTCGAAGGCCCGACGCACATCGTCGCCGGCGATCTGCCCCTCAGCCTTTCCCCGCTCAATGAGCGCCATGACAGAGACGGACTCGGCGATCTCCGGCGGGAGCGTACGGGATGTGCTGGCCGACACGAACAACCTCTCGGAACGTTGGAAAACGGCTTCCGGCCCCGTCCACGACGGACAGGAGCCGACCACCGGCCTTGGGGGTGGGCCGACGGTGCGGGCGGGGGCCGGGAAGTTGCACAGCGCCTTCTGTGGCGTCCGTATTCCCTCCGCGGCTGTCACCTCTTAGGTCATCGCGTTGCTTCCATGAGCGTTACGCCCAATCTTCGTGGCCCGAGTCACACCCCGTAAGTGCTCAAAGGCGGTCAGACGCGGGCAGATGAGGTCACTCGCAGTGTCTACCCACACCATTGCGAGCCAATCGACCTCGACGCGCGGCAGGACCCCGCAGACCCGGGGCGGGGTCCTGCGGGGTCCGGCGGGAGATCGGGGAGGCGGGGCGTGACGCGGGAGCGGGAAGAGGCGGTGGGCGCCCCCGGCCACACCGACCGGGACTGCCGGTCAGTGCTCGCGGGGCGCCGGGACGACCCGCTCCACCTCGGGGTGGACGGCGAGCAGCTGACGCATGGCCGCTTCGGCGCCGGCGCCGTCACCGGCGGCGAGGGCGTCGGCGATCCTGTTGTGGTGGCCCAGGGAGGTCTCGGTCGGCCGGTCACAGCCGGTGACCGGACCGCCGGAGACCTGGAGCGCGGAGGACACGATGCCGGAGAGGTGCTCCAGCATGCGGTTGCCCGCGACCTGGATGAGCAGCGAGTGGAACTCGGCGTCGGCCCGGGAGTAGGTGAGCGCGTCACCCTGCCCCATGGCGTGCCCCATGATCTCGACCATGTCCGACAGGCGCTGCTGGACGTCCTCGCGCCCGTGCCCGGCCGCGAGGCGGGCGGCGAGCGGCTCGATCGTCCAGCGCAGCTCGCTCAGCTCGCGTCGCTGGTTGTCGCGCTGCGGACCGAAGGCCCGCCACTCGATGATGTCCGGATCGAGGAGATTCCAGTCGCTCACGGGACGCACGCGCGTACCGACGTTCGGACGGGCGCTGACGAGTCCCTTGGCCTCCAGGACCCGGAGCGACTCACGGACGACGGTGCGGGAGACCTCGAAGCGCTGACCGATCTCCTCCGGCACGAGCGGACGATCCGCACCCAGGTCACCGGAAACGATCATCTGGCCGAGCTGCTGGACGAGTTGGCCGTGCAGGCCGCGCCCGCGGCTGCCCGCGCCACGTCGGCCCACACGGCCCAGATCGGGATCCGCGCCCTCCCAGGCAGGGGTGCCGACGCGGTCGGTGGCGGGGCCCTCCCCGAAGGGGTAGCGGTCGAGTTCTCCCGGACCGGGCAGACCGGAGTCGGCGGAGCGGGCGGTCATCATGGCGTGCGCAAGGGTAGTCACGGATGTTTTGTCGGCGCCGTCTCCAACTGCCTTGAGGGCTTTGGTGAAAAGCACACGAAAGGGTGATCGCTCACCCCGTCGCAATTGACGCCTTATCGGAAAGAAATGGGCGTCCTGCGGGAAGTTGCGCACAATTCGCATCCATACGAGCACAGACGGCCATCATCGCGTGCGGCTGCGCATGGTGGTGAGCAGATACGCGCAGAGCAGGCCGCTCAGCGACAACGTCAGCGCGCCGCCGACGGGTTGTGCGATCACACGCAGTGCGGCCGCCACATAGCGGTCTCCGCCGAAGGGCCACTGCGAGAGCAGCACTTCGCGCAGGCGCACCGAGAATCCCGCGGCGGTCCGCACGGATGCGCTCTCCACGGCCCTCTGTACGAGTGGTACGACGGCCACCGGTACGGCGACCACCGCCGCGAGTCCGGCCGTGGTGGACCGGAAGACACCCGCGGCCAGGACCCCGGCCCAGGCGCAGCCGACCGTGAGCGCGAGCCAACTCGCGCCCAGTTGCAACCAGTCCGCGGGAACCTGTGTGAACTCCCGTCCGTAGAGCAGGTAGAGCGCTTCGGCGTCGCAGCCCGCGGTGAGGAAGGCGAGCGCCACCGCGGTGAGGGCGGAGACGAGGAGCTTGGCGACGAGCAGCCCCAGTCGGCGCGGCACGCTCCCGCGATCCGCCGCCAGGGCGGGGTGGCGGAACTCGTCTCCGAAGGCGAGCGCGCCGAGCAGCCCCGCGCCGAGTGCCGCCGGGGGCAGCGGCATCTGCACGGGCCAGGCGGCCAGCAGCCGCGCCTGCGAGGTGTGTCCGACACCGGCCAGGACGAGCGAGGTGAGGGCGGAGACGAGCAGGACGACGGCACCGGTGAGGAAGCCGGTGCCGATACCGGCGGCGCGGCGCAGTTCGTAGCGGAGAGGGCGCAGCGGGCTGGGGGCGGAGCGGACGGCGATGGGGGGCGGCAGAGCGGGCAGGGCACCCTCGGGAGTGCGAGAAGGGCCCGGGAGGTCCCCGGCCGGGACACGGGTGGGTCGGACGGCGGCCATGGGGTCGGGGACGGCCGCAAGGTCGTCGGGGACGGCTTCCGGCGGGGCCGGCTCGGCGGGGGGCACCGTCGCGGCCGGTCCCGATCCCACGGATCCCGGCGCGTCCGGCCCCTCGACCGGAGCCGCCGTCGCGGCTGCCGCGGCCGGTCCCGGTGCGGCGGGGGTCGGCCGGGGTCCGGCTCCGGTGGAGGCCGACGCGGAGGGGGCGGGCGGGTCCGGGGGCGAGTGTTCTGGTTCCGGGGAGGTGGCGAACGGGTCGGGGGGCGAGCCGTCCGGTTCCGGGAAGGGGGCGTCGACGGCCGTGGGGGGCCGTTCCTCTAGGGGCGCGTCGCCCAAGGGTCGGTCGTCGCGGGTATCGGCCGGGCCGGATGCGCCGCCCCGGTCGCCGGTCTCCCGCCCGGCGTGCGTCGGGTCCGTGGTGCCGTCGTCGGCTCCGGGCCCCATGTCGCCCACCTCGTCGGCGAGTTGGTGGACGAGGATGCGGTGCCGGAACGCGGCCTCCCCGATGACGGCACAGGTACTGCCGTACACGGAGAGCCGGTTGCCGTCCTCCTGCACGACCTCGACGGAGCGGCGAGCGGCGCGGGCCTCCTGGGCGAGCACAGCCGCCAGGCGCGCGGCGTGCGGGCTGCGGACGGCGACACGGGGCCGCAGCCGGGTGCGGGCGAAGTGCGCGGCCTCCTGGTCGGCGACGAGTCTGCCCCGGTCCAGGGTGGCGACCCGGTCGGCCGTGCGGGCGGCCTCCTTGGGATCCGCGGTGGTGCAGAGCACGGTGCCGCCCTGGGCCGCGTGAGCGCGCAGCAGACCGTGCAGCCAACGGCCTTCACGCTCGGAGAGCCCGTCGGCAGGCTGGTCGAGCACGAGGGTGTGCGGATCGGCGAGGAGGGCGCAGGCGAGGCCGAGTCGGCGGTCCATGCCGCGCGAGAGGGTGCCCAGGCGCTCGTCGCGCAGACCGACCAGGCCGACCGCTTCGAGGACTTCGTCGGCCCGTCGGCCCGGGACACCGGCGGCCGCGCACAACATGCGCAGATGGCCGCGGACGGTGCGGGCGGGATGCCCCGGCACGTCCCCCAGGAGGACACCGACCTCGCGGGACGGGTGGGCGATGCGGTGCAGGGGACGGCCTCTGAAGTGGGTCAGGCCACGGCCCTGCTGGAGTTCGAGCATGAGTCTCAGCGCCGTGGTCTTACCCGCGCCCGGCGCTCCGAGCAGCACGGTCACGTGTCCCGCGCGCGCCTCGAAGGAAACGTCGTCGAGCGCGAGCGGGAGGCCCTTGCGGGGATTGCTGGTCAGTCCGAAGGCCTGGATCATCCGCAGCAAGATAGCGCGCTATGTCCCGTTTTGTGGGGTAGCGCGGCTGGCAGCGGGATCTTGATCGTCGCAGGGCGCCAACCCTCCCGTCCGGAGCGGCAGTCGGTACGGACGCCCGATCCGCGGCGGGCGGGAGACCGACGTCGAGCGGACGGCCGGTGGCCCGGGACGGCCACGACGGCCCGGCCGGTCGCGCCCCGGGGGGCCTGTTTCGTCGCGCACCTCCCCTGCCGGTCGAGGCCCCCTCACACCCGTTCCGCTACGTGTGCCGGGGTCACACCTCGGGACGCAGCATCGGCGGGTTGAGCAGGGTCGCGCCACCGGCGCGGAAGAGTTGCGCGGGACGGCCGCCCTGGCGGGTGGTGGTGCCGCCCGTGGGGACCAGGAAGCCCGGTGTGCCCGTCACCTTGCGGTGGAAGTTCCGCGGGTCCAGCGTCACCCCCCACACCGCCTCGTACACACGGCGCAGCTCGCCGACGGTGAACTCGGTGGGGCAGAAAGCGGTCGCCAGCGACGAGTACTCGATCTTGGAGCGGGCCCGCTCGACCCCGTCGGCGAGGATCTGCGCGTGATCGAAGGCGAGGGGCGCCACCGGTTCACCGTCGCGGCCGTAACCGCCCTGCTGCAGCAGTTCCTCGACCGGGGCCCAGCGCGCGTTGCTCGCGTCGCCGCCGGCGCGCGGTGCCGGCAGATCGGGGGCGAGGGCGAGATGGGCGACGCTGACCACACGCATCCGGGGGTCGCGCTCGGGATCGCCGTAGGTGGCGAGCTGTTCCAGGTGGGCGCCGTTGTCCTGGTCGGGGGCGGCGGGACCGTGGGCGCGCAGCCCGGTCTCCTCGGCCAGTTCGCGTGCCGCGGCCTGGGAAAGGTCCTCGTCGTCCCGCACGAAGCCGCCCGGAAGAGCCCACCACCCCTGGAACGGCGGCTCCCCCCGGCGCACCGCCAGCGCGCACAGGGCGTGGCGGCGCACGGTCAGCACGACCAGGTCCACAGTGACGGCGAAGGGCGGGAATGCTGACGGGTCGTAGGGCATGCGGCGATCATAGTCGTCTTCCTGACGATAAAAACGTCCTTCCCCCGCCGCATCGGCGGCCGGCCCGCCACTGTCCGGAGCGGCCGTCCCCGGACGCCCCGGGCTGTCGGCCCCTCCCGTCTCCCCCCAGGTCACATGCCCCGTCGCAGCCCGTCGGCCGCCTCCTCGACCAGGGCCGGCGCGAGTCGGCTGACTCGTACGGAGAAGGCGGCACCGCAGAGCCGCAGACCTGCCGGACCGACCTCGCCCAGGGGTGCGCCGCACAGCGGACGCAGGGTCACCGCCCTGGCCGGGGCGTCGGGGCGGATGCCCGCCATCGTGGCCAGGAAGAGGACCCCGGCGGCCGCGGTGGCGGCGGGGCGGCAGACCGCCGGGTGGGGCGGCGGAGCGCTTCCCCCGGTTCGCTGTTCCCCGCCGTACATCTCGGGGGCCCGGTGGCCGAAGGCCTCGGCAGCCACCGGCACACTCCGCAGCGGCGACCCCGCCTCCTTCTCGTGTCCAGCCGCCGCCGGCCTTGAGAATCCGATCGCCGTCTCGTGGACCCGCACGACACCACCGCGACGGCCGAAGGGGATGTGATGCCCCGCATCCCTCACTCCGAGTCCGCGCAGCCCCCAGCCGGAATCCGTGCCCGGGCCGCCGAGAAGCCGGGCTCCGCCAGGTCACGCCCGCGCGGGCGGCGGCCCGCCGAACGGCGCTGGTGCGGCGGGCGGCCGGCGGCCGGCGGCTCCCACGGCTGCCCCACCGGCGGTCAGGCGGTCAGGCGGTCAGCGGTCAGGCGGCGAACGGTCTTCCGGCCGGGTCTTCCGGCCGGTCCGGCGGCGAACGGCCGGGCACCTCCCGTCTTCCTGTTCCGAGTGGACACCGGCTTACCCCCGCCCGTTGCTCTCGTCACCGTCGACGGGGCCGCTCCGCCGCAGCGCGGCGGCCCCGTCGGAGGCACGGGGGCGCGAACGCGTCCCGGCGCGGCCGGGAGCGGTGGGGCGCGTGGAGCCGACCGCACGGGCATCGCGGGCCTTCGCCCCCCGTTCCCGCGCCACCCCCGCTGCCGTCCGCGCCGGGGAGCCGACGGCACCGACGGAACGCGGACGGAGTCGGCGACGACCGACGGTCGGTGAGGGGGACCGCTCCGGAGCGGAGGCGGAGCCGGTCGCACCGCCGGCGTCCGATACCGCACCGGGCCGGGCATCACCCCGGCCGTCGGCCCGGCCGGCGCCGCTCTCGTGGCCCTCGGCACCGACTCGGGCGGCCCGTGTGTCCGCTCGGGCCCGATTCCTCCCTCGGAGCTGAGCGGTGGCCCGGCCCTGCCCACCGGTCCCGGACACGGCCCCGGTGCGGGCCTCGGTCCCGGCTCCGACTCCGGTCTCTCCCCGACGGTCGCCCTCTCCTCCAACCCGCGCCTCACGCGCCTCACGCGCCTCACGCTCGGAGCGCAGGCAGCGTCGGACCGATTCGGGGTCCAGACCTTCGTTGCAGGCGTGGTGCAGGAGGCGGGCGAAGAGGTAGCCCGGGTCGGCGCCCAGGGCCATGGCGAGGGCTTCCCGGGCCTCGAGTCCGTCACCGCTGGACCAGGCGACCCAGCCGGCGAGGGTGAGCGGGGCCGCCGCGTGCTCGCCGTAGGAGCCGACGCAGCGGCGGGCCAACGCCCGCCAGAGCCGCAGGGCGGGGGCTGCTTCGTCGCCCTCCATCCACTCGGCGGCACGGTCGCGGGTCGCCCGGTCCTGAAGGCCCAGAATGAGGGCGGCGGCTTCGCCGGAGGTCACGAGCTCGTCGTCACGACGGTCCGCGGGAAGGGCGCCGGCCCCCGTGGGCGCCTCGGAGAGCCTGCGCATCACGCGTGCGGCCAGTGCCACGGTCTCCTCCGCGACGGCCGCACGGCCCATGTCGTGGATCATCCGGGGAAGCAGCTCCGTGCTCGCCGTGTCGAGGGCCGACTCCTGCTCCACGGCGACGCCCGTTTCCAGCGGAAGCAGCCGGGCCCTCAACTCCCTCAGCGTGCCGCGGACCTGGATGCCGGCGTAGGTGGCCGCCGCGGCCAGCACGGACGTGCCCGGCAGACCCATCGGCACCCCCTCGACCGGGCAGCAGTCCTCACCGGAGCAGCAGTACGACCAGAAGCGGCCGTCCGAGATGCACAGCGCCTCGATCACCGGGATGTCGAGCCGACCGCATTCGACACGGAGCGCGTGCGCGAGCGGCTGGAGGCGTTCCCTGACCCGGCCGCCCGTCTCGTCCTCGGCCGGTTCCTGGCAGAGGTAGGCGACGATCTGTGCGGGGCGGACCCCCCTGCGTTCGCCGCCGGTGACGAGCCCCTGCGCCAGTTGCCGGGCCACCGCGGGCCAGTCCTCCGGGTTGGCCGGGATGCCGAGGCGGGCCCGGCCGCCGAACCTGCCCCGGCCGCCCCGGTCGTGGAGGGCGACGAGGACGATGCTGTCCTCGGGCCGGTACCCGAGCAGGTAGGGCAGGGCGTCGGCCAGCTCGGCCGGGGTGCGCAGGGTGACCTGGTGAGCGGCGGGACCTCCGTCGTGGGCCGGGCGCCCGTCGTGCGGGACGTGATCCTCGTAGGCGGCCCCACGGTCGTGGGCGGCCTCGGTTCCGTGGTCGTACACGGCCTCACGGCCGCAGGCGGTCTCGTGGTCGTATCCGGCATGGTGGTCGTACCCGGTCCGGCCCTCGCGCGCTCCGGGGCCGGTACGTCCCTCACGTCCGGTGATGTCGCCGTTTCCGGACGATCCGGTCGTTTCGCTGTGATTCGTCATGTGTCGACGATCTCGCGGACCGCGGGCTTCCGGTTGAGCCTGTGGATAAGTCCGGTCAGGGACACCTCATCACTGCGAGGCCCGGCCGTCCGTCGTCCTCCTCCTGCGTGCGGGCCGGAGCCGTTCGCGGGGGACGCTCAGCCCGCCGCAGCGAGGACCAGCGGAAGGACCGCCTCGCCGCCCGCCCGGCGAAGGAGGCGGGCGGCGACCGCGAGGGTCCAGCCGGAGTCGGTGTAGTCGTCCACGAGCAACACGGGCCCCGGAGAGGCCGCGAGGGCGGCGGCCAGCTCGCCGGAGACCGTGAAGGCCTCGGAGAGCGCCCGAAGACGCTGGGCGGAGTTGCTGCGCCGGACCGCGTGGGCACCGCCCTGGCCGGTGTACGTCAGGGCCCCCAGGTAGGGGAGGCGACCGACGGCCGCGATGCCCTGGGCGAGGGAGCCGACCAGCTGCGGGCGGGCCAGGGACGGGACCGCGACGACGCCCACGGGCCGGGCCGAGGCGTCGGGGACGCCGGCCGCCCAGCCGCCCGGGGAGCGCGCCCAGTCGGCGAGGACGGCCACCGCGGCTTTCAGCACCTCGTCGGGGACGGGTCCGTCGGGGGCGTTCTCGGCCAGCAGGGGACGCAACCGGTTGCCCCAGCCGATGTCCGAGAGACGGCCCAGGGCACGCCCGGTGGAGCACTGCTCGCCGGCGGGGATGCGCCCCTTGAGGTCGATCCCGAGGGCGGCCATGCCCGTGGGCCACATGCGGCGCGGCTCGACCTCCACCCCCGGGCGATCCAGCTCCTTCGCCGCCCCGGTGAGGGTCTCGGCCGAGACCGAGGAAGCGATCCAGGCACCGGCGCAGTTGTCGCAACGGCCGCACGGGACCGCGCCCTCGTCGTCCAGCTGCCGGCGCAGGAACTCCATCCGGCACGCGGTCGTGCTCACGTAGTCACGCATGGCCTGCTGCTCGGCGGCCCGCTGCCGGGCCACCCAGGAGTACCGCTCGGTGTCGTACGACCAGGGGCGTCCCGTGCTCTCCCAGCCGCCCTTGACCCGCTTGACGGCCCCGTCCACGTCGAGGACCTTCAGCATCGTCTCCAGCCGGGTGCGCCGCAGGTCCACCACCGCCTCCAGGGCGGGCACGGACAGCGGCCGTCCCGCGTCGGCGAGGGCCGAGAGGGTCTGGCGCACCTGCGTCTCGGGCGGGAAGGCGGTGTCGGCGAAGTAGCGCCAGATGGCTTCGTCCTCCTTGCCGGGCAGCAACAGCACCTCGGCGTGCTCCACGCCCCGGCCCGCGCGGCCGACCTGCTGGTAGTAGGCGATCGGCGAGGAGGGCGAGCCGAGGTGGACGACGAACCCCAGGTCCGGCTTGTCGAACCCCATGCCCAGTGCGGAGGTGGCCACGAGGGCCTTGACCCTGTTCTCCTGGAGGTCGGTCTCGGCCTGGAGCCGGTCGGCGTTCTCCGTGCGGCCCGTGTACGAGTCCACCGTGTAGCCGCGCTGCCGCAGGAAGGCGGTGGCCTCCTCGGCCGCGGCGACCGTCAGCGCGTAGATGATCCCGGAACCCGGCAGTTCGTCCAGGTGCTCGGCGAGCCAGGCCAGGCGGTGCGCGGCGTCCGGCAGCCGGACGACTCCGAGCCGGAGGCTCTCCCTCTCCAGTGAGCCGCGCAGCACCAGTGCCTCGCCCGCGCCGGTACCGAGCTGTTCGGCCACGTCGGCCGTGACGCGCGCGTTGGCGGTCGCGGTGGTGGCGAGGACCGGCACGCCGGGGGCGAGGTCTCCGAGCATGGCCCGCAGCCGGCGGTAGTCGGGGCGGAAGTCGTGGCCCCAGTCGGAGATGCAGTGCGCCTCGTCGACCACCAGGAGACCGGTCGTGGCCGCCAGCTTGGGAAGCACCTGGTCCCGGAAGTCGACGGAGTTGAGGCGTTCCGGACTGACGAGGAGGACGTCGGTCTCGCCGCGCTCGACCTCCTGGTAGATCGCGGCCCACTCCTCCGGGTTGGCCGAGTTGATGGTGCGCGCCTGGATGCCGGCCCGCTCCGCGGCCTCGACCTGGTTGCGCATCAGCGCCAGCAGCGGCGAGACGATCACCGTCGGCCCGGAACCGCGCCGGCGCAGCAGCGCGGTGGCGACGAAGTACACCGCCGACTTGCCCCAGCCGGTGCGCTGCACCACCAGGGCCCGCCGGCGCTCCTCGACCAGGGCGGCCACCGCCTGCCACTGGTCCTCCCGCAGCCGCGCCCCCGGCACACCCACGAGCTCGGCGAGGATGGCGTCTGCTTCGGTGCGGAGCTCCAGGTTGTCCATGCCCCCATGCAACCCGATGGCACTGACAATCGGCCACCTCACCCTGTGTGAGCGGACGTGGCGCTTCCGTGTGTCCGGAACGAAGGACGACACCGCGCGCGTCGGCCGGCACCGCCCGCGCGTCGGCCGGGGAGGAGCCGCGCGCCGACCGGGAAACGTCACGCTCCGGACGGATGAACGAAGGGTGTACGGCCGGCACACGCGTCACCCTGCGTTCATGGGGTAAGGATATAAGACACTCTCCGCCACATAAGGGTCGGTGGCCCCAATTGCTCGTTGCCGCATCCAAGTTCGACAGGAAGAATTGAGTTCCGCTCCCCGCACGGCTCGACCGTGGTCCGGCAGGGCTCTCCTGCGGTGTGCGTGCCCCCGAATCCGACCCGCCCGCAGGTGTGGGCCGTAGCCGAAGGGAGGCCCGTGACCCTCGGATTCGCTCCGTCGTCGGCACCGCTGTCGACGTCCACGTCCGCCGCTTCCGCCAACCGCTTGCTCGAACCCACGGAATGGGCTTCGGCCGGCATTCCGCTGCTGCGCAACCCGCGGGAGGTCGTCAGCGGCCTGCACGCGCGCCATCTGCCGAAGCCGGCCACCGCGGTCGTGGCGGTGCTCGACCCGGACGAACGGCTGCTGGCCAGCGCCTCGTTCACCCGGCGCCAGGCGCAGGCCGACGGCTGGATGTTCCGCAACGCGCTGCTCGCCCAGCTGCGCCGGGTCATTCCGCACGATCTGCGCCGCCGTACGCCGGTGCGCACCGCCGTGCTGCTCTACTGCCGCGAGGGCGACGCACGCTGGACGGAGGAGGACGGCGCCTGGATGTGGGGCCTGCGGGACGCCTGCACCCTGCACGGGCTGCGCTGCGGGGCGTACATCACGCTGACCCGGGACGGCTGGCAGGTCCTCGGTGAGGGCCGTGGAGGCCGTCGCCCCCACGCGGATTCACCGCCGGAGCCCTTCGCGCTGTCCGAGGCGCCGCCGCCATTGCCGCGGACCGGCGGCGCAGCCTCGGAGGTGCTGCGCCGCGCGGCCGCGCGCTGAGAGGCCGCCGACTCCCCCGCCGAGCCGGCAGAAACGATCCGCCTTCACCCGACGGCGATCCCGGGGAACCGACCGTGCGGTGCCGCGTCGCGCCGCGCGGCACCGGCCGCCGGCACCGCGCATCGGCACCGCCCGCCACACGTCGACACGGCGCATCACGATGTCGCGCGTGACGCATCATGACGTCCGCGAACGACGCCGTCTCCCGGCTCGTCCCCGCCGTGCGAGGTCGGATCGCCACGAGCCCGCGGCGGCGCGCACGCCGAGGCGGCGCACCCGGACTTCCGGGTCCGCACGTCCGGAGACCGGCGTGGAGGTGCCGCGAGGGCGGCTCCTCCCCCGCTCCGGGCGTTCCCCCGGACGACCGGGAGAGGACCTGGAGCGGGTTCAGACTCCCGTACCGAGCACCGAGTCGATCTGCTGCGGGTCACCGCAGACGATCAGCAGGGCACCGGCCCGGGCACGGGCCGCCGGGAGGGCGGTGGCGGCGACGGTGGCGGAACCCTCGTTGACCGCGACGACGACCACGGGTCGCACCGCCGCACGGTCCAACGCGGAGGCGTCGGCGTAGAAGACGTCGTCCCCGGAGTCGTGCTGCGCCCAGTAGGACGCCTCACCGAAGGACAGTTCGTGGGCCGCCCACGGGTGCTGTTCGCCGGTGGTGACCACCAGCACCTCACCCGGGGAGCGGCCCGACTCGAGCAGCAGGTCGACGGCCTCCTCGGCGGCGTCCAGCGCGCCCGCGGCCGAGGCCGGGATCAGCTGGATCTGAGGGGTCGCCGAAGCGGGCGCGGAAGGGGAAGCGGCAGGGGTGGCCCGGGCCGAAGGGCCGGGCACGGCGGCCACATCGCGCGGCGTGCGCTGCACGGGCGGCGTGGGCCGGACAGGACCAGGCCGACCGGGACGCGGCGGGGCCGCGGGACGGGGACCGGGTACGGGTCGAGGGGTCGGCGCGGTGCGGCCACTGGCCGGAGTGGCGCGGGGACCCTGGGCACTCTCGTGAATCTGAGGCTCCTCGGGAGGGAGAGGCATGGGCTGATGTCTATCAAACGGTGGTGCGACTGGCGCCAGCGGGTGGCACATCAGTGCGAGCGGAATCGTCAGAAGTCGAAGCCGAGCTGGCCCTCGATCTCCGGCGCGCTTCCGTTCGCCCAGCCGCGGGCCTTCTTGAGGTGCCGCCACTGGGGCAGCGCATCAAGATACGCCCACGACAACCGGTGGTACGGGGTGGGGCCCCGCTCCTCCAGTGCGGCCTTGTGGACGGGTGACGGATACCCGGCGTTGTCCGCAAAGCCGAAGTCTGCATGGTCGATACCCAGTTCGGCCATCATTTTGTCGCGCTGCACCTTGGCGAGCACCGAGGCCGCCGCGACGGCCACGCACGACTGATCGCCTTTGATCACCGTGCGGACCCTCCAGGGGGCGCCGAGGTAGTCGTGCTTGCCGTCGAGGATCACCGCCTCGGGTCGCACCGGCAGGGCGTCCAGGGCACGCACCGCGGCGAGCCGCAGAGCGGCGGTCATCCCCAGCTCGTCGATCTCCTCCGGCGAGGCGTGCCCGAGGGCGTACGAGGTCACCCACTTCTCCAGTTCCACGGCAAGCTCGTTGCGACGCTTGACGGAGAGGAGCTTGGAGTCGGTGAGGCCGACGGGAGGCCGGCGCAGTCCGGTGACCGCCGCGCAGACGGTGACGGGACCGGCCCACGCACCGCGGCCCACTTCGTCGACACCGGCGATGATCTTGGCTCCGGTCGTGGCGCGCAGAGAGCGCTCGACGGTGTGAGTGGGGGGTTCGTACGGCATGGCGGCCTTAGCCTACGCCGCCCGGATCCCCTCGCGACACCCCGGTCGGCAGGACCCCGCGCGCGATCGCCGAAGGACTCGCCGGCGGCCCGTTCGGCCAGCGGCCGGAAGCGGCGGCGACCGCGTGAACGGGTCGGCCGTCTCCTCGACCTCCCGGTTGCCTGATTCGCTTCCGCACATCCTCGATCGGCATATCGCCACGGCCGGTGCGGCGTCCGGCGCACGGCCGCCCGCTACACCGGAACGCACCTCACGCCTATGATCCCCGCACCGAAGGCCTCTCCCAGAAGCCGGCCGGCCGGCTCGACACCTCGCGAGGATCAGCACACAGAAGCATTCCGTCCAATTCGGGTCGCATTCGCGAATGATCGAGAACAGCGCGAGACCCGGTCGGGAGTGCCCGACTTCGCACGCCTGGCTCGCCGGGGCCGCCAGGTCCTCGCACACGCTTCCCGGATCGGTCACCGCGTCCTGTCCCGGCCGCCCGGCCGCCCGGCGCGCAGAGTGTCGGCGACGAGGTCCTCCCCGGGCCGCCGACGGCAGTGGACGGCCTCCTTGCCGGTCCGGGCGCCGGCCGCCGCCCTTCCCTCGTGAGGCTGTTTCCCCCGGTCGCGCCCGGTCGGTCCCGGCGAGCGACGCATGGCGAACGGCGGCAGAAACCGCTCAGCGGTACGGGGGGCGGCGTTCAGGAAGCGGAGGGGACCCAATCCGGCAGGGCCTCCACCTGCTCGGTCCAGGCGGCGGGAGGAGTCCCCGCTCTTCCGGAGGCGATGACGCCGCCGACGATGGCGCAGGTCGTGTCCACGTCCCCGCCGACCTGCGCGGTGGTCCAGAAGGCCTCCTCGTAGTCGCCGAGGGAGCGGGCGGCGGACCAGAGCGCGAACGGCACGGTGTCATGGGCCGTCGTGCGCCGTCCGCAGCCCAGGACCGCCGCGACGGTGCCGGCGTCGTCGTAGTCGAGCATGTCCCGGGCGCGGCGCAGACCCGCGGTCACGGCGCTTCTGGGGATGAGGCCGATGACGCCCTCCAGGAGGGCGTCGGCGCCGGGCGGACCTCCCGGCGCACCGGCCAGCGCGGCGGCCGCGGCGACGGCCATGGCGCCGACCACGGCCTCCCGGTGCTGGTGCGTGGGGTAGGCCGAGATCTCCGCCTGGTGGGTGGCCTGCTCGGGGTCGTCGGCGTACCAGGCGCCCAGGGGGGCGATCCGCATGGCGGCGCCGTTGCCCCACGAGCCCTGGCCGTTGAACAGGGCGGATGCGAGTTCGCGCCAGTCGCCGCCTTCCCTGACTAGTCTCAGCAGCCGGTTGACGGCGGGGCCGTAACCGCGGTCGAAGTCGTGGTGCACGGCGAAGGAGCGGGCCAGGGCGTCCTGGTCGACGCGCCGGTGGGCGGCCAGGACGGCGACGACGGAACAGGCCATCTCGGTGTCGTCCGTCCACTGCCAGGGTCCCGGCGGCAGCTCGCGGTGCTTCAGCAGCGGGTAGTTGGCCGGCACGAAGAACTGCGAGCCCAGCGCGTCGCCCACGGCGAGTCCGCGCAGCGCTGCCAGGGCACGCCCCAGCCGTTCCTCGGGGGAGGAGTCAACGGTCATCGCTCTGCCACTCTCCAGTGATCCCGTACGGCTCCGGATTCCGCCACCGGGCGAACGGCCGGTCGAGGGTGTACTTGCCGTCGTCCCCGAGAACGAGCATCCGCATCTCGGCGTTCCCCGGATTCGACAAGGACTCGAATTCGGCGACCGTCCAGTGGAACCAGCGCATGCAGAACAGCCGCATGGCCAGGCCGTGCGTCACGATCAGCACGTTCGGCGGGTGGTCGGGGGCCTCGAAACTGCGGAACAGGCTCTCCAGGAAGCCGCCGACCCGGTCGTACACGTCGGCCCCGCTCTCCCCCTGGGCGAAGCGGTAGAAGAAGTGCCCGTAGGCGTCGCGGTAGGCCTTCTGGAGGCGGACGTCGTCGCGGTCCTGCCAGTTCCCCCAGTCCTGCTCGCGCAGCCGGGGTTCCTCCCGCACGCGTATGAGGTCGGGGGCGAGGTGGAAGGCGCGGAGGGTCTCGTGGGTGCGTCGGTAGGGGGAGACGTACACACTGACCTGCTCGTCGCCGAACACCTCCCGCAGGGTCTTGCCCGTCTCCTCCGCCTGGTGCCGGCCCCGCTCGGTCAGGGCCAGCGCGTGGTCGGGTTCCCGCTCGTAGACGGTGTCATCAACATTGCCCGTTGACTCCCCGTGCCGGACAAGGACGATGCGCCGTGGTCGTGCCATGCGAAGACACTAGATCGAGTGGCGGCCGATCGAGCACTCGTACGGCCTCCATACGGCGTAGGTCACACGAAACCCGCACGCGAAAGGCGCGTCGGCGCGCGCGGGGCGGGAATCCGGGTCTCACACCGTCCAGGTGGGCTCCAGTTCCACGATGTCGCCGGTCATGGCCGAGACGTCGGCTTCCGTCTGGGCGCGCAGGGCTAGCCGTTCGATCCGCTCGGTGCGGTACTTGCCGTGCTCGGCCTGCGAGCGCCACATCGACAGGACCAGGAACTCGTGTCCCGGCGCCTCCGCGAACAGGCCGCGGACCATGCCGGGTGATCCCGCCATGGCCGGGTTCCACACCTTCTCCTGCATCAGGGTGAAGTGTTCGGCGCGCTCCTCGTGGACCCGGCACAGGGCCGCCCGTACCAGGTCGCAGTCGGTGAAGCGGGGTTCGAAGCCGGTCTTCACGTCGAAGCGGTGGTCGAACAGGCGGACCCGGGCGTCCTTGAAGGTGCCCGCCTGGGTGGTCGCCAGCCGGTCGTGGGAGCGCGCCATGAAGGAGTCGTAGAAGGCGCGGCTCTCCCAGAAGGCGAAGACATGCGCGACCGAGGGCCGTGTCCTGCTCCAGCCCCCGCCCTGTCCCCGGAATCCCGGCTCTCCCAGAAGCCCCGCCCACTTCCGCTGTCCCCGCTCGAACCCGCGACGGTCCACCACGGTGCAGCGAATCCACTTGACCAGCACCGCGCCATGGTACGGCCGACGGGCGTGACGGCGGTCCGTCTTGGGCATCCGGCATTCGTGCGGGCTGCCACGCGTGCATGGCAGGATGGACAACCGGCCCTGACGAGCGGCCAGTTCGGCGGGACAGCAGACGGGGACGGGGAGGAAAAGACCGGTGAACGGCCTCAACAAGGGGATCCGCAAGGTCGAGATGTCGCTGAAGTGGGACCCGAGTCCGGCGGGTGAACCACCCACCGACCTGGACATCGTGGCCGGCGCCTACCTCGGGGACGACCCGCGGGGCGAGCCCGTCTACGTGGTGCACTTCGACAGCCGCTCCCCCGACGGCACCATCACGCTCCACCGCGACAGCACGGACGGCAAGGGCTTCGGCTGGGACGAGGTCATGACACTCGAACTCGACCGGCTGGACGCCCGGTACGGGCGCGTGGTGGTCGGCGTCGTCGTCCAGCAGCGCCACGGCGAGCGGACCTTCGTCGGCGTGCGCAATCCGGCCTTCCGGATACGCGAGGGTTACACCGTGCTGACCGAGGGCGACTTCGGCGGCGTGCTCGGGGCGACGGCCGCCACGGTCGCGGAGTTCGTGCGCGACCCGGCCGACGGCTGGACGCTCCGCGACGGCGTGCAGGGCTACGAGGACGACCCCGCGGCCTTCACCCGGATCATGGGCGGACTGCGCCGGCCCTGACCGCGGGCGGGACACGTGAGGGCGGGTGGAGCCGGGGTCCGGCTCCACCCGCCCTCACGTCTCGGCCCCGCCCTCCGGGAGGTCCGCGGCCCGGACCGCGCACCGCGCAACACCGAGAGCGGTGGGGCCGGCAACCGGCTCCACCGCTCTCGTCAGGTCGTCCTCCCCCAGCGGGTGCTACCGCCCGGGGCCGCCCGGGGTCAGCTGCACCCGCTGGTCGAGCCGCAGCCCTCGCAGATGTAGCAGGAACCGGCGCGCTGCATCTTCGTGCCGCAGGAGAAGCACAGCGGGGCGTCGGCGTGGATGCCCAGCTGCATCTCCACCAGCTCGGCGCTGGTGTGGGCCTGCTTCGGGGCCGGCTTGGCGGCCTCCACCTCGGCCTTCGGCGTGCCCACGGCCTTCAGGTCCTGGGCGCGCGGGGCCGACTGGGCCAGACCCTCGACGTCGACGTCCTCCTCGGACGGCTCGTACGAGCCGGTCTCCAGGTGGCGCTGACGCTCCTCGGCGGAGTGGATGCCGAGCGCGGAGCGCGTCTCGAAGGGCAGGAAGTCGAGCGCCAGGCGGCGGAAGATGTAGTCGACGATCGACTGGGCCATCCGCACGTCGGGGTCGTCGGTCATACCGGCCGGCTCGAAGCGCATGTTGGTGAACTTCGAGACGTACGTCTCCAGCGGCACGCCGTACTGGAGGCCGACGGAGACCGCGATGGAGAAGGCGTCCATCATGCCGGCGAGCGTGGAGCCCTGCTTGGACATCTTCAGGAAGACCTCGCCGAGACCGTCGTCCGGGTAGGAGTTGGCGGTCATGTAGCCCTCGGCGCCGCCGACCGTGAACGACGTCGTGATGCCGGGACGGCCCTTGGGCAGACGCTTGCGGACCGGGCGGTACTCGACCACCTTCTCGACCGCGGTGCGGATGGTGTCCTCGGCCTTCTCGGTGATCTCGGCCTTCTCCTTCTCCTTGGTCTTCGCGGAGAGGGGCTGGCCGACCTTGCAGTTGTCGCGGTAGATCGCGAGCGCCTTGACGCCGAGCTTCCAGGCCTCGTAGTAGATCTCCTCGACCTCCTCGACGGTCGCCGTCTCCGGCATGTTGACCGTCTTGGAGATGGCGCCGGAGATCCACGGCTGGATCGCGGCCATCATGCGGACGTGGCCCATCGGGGAGATGGCGCGCTCGCCCATGGCGCAGTCGAACACCTCGTAGTGCTCGGGCTTGAGGCCGGGGGCGTCGATCACATTGCCGTGGTCGGCGATGTGGGCGACGATCGCCTCGATCTGCTCCTCCTGGTAGCCCAGGCGGCGCAGGGCCTGCGGCACGGTGCCGTTGACGATCTGCATCGAGCCGCCGCCGACCAGCTTCTTGAACTTGACCAGGGCGAGGTCGGGCTCGACGCCGGTGGTGTCGCAGGACATCGCCAGACCGATGGTGCCGGTCGGGGCGAGCACGGACGCCTGGGAGTTGCGGAAGCCGTTCTTCTCGCCGAGGTGCAGCACGTCCTGCCAGGCCTCGGTGGCGGCGGCCCAGACGGGGCTGTCCAGGTCGTCGATGCCGACGGCCTTCTGGTTGGCGTCGGAGTGCTGCTTCATGACGCGGTTGTGCGCGGTGGCGTTGCGGGCGTAGCCGTCGTAGGGACCGACGACCGCGGCCAGTTCGGAGGAGCGGCGGTAGGCCGTGCCCGTCATCAGGGAGGTGATGGCGCCGGCCAGGGAGCGGCCGCCGTCCGAGTCGTAGGCGTGGCCGGTCGCCATCAGCAGGGCGCCGAGGTTGGCGTAGCCGATGCCGAGCTGGCGGAACGCGCGCGTGTTCTCGCCGATCTTCTGGGTCGGGAAGTCCGCGAAGCAGATGGAGATGTCCATCGCGGTGATGACCAGCTCGACGACCTTCTGGAAGCGGTCGGCCTCGAAGGACTGGTGGCCCTGGCCGTCGTCCTTCAGGAACTTCATCAGGTTCAGCGAGGCGAGGTTGCAGGACGTGTTGTCCAGGTGCATGTACTCGCTGCACGGGTTCGACGCGGTGATCCGGCCGGACTCGGGGCAGGTGTGCCAGGTGTTGATGGTGTCGTCGTACTGGATGCCCGGGTCGGCGCAGGCCCAGGCGGCCTCGGCGATCTTGCGGAAGAGCGACTTGGCGTCGACCTCCTCGATCACGTCGCCGGTCATCCGCGCGCGCAGGCCGAACTTGCCGCCCTGCTCGACGGCCTTCATGAACTCGTCGTTGACGCGGACGGAGTTGTTGGCGTTCTGGTACTGGACGGACGTGATGTCGTCGCCGCCCAGGTCCATGTCGAAGCCCGCGTCGCGCAGGACGCGGATCTTCTCCTCCTCGCTGACCTTCGTCTGGATGAAGTCCTCGATGTCGGGGTGGTCGACGTCGAGCACCACCATCTTGGCGGCGCGGCGGGTGGCGCCACCGGACTTGATGGTGCCGGCGGAGGCGTCGGCGCCGCGCATGAAGGAGACCGGGCCGGAGGCGTTGCCGCCGGAGGAGAGCAGTTCCTTGGAGGAGCGGATGCGGGAGAGGTTCAGGCCGGCTCCGGAGCCGCCCTTGAAGATCATGCCCTCTTCCTTGTACCAGTCGAGGATCGACTCCATGGAGTCGTCGACGGACAGGATGAAGCAGGCGGAGACCTGCTGGGGCTGCGGCGTGCCGACGTTGAACCAGACGGGGCTGTTGAAGCTGAAGATCTGGTGCAGCAGGGCGTACGCCAGCTCGTGCTCGAAGACCTCGGCGTCGGCGGGCGACGTGAAGTACTTGTGGTCCTCGCCGGCCTTCCGGTAGGTCTTCACGATGCGGTCGATCAGCTGCCTGAGGCTGACCTCGCGCTGCGGGGTGCCGACGGCCCCCCGGAAGTACTTGCTGGTGACGATGTTGACCGCGTTCACCGACCAGAAGTCGGGGAACTCGACGCCACGCTGCTCGAAGTTGACCGAGCCGTCGCGCCAGTTGGTCATGACGACGTCACGGCGCTCCCAGGCCACCTCGTCATACGGGTGCACGCCGGGGGTCGTGTGGATGCGCTCGATACGCAGGCCCTTGGTCGCCTTGGCGCCCTTGGCTCGGGAACCCCGTGCCGGACCGCTCGCCGTCTCTGTCATGCCGCCTCCCTGGTACGGGCGAAAACGCCCTGAAATGCCACGTTGTTCCCGTGACACGGTGTTCTGTCTTGTGCTGCGGGCACCACCACTCGCCACACCCGCAGCAGGTCTCGTCCGCCGCCGCCCGGCCCGGTCCGGAGCCTGCGTCCCGGTTCCGGCCCGCGGTCAGTCGGCGGAGTGGGCGGGCTCGGGGACCTGCACGGTCCCTCCGCGCCCGCCGTCGTCCTCCCGGCCCCCCGCGACGACGCCTGCCGCGTCCTCGCGGCCGCCGTCGTCAGCGTCGGGGTGCCGCGTCCGCCTGAGTTCCGCGATCGCGGCCTCGAAGTCGTCGAGCGAGTCGAACGCCCGGTAGACGGAGGCGAATCGCAGATAGGCGACGAGGTCCAGCTCCTGCAACGGGCCGAGGATGGCCAGCCCCACGTCGTGGGTGGTCAGCTCGGCGCTCCCGGTGGCCCGCACCGCCTCCTCGACCCGCTGGCCGAGCTGGGCGAGGGCGTCCTCCGTGACGGGCCGTCCCTGGCAGGCCTTGCGCACGCCGTTGATGACCTTGGTGCGGCTGAAGGGCTCGGTGACCCCGGACCGCTTGACCACCATGAGCGAGCACGTCTCCACGGTCGTGAAACGACGGGAGCAGTCGGGGCACTGGCGGCGCCTGCGGATCGACGTGCCGTCGTCGGTCGTACGGCTGTCGACGACACGGCTGTCGGGGTGCCTGCAGAAGGGGCAGTGCATGATCCATCCCTCCTCACGGCAGTCTCCATGGCCCCGCGGGCCTCACGGGCCACTCGAAGCAGCCCTCAGCATAGGCGATCCCGGAGGGTGCGAAGTCCCGGGGGAACACAACTTGTGGGCTGCTGGGGATATCCAACCACTAGATGTAGGGATCGGCTTATTCACCCAGGCTGTGTCGCGTGTCGCACCGACGGCCCTCACGGGGCGCTTTCCGGCGGTCACAGCGAGCATCCGGAACCGGCCGTGCGGGGCTCGCGGCACGCGCGCGTGCGGGCCCCGCCGGCGCACCCGCGCGCCGTGCGGTCACCCGCGCGCGGGCATGCCGCCGGGCCGCCCGCGGGGATACCGTGAGCGCCGGGAGGAGGAGCGGTGGGACTCTCGTACGCAGCCGGGCCCGACTCCCGGCCCGCGGCGGTGCGGGTGGCAGACTGGGATCACGGCCCACGAGGCGATCGGCTCCGGCGGCGAAGAGTACAGCAAGCGACCCTTGCACCCGGCGGGCAGCGCGTCAGCCATACACCCCGAAACATGATCAAGTCAGGCTATCCACGCTTTTTCACTCGAACGTGTGTTTGGCGCAACCTTTCGAAAGCAACTACCGTTGTCCAGCAGGGAGACAACCGAGAGGGGCCGACGTGACCACCACCGCAGACAGTGCCACCATCACTGCCCAGGACCGCTCCCAGGGCCGACTCGAGCCGGTACACGCGATGAACGAACCCATGAACCCGGAGGCGCACAAGCGCTCCCTGCCGGGCCGACCTCCAGGCATCCGGGCGGACAGCTCGGGGCTCACCGACCGTCAGCGGCGGGTGATCGAGGTCATCCGGGATTCCGTGCAGCGGCGCGGGTACCCGCCGTCGATGCGGGAGATCGGCCAGGCGGTCGGCCTGTCCAGCACCTCGTCGGTCGCCCACCAGCTGATGGCACTGGAGCGCAAGGGCTTCCTGCGCCGCGACCCGCACCGTCCGCGCGCGTACGAGGTGCGCGGTTCCGACCAGGCCGCGGCGGTGCAGCCCACGGACACCGCCGGCAAGCCCGCCGCGTCGTACGTCCCGCTGGTCGGCCGGATCGCCGCCGGCGGCCCGATCCTCGCCGAGGAGTCGGTGGAGGACGTCTTCCCGCTCCCCCGGCAGCTCGTCGGCGACGGCGAGCTGTTCGTGCTCAAGGTCGTCGGTGACTCGATGATCGAGGCCGCGATCTGCGACGGCGACTGGGTCACCGTCCGCCGCCAGCCGGTCGCGGAGAACGGCGACATCGTGGCCGCCATGCTGGAGGGCGAGGCCACCGTGAAGCGCTTCAAGCGTGAGGACGGCCATGTGTGGCTGCTCCCGCACAACGCGGCGTACGAGCCGATCCCCGGCGACGACGCGACCATCCTCGGCAAGGTGGTGGCCGTTCTGCGCCGCGTCTGAGCGCGGCGGCGGACGGGCCTCCTCGACCGCCCCCCTGACTGGGCCCCGGGATCCCTGCGCCGGTTCCGGGGCCCTGTGCTGTCCGGGCACCGGCCGGTCCTTGCCGTCGGGGGGTCCGTCCGGTCCGTCCAGGGCCCGTTCGGTGCCGCGCCGCGGAGGCGGCCCGGTCGACGGCCGGGCCCGGACGGGGGTGAGGGGCCCGCCCTCGAGGGCACGGGCTCCTTCCGCACGGGGCCGTGCGGAAAGGGCCCGTACGGTCCCACGCCCTATGCGTCGGCCTGCTTCGCGGCCGCGTCGATCGCCGCCAGCGACCTGCGGACCTGGTGGGGGTCCGTCGTGAACCAGAAGTCGGGCATCGAGGCCTTCAGATAGCTGCCGTAGCGCGCCGTGGCGAGCCGCTGGTCCAGCACGGCGACGACGCCGCGGTCGCCCGACGCGCGGACGAGCCGGCCCGCGCCCTGGGCCATCAGCAGCGCGGCGTGAGTGGCGGCGACCGCCATGAAGCCGTTGCCGCCGGCCTCCTCGACCGCCTTCTGGCGAGCGCTCATCAAGGGGTCGTCCGGACGCGGGAACGGGATCTTGTCCATCACCACCAGCTGACAGCTCGGGCCGGGCACGTCGACACCCTGCCAGAGGGACAGCGTGCCGAAGAGGCAGGTCTCCGGGTCCGCCGCGAAGTTCTTGATCAGCTCCCCGAGCGTCTCCTCCCCCTGCAGCAGGATCGGGAACTCGGGGATGCGGGCGCGCAGCTCCTCCGCGGCCAGCTGGGCGGCGCGCATCGAGGAGAAGAGACCGAGGGTGCGTCCGCCGGCCGCCCGGATCAGCTCCGTCAGCTCGTCCAGCATGTCCGCGCGGTCGCCGTCGCGCGCGGGGCGGGCCAGGTGCTTGGCGACGTACAAGATGCCCTGCCTGGGGTAGTCGAAGGGGGAGCCGACGTCGACGCCCTTCCACTGGGGGACGTCCTCGCCCTGGGTGCCCTCCGGGGCGAGCCCCATGGAGGCGCCCACGCCGTTGAAGTCGCCGCCCAGTTTCAGGGTCGCCGAGGCCAGGACCACGGAGCGGTCCGCGAAGAGCTTCTCGCGCAGGAGGCCCGAGACGTTCATGGGGGCGACGCGCAGGGAGGCGCCGAAGCGGTCGTGCCGCTCGTACCAGACGACGTCGTACTCCGAGCCGTTCACGAGGCGCTCCGCCACGTCGTGGACGCTCTCCACCGACGCCAGCGCCTGCTTGCGGACCGAGTCCTCGTCCTGGACGGACTTGTCGCGGGTGGCGCCGATGGCGGAGATCACCGTGCGGGCGGCGTCGCGCAGCGCCATGAGGGCGTAGGCGAGGTCCTCCGGGATCTCCTCCAGGCGGCCCGGAAGGGCCAGCTCCATCAGCCGCTCGAAGCCCTCGGCGGCGGTCTGGAGCTGATCGGCCGCCTTCTCGTTGACGAGCTTCGCGGCGCGGCGCACGGCCCTGTTGACCTGGCCCGCGGTCAGCTCGCCGGTGGCGACGCCGGTGACCCGCGAGACCAGTTCGTGGGCCTCGTCGACGATGAGCACCTCGTGCTGGGGAAGGACGGGGGCGCCCTCGATGGCGTCGATGGCCAGCAGGGCGTGGTTGGTGACGACGACCTCGGCCAGTTTGGCCTGCTCGCGGGCCATCTCCGCGAAGCATTCGGCGCCGTACGCGCACTTCGTGGCGCCGAGGCACTCGCGGGACGAGACCGAGACCTGGCCCCAGGCGCGGTCGGAGACGCCGGGGGTCAGGTCGTCCCGGTCGCCGTTCTCCGTCTCGTCGGCCCAGTCGCGCAGCCGCAGCAGGTCCTGGCCCAGCTTGCTGGTGGGCGCGGCGGCCTCGAACTGGTCGAAGAGGCCCTCCTCCTCGTCCTGGGGCATGCCCTCGTGCAGCCGATGCAGGCACAGGTAGTTCGACCGGCCCTTGAGCATCGCGAACTCCGGGCGGCGGCGCAGCAGCGGGTGCAGCGCGTCGACCGTGCGCGGCAGGTCGCGCTCCACGAGCTGGCGTTGCAGCGCCAGGGTGGCGGTCGCCACGACGACCCGCTCCCCGTGGGCGAGCGCGGGCACGAGGTACCCCAGCGACTTGCCGGTGCCGGTGCCGGCCTGGACCAGCAGATGGGATCCGTCGTCGATCGCCTCCGCGACGGCTTCGGCCATGGCCACCTGGCCGGGGCGCTCCGTGCCGCCGACGGCGGCGACGGCGGCGTGCAGGAGTTCGGGGAGTGAGGGCTTCGTCATAGCGCGACCACCCTACGGGGCGGCACTGACAAAGGTGTGGTCACGGGGGACGGGAGTGACGCGATCAAGACGGTGGGCCTCACGGTGGGCGGGACGGGATGCCGGTTCGGGCACGCGGGCGACCGGTCGGGACCGGACACGGCCGACGGTGGGCTGTCGGCTGCCGGCTGTCGGCTGTCGGCTGTCGGCGACCGACCGCCGACCGCCGACCGCCGACCGGGCAGCTCGACACGGTGTCAGAGGAGATGCCGCGAGGCCCGGTCCCGGACCAGGAGAGCGGCTCGCTTGGCGGGCAGGCCGATCTCCGCGGAGAACCGGAAGCCGGCGGTCAGGAAGGCCGCGACGGACGGCGTGTTGCGGATGTCGGGTTCGGCGACGACCCGCGCGCAGCCGGGTCTCCTGTCGAGGACGAGATCCGCGACCGCCCTGAGCAGTACGGCGCCGAGTCCGCGGCCCCGGTCGCCGGCTCCGCCGAGGAGGACGTGGAGACCCGTGTCGTGCGGCCGGGCCGGATAGAAGCCGGCCAGGGGATCGAGGTCCGCCCGGTAGACCTCCCAGTAGCTCATCGGGGTGCCCTCCAGCACGCCGAGGCACGGGACGCTGCGGCCGTCGCCGGCCAGTTGCCCGCGCAGGTGCGCCGCGGTCACGGTGTCCGGACCGGCGAGTTCCCAGAAGGCCGCCACCTCGGGGTCGTTCATCCACCGGGCGATGCGGGGCAGGTCCCTGTCGAGCCGGACGGGGACGAGCCGGAAGGTCCCGACGGGGGTGGCCGTCCGGCCCCAGCCGGCGACGTGGTCGAGCGGGTCCTCCGGGGCCATGCGGTGGGCCCCGCCGCCCCGGCCGGCGACGTCGTGGAACGGGTCCCCCAGGACGGCGGGGCCTGGCCGGGGGCGTGGGGCGTCCGGGCAGGACGCGGAAGGCCCGGGTGGCGTCCGGACCGTGCCCGGTCCCGGCGGGGCGGGCGAGGAGCGGGAGCCGTCGGGCGGACGGGGCTCGGGGGCGTCCTCGGCACGGGTGGCGGGCACGGCTCCACTCCTCTCGGGAAGCGGGGTTCAACGGTGCAGGGGATTGGCGATGGTGACGTAGACGGACTGGGTGTCGACCGGGCCGACGAGTTCGTCCAGGCCGTGGAGGCGGGTGAGGAGGTTGGCCTTGCAGCGCAGGTGCGGTGAGTCGAGCAGCCGGGCGGGCAGCGGACTCCGCGTCCGGACGGGAGCGGTGCGTGAGCCGGCGCCGGCGTCCGCACGGGTTTCGGCGTCGGCGTCGGCGTCGGCAGCCGTGAGGAAGCGCCGGAAGGCGGCGAGCAGCATGCGTTCGTCGGCGAGCCGCTGGGAGCCGAAGGCGCCGACGAGTCCCAGTACGTTGTTGACGCCGAGATAGTAGGCGAAGCGCTCGTCGGCGACCTCGTCCGGGACGAAGGTGTCGCCGGCCTCGCCGACGCCGGGCAACCGGGCGTCCAGGTCCGCGCGGCGGGACTCGCGGAAGTAGTAGCCCTGGTTGTCGCGGTAGCGTCCGCCGGTCGGCCAGCCGTCGGGATCCAGCAGCACCAGGGTGTTCTGCTGGTGCGCCTCCAGCGCGATCCCCGCCTCGCCGTCGAGCCACAGCACGGGGCGGACGACCCGCTCCAGGTAGCGCAGGAACCACTCGGCGGCCACGGTCTCGCGCGGCCGGCCCGTCGCGGCGGCGAGCCGCCCGACGAGCGCCGCGAGCCGGGAGGACGCGGGACCGCCGTCCTCCGCCCGACGCGGGTCGGGGCGGGGCGCGACGAGTCCGGCGAGGCAGGAGACGTCGTCGGCCGGGGCGAACGGATTGTGCCGGATCACCACGTCGAGCCCGGTCACCGCACGCCCCCGCGCCCCGTCCACGCCGAGCCAGGCCGGGTCCCGGACGATGTCGAAGCCCGGGTGGGCCGCCCGCCACCGCTCGCCCAGGCCGGTGCGCAGCAGGCGGTGGACCTCGACCCCGCGGTGCAGTTCCTTGCGGAGGTTCTCACGGCGGGAGTTGGTGATGCGCAGGCCCAGGGAGAGCTTGAGCATCGCCGGTGCGCCGGAGCGGTGAACGGTGCGCACGGAGGAGGTCGGGTGCCACGGGGGGCCGTGGGCGCCGAGGTCCCGGAGCAGACCGGCGTCGAGCAGGGCGGCGACCTCGGGACGGTGGCGGGCCTCGCGAAGCTGCCAGGGGTGCACGGGCAGGGCGGCGTACCCGTCGGGCAGCGGCAGGAGGGTTCCGGCGAGCCGCGCCGCCAGCTCCGGTGCGGGGACGGGGCGGCCGCGCTCGGTCCAGGCGGAGTCGGCGGCCAGCAGGCGGGGGGCGACGGCCAGCCAGCGCAGGGGGAAGGAACCGTGCGCCTCGGGTGAGTACAGCCGGGTCTCCGCGTCGGAGAGGCCCTCACGGCTCTTGGGGGCCGGATGCAGCGGGTGACCGAGCGTCAGGGCCTGCTCGGCCGAGAGGAAGAGGTCGGCCCGCTCCGCGGGGCGCCGCGGAGCCGCGGGGCCTTCCTCCCGCGCGCGGTGTTCCCGGTGCGTGCCGATGAAGGTGGCCGTGCGGCGGACGGAGTCGGCGACCCGGGCGACGAGGTCGTCGTCCCCCGCCGCGCCCCCGGGCACCGTGTCCTCCGCGCGGAGGGCTCCGCCGGGCGCGGCCCCGGGCACCGGACCGGGATCACGCCCGGTCCCTCCACCGGGCACGGCCCCGGGCGCCGCACCGGGCCCGGTGGGCACCTCGCGGCCGAGCAGGGCCGCGAGCACGACCGCGTCCACGGGCGCGGAGTGCTCGGGGGCGCCGGCCGGCCGCGGAGGCCCGAACCGGTGCCAGCCGGTGGGCGACCAGTAGCGCACGGGGACGAGGAGCGCGGTGCCGGTGGCGGGCAGCGGGATCCGCAGGACACCGTCCTCGGGGGCGGGCAGGCCGGTCTCGCGCACCCAGCAGCGCAGCAGGTTCTCCACCGCCGCCGCCTGGGCGGCCCGACGGGGGTCGGGGTGGTGCAGCGGGTCGGCCGCGGTGCCGTGCTGCCCGCGGGGGGCCGGGATGACCGATGTGGGCGACGGGGGCGGGGTGTTCACGGTCGTTCCTTCGCTCGTGTGCGGGCCACGGCGTGCACCGCGTCCGAGAATCGGTCGATCACGGCCGCCGCCTGTTCGTCGGTGATCGTGAGGGGCGGCAGCAGGCGTACGACGCTCGCGCGGCATCCGGCCAGTCCGACGATCAGGCCGCGGCTCAGGCACTCCCGCCGGACGGCGGCGGCCAGTCCGGGCGACGCGGGAGGAGTCCCGCGGGCGGCGGCGCCGTGTCCCCGCGGGTTCCCCTCCGGGTCGACCATCTCCACCCCGATCATCAGGCCCCGCCCGTGGACGTCCCCGACGCACGGGAAGTCGTCCGCCAGGCGACGGAGCCGGCGCAGGAGGCGGTCGCCCAGGACGGCCGCGCGCCCGGCGAGGCCGTGGGCGCGGACATGGGCGAGGGCGGCCGTGCCGGCGGCCAGGGCGAGCCGGTTGCCGCGGAACGCGTCCGCGCGGGTACCGGGTTCCCGGACGTCGAGGTCGTCCCGGTGCACGATCACGGCCAGGGGCAGACCGCCGCCGACGGCCTTGGACAGGACCATCACATCGGGGGTGACGCCACTGTGTCCGACGGCCCAGAAGGCACCGGTCCGTCCGACGCCCGTCCGGGTCTCGTCGGCGATCAGGGGGATCGACCGGTCGGCCGTGACACGGCGCACGCGGCGCATCCAGGCGTCCGGCACGGGGCTCACGCCTCCCTCTCCCTGGACGGGTTCGAGGATCAGCGCCGCCGGCGGGGGCGCGCCCGGCTCGGGGCCGTCGAGGACCGACTCGGCGCGGCGGCCGGCGAGTTCGGCGCCGGCTTCGTCCCCGGCGCCGGAGGGACAGCGGTGATCCCGGGGAAGGGACAGCCGCCTCACCCGTACGGCCGGGTCGCCGCCGAAGGCCTGGAGGGAGCCCGCGGTCGTCGCGTGGTGGGCGCCGGTGAACGCCAGGACTCCGGTACGGCCCGTGGCGGCCCGGACCAGTTCGAGCGCGGCCGCCACGGCGTCCGAGCGGGCCGGCCCGCAGAACCGCACGCGCGCGCGGCCGGCCAGTCCCGGCGGCAGGGTGGGGAACAGTTCGGTGACGAAGGCGTCCTCGAGCGACGTGGCGAGATCGGGGACGCGCGGCGGGGCGCCCGGGTCGGGGACCTTGCGGACCGCCTCCAGGACGACGGGGTGGTTGTGGCCGAGCGCGAGGGCGCCGGCGCCCGAGACGCAGTCGAGGTAGCGGCGGCCGTCGGCGCCCTCGACGGTCAGCCCCCGGGCCCGGACCGGCACGACCGGCAGCAGGGCCCGGACGTGGGTCCACACCGCCGATTCGCGTGCCGGCCGCCCGCGCGGGGCGCTCTCCCGGACGGGGCCTCCACGCACGGGGCCGCCGAGCGCGGGGGTGCCGCACGGGGGGATGTCGCGCACGGGGGCCTCCTCGCCGGCCGGGCTCCCGCGCACCGAGGCCCCCACGGCGGTCCCCCCGTCGGCATCACGTCCCGCGGACGTCTCCACCGGCACTGGCTGCGTCACGGCCACGCTTTCCTGTCCTCCCGCTGTCCACAGGCGAGTCGGTGCGCGCGGGACTCCCCCCGCCGGGTCCCGGCCGGTGCGCCGGGGCGGCGCCGCCGCGTCCTCGGGGGATTCCCGCCGGGAGGGCCGCGCACGGACCGCCGCCCCACGGCTACCAACCGCCGACGGTCCTCCGGGTTACGGGTTGCCTCAAGATCCTTGCCGTGACGGAACCGTTGCTGTTCCGTCGGCAGTCCCCCACAGCGAACGCATATCGTGTGGTGCCGTCCCACCCGGCCGTGGGACCCGCCCCGAACCAGGCACGAGAGAAAGCCGAGTTCAGCGGTGCGCACGGCCACCGCGCCACGTTCCTTGACACCACGGGGAGTCACACCATGCGATCCATACGGCCGTCCTTCATCGCCCGGCGGGGGAGGAACGCCTCGCGCGGAGTCTCCCCCGCGCTGGGTGCCGTCGCCCTGGCCTCGGTGCTCGCCCTCACCGCGACCGCCTGCGACTCGGGCGGCACCGACGCCCAGGCCGGCGCCTCCGCCTCGGCGGCGGGCGACGGGAAGATCACGATCCCGGACGACATCAAGGACCGGCTCAAGGAACACGGGATCGATCTGGACAAGTGGAAGAACGGCGCCTGGAAGAACTGGGACAGGGACGACTGGCTGCGCGAGGCGCAGGACTACATCAACCCGGTCATCAAGGGCCTGTGGGACCCGGACCGGATGCGTGAGGCGGAGGACCCGGACCGCGGCGTCGACGAGAACGACCTCTCCGACGACCAGGGGGTGACCGACCCCGAGCCGGCGGCGGTGGACGCGGCGGCCGTGCCGACCGCCTACCACGCCAACGCCCCCGAGGCGGGCAAGGTGTTCTTCGACTCCCCCGAGGGCACGATGGTCTGCTCGGCCACGGTCGTGCAGGACCCGGCCCACCCGGGCAAGTCCAACCTGGTGTGGACGGCGGGCCACTGCGTGCACGCCGGCAAGAAGGGCGGCTGGTACCGCAACATCGCCTTCGTGCCGTCGTACAACGACTCGGGCATGTCGGCCGCGAAGCTGCGGACGGCGACCAAGGAGGAGGTGGCGCCGTACGGGGTCTGGTGGGGCGACTGGGCGCAGACGTCCGACCAGTGGATCGGGCAGGGCGGGCAGACCGGCGGTGACGGCGCCTCGTACGACTTCGCCGTCATCCATGTGACGCCCGAGGAGGGCGGCTCCGGCAAGTCGCTGGAGGAGACGGTCGGTTCGGCGCTGCCGGTGGACTTCGCGGCCCCGGCGGTGGCCGAGGTGAAGAGCGTCACCGCGACCGGCTACCCGGCGGCGGCGCCGTACGACGGGCAGGCGCTGTACGAGTGCCAGGACAAGCCCGGGCGGCTGTCGCTCAACGGCACCGACCCGACGATGTACCGCATCGGGTGCACGATGACCGGTGGTTCGTCCGGCGGCGGGTGGGTGGCCGCGGGCTCGGACGGCAAGCCCGCGCTGGTGTCCAACACCTCGATCGGCCCGGTGGACGCCGGCTGGCTCGCGGGGCCGCGGCTGGGTGAGGTGGCCAAGAGCGTGTACGACTCGGTGAGCAAGAAGTTCGCCGGCCGGTAGGCCGGCGCACGACGAAGGCCCGCCCCCCGCGACGAGCGGGAGGCGGGCCTTCGTGCGGACCGACGCGTCAGAGAAGCGACGCGGGGACGTACGGCGCGAGATCCGCCGCCAGTTCCTCGTGCACCCGCGCCTTCAGCAGGGTGCCCTCCGCCGTGTGCTCCTCGGAGATCACCTCGCCCTCGGCGTGGGCGCGCGCGACCAGCTTGCCGTGGGTGTACGGCACGAGGGCCTCGACCTCGACGGACGGCCTGGGCAGCTCGTCGTCGATGAGCGCCAGGAGTTCGTCGATGCCCTGGCCGGTGCGGGCCGAGACGGCGATGGAGTGCTTCTCGTTGCGCATGAGCCGCTGGAGCGTGAGCGGGTCGGCCGCGTCGGCCTTGTTGATCACGACGATCTCGGGCACGTCGGTGGCGCCGACGTCCCTGATCACCTCGCGCACGGCGGCGAGCTGCTCCTCCGGGGCCGGGTGCGAGCCGTCCACCACGTGCAGGATCAGGTCGGACTCGCCGACCTCCTCCATGGTGGAGCGGAACGCCTCGACCAGGTGGTGCGGAAGGTGGCGGACGAATCCGACGGTGTCCGCCAGCGTGTAGAGCCGGCCGCTCGGGGTCTCGGCCCGGCGCACGGTCGGGTCGAGGGTCGCGAACAGGGCGTTCTCGACCAGTACGCCCGCGCCCGTGAGCCGGTTGAGCAGCGAGGACTTGCCGGCGTTGGTGTAGCCGGCGATGGCGACCGAGGGCACCTTGTGGCGCTTGCGCTCCTGGCGCTTGATCTCGCGCCCGGTCTTCATCTCCGCGATCTCCCGGCGCATCTTCGCCATCTTCTCGCGGATCCGGCGCCGGTCCGTCTCGATCTTGGTCTCACCGGGACCACGGGTGGCGAGACCGCCGCCCTTGCCGCCGCCCATCTGACGGGACAGCGACTGGCCCCAGCCGCGCAGCCTCGGCAGCATGTACTGCATCTGCGCGAGGGCGACCTGTGCCTTGCCCTCTCGGGACTTGGCGTGCTGGGCGAAGATGTCGAGGATCAGGGCCGTGCGGTCGATGACCTTGACCTTGACGACGTCCTCGAGGTGGATCAGCTGGCCCGGGCTCAGCTCACCGTCGCAGATGACGGTGTCCGCGCCGGTCTCGAGGACGATGTCGCGCAGTTCCTCGGCCTTGCCGGAACCGATGTAGGTGGCGGCGTCGGGCTTGTCGCGGCGCTGGATCACGCCGTCGAGCACGAGCGCGCCCGCGGTCTCCGCGAGGGCGGCCAGCTCGGCGAGGGAGTTGTCCGCGTCCTGTGCGGTCCCCGAGGTCCAGACGCCGACGAGCACGACCCGCTCCAGGCGGAGCTGACGGTACTCGACCTCGGTGACGTCCTCGAGTTCGGTGGAGAGACCGGCGACGCGGCGCAGGGCCGCCCGCTCGGAGCGGTCGAACTGGTCGCCGTCCCGCTCTCCGTCGGTGTCGAGGCTCCAGGCGACGTCCTCTTCCATCAGGGCATCGGCCCGAAGACCTTCGGGATAGGCGTGCGCGAGGCGCTTGGTGTCCTGGGAAGGGGAAGAAGAGGAGGTCATTGGGTCCTTACGTCGTTGGGGATGCCGGTTCGGCGGTCATAATGCACAACGCACGAGCGGTCCGGGAGATTCCCGCGTCCCGTGCCCTGCCGACCTGTCGATGGTCGCACGGTACGGCCCGTCTCGTCATTGCCTTATTCACGGGCCCCGGCGACAGGTCCGGGATCCTTGACGGCAGGCGCGGAGACCTCGGCCGCGGGGGCGGAGGCCGCGGGGGCGGAGGCCGCGGGGGCGACCGGCTTCCACTCCGGGTGGCCGGGCATCGGCGGGGTCTTCTCGTCGTACAGCCAGTGCTGGAAGAAGCCGCCGAGGTCACGGCCGGAGACCCGGGTGGCGAGGCGGACGAAGTCGGCCGTGCCCGCGGTGGCGTCGCGGTGGTCCCCCAGCCAGCTCCTTTCCAGCCGGTCGAAGGCTTCCCCGCCGATCTCCTGGCGCAGGGCGAAGAGCACCAGGGCCGCGCCGTCGTAGACGTTGGGGCGGAAGATGCCGATCTTCTGCCCGGGCTTCGGCGGCTTGGGGGCGCCGGGCGGGCCGCCGGCCGTGCGCCAGCGGTCGGAGGCGCCGTACGCCGCCTTCATGCGGTCCTGAAGGGGGCGGTCGGCCTTCTCCTGCGCGTACAGGGCCTCGTACCAGGTGGCGTGGCCCTCGTTGAGCCAGAGGTCGGACCATGTGCGCGGGCTGACGCTGTCGCCGAACCACTGGTGGGCCAGCTCGTGCACCATGACCGACTCGACGTACCACGCGGGGTAGGCGGGTTCGGTGAACAGTCCCTTCTCGAAGAGGGAGAGGGTCTGCGTCTCCAGTTCGAAGCCGGTGGCGGTGTCGGCGACGAGCAAGCCGTACGTCTCGAAGGGGTAGGGACCGACCTTGCCCTCCATCCAGGCGATCTGGCCGGGGGTCTTGCGCAGCCAGGGTTCGAGGGCCTCGCGGTCCTTGGCGGGGACGACGTCCCGGACGGGCAGTCCGCGCGGTCCCTCGCGGTGCAGGACCGCGGAGCGCCCGATGGAGACCTGGGCGAGTTCGGTGGCCATCGGGTGCAGGGTGCGGTACGTCCACGTCGTCGCGCCGCCCGCCCGGTGGACGCCGGCGGGCAACCCGTTGGCGACCGCCGTGTGACCGTCGGGCGCGGTGACGCGGACGGTGAACACGGCCTTGTCGGAGGGGTGGTCGTTGCACGGGAACACCAGGTGGGCGGCGTCGGCCTGGTTGGCCATGGCGAGGCCGTCCGCGGTCCGGATCCAGCCGCCGTCCCGGCCGCCGGCGCTCACCGGATCGCTGGTGTGACGCACGGTGACGCGCATCCGGTCGCCGCGGGGCAGCGGGTGCGCCGGCGTGATCACCAGGTCCTCGCCGGCGGTGGCGAAGCCGGCGGGCTCCCCGTCGACCTCGACGGAGCGGACCTCGCCGTGCGCGAAGTCCAGGTTGATCCGCTCCAGGGCGTCGGTGGTACGGCCGTCGATCGTGGTGACCGCCTGGAGCGGCCGGTCGTTGCTCCCGGAGTACGTGAGGGCCAGGTCGTACGACGTCACGTCGTAGCCGGGGTTGCCCAGGTGGGGGTAGAGGCGGTCGCCGACGCCGAGCGGGGTGGGCGGGGCGCCCGCGGCCACGAGGCAGACGGAGACGGCCGAGGCGAGGAGGGCGGAGGCGAGGCGGCGGGAGGGGGCGGTGCGGGGCCGGCGGGTGCCGGCGGCGTCCCGGTGGTCCCGGGCGCGGGGGGAGAGCAGCATGCACCACGGCTACCAGCGCGCCCCGCCCGCGCGGTGCCGACGCGCGACCGGCCCACCCGAACGGGTTGCGCACGCGCGCGTGCGGTGACGTGCGGGCCCGCGCCCGTCTCAGGAGAACGGCGTCCGGTGGTGCGCGCGTCCCACGTCGTACACGCCGGGGACGTCGCGCATGGCGCGGATGAGGGTGGGCAGCCGGGCGGCGTCGGGGAGCTGGACGGTGTAGGTGTGGCGCACCCGCTGCCGGCTGGGGGGTTCGACGGTCGCGGAGACGATCTCGGCGCCCTCCAGGGCCATGGCCTCGGTGAGATCGGCGAGCAGGTGGGGACGGCCGAACGATTCGGCGAACAGGGTGACCCGGCACTCGGTGGTGTCCCCCCAGCGCACGTCGACCGCCGCGCGCCCCGCTCCCGTCATGCGCGCCACGGCGGCGCACTCCACCCGGTGCACGGTCACCACGCCGCCGCGTACGGCGAAGCCGGTGACCTCGTCGGCGGGTACGGGCGTGCAGCACCCGGCGAGCCGGACGCCGGCACCGGGCCGGTCGACGGCGGTGATCGCGGCGGCGGGGCGGGACGCGGGGGCCTCGGCCGCGGGGGCGTCCGGTGCGGGGCGGGCCGCGGCGCCGCCGGCCGGGGTCCGGGCCGGGCCGGTCTTCGCGCCGTCGGCCTCGGCGGGCGCGCCGTCCGTACCCGGGTGGGCCGCGAGCCATCGCTGGATGGCGATGCGGGCGGCGGGCGTGTGGGCGTGCTCCAGCCACTCCCTGGAGGGCTCGGAGGCGGGGTCCTGGCCCATGAGGAGCTGGACGCTGTCGCCGTCCCGCAGCACGGTGCTCAGGGTCGCCAGGCGGCCGTTGACGCGTGCCCCGAGGCAGGCGTGGGCGTCCTCGCCGTACTGCGCGTACGCGGCGTCCACGCAGGTGGCGCCCTCGGGCAGGCCAAGGGTTCCGCCGTCGGGACGGAAGACGGTGATCTCGCGGTCCTGGGCGAGGTCCTCGCGCAGGGTGGACCAGAACGTGTCCGGGTCGGGGGCCGCCTCCTGCCAGTCGAGGAGACGGGAGAGCCAGCCGGGGCGGGTGGGGTCGACGCGCTCGCCGTCGGACGCGCCCGGCTCCTCCGCCGGAGTGACGTAGGGGTTGCCGAGCGCGACGACCCCGGCCTCGGCGACCTTGTGCATCTGGTGGGTGCGGATGAGGACTTCGGCGACCTCGACGTCGGCGGAGGCGCCTTCGGAGGAGTCCGTCCGGGCCCGGGGGAGGGCGACGGCGGTGTGCAGCGACTGGTAGAGGTTGAACTTGGGTACGGCGATGAAGTCCTTGAACTCCGAGACCACGGGCGTCATGCAGGTGTGCAGTTCGCCGAGTACGGCGTAACAGTCGGCGTCCTCGTTGACCAGGACGAGCAGCCGGCCGAAGTCGGAGCCGCGCAGTCGTCGGCGTTTGCGGGCGGTGCGGTGCAGGGAGACGAGGTGCCGGGGTCTGATGAGGACTTCGGCCTGGATGTCGGCGTCGCGCAGCACCGCGCGCGTCGCGTCGGCGAACTCGGTGAGGGGGTCCTCCGCGCGTGAGGCGTTGTCGACGATCAGCCGGTGCGTGTGCTCGTACTCCTCGGGGTGCAGGATCGCGAAGACCAGGTCCTCCAGTTCGGTCTTCAGCGCCTGGACACCGAGGCGTTCGGCGAGCGGGATGAGGACGTCGCGGGTCACCTTGGCGATGCGCTCCTGCTTCTCGGGGCGCATCACGCCGAGGGTGCGCATGTTGTGCAGCCGGTCGGCGAGCTTGATGGACATCACGCGGACGTCGTTGCCGGTGGCGACGAGCATCTTGCGGAACGTCTCGGGTTCGGCGGCGGCGCCGTAGTCCACCTTCTCCAGCTTCGTCACGCCGTCGACGAGGTAGCGCACCTCGGCGCCGAACTCGGCGCCGACCTGATCGAGCGTCACGTCGGTGTCCTCCACGGTGTCGTGGAGCAGCGAGGCCGTCAACGTGGTGGTCTCCGCGCCGAGTTCGGCCAGGATGAGCGTCACGGCCAGCGGGTGCGTGATGTACGGCTCGCCGCTCTTGCGCATCTGGCCGCGGTGGGAGGACTCCGCGAGCACGTAGGCGCGGCGCAGTGGTTCGAGGTCGGCGTCCGGATGGTGGAAGCGGTGGGCCTCGACCACGTGGCCGATCGCGTCGGGCAGCCTGCCGCGGGAGGCGGGGCCGAGCAGGGCCGCCCGCCCCAGCCGGCGCAGGTCGATCCGGGGGCGGCTGCGCCTGCGGGGCGCGGCAGGCACTACCGGGCCTGGGGTCGCGGGGTTCGTGGCCTCCGCACTCATGGGCACCTCCGGCTGCGTGGACCGGCGGACGGGGTGCCCCAGGGCGGACACGGCTCAGGGGGCTGGCAACAGTCCCCCGTCCGGGCCGGTGCTTGATGCTACCGAGCCCATCACGCCCGACCGACCGCCTCTCGCCGAGCGTGAAACGGATCACCCATTCGAGCGAGTCCTTCGAGGTTTACGATTTCGCGCCGCACGACAGCGGGTCGGTCTTGATTTCGAACCCTCGGCCGTGAACCCGGCGGCGCTCCTGTGCGCGCCGGGCCGTCACGCCCTCCGATGCCAAGGGGCACCGTTCCTCAACGGGCGGCGTTTTCCAGCCACTCGGAGTCGATCTCGCCTTCGGCGACGATCACCGCGGGACCGGTCATCTCGATCTCGCCGTCGGGTCGCTCGGTGATGACGAGCCGTCCACCGGGGACATCCACGGTGTACGTCACCGGCGTGCCGGTGACGGACGGGTCGGTGCCGTCCCTGCGGGCGGCGGCCACGGCGACGGCGCACGCGCCCGTGCCGCAGGACCGGGTCTCGCCGGAGCCGCGCTCGTGCACGCGCAGCGCGACGTGCCGCGGGCCGCGGTCGACGACGAACTCGACGTTGACCCCGTCCGGGTAGGCGGAGGCGGGGCTGAAGGGGGGCGGGGCGTACAGGTCGCCCGCGTGCGCGAGGTCGTCGACGAAGGCGACGGCGTGCGGGTTGCCCATGTTCACGTTCCGCGCGGGCCAGCTGCGCCCGCCGACGGCGACCGTGACGTCGCCCTCGGGGAGGCGCGCCCGGCCCATGCCGACGGTGACGTCACCGTCCTTGGCGAGGTGCACGCTCCTCACGCCCGCACGCGTGGCGATCGCGAGGTCGCCCTCGGGGACGAGGCCGGCGTGGCGGAGGTAGCGGGCGAAGACCCGGACCCCGTTGCCGCACATCTCGGCGATCGAGCCGTCGCCGTTGCGGTAGTCCATGAACCACTCGGCCTCGGCCGCCAGGTCCTTCGCCTCCGGGTGCGCGGCGGAGCGCACGACGTGCAGCAGTCCGTCGCCGCCGATGCCCGCGCGGCGGTCGCACAGGGCGGCGACGGCGGCCGGGGAGAGGTCGATGGCGTTCTCGGGGTCCGGGACGATCACGAAGTCGTTCTCGGTGCCGTGCCCCTTGAGGAAGGCGATCCGCGTGCTCATCCCTCGATCGTACGGGGTGGGCACGAAGGCCCCGCGCGGCGGCGACGGGGGAGGCCCCCACCGCGTCGACGCCCTCTTCCGCCTCGCAGCCGCACGCACCGGCCTTCCCTCACCGGCCGGCCGCGTCACCGGCCTGCCGGGGCAGCACGCCTAGGGTCTTTCGTTTGGATCGGGCCGGATCAGGGAGCGGGGTCCGGTGCCGTGCCTCGCAAGGCGGAGGAGGGAGTCAGGGCGGAGCCCTGGCGACCGACGACAACGCGGCGAGGTGCGGTGCCGGGGCCTGCGAGCCCGGCCTGATCCAAACGAGAGGCCCTAGCGCAGCCGGGCGACTCGCAGGACGGCCAGCATCACGACCGTGGCGACCAGGACGACGTAGGCGAGGACGACGCGCCAGTCGGGCCGGCGGCCGGAGCCGCGCTGCGGCAGGCCGGGCCAGGTGTGTCCGACGCGACGGGCGGCCATCATTCCCCAGCCGGCCGCACAGGAGCAGATCAGCAGGCCCAGCATGGCGATCACGGCGCCGCTGTCGCCGAAGTCGAAGGCGAGCGGGAAGGCGAACATCAGGGAGCCCGTCGCGGCCAGGGCGACGATGGGGGCGAGCTGCCAGATCCGCAGCCTTCGCTGGGGACGCAGCTCGACCTCGACCTCCGGGCCGCCGGCGAACATCTCCTCCGGCTCGGGACCGTCGGCGGTCACGCCGCCTTCGGCCTCGTCCGTGTCGTCGATGTCGTCGACGGCGTCCACGGCGTCGGCGTCCAGGCCGTCCGCGGCATCGATGTCACCCACGGCGTCGACGCCGTCCGCGCCGCCGTCCGGGCGCTCGGGACCGTCCGGTCCCGCGGGACCCGGACGGCCGTCCTCCGGCTCCGGTTCGCCGTGCTCGCCGGTGGCGTGCCCGGTGCCTTGTGCGGTGTCACGAGGGCCGGCCTCCATCGCCACGCGCCCTCCCCACTCGGACTCCACTTGGTCGATCGAAGCTCGATGATGGCACGGTGCCGCGGGCCCGGATGACGGCCTGAGCGTCCCGATGCCATGACGTGATCAGGCTGTGACCGGTCGTTCGACCAAGGCCAGCGCCAGCCGGGGAAGTTCCGTGCGGTCCGCCGCGGCCCCACTCAACCAGTGCACCCGCGGATCCCGCCGGAACCAGGAATCCTGACGGCGCGCGAAGCGTTTGGTGGCACGGACCGTCTCCGCCCGCGCCTCGTCCTCGGTGCACTCGCCGGCCAGTGCCGCGAGGACCTGCTGGTAGCCGAGCGCGCGGGAGGCGGTGCGCCCCTCGCGCAGGCCTCGCGCCTCCAGCGCGCGCACCTCGTCCACGAGCCCCGCGTCCCACATCCGGTCGACCCGCCGGGCGATGCGCTCGTCGAGTTCGGGCCTGGCCACGTCCACGCCGATCTGGACCGTGTCGTAGACGGAGTCGTGGCCCGGGAGATTGGCCGTGAAGGGCTTCCCGGTGATCTCGATCACTTCGAGGGCGCGGACGATGCGGCGGCCGTTGCTCGGCAGGATCGCCTGCGCCGCCTCCGGGTCGGCGGCCGCCAGGCGGGCGTGCAGGGCGCCGGAGCCGCGCAGTGTCAGTTCCTCCTCCAGCCGGGCCCGCACCTCGGGGTCGGTACCGGGGAACTCCAGGTTGTCGACGGCGCCGCGGACGTACAGCCCGGAGCCGCCGACGAGGACCGGCCAGCGGCCCTCGGCGAGCAGGGCGTCGATGCGGGCCCGGGCCAGGCGCTGGTACTCGGCGACCGAGGCGGTGACGGTGACGTCCCAGACGTCGAGGAGGTGGTGCGGGACGCCGCCGCGCTCCTCGGGCGTCAGTTTGGCCGTGCCGATGTCCATCCCTCGGTACAGCTGCATGGAGTCGGCGTTGACGACCTCGCCGCCGAGCCGCCGAGCCAGAAAGACGCCCAGATCGGACTTTCCGGCCGCGGTCGGTCCGACGACGGCGATGACCCGGGGGGTGGGGGGTGCGCTGCTCACCGCACCAGTCTCCCAAACGTCGCCCCGTGCCCTCGAACGAGTGAGGTGACAGGACTCGCCCCGGGGCGTTGCCCGTTGCGAGATTTCCGTCGCCGTTCACGGGGCGGCGTAACCGGTGACGCGAACGGACGCACCGGGCGACGCGGGATTTCGCCCGCACGAGTACCGTATGGAGTGAATATGGGCGTCATGGCACGTTTTTTCCGCAGGCCGAAGGCCGCGCGGGAAGCGCCCCCGGAGGAAGCGGTCGCGGACGGCGCCGTCACGGAGGAGCCGGTCACGGACGCCGCGGTCATCGAGGAAGCGGTCGCGCGGAAGGCGACCGCACCGGAGGCGACCACGGCCGGCGCACCGGCCGGTTCGTCCGAAAACGGCACCGGGGCGGAGGAATCCGCCGGGGACGAGGTCGGCATCCCGCGGCGGCAGTCGTCCGACGAGGCCGCCGACCGTGAGGCCGGCGAGAGCGCCCGTACCTGACGGACTCGCCAGAGAAGGTGGCCCATGGGTCTTCTGCACAATCTGAAGGTCAGGCTCAGCCCTGCCAAGGACAAGGTGTCCGGCCTCGCGCAGCAGCACGGGGACAAGATCCATCACGGGATCGACAAGGCCGCACACGTCGTCGACGAGAGGACGAAGGGCAAGTACTCGGGCAAGATCCATTCGGGCACCGGCAAGGCCAAGGGCGCCGTGGACCGGCTCGCGCACAAGGACGATCCGGGGGCGGGCGGCGACACGTTCACTCCCCCGACCACGCCTCCCCCGGGCACGCCTCCGCCGACGTCCTGAACGACGGCCGGCGCCGGCACGGCGGGAGCCGGACGGTCGCGGCGCGCGCACGCGGCCTTCCGCGCCCGCCGCCCCCGCGCGCCGGCACGGGTACGGCCGGGACCGCACCGGCCGGCCGCGCGTCCGGCGGCGGACGGAGCCACGACCGGGCCACGGCGGCGCGGCCGCACCGACCGGGCTAGGACCAGGCCGCGACCACGTACCCGACGCCGTACAGCGCGTCCTCGTACAGCAGGGTGCCGGACAGGCCGGCGTCCCGCGCCGCGCCCGCCAGCACCTGCCAGGGGGCCCGCCCCGCCGCCTTCAGCTCACGGGCCAGTCCGGCGTCGAGGGCCTCGAGGGCCGCGAGGTCGGCGGCGCCGAGCGCCCGCCCGGCCTCGGCGTCGAAGGGGGCCGCGCGCTCGTCCAGATAGCCCGGTGCCTTCAGCGTGCGGCAGGCGCTCGCGTCACCCATCACCAGGAGCGCGGTCCGGCCGGGCCAGGCGGCGATCTCCCGGCCTGCCTCGGCGCATCGCCCGGGCGGGAGGGACTCCTCCACGCCGAGACCCTCGACCGGGGCGTCCGGCAGGCCGGCCCGCTCCAGCAGCCAGGCGCCCACGGCCAGGGAGGGCGGCAGGTCGCGCCCGTACGCCACCTCCGCGCCCGTCCCACCGGGCCCCGCGCCCGTCCCGCCGAGCCGTACGGCGAGATCCACGCCGAAGCCGCGGAAGGAACCCGGCGTGCCCGCGGGATACGCGCCCCGCCCGGCCTCCCCCGTGGGGCCGATCACCACGACCCGGTCCGGCCGGGCGGCGGCGAGCACCGACAGCGCGTCCGAACAGGCGGTACGCGCGGCGTCCAGCTCGGGTGCGGCGCCCGCGGCCACCTCGGGCACGAGCAGGGGCGGACAGGGGCAGACTGCGGCGGCGACAAGCATGATCGGCAGGGTAACCCCGGGCCGCCGGCCCCGCGCGCGCCGGCACCGGTGTGGGCCGGCGCGGCGTGGTGCGGGCCGGGCGGAGCCCCGGTCAGTCGCAGCCGCAGCCGCTGCCGCTCGCCACCGGGAGCGGCGCGGGCGCGCCGACCTTGGGCAGGCCCAGCATGACGCCGGCCGGTGCGGCCGCCTTCTCCGCGGTGCGCTTCTCCCAGGCGTCGCCCGCGCGCGTGCGGCGCACGTCGAGGACGGCGCCCTCGGCGAGGAGGTGGTGCGGGGCGGCGTAGGTGATCTCGACCGTGACGACGTCGCCGGGGCGGACCTCCTGGCCGGGCTTGGTGAAGTGGACGAGGCGGTTGTCGGGGGCGCGGCCGGAGAGGCGGTGGGTGGCACCGTCCTTGCGGCCCTCGCCCTCGGCGACCATCAGCTCCAGGGTGCGGCCGACCTGCTTCTTGTTCTCCTCCCAGGAGATCTCCTCCTGGAGGGCGACGAGACGCTCGTAGCGCGCCTGGACGACCGCCTTGGGGATCTGGTCCGCCATGGTGGCGGCCGGGGTGCCGGGCCGCTTGGAGTACTGGAAGGTGAACGCCTGGGCGAACCGGGCCTCGCGCACCACGTGCAGGGTCTCCTCGAAGTCCTCCTCGGTCTCGCCGGGGAAGCCCACGATGATGTCGGTGGTGATCGCGGCGTGCGGGATGGCCGCGCGGACCTTCTCGATGATCCCGAGGTAGCGCTCCTGGCGGTAGGAGCGGCGCATCGCCTTCAGGACGGTGTCCGAGCCGGACTGGAGCGGCATGTGCAGCTGCGGCATCACGTTCGGCGTCTCGGCCATGGCGGCGATGACGTCGTCGGTGAAGTCGCGCGGGTGCGGCGAGGTGAACCGCACGCGCTCGAGGCCCTCGATCGTCCCGCACGCGCGCAGCAGCTTGCTGAAGGCCTCGCGGTCGCCGATGTCGGAGCCGTAGGCGTTGACGTTCTGGCCGAGCAGCGTGATCTCGCTGACGCCCTCGCCCACCAGGGCGTCGATCTCGGCGAGGATGTCGCCGGTGCGGCGGTCCTTCTCCTTGCCGCGCAGGGCCGGGACGATGCAGAACGTGCAGGTGTTGTTGCAGCCGACGGAGATCGACACCCAGGCCGCGTACGCGCTCTCGCGGCGCGTGGGCAGTGTGGAGGGGAACGCCTCCAGGGACTCGGCGATCTCGACCTGGGCCTCCTCCTGCACGCGCGCGCGTTCCAGCAGGACCGGGAGCTTGCCGATGTTGTGGGTGCCGAAGACGACGTCGACCCAGGGGGCCTTCTTCACGATGGTGTCGCGGTCCTTCTGCGCCAGGCAGCCGCCGACGGCGATCTGCATGCCGGGCCGCGAGGCCTTCCGCGGCGCGAGGCGGCCGAGGTTGCCGTACAGCCGGTTGTCGGCGTTCTCCCGTACGGCGCACGTGTTGAAGACGACGACGTCCGCGTCGCCGTCCGACCCCTCGGGGGCGCGCACGTAGCCGGCGTCTTCGAGCAGCCCGGACAATCGCTCGGAGTCGTGGACGTTCATCTGGCACCCGTAGGTGCGAATCTCGTAGCTCTTGGGTGCGGGAACGTCCACTGCGAGGCTCCGGTCGCTGCTGCTGGTCATGCCTCAAGGGTAGGCGGTTCCGGGGAGGCCCCCGGCCGGTGCTCCGGGGCCCGCGGAGCACCGGCCGGTGGCCGCGCTCAGGCGGACGACGGCGGAGCGGCCCGCCGCGGTGCGACGACCGCCTCGGCCGGGTGGCACAGCCCGTCCGCGGCCCGCCGCAGGGTGCGCCGGGAGACCAGCCGCAGGACGGCCCCGCCGAGCCCCGCGGGCCACCGCCACGGGCCGACGGCGGCGCTCCGGACCACGGCGTCCGGGCCCCGCGCGCGGATGCCGCGGACCCGTCCGGCGCGTTCGGGGCGATCGCCCACCCGGGCCCTGCGCGCGCGGATGCCGCGACGCCCGCACGTCCGGGCGGCGTACGTCCCCGCGGGCGCGTGAGCGCGCGTGGACGTCCGGGGCCGGGCCGGACGGAGGGACCGGAGCGCCGGGACGGGGTCACGGGTCGATGAGGCCGGCCCGGATGGCGTAGCGCGTGAGTTCGAGGCGGTCGCGCATGCCGAGCTTCTGGAGGAGGTTGGCGCGGTGCCGTTCGACGGTCTTGGCGCTGATGAACAGGAGCGCGCCGATCTCCTTGGAGGTGTGTCCCTCGGCGACGAGCTTGAGGATCTCCTCCTCGCGCTCGGTGATGGGCCGGTCGGGCAGACCGTCCACACCGGCGCCGCCGTGCAGCCGTTCGAGGTACGACCGCACGAGCGCGCGCTCGGCGCCCGGGTAGATGAACGGCTCGTCGCGCACGGCCGCCCGGCACGCCTCGACCAGGTCCCGGTCGGCGACGGACTTCAGCACGTATCCGCCCGCACCCGCCTTGAGGGCCTCGAAGAAGTACTGCTCGTTGTCGTACATGGTGAGGATCAGGATCCGCAGGCCGGGCAGTCGCCGGGAGAGTTCGCGGGCCGCCTGCAGACCCGTCATCCTCGGCATGGCCACGTCCAGGACGGCCAGGTCGATGTCGCCCGCACGGGCCCGCTCGACCGCCTCGGCCCCGTCCCCCGCCTCCGCCACGACCGTCAGGTCGGGTTCGCCGTCCAGGATGAGCCGCACTCCGCGGCGCACGAGCGTGTGGTCGTCGGCGAGGAGCACGCGGGTCGGTGCGGACTCGTCGGTCATCGGCGGCCTCCGGGGACGGTGGGGCGGGCGTGGTGGCCGAGCCGCGGCACCCCGTACCGGGACGGGCGGACCTCCTTCACCGGAGGCCGCCTCCCGCGGACGGAGCGGTGGGCGGCGCGGCGGCGGACGACACGGTGGCGGGCGGCGCGGCGACGGCGGGCGTGGTCCGCAGGCGTACGGCGGTCCCGCCGCCGAGACCGGGCCCGAAGGTGAACGTCGCGCCGATCAGCAGCGCCCGTTCCCGCATCCCCAGGACCCCGGCTCCCTCCCCCGCCGTCGGCCCGGGGCCCCGGCCGTTGTCCCGCACGAGCAGTTCGACGCCGTCGGCGACGGGGCGGAGGCGGAGGTCGGCGCGGTCGGCACCGGCGTGCCGGGCGGTGTTGGTCAGGGCTTCCTGGGCGACCCGGTACAGCACCAGTTCGGTCTCCTCGGTCAGCGGGGGCAGACCGGGCCGCAGGTCGGGGCGGACCGTCAGTCCGTGGGTGGTGAACTCGGCGGCGAGTGAGCGCAGGGCGCTGACCAGGCCGAGTTCGTCCAGGACGCCGGGGCGCAGCCGGCGGGCGATCCGGCGGATCTCGTCCAGTCCCGCGCGCGTGGCCTCCTGGGCCTGCCCCACCTCCTCGCGCAGGTCGTCGGGGGCCCGGTCGGCGACCCGTTTGAGCTGGAGGAGCACGGCGGTGAGGGTCTGGCCGACCTCGTCGTGCAGTTCGCGGGCGATGCGGTGGCGTTCGCGTTCCTGGGCGGACAGGGCGCGGGCGGCGCTGGTCGCCCGCTCCGACTCCAGCCGGTCGAGCATGGCGTTGTACGTCGTGATCAGCTCGGCCGTCTCGACCGGACCGGAGACGACGGCACGGGCGCCGGGGTGCAGCAGGTCGGCGTCGCCCATGGCCCGGCCCAGCCGTCCCAGCGGGGCCAGCCCGACGCGCAGCACGACCGCGTTGACGGCCAGCAGCGCGGCCAGACCCGCCACGACGACGAACGCCTCGGCCGGCAGGACGGGCGTGGAGACGGTGACCGGGCCCAGGAGCAGCGCGGCGGCCACCACCAGGCCGACGGCGTTGAGGGCGAAGATCCGCCAGAACAACGACACGTGCGCGACTCCTCCTCTCCCGGTCCTCGTCGGCCGGTGCCCCCGCGTCGGCCGAGCCGTGTCCGACCGGCCCGTCCGGGACCATGACACCGCCCTGACCAGCATCTCCGCCCCGCGCCGGCCTTGTCCATCCGTGACGACACCCATGTCGTCACCGTACGGCGGGATGGGAACATGGCACGTCGGCGCACTGGTGATCGACGATCCCGGGAACCGGTCGGACACCGGCCACCGCCGCCCTCGTGGCGCAGGTGGCCGGTACCGCGCGGGCATCCGCACCGCCGTCGGCGCCGACACCGACCGCCCCGACCTCAGACCGCCCACGACCTCAAGGGGAACGAACCGTGTCCGCTCCACGCCTCCGGACGACGCCGCTGCCAGGCATCGGTGTCCAGTACGACCTCGTGACGCGGGAGCAGCGCCACCTGTCCGTGGTGGCCCACCGCGACGGAACCCGGACGGTGAGCGTGTACCAGGCCGACGACCCGGACTCCTGCGCCCAGTCGCTGCGCCTCTCCGGCGCCGAGGCGGGCTCGCTGATCGACGCGCTGAAGCCGTCCCACCACAGCGCGAACCTGCTGTACACCACCGGCCTCGGGCTGGTCGCCGAGCGCATCGAGGTGGCCGCCACGTCCCACTGGAACGGGCGGCTGCTGGGCGACACCCGGATGCGCACGGAGACCGGCGCGTCGATCGTGGCGGTGCTGCGGCGGGCCGAGGCGATCCCCTCGCCGGCGCCGGACTTCCGGCTGGCGGGCGGCGACACCCTCATCGTGATCGGCACCCGCGAGGGCGTTGACGCGGCCGCGGCGATCCTCGGTCGGGAGTGATCCGGTGCACTCCTCCGCGGTCCTGCTGATCGAGTTCGGTTCCATCATCCTGGCCCTCGGGCTGCTCGGCCGGTTCGCCGCCCGCTTCCAGTTCTCGCCGATCCCCCTCTACCTGCTCGCCGGCCTGGCCTTCGGCGAGGGCGGGCTGCTCCCGCTGGGCGCGAGCGAGGAGTTCGTGGCCACCGGCGCCGAGATCGGCGTCATCCTGCTGCTGCTCATGCTCGGCCTGGAGTACACGGCCAGCGATCTGGTCTCCAACCTCAAGGCCCACTACCCCTCGGGCCTGGTGGACTTCACGCTCAACGCGCTGCCGGGCGCCGCCGCCGCGCTGCTGCTGGGCTGGGGCCCGGTGGCGGCCGTGGTGCTGGCGGGCGTCACCTGGATCTCCTCGTCCGGGGTCATCGCCAAGGTGCTGGGCGATCTGGGCCGGGTCGGCAACCGGGAGACGCCGGTGATCCTGAGCGTCCTGGTGCTGGAGGACCTGGCCATGGCGGTCTACCTGCCGATCATCACCGCGCTGGTGGCCGGCGTGGGGCTGGCGGCCGGCAGCGTGACCCTGGCGGTCGCCCTGGGCGCGGCGGGGCTCGTCCTGTTCGTGGCGGTGCGCTACGGCCGGGTCATCTCCCGTTTCGTCTCCAGTGACGACCCGGAGAAGCTGCTGCTCGTGGTCCTGGGTCTGACGATCCTGGTCGCCGGAGTGGCGCAGCAGCTCCAGGTGTCGGCGGCGGTCGGCGCGTTCCTGGTCGGCATCGCGCTCTCCGGCGAGGTGGCGGAGGGCGCGCACACCCTGCTGAGTCCCCTGCGGGACCTGTTCGCGGCCGTCTTCTTCGTGTTCTTCGGGCTGCACACCGATCCGGCCAGCATTCCTCCGGTGCTGCTGCCCGCCCTGGTGCTGGCCGTCGTGACCGCCGCGACGAAGATCGCGACCGGGCACTGGGCGGCGCGGCGGGCCGGGATATCGGTCAAGGGCCGCTGGCGCGCGGGCGGCGCCCTGGTGGCCCGCGGGGAGTTCTCCATCGTCATCGCCGGGCTGGCGGTCACCGCCGGCATCGAACCGTCCCTGGGTCCGCTGGCGACGGCGTACGTGCTGATCCTGGTCGTCCTGGGCCCGCTCACCGCCCGCTACACGGAACCCCTGGCGACCCGCTGGACCCGCCTGCGCGAGGCGCGCCGCACCCCGTCGCCGGAGCCGGCGGCCGAGCCGCGCGCGCAGGCGCCGGTGGGCGACTGAAGGACGGAACGGCACACGCGGGGCACGCACCGCACCACGGGCGCCGGTCACCCGGGCGCGGGGCCCGGCGGCGGTCACGCGCGGGCGGCTTTCGCCGCGGAGCCCGGCGGCGGCCGGAGAAGCGCCCCTGCCACCGGCCGTGGGGCGTGCCCACCGGCCGGTGGGCACGCCCGTCGCCGGCCGGCGACGCCCCGGGCCCTCCCGGGGGGCGTCAGGCCGCGCCGCCGGGGACCCACCCCTGGCGGCGCAGCACCGCCGACACGTCCGGTGCCTCGTAGTGCTCGCCCTTGAGGACCTTGCCGTCCGCCCGGCGGGCGACCTGCCCGTCGGGGCCGAGCTTGGTCATGTTGGAGCGGTGGATCTCCGCCACCACCGCGTCGAGATCGATCCCGTGCACCAGCGCCGTGCCGTACGCGACGTAGACGACGTCGGCCAGTTCGTGCGCGAGGCGGTCCAGGGGCCCGTCCACCGACACCTCGGCCACCTCGGCGGCCTCTTCCGCGAGCAGCTCCCCGCGGTGCGCGGCGAGGCCGGCCGGCACCTCCGTGGGCGTGCCGCGGACGTCGAGGCCGAAGGCGAGGTGGAACTGACGGACCAGGTCGGCGGGAGAGGAACTCATGCGACCGACTGTAACGACGGCCGGCGACCGTCCCGCCCTGCACCGCCGCGATGCGCCCCGCCCTGGCCAGTTCGCCGCCCCACCTGGCAGGATCGCGCGCATGTCCAAGGTGTTCCCTCCCGTCGGCAGGCGCCGGGCCGTGCAGGGCGCGGCCGCCGCCGTCGTCGTCCTCGGGCTGCTGCTGTGGTGGCTGCTGCCTCTGGGGGAGGACCCGCCGAGCGGCACCATCACCTTCAGCACGGGCACCACGAGCGGCGTCTACCACGAGTACGGCAGCCGGCTGCGCACCGAGCTGGCCGAGGACATGCCCGACCTGGACGTGAACCTGACCGCCAGCAACGGTTCGCAGGAGAACGTCGCGCGCGTGGCGACCGGGCAGGCCGACTTCGCCATCGCCGCGGCCGACGCGGTGGAGACGTACGAGCGCGAACACCGCGACGCGGTCGCCCGGCTGCGCGGGGTGGCCCGGCTGTACGACGACTACGTGCAGCTGGTCGTCCCGCGCGACTCGGACGTGCGGAGCGTGGCCGACCTGAAGGGGCGGACGGTCGCGACCGGGCTGCCGCGTTCGGGGGTGCGGCTGATCGCGGAGCGGCTCCTCAAGGCGGCGGGCGTGGATCCGGTGAAGGACATCACGGCCGTGTCGGAGGGCATCGACACCGGCCCGGAGCGGCTGAGGCAGGGGAGGATCGACGCGTTCTTCTGGTCCGGCGGGGTGCCGACGGCCGGCCTGGAGAAGCTGGCCGACGGTTTCACCTTCCGGTTCGTGCCGATCGACGCCGCGCTGGTGGCCGAGATGCACCGGCAGGACGACGCGACGGGCTACTACCGGGCCACCAACATGCCCGAGTCCGCCTACCCGACCATCCAGAACGGCTCCACGGTGCCGACGATCGCGGTGTCCAACCTGCTGGTGACCCGCACGGACGTGGACCCCAGGCTCACCGAGTGGCTGACCCGGACCGTGATCAAGAGCCGCGACGGAATCGGGCGGCACGTGCACTCGGCCCAGCTGGTCGATCTGCGCACGGCCATCTACACCGACCCCCTCCCCCTGCACGAGGGCGCCCGGCGCTACTACCGCTCCGTCAAGCCGTAGCGGGGCCGGCACCGCGACCGGACGGACACCACAGCCGGGCGGACGCCACCACCGGCCCGACGCCGCCACCGGAACCGTCGGGCCCCGGCCGGCACCGTCACGGGTCCGCCGGGCCAAGCGAGGCCGACGCCGCTCCGGAGCCCGTACGGCCCCCGGAGCCCGTACGACCGGCTGAGGGGCACCGCCGGCGCTCCGGGCCCGTGCGACCGCCCCGGAAGCCCGTACGGCCGGTACGGAGCCCGTCCGGCCGCCCGTCGGACCGAGGAGGACGTCCCGGTCCGGCGGATCGCGGCGGAGCCGGTCTCAGGCCACCGGCCTCGACCTCGGCACGGACACCGTCACCTTCAGCCCGGTGGGCTCGTGGTGGCCGTACGAGATCGTGCCGCCGCCGGCCGCGAGCAGGGCGCGGGAGATGGACAGGCCGAGGCCGGAGCCCTTGACGTTCTGGTGCCGGCCGCTGCGCCAGAAGCGGTCGCCCACCCGGTGGAGCTCCTCGTCGGTGAGGCCGGGGCCGTGGTCGGTGACGACGACGGTCGAGGTCTCGCCGTCGACGGCGACCGTCACCTCGACGCTCTCGCCCTCCGGCGTGAACTTGACCGCGTTGTCGATCACCGCGTCCAGGGCGCTGGAGAGCGTGACCGGGTCGGCCCAGGCCGTGGTGGGCGGGCAGTCACCGGTCAGACGGACGCCCTTGGCCTCGGCGGTGGGCGCCCAGGCGGCGACGCGCTCGGCGGTCAGCGCGCCGATGTCGGTGACCCGCAGGTCGGCCTGGGTGTGTTCGGCCAGGGCCAGGTCGAGCAGGTCGTCCAGGACCTGGGCGAGGCGCCTGCCCTCGTTCTGCACGGACGCGATCTCCTCGTTGCCCTCCGGAAGTTCGTAGCCGAGCAGTTCGATGCGCAGCAGCAGCGCCGCGAGCGGGTTGCGCAGCTGGTGCGAGGCGTCGGCGACGAAGGCGCGCTGCTGCTCCAGCACGTCCTCGACGTTGTCCGCCATCTCGTTGAACGAGCGGGCCAGCCGGCGGAGTTCCGGCGGGCCGCTCGCGACCGCGACCCGGGACTTCAGGCGGCCGGTGGCGATGTCGTGGGTGGTGGCGTCCAGGATCCGCACGGGCCTGAGCACCCAGCCGGTCAGCCGCAGGGCCGCTCCGATGGCGAGCAGCATCGCCGCGATCTCGCCGGCGCCGACGACCAGCCAGCCGTGCAGGATGCGCGAGCGCATCGCCCCGGTGGGCGAGTCGGTGACGACGACCGCGACGACGTCGCCGTCCCGGATCACCGGGGACGCCACCACCAGCCGGGTGCGCTGCCAGGGCCACACCTGCTGGGGGTCGTGGCTGCGCCGGCTCAGCAGCGCCTCCTCGAACGCGTCCCGCACCTCGCCCTTCTCGGGGAGGTACCAGTCCCTGGGCGCATGGGCCATGGGGGTGTCGCTGCCGTAGAAGACACCGGCGCGAATGCCGTAGACGTCGTAGTAGTTGACCAGTTCGCGCGTCAGGGTCCCGCGCCGCTCGTCGTTGGTCGCGGAGACCGGATCGGTGGCACTGGTCGGGGCGGTGACGAACTGGGCGAGGGCGGCGAACCGTGCCGCGTCGTCGATGCGGTCGACGACCACGTCCTGCTGTTCGGCGCCGGCCACGCTGACCGCCAGCGGCACGCCCAGCGCGAGCAGCACGGCCGCCATCAGGACGATGAGCAGCGGCAGGAGACGTGTGCGCAACGGTCCCCGCTAGGCCGGGGCCACGAGCCGGTAACCGACGCCGCGCACGGTCTCGATCAGGGCCGGCATGCGCAGTTTGGCGCGCAGGGAGGCGACGTGCACCTCCAGGGTCCGTCCGGTCCCCTCCCAGCTGGTGCGCCACACCTCGCTGATGATCTGCTCCCGGCGGAAGACGACGCCGGGACGCTGGGCGAGCAGCGCCAGCAGGTCGAACTCCTTGCGGGTGAGCTGGACGACGGCACCCTCCACGGTGACGCGCCGGGTGGGCAGCTCGATGCGCACGGGCCCGAGCAGCAGCTCGCCGTCCCCCGCGGCCGCCGCGTCCTCGGGGACGGTGCGCCGGCTGACGGCGTGGATGCGGGCGAGCAGCTCACCGGTGTCGTACGGCTTCACCACGTAGTCGTCGGCGCCCAAGTTGAGGCCGTGGATGCGGGAGCGCACGTCGGAGCGGGCCGTCACCATGATCACGGGGGTGGCGGTGCGCTTGCGGATCTTGCCGCAGACCTCGTAGCCGTCCTGGTCGGGCAGGCCCAGGTCGAGCAGGACGACCCCGAAGCCGGGACCCTCCGGGACGAGTGCCTGGAGGGCCTCCTCGCCGCTGCGCGCGTGGGTGACGTCGAAACCGTGCCGCCTCAGGACCGCGGACAGGGCCGCGGCGACGTGGTTGTCGTCCTCGACGAGCAGTAGTCTCATCCCGGCCTCCTCCGGTTCATCGGGCGTACCATCTGATCCCGTACAAAGTCGTACGACCCAGGCGTACGGTTTCGGTGGGTGAAAAGCATGGTGCACGCGCGCGTGCACCATGGCAGTCACGCTGATGGACGAGGACGCCGTCAAGTGGGTTCCGGTTGCGCGCGGCTTCCGTTATCCGCCCGATACGGTCCCGGGGCACCGGTGCTACGACACGTGTCCGATTGCTATCGGATCGTGATGCTCAGATTCCCCTCAGATGTAATGACGCTGGTCGCGAGTGGTCACTACTGTCCTCCGAAACCGAGGAGGACGGAGCCCGAGAGCGATGACCGAAGTATCGGTGGCCAAGGAAGACGCGGCCGCACCCGGCGAACTGGTCGTCCTGAAGAGCGTCAACAAGCATTTCGGCGCGTTGCACGTTCTCCAGGACATCGATCTGACCATCGAGCGTGGTGAGGTCGTCGTGGTCATCGGACCCTCCGGGTCCGGCAAGTCCACGCTGTGCCGCACCATCAACCGCCTGGAGACGATCGACGAGGGTTCGATCACGATCGACGGGAAGCCGCTGCCCCAGGAGGGCAGGGAGCTGGCCCGGCTGCGCGCCGACGTCGGCATGGTCTTCCAGTCGTTCAACCTGTTCGCGCACAAGACCGTGCTGCAGAACGTGATGCTGGGCCAGATCAAGGTCCGCAAGGCCGACAAGAAGAAGGCCGAGGAGACCGCGCGCGCCCTGCTCGACCGCGTCGGCGTGGCCAGCCAGGCCGACAAGTACCCCGCCCAGCTCTCCGGCGGCCAGCAGCAGCGCGTGGCCATCGCGCGTGCCCTGGCCATGAACCCCAAGGTGATGCTCTTCGACGAGCCGACCTCCGCCCTGGACCCGGAGATGATCAACGAGGTGCTGGAGGTCATGCAGCAGCTCGCCCGGGACGGCATGACCATGATCGTCGTCACCCACGAGATGGGATTCGCCCGGTCGGCCGCGAACCGCGTGGTGTTCATGGCCGACGGCCGCATCGTCGAAGAGGCTTCGCCGGACCAGTTCTTCAGCAACCCGCGCAGCGACCGCGCCAAGGACTTCCTGTCCAAGATCCTGCACCACTGACCGCGCCCCGCGCGCCCGCGACCAGCGTCACCCGCCTCCCGACGGCTCGCACGTCTCCTTCATCACCGAAGGCATCTCCCAAAGGAAGTCGACCATGAAGCTTCGCAAGGTCTCCGCCGCCTCGGCCGCCGTCCTCGCCCTCGCCCTCGCCGCCACCGCCTGCGGTTCCGACGACAAGGACGACACGAGCAGCGGCTCCGGCGGTGGCGACAAGATCAAGATCGGCATCAAGTACGACCAGCCGGGCCTCGGCCTGAAGGAGCCCGACGGCTCCTTCTCCGGCTTCGACGTGGACGTGGCCACCTACGTGGCCAAGGAGCTCGGCTACAAGCCCGACCAGATCCAGTTCGTCGAGACCAAGAGCGCCGACCGCGAGAACGCGCTCGCCCGCGGCGACGTCAAGTTCATCACGGCGACCTACTCGATCAACGACGAGCGCGCCAAGAAGGTCGACTTCGCCGGCCCGTACCTGCTGGCCCACCAGGACCTGCTGGTGAAGAAGGACTCCGACATCGCCAAGGGCGCGGACCTCAACGGCAAGAACCTGTGTTCGGTGGCGGGCTCGACGTCGGCGCAGAACGTCAAGAACAAGATCGCCCCGAAGGCCAACCTGCGTCAGAACTCCGGTTACTCGGAGTGCATCGCCGCCCTCCAGAGCGGCTCCGTCGACGCGCTGACCACCGACGACTCGATCCTCGCGGGCTTCGCCGCGCAGGACAAGTACAAGGGCCAGTTCAAGCTCGTGGGCGAGAAGCTCTCGAACGAGAACTACGGCATCGGCGTCAAGAAGGGCGACAAGGCCACCGTCGACAAGATCAACGCCGCGCTGGAGAAGATGGTCGGCGACGGTTCGTGGGACAAGGCCGTCAAGGAGAACTTCGGCCCGGCCGAGTACAAGAACGAGCAGGCCCCGAAGATCGGCGTCATCGTCAAGTAACCCGGCAGCCGCCGCCTCAGGAATCCCGCGCCCGGCGTGGGGTTCCGCGGGCGCGCCGTCCGTCGTCGCGATCACGGCGGACGGCGCGCCACGCCCTCCACGTACGCCACACACCCGGAAGCGCGGGAGATCGTGTTCGACTTTCTTGAAGGCTACGACGTCCTCGCGGCGTTCTGGATGACGGTCAAACTCACCGTCTTCTCCGCCGTCGGCTCCCTGGTCTGGGGCACCCTGCTGGCCGCGATGCGCGTCAGCCCGGTCCCGCTGATGCGCGGGTTCGGAACCGCCTACGTCAACATCGTCCGGAACATCCCTCTGACGGTCATCATCGTCTTCACCTCGCTCGGCCTCGCCGACATCTTCGGTATGACGATGGGCGCCTCCGACGACTTCGCCCTGCAGGGCTTCCGCCTCGCGGTGCTCGGGCTGGTCGCCTACACGGCGGCCTTCGTCTGCGAGTCGATCCGGTCCGGCATCAACACCGTGCCCCTCGGCCAGGCCGAGGCGGCGCGCGCGATCGGGCTGAGCTTCAGCCAGACGCTGCGGCTCGTCATCCTGCCGCAGGCGTTCCGTTCGGTCATCGGCCCGCTGACCAACGTCCTGATCGCCCTGACCAAGAACACCACCGTGGCGGCCGCCATCAGCGTGGCCGAAGCCGCCTTCCTGATGAAGGAGATGATCGAGAACGAGGCCCAGACGCTGGCCATCGGCGCGGTCTTCGCCTTCGGGTTCGTGGTCCTTACCCTTCCCACCGGCCTGCTGCTCGGCTGGCTCGGCAAGCGACTGGCGGTGAAGCGATGAGCTCGGTCCTCTACGACGCCCCCGGGCCCCGCGCCAAACGGCGCAACCTGGTCCTCTCCGTCGTCTTCTTCGCACTGCTCGCCCTGGCCCTGTGGTGGGTGTGGCAGAAGATGGACGACAAGAAGCAGCTCGAATGGGCCCTGTGGGAGCCGTTCACCACGTCCCAGGCCTGGACGACCTACCTGCTGCCGGGCCTCGCCGACACCATGAAGGCCGCGGCGCTCGCCATGGTCATCGCCCTTCCGCTGGGCGCGCTCCTCGGCATCCTGCGGATGTCCGACCACCGCTGGGTGCGTGTCCCGGCCGGCGCGGTGGTCGAGTTCTTCCGGGCCATCCCGGTGCTGCTGCTGATGCTGTTCGCCAACGAGCTGTACGTCCGCTCCTCGGACATCAGCAGCGAGGACCGTCCGCTGTACGCGGTCGTCACCGGCCTCGTGCTCTACAACGCCTCGGTCCTCGCCGAGGTCGTCCGGGCCGGCATCCTCTCCCTGCCCAGGGGCCAGACGGAGGCCGCGTACGCGATCGGCCTGCGCAAGGGCCAGACGATGACCAGCATCCTGCTGCCGCAGGCCGTCACGGCGATGCTGCCGGCCATCGTCAGCCAGCTCGTGGTCATCGTGAAGGACACCGCGCTCGGCGGCGTGCTGCTCGGGTTCACCGAGCTGCTCAACGCCCGCAGCACGCTCGCGGCGAACTACGCCAACGTCGTCCCCAGCTTCATCGTCGTGGCGCTCATCTACATCGTCGTCAACTTCGTCCTGACCTCCTTCGCCTCCTGGCTGGAGGCCCGGCTGCGCCGCAGCAAGCGCGGCACGGGCGCGGTGCTCGACCCGGACGAGGTCGAGGACAACCCCGCAGCGATCGCCGGGAGGCACGGAACGGGCAAGACGGCCACCTGACACGCACTCACCCTGCGTGACCTGTACGGAGGCAGTGGCGTGCGCGCCACTGCCTCCGTCACTTGACGCCAGCTGCGGCAATGGGTTGCATACGTTCTGTGATCGTGCACCCTGCTCCTACCCCTTGTTCACCTACGTCCCTCAGGACACCGTCACGGGCAGGGGGCGCCACCTCGTGGACCCGGTGATCATCGTCGGAGCGGGGCCCGTGGGGCTCACGCTCGCCCTGGCGCTGGCGCGCCAGGAGGTGCCCTCGGTCGTCCTCGACGAGGGGCCGGGCAAGGACGAGCCGCGGCTCGCGCGCACGGTCGTGCTCCGCGAGGACACCGCCGCCCTGATCGAGCGGCTCACCGGCACCCCGCTCGCCGGGGCGGGCCTCCGCTGGGCCGGCTGGCGGTCGATGCGGCGCAAGCAGGTGGCACAGGAGATCACGTTCGACGACGCCGACCCGGCTCCGCTGCACCTCCCCCAGCACCTGCTGACCGACGCCCTGCGCACGGCCCTGGCCGGCGAGCGGCTCGTCCGCGTCGCCGTGGAGAGCCGTCTGGACGGTATCGAGCAGGAACCCTCCGGTGTCACGGCCCGCACCCGCGGCCCCCGGGGCACCTGGTGGCGCGGCAGTCACCTGGTGGGCTGCGACGGCCCCCGCTCCACGGTCCGCAAGCTCCTCGACATCCGCTTCCCCGGCCGTACGGCGGTGGAGCGGCACGCCGTCGCCGCGCTGCGCACGGAACTCCCCTGGCCCGACCGGGCGTTGCTCCACCGGACACCGCCGTGGCGGACCTCCGGACCGTCCGCCGGGGAGATCACCGGACGTCCGCTGCCGGAAGGCGTCTGGCGCCTGGACTGGCTGCTGCCGCCCGGCAAGGACCTCGTCACCCCCGAACTGCTGGTCGCCCGCGTCCGCGAGACCCTCGCGGGCTGGAGCGGCGGCACCACCCCGGCGTACGAGCTGCTCGACACCGGCGTCCACACCGTCCACCACCGGCTGGCCCGCCGCTGGCGTGCCGGGCGGGTCTTCCTCGCCGGGGACGCCGCCCACCTCCTCGGCGCCTTCGGCACCCAGGGACTGGACGAGGGACTGCGGGACGCCGACAACCTCGCCTGGAAACTGGCCCTGGCCTGGCACCACGGCCCTCACGAGGCGCTGCTCGACAGCTACCAGACGGAGCGGAGGGCGGTCGTCGCCGCGCGACTGCGCGCCGCCGACCAGATCCTGCCGGTCCTGCGCGGCGGCCCCGGCATAAGGGCGTACGTCCCCGGCGCCACCCGCGCCCACGACGCCCTGCTCACCGACGGCCACCTGGGGCGCGGCCAGCTGGGCGCGCCGGGCTCGTACGCCGGCTCCCCGCTCGCGCCCCGGAGCCTGGAGGCGGAGGTGCCGGTGGACACGCCCCCCGGCGCGCCGGTCGCGGACGTCCGCGTCACCGCCGAGGACGGTTCCTTCGTGCGGCTGCGGGACCGGCTCGGCCGGGGTGCCCTGATCGTCCTGCTGATCGCGCCGGGGACCGGCGTCTGGGAGCGCCGGCACTGGGTGGGCGCCGGGATCATGCCCCGGCTCGCCGCCGCGGTGACGGCGCTGCCGAGTCCGGCAGAGCTGCTGGTCACCGAGAGCTATCCCGGCGCGGCCGCCCACACCGTCCTGCTGATCCGGCCCGACGGCCACTTGGTCACCGCGCTGAGCGGGGTGCGCCCCGCCGATCTGTACGCGGCGGCGGAGGCGGCGGTGGGAGGAGCCGCGGAGACGGCGGCGGAAGCGGGTGCCGGGGCCAGGTGAGGAGGGGCGGGGGCTGAGGGCCGGGGCCGGGCGGGAAGAGCGGGAGACGGCCGCGGAGGCGGGTGCCGGGGCAGAGGGGGAAGGGCGGAGGCCGGGGCCCGTGACGCGACCGGGGCGGCCGGGGGCGGGGCGTCGGCGGAGTGCCGGACGTTCCCATCCGGTGTGACGATCGGCCGATCCTCCTTGTCGTCACCGCACGGTCCACAGGGTGACGGCCGGTTGACCGGCTCACCCCGGCATGGTCTACTCCGGATCGTGACCGACACCTGTGTGCGCCTGTGGCGGAGGGTCCATATGGACCTCGTCCGCTATGCGGGCTGCGTGTGTCGTCCGTCCTGCTGAATTCGCGGCTCCCTTTTCCCGGTTTTCCCCGGCTTCCCCGGCGCGCGCCGCCACGCTCTCGCGCGGCCGCGCGCTCCCGCGAACACCTCAGGACGGTACCCGTGTCTGTCTTCCCCTCCGCGTCCCCCGCCCGGCCCGCGCCCGCCGCCGCGCCCACGCAGGCGGACCTCCTCGACTTCGTACGGCGTACGGCCGCCGACACCGCGCTGATCGCCTCGCTCCCCCTCGACCCGGAAGGGCGTACCTGGGTGCGTCTCGAGGGCCCCGGCGGCAGCGAGGCCTGGCTGATCGGCTGGCCGCCCGGCACCGGCACCGGCTGGCACGACCACGCCGACTCGGTGGGCGCCTTCCTCACCGCCCGCGGCGAGCTGAAGGAGAACTCGCTCGCCGCGCGACTGCCCACGGAGGGCTGGAAAACCCTGGAACTGTCGGAGGACGTCGACCGGGAACGCCGGCTGCCGGCCGGCAAGGGCCGCGCCTTCGGACGCCACCACGTCCACGAGGTCCTCAACGAGTCCCCCGACGAGCACGCGGTCTCCGTGCACGCCTACTACCCGCCCCTGCCGCAGATCCGGCGGTACAGCCGCACGGGCCAGGTGCTGCGCCTGGAGCAGGTCGAACGCCCCGCGGACTGGCAGTGAGCGGCGGCACGGCGGGCGGGGACGAGGTGGAGGACACCGTGAGGAAGGACGAACGGCCCGTGGGCATCGACGAGTTGCTGGAACGGGTGCGGGCCCGGTACACACGCGTGGAGCCGCGGGAGGCCTACGAGGCCGCCCGCGCGGGCGAGGCGCTCCTGGTGGACATCCGGTACACGGCCCTGCGCGAGCGGGACGGGCTCGTCCCCGGCGCCCTCGTCGTCGAACGCAACGAACTGGAGTGGCGGCTCGATCCCCAGGGCAGCCACCGCGCCCCCGAGGCCACCGGTCACGACCTGCGGATCGTCGTGATCTGCAACGAGGGCTACGCGTCGAGTCTGGCGGTCGCGTCCCTGCACCGGCTGGGACTCAGCAGGGCCACCGATCTGGTCGGCGGGTTCCAGGCGTGGCGGTCGGCGGGGCTGCCGGTGACGTGACCAGGGCGGACGTCTCGGGAACGGCCCCGAGGACGGCCGGTTCCCTCCCCACGGGAAAGTCGGCGAGGCGAGGCGCCGCCGTCCGGCCCGCGCCACCTGCGCCGCACCGCCCCGTCGGCCCGCTCCCGCCCCTGCCCCGAGGAACTCCGTCGGGATTCCGCTTCGGGATCAGAGATCCCCGTCCTCCGGGAACTCCATGTCCTCGCCGTCCTCGCCCTCCTCCTCGAGCGCCTGCCGGACCACACGCAGGGCCATGCCCTGGGGGTAGCCCTTGCGCGCGAGCATCCCGGCGAGACGGCGCAGCCGCTTGTCACGGTCGAGTCCGCGGGTCGCGCGCAGCTTGCGGGCGACCAGTTCACGGGCGGTGGTCTCCTCCTGCTCGGAGTCGAGCCGGGCGACCGCCTCGCCGATCAGAGCCGGGTCGACACCCTTGGTGCGCAACTCCTGCGCGAGGGCACGCCGCGCCAGACCGCGGCCGTGGTGCCGGGACTCCACCCAGGCGTCCGCGAAGGCGCTGTCGTTGATCAGTCCGACCTCCTCGAACCGCGAGAGCACCTCCTCCGCCACGTCGTCCGGGACGTCCCGTTTGCTCAGGGCGTCGGCGAGCTGCTTCCGGGTGCGCGGGGTCCCGGTGAGCAGGCGCAGGCAGATCGCCCGTGCCCGCTCAGCCGGGTCCCCTGAAGACTCCCCCTTCTCGGCCCTCGACGAGGCAGAGGTGTCTTCGTCCTCGGCGGACGGTTCTCCGAAGCCGCGCCGACGGCGCCCGCCCCGCGAGCCGCCCTCACCGCCGCGTCCCCCGCGGCGACCACGGGGGCGGTCCGCACCGGCCGGCCCGTCGTCCCCGTGGGACCCGCCGCCCGGCCGGTCTTCACCGCCCCGGGCCGGGCCGTCGCCGTCCCCGCTCCCCCGCAGGGGGAGGAATCCGGGGTGGGCGTCGTACTCGGCCCAGTCCGTTCGTCGTGTCACCGGTCGGCTCAGCTCTTGGCAGCCGCGGCCTTGGTCTTGGTGGCCTTGGCTGCGGAAGCGGGAACCGTCTTGGCCGCGTCGGCCGCCGGCGCGCCCGGGGCGGCAGCGGCATCCGCCTCCGTGGCCTCGGCGGGCTGCTCGGGGCGCACGCCCACGCCCAGCTTCTCCTTGATCTTCCTCTCGATCTCGTTGGCGAGGTCGGGGTTGTCCTTGAGGAAGTTGCGGGCGTTCTCCTTGCCCTGGCCGAGCTGGTCGCCCTCGTACGTGTACCAGGCGCCGGCCTTGCGGACGAAGCCGTGCTCCACACCCATGTCGATCAGGCCGCCCTCACGGCTGATGCCCTGCCCGTAGAGGATGTCGAACTCGGCCTGCTTGAAGGGCGGCGCGACCTTGTTCTTGACGACCTTGACGCGGGTGCGGTTGCCGACCGCGTCGGTGCCGTCCTTCAGCGTCTCGATGCGCCGGATGTCGAGCCGCACGGAGGCGTAGAACTTCAGCGCCCGGCCACCGGTCGTGGTCTCCGGGGAGCCGAACATCACACCGATCTTCTCGCGGAGCTGGTTGATGAAGATCGCGGTGGTCTTGGACTGGTTGAGCGCACTGGTGATCTTCCGCAGGGCCTGGCTCATCAGGCGGGCCTGCAGACCGACGTGGCTGTCGCCCATCTCGCCCTCGATCTCCGCGCGCGGGACGAGCGCGGCGACGGAGTCGATGACGATCAGGTCGAGGGCTCCGGAGCGGACGAGCATGTCCACGATCTCCAGGGCCTGCTCGCCGTTGTCCGGCTGGGACAGGATCAGGTTGTCGATGTCCACGCCGAGCTTCTGCGCGTACTCGGGGTCGAGGGCGTGTTCGGCGTCCACGAACGCCACCTGGCCGCCGGCCCGCTGGGCGTTCGCCACCGCGTGCAGGGTCAGGGTCGTCTTGCCGGAGGACTCGGGGCCGTAGACCTCGATGACACGGCCGCGCGGCAGACCGCCGACGCCGAGGGCCACGTCGAGCGCGGTCGATCCGGTCGGGATGACCTCGATGGGCTCCTTCGAGCGGTCGCCCATGCGCATGACCGCGCCCTTGCCGAATTGCCGTTCAATCTGTGCGAGTGCGGCGTCCAGGGCCTTCTCGCGGTCGGTGCCTGCCATGGGTTCCACCCGATTTGCTTGAGTCGATCGCTTCACGTCAAAAACGCTAACGCCTGCCACTGACAATGCGCCTCGACGCCGGTCCGGCCTGTGGATAACTCGGACATCCACCCATACGAAACGGGATGAAGTGCCCGCCGAGAGCTCCGCCGGAACTTCCATCAGAATGGATGTTCGATTTTCGTGTCAAGCGCACCCCGCACAGCCCCGAACCCGCGTCGGGGCCCCCGCCCCAGGTGTCAGCGGGACCCTTCTCCCGGCCCGGCCGCCCGCTCCCGTGCCCTCGTCCACAGCTGCCGCGCGCGTGTGAACGGGTTCGGCCCCTCGCCCCGTCTGCGGTGCCCGTGCACCCGGGGGTCGTCCGTGACGTCGTAGCGCTTCACATAGGCGCCGAGGAACGCCTGGAGCGTGGCGACCGCGGGGATGGAGACCAGCGCGCCGACCGCGCCGAGCAGCGCGGTGCCGGCGATGACCGAGCCGAAGGCCACGGCCGGGTGGATGTCGACGGTCTTCGAGGTGAGCTTCGGCTGCAGCATGTAGTTCTCGAACTGCTGGTAGACCACGACGAAGACCAGCACCCACAGCGCGTACCAGGGATCGACCGTGAAGGCGATCAGCATGGGCAGCGCACCCGCGAGATAGGTGCCGATGGTCGGGATGAACTGCGAGACCACGCCGACCCACACGGCGAGCACGGGCGCGTACGGGATGCCGAGGGCCTGGAGCAGTACGTAGTGCGCCACGCCGGAGATCAGGGCCATCAGACCGCGTGAGTACAGGTAGCCGCCGGTCTTGTCGACGGCGATCTCCCACGCGCGCAGCACCTCGGCCTGCCGGGCGGGCGGCAGGATGGAACACAGGGCGCGCCGCAGCCGGGGCCCGTCGGCGGCGAAGTAGAACGAGAACAGCCCGATCGTCAGCAGCTGGAAGAGGCCGCCGAGGACCTGCGTGGAGACGTCCAGGACACCGGCCGCGCTGTTCTGCGCGTACTTCCGCAGCCAGTCGGAGTGGAGCAGGCCCTCCTGGATGTCGACCCGCCTGAGGTCGGTGTGGAACGTGGTGTTGACCCAGTTGATCACCGAGTCGAGGTACTGCGGGAAGCCCTCGATCATCTTGATGATCTGCCCGGCCAGCATCGAGCCGAGCAGCGTGAAGAAGCCGGCGAACACGATCAGCAGGCCGAAGAAGACGAGGAAGGTGGCGAGCCCCCTGCGTATGCCGCGCGCCGCCATCCGGCTCACCGCCGGTTCGACGGCGAGGGCGAGGAAGAACGCGATGAGGATGTTGATCAGCAGGCCGATGACCTGGTGGAAGGCCCAGGTGCCCAACTGGAACGCGCCGACCAGGGCGAGTGCGAGCACCATCGCGCGGGGGAGCCAGCGCGGCATGCGCGCGCTCGGCGCGGGGTCGGTGCCGGACGGCGGCCGAGTGGGCGGCGTCGGGCCCGACGGGGGTGCCTGCGGGCCGACGTGCCCGGTCTCGTCAATGGGTGCCACGGACCAAGTCTCGCCCACGCCGGCGACAATCGGTGCCCCCCCCTGCGATCTTCTCCTCGGATCAGTGCCTCTCCCGCGGAACGTTCATCACCGCGCACACCACGCGCCACACGTCCTTGGCGTCCCAGCCGGACGCCAGCGCCTCGTGCACGGTGCGCCCGCCGAGTTCCGTCATCACGTGATCGCGCGCGAAGGTCTCGGCGTACCCCGTGCCGAAGTGCTCCGCCATCCGCTGCCAGAAGACCGTCAACCGCATGACACCAGTATCCCGCGCCCGGGGGTGGCCGTGGCCGGGACCGCCTGCGGAGACCGCTTTCCGGCCTACGGTCTGACCCATGGTCGAATCCGGAGCATCCCCACTCCCCCCGACGCCGTCGGCGCGCTCCCCGCTCTTCCGCGCCGAGCACTTCGTCTGGCTCACCGCGCGCGTGCTGGAACAGCGCCTCTTCGCACACCACTTCCTCCACGGCGCCGCCGACCCCGTGGAGACGGCCCTCGACGCGTACCGCAACGAGGACGGCGGATACGGCCACGCGCTGGAGCCCGATCTCCGCGGTCCCGTCAGCCAGCCCCTGCACGTCGCGCGCGCCCTGCGCGTCCTGGACTCGCTCGGCCGCTGCGGCGGACAGCGCGCGGAACGGGTGTGCCGCTACCTCACCTCCGTCTCCACCGCCGACGGGGCACTCCCCGCGGTCCTTCCCACCCAGCGCGGCTACCCCGCCGCCCCGTTCGTCGCGGTCGTGGACGACCCGCCCGGCGAACTGCTGGCGACCGGCCCGGTGGTCGGCCTGCTGCACCGCAACGAGGTCTGGCACGCCTGGCTGTTCAGGGCGACGGACTTCTGCTGGCAGGCGGTCGACGCCCTGGAGACGTCCCACCCGTACGAGATCCAGGCCGCCGTGGCCTTCCTGGACTCCGCCGCGGACCGGCCGCGCGCGGAGGCGGCCGCCGACCGCCTGGGCCGCCTGGTGCGTGAGCGGCGGCTCGCCGTGCTCGACCCGGACCACCGCGACGCGTACCCCGTCGCCCCCGGCCACGCGCCCGGCGAGCACCACTTCCCGTACGACTACGCGAGGACGCCGGGTTCGCTCGCGCGCGCGTGGTTCACCGACGCCGAGATGGCGGCCGCCCTGGACTTCCTCGTCGGCGAGCAGCGGGAGGACGGCGGCTGGCCGGTCCGGTGGCAGCGGTGGGCGCCGGGCACGGAACTGGAGTCGCGCCCGGTGGTGACGATCGAAGCGCTGAGCACCCTCAGGTCGTACGGCCGCGCCGTCGGCTGACCCGGCGCGCCGGCGCGGGGTGGGGCACCCGTGAGGACACCCGCTCCCGTACGCCTCATCCGCCCAGCGCCCGTACCCCCGCCGTGACCGCCACGGCCGCCGCGACGACGAGCAGGAACGGTGCTCGCAGGACGAGCGCCACGGCGGCCGCGGCGAGCCCGGCGGCCTTGGCGTCGAGCACGAGGGACCGGCCGTCGGCGAAGGTCTGCTGGGCGGTGAGGGCGGCCAGCAGGGCGACGGGCAGCAGGGCCGCGAGCCGCCGGACGAGGGGCCGCTCGAGCACCCCGGCGGGCACGAGCAGGCCGGTGAGCTTGACGACGTAGCAGCCGAGGGCGGTCGCGCCGATCGCGATCCAGACGTTCACCGGCGCTCCTCCCCCGCCCCGCTCCGCGCGCGGCCCTGGCGTCGGCCCTCGGCCCACAGGGCGAGCGGCGCGGCCAGGGCGGCCACCAGGACGGGCACACCGCCGGGCAGGACGGGCAGCAGACCGAGCCCGAGCAGGACCGCGAGCGCCGCGGCGACCCGCTCGGTGGTGGACGTCAGCATGGGCGCGAGCAGCGCGAGGAAGACGGCCGGGCCGGCCGCGTCGAGCCCCCACGCGTCGGTGTCCCCGATGGCTTCCGCGCCGAGGGCGCCCAGCAGTGTGGTCAGGTTCCACAGCACGTACAGGCTGAGTCCGGTCACGGCGAACCCGATCCGCGCGCCTCGCCGGTCGCGCTGCGCCAGCGAGACGGCCGTGGTCTCGTCGATCACCCACTGCGCGGCGAACGGACGCACCGCGCGCGGGAGGGCCAGCAACTGCGACAGGCGCAGACCGTAGAAGGCGTTGCGTACGCCGAGGAAGAAGGCGCCGGCGGCCGCCGTGAGCGGGTTGCCGCCCGCCGCGAGCGCCCCCACGAGCGCGAACTGGGACGCGCCCGTGAACACCAGGAGGCTGAGCGCGCAGGTCTGCCACACCGTGAGTCCGCTGCCCGCCGAGGTCACTCCGAAGGCGAAGCCGGAGAGTCCCACGGCGATCCCGACCCCGAGGGCGTCCCGGACGACGGCGGTGTCCGGCCTTCCTCCCCGGTCGTCGTCCCGTACGTCTGCGAGAGCTGTCTGTTCTGCCACCCGCCCGACGGTAGGGGCGGCCGATGCCGCGCGTCTTGTACGTTCTTGCGTTCCCGCTGGTACGCCCCCGGCGGCACGCCCACGATCCTGGCGAAGTGGCGGTTGAGGTGCGGCTGGTCGGCGAAGCCCACCGCGAGCGCCGCCTGGGCCGGGGCCGTCCCGGCGTCCAGCAGGCGCCGCGCGCGCCTGACCCGGGCGTCGGTGAGCCAGGTGTGCGGCGGCATCCCGTAGGCGTCCCGGAACGCCCGCAGCAGGGCGAAGGGGCTCGTCCCGAGGTCGGCCGCGAGCCGCTCCAGGGTCGGCGGATCGACGAGCCGCTCCTCCAGCACGGCACGCGCGCGTGCCGCCGTGCGTGCCCCGGCCGTGCGCACCTGACGGTCGGGCAGCGTCCCGCCGTTCAGCCGCAGCAGCCGTGTCACGGCGACCCGCAGCAGGGTGTCGGCGGCGAGCGCGTCGCCCTCGTCGGCGGCCCGCAGGACCCGGTGCACGAGCGCGACGGCGTACGGATCGTCGAGCACGGGGCTGACGAACCCCGGGGTGCCTCGCAGGGTCGTCGTCTCGGCGGCGATCCCGGCCACGACCTCGGGCGACGGGTACACCACGCCGTACCGCCAGCCCTCGGGCACACCGGCCCGCCCGGTGTGCGGGGTGTCCGGGTTGACCAGGGCGAGGGTTCCCGCGCCCGCGTACTGGTCGACGCCCCGGTGCTGGAAGACCTCCACCCCCTCCGTGATCCCGGCGATCACGAAGTGCTCGTGCGTGTGCCGCACGAAGTTCTTCCGCACGTACCGGGCCCGCAGCAGGTCCACACCGGGCAGTTCCGCGTACTGCCAGTGCCGCGCCACCTCACGATTTCCCGCCACACCCCCATTCTCCGCGATGCCGGGCCGGCGCCTCCCCGCCGCGCCTCCCCGCCGCGCCTCCGGCCCGCGCCGGAACGGCACCCCCGTCTCCGTCCGGCCCCACCGGCACCTGGCTCCGCCCCGCCCCGCCGGGCCCGCGCCCCACCGGACCCTCGACCTGTCCCGCCCCTCCGGACCCGCGCCTCCGGGCCCCACGTCCCGCCGCCGTTCCGGACCGTCCCGCGCCGAAATTCGTGACCCGGCTCGGATCGTGACGCGAAGCCGCAGGTCAGACGCATTGTCAGTACGCGGGTGCAGGATGGACGCATGGTCGGCAAAGCACACCGGGCCCTGGACGGCTTCTCCCCCGCGACCCGCGCCTGGTTCACGGGGGCGTTCTCCGCGCCCACCGCGGCCCAGGCGGGCGCGTGGCAGGCCATCGGCGAGGGTTCGGACGTGCTGGTGGTGGCCCCGACCGGCTCCGGCAAGACGCTGGCCGCGTTCCTGGCGGCGCTGGACCAGCTGGCCTCGACGCCCCCGCCGGCCGACCCGAGGAAGCGCTGCCGCGTGCTGTACGTGTCACCGCTCAAGGCCCTCGCGGTCGACGTCGAGCGCAATCTGCGCAGCCCGCTCACCGGCATCCGCCAGGAGTCCGTGCGCCTGGGCCTGCCCGAGCCCGAGGTCAAGGTCGGCATCCGCTCCGGTGACACGCCGCCCGCCGAGCGCCGCGCCCTCTCCACGCGCCCTCCGGACATCCTGATCACCACTCCGGAGTCCCTGTTCCTGATGCTGACGTCGGCCACCCGCGACGCGCTGACCGGGATCGAGACGGTGATCCTCGACGAGGTCCACGCCGTGGCGGGCACCAAGCGCGGTGCCCATCTCGCCCTCTCCCTGGAGCGCCTGGACGAGCTCCTGCCGAAACCGGCCCGCCGCATCGGCCTCTCGGCCACGGTCCGCCCGGTCGACGAGGTCGCCCGCTACCTCTCCCCGCGCCGCAAGGTCGAGATCGTGCAGCCCGCCTCGGGCAAGGAGTTCGACCTCTCGGTGGTCGTCCCGGTGGAGGACCTGGGCGAGCTGGGCGGCTCACCGGTCGCCGACGGCTCCGAGGGCGCGGAGCGCCCGTCGATCTGGCCGCACGTCGAGGAGCGCATCACCGACCTGGTCCAGGCCCACCGTTCCACGATCGTGTTCGCGAACTCCCGCCGCCTGGCGGAGCGCCTGTGCAACCGGCTCAACGAGATCGCCTACGAGCGGGCCACCGGAGAGCCCCTGGGCGAGCACCACGCCCCGGCCGACCTGATGGGTGGCTCGGGGGCGGCCCAGGGCGCCCCCGCGGTCATCGCGCGCGCCCACCACGGCTCGGTCTCCAAGGAGCAGCGCGCCCTGGTGGAGGAGGATCTCAAGGCCGGCCGCCTGCCCGCGGTGGTCGCCACCTCCAGTCTGGAACTGGGCATCGACATGGGCGCGGTCGACCTGGTCGTCCAGGTCGAGTCCCCGCCCTCGGTGGCCTCCGGCCTCCAGCGCGTGGGCCGCGCGGGCCACCAGGTCGGGGCGGTCTCGACCGGTGTGGTCTTCCCGAAGTACCGGGGCGACCTGGTCCAGGCCGCGGTGGTCACCGAGCGCATGCGCACAGGCTCCATCGAGTCCCTGCGGGTCCCGGCGAACCCGCTGGACGTGCTGGCCCAGCAGCTCGTCGCGATGACCGCGATGGACACCTGGCAGCTGGACGACCTGCTGGCCCTCGTCCGTCGCGCCGCGCCCTTCGCCTCCCTCCCCGAGTCGGCCTTCACGGCGGTCCTGGACATGCTCGCCGGCCGGTACCCGTCCGACGCCTTCGCCGAGCTGCGCCCGCGCGTGGTGTGGGACCGCGTGGCCGGCACGATCACCGGCCGCCCCGGCGCCCAGCGGCTCGCCGTGACCTCCGGCGGCACCATCCCGGACCGCGGCCTGTTCGGCGTGTTCCTCGCCGGTGCCGACCCCAAGAAGGGAGGCGGCCGGGTCGGCGAGCTGGACGAGGAGATGGTCTACGAGTCCCGCGTCGGTGACGTCTTCACCCTGGGCACCAGTTCCTGGCGCATCGAGGACATCACCCGTGACCGCGTCCTGGTCTCGCCCGCCCCCGGCGTGCCGGGCCGCCTGCCGTTCTGGAAGGGCGACCAGCTGGGCCGCCCGCTGGAACTGGGCCGTGCGGTCGGCGCGTTCCTGCGCGAGGTCGGCTCGCTGCCCGCGGACGACGCCCGGCTGCGTCTGCTCACCGCCGGCCTGGACGCCTGGGCCGCCGACAACGTCATCTCCTACCTGGACGAACAGCGTCGGGCCTGCGGCCACGTCCCCGACGACCGCACCATCGTCGTGGAGCGTTTCCGCGACGAACTGGGCGACTGGCGGGTCGTCGTGCACTCCCCCTTCGGCGCCCAGGTGCACGCCCCCTGGGCGCTCGCCCTCGGCGCCAGGCTGTCCGAGCGGTACGGCATGGACGCCCAGGTGATGCACGCCGACGACGGCATCGTGCTGCGGCTGCCCGACGCCGACCTCATGGGCCTGGACCTGATCGACCAGCCGCCCCCGAAGGCCGGCACGGAGTACGACGCCGAGCGGGCCCCGGTCGGTGCGGCGGACATCGTCTTCGACAAGGGCGAGGTCGACCAGGTCGTCACCGACCAGGTGGGCGGCTCGGCCCTGTTCGCGGCCCGCTTCCGCGAGTGCGCCGCCCGCGCGCTGCTGCTGCCGCGCCGCAATCCCGGCAAGCGCACCCCGCTGTGGCAGCAGCGCCAGCGCGCCTCCCAGCTGCTCCAGGTGGCGAGCGAGTTCGGCTCGTTCCCGATCGTCCTGGAAGCGGTCCGCGAGTGCCTCCAGGACGTCTTCGACGTGCCCGGGCTCGTCGAGCTGATGGGCGACCTGGAGTCCCGCAAGGTGCGTCTGGTCGAGGTCACCACCCCGGAGCCGTCCCCCTTCGCCCGTTCCCTCCTGTTCGGCTACGTCGCCCAGTTCCTCTACGAGGGCGACTCCCCGCTCGCCGAACGCCGCGCCGCCGCCCTGTCCCTGGACTCACGGCTGCTGGCCGAGCTGCTCGGCCAGGCGGAGCTGCGCGAACTGCTCGACGCCGAGGTCCTCACCGAACTGGAGCGGGAACTCCAGTGGCTGGCCGAGGACCGCCGGGTGAAGGACGTCGAGGGCGTCGCGGACGTCCTGCGCGTGCTCGGCCCCCTCACCGACGCGGAACTGGCCGAACGGGGTGCCGAACCGCACTGGGCCCCCGAGCTGGCGGCGGCCCGCCGCGCCATCGCGGTCCGTGTCGCCGGCACCGACCACTGGGCGGCCGTCGAGGACGCGGGCCGCCTGCGCGACGCCCTGGGCACGGCGCTGCCCGTCGGTGTGCCGGAGGCCTTCACCGAACCGGTCAAGGACCCGCTCGGCGACCTCCTCGCCCGCCACGCCCGCACGCACGGCCCCTTCACCTCGGCCGACGCCGCCGACCGCTTCGGCCTGGGCGTCGCGGTCACCGAGGGCGCCCTGCAGCGGCTCGCGGCGGCCGGCCGCGTCGTCCAGGGCGAGTTCCACCCGGCGGGCATCGGCCAGGAGTGGTGCGACGCGACCGTCCTGCGCAGACTGCGCCGCCGCTCCCTGGCCGCCCTGCGGCAGGAGCTCGAACCGGTCCCGCCCGCCGCGCTCGCCCAGTTCCTCCCCCAGTGGCAGCACATCGGCGCGGGCCACTCCCTGCGCGGCGTCGACGGCCTGATGCGCGCGATCGAGCAGCTCCAGGGCGCGTCCGTGCCCGCCTCCGCCCTGGAGAAGCTCGTCATCCCGTCCCGCGTCACGGGCTACGCGCCGGCGATGCTCGACGAACTCACCGCCGCGGGAGAGGTCCTCTGGGCCGGCGCGGGCGCCCTGCCCGGCAAGGACGGCTGGGTGTCCCTGTACCTCGCGGACGCGGCGCCGCTGCTCCTGGCCCCGCCGCACCCCCTGGAGCTGACGGCACTGCACCAGTCCGTCCTGGACGCCCTCGCCGGGGGCTACGGGCTGTTCTTCCGCCAGATCGCCGACCAGGTCCGTGCCACCACCCACCCCGAGGCCACCGACCCCCAACTGGCCGACGTCGTCTGGGATCTGGCGTGGTCCGGCCGTCTGACCAACGACACGCTGGCTCCGATGCGCGCCCTGCTGGGCTCGGGCCGCACGGCCGGCTCCACCGCCCACCGCGCCAAGCGCGCGGTCCCCCGGGGGCGGTACGGCTCCCTCACCGCCGCCGCCCGCCCCGCGTCCCGCGGCGGCCCCCCGACCGTCGCCGGCCGCTGGTCCCTCCTGCCGGCCCACGAGCCCGACCCCACCGTCCGCGCCCACGCCCTGGCCCGCACCCTCCTCGACCGGCACGGCGTGGTGACCCGGGGCGCGGTGGCGGCCGAGGGCGTGGAGGGCGGCTTCTCGGCGACGTACCGCATCCTGTCCGCCTTCGAGGACAGCGGCCAGGCCCGGCGCGGCTATGTCGTGGAGGGGCTCGGTGCCGCGCAGTTCGCGATGGACGGTGCCGTGGACCGTGTGCGCGCGGTGGCCAATGCCCGTGACCGGGGTGAGCCGTCGCCGGGCCCGACCGGTGTCCGGGACGCGCGGGGCACCGGTACCGCCTTCCCCACCCTGAGCGGCCCCGACGGCGGTGACGGACCGGACGGCGCGCACGCCGGTCCCGGCACCGACGACCCCTTCGCGCCCCCCACCGGATTTCCCCCGGCCGACTTCGACCGGGACTTCCCCGGCCTCGGCGGCACCGCCGGCCCCCCGCCGGCTCCGGGCGAGTGGGTCTCACCGCGCGACCTGGCACCCCCCGGTGCCGGTGTCCCCCGGGGCGGCGGGTCCCCGTACGCGTCCGGCTTCGCCGGCCGGCGCCCGCGCACCCCGTCGCCCGCCTCCCGTGCCGTCGTCCTCGCCGCGGCCGACCCGGCGAACGCGTACGGCGCCGCCCTGTCCTGGCCCGAGCCGCCGACCGGCGCCGGCCACAAGCCGGGCCGCAAGGCGGGCTCCCTCGTGGTGCTCGTGGACGGCGAACTGACGCTCTACATGGAGCGCGGCGGCAAGACCCTGCTGGCGTGGCCCGCCGCGGTGGACCACGCCGACTCTCCCGCCGACGACCCCCGACTGCCCGCGGCGGCGGAATCCCTCGCCGCGGCCGCCCGCGCGGGATCGCTCGGCACGGTCACGGTGGAGCGCGTCAACGGCACCTCGGCCCTGACCTCGCCGTTCGGCACCCTCCTGGAGGGAGTGGGCTTCATCGCGACCCCCCGCGGCCTGAGGTTGCGGGCATGACGGGCCACCGGACGGCCGCGGCCCCCGCTCCCGTCGTGCCACCCTTGACCCATGCCTGAAGGGGACACGGTCTGGCAGACCGCGAAGCGGCTGCACAGCGCGCTCGCGGGCAAGGTGCTGACCCGCTCCGACCTGCGCGTGCCCAAGTACGCCACCGCCGACCTCACCGGCCGTGTCGTCCTGGACGTCACCCCGCGCGGCAAGCACCTCCTCACCCGGGTCGAGGGCGGACTCACCCTCCACTCGCACCTGCGGATGGAGGGGGCCTGGAAAGTGTTCGCGAACGGCGGGCGCTGGAGCGGCGGCCCGGCCCACCAGATCCGCGCCGTCCTCGGCACCCACGACCGCACGGCCGTCGGCTACCGCCTTCCCGTGCTCGAACTGCTGCGCACCCCCGACGAGGGGCGGGTGGTCGGCCACCTCGGCCCCGACCTGCTCGGCCCCGACTGGGATCCCGACCAGGCCCTCGCCAACCTCCTCACCGACCCGGCCCGGGCCCTCGGCGAGGCACTCCTCGACCAGCGCAACCTCGCCGGCATCGGCAACATCTACAAGAGCGAGATCTGCTTCCTCCTCGGGGTCACCCCCTGGCTCCCCGTGGGCGCCCTCCCCGCGGACCGCACCGCCGCGCTGCCGGTCTTCGCGAAGAAGCTCCTTGAGGCCAACCGCGACCGCCCGGTGCGCGTCACCACCGGCCGCAGCGGACAGGCACTGTTCGTCTACGGCCGCGCGGGCCGCCCCTGCCTGCGCTGCGGAACCCCGATCCGGGTGGCCGACCAGGGGGACGGCTCCCGCGAGCGCCCCACGTACTGGTGCCCCACCTGCCAGTCGGGCCCGGTCCCGGCACCGGGCTCCCCACCCACGCGCCGCGTCCGCACCCGCCCCGCGGACTGACGCCGTTCCCCGCCCGCCCTTCGCCTCCGCACCGCCCTCAGGCCCGCCCCGCCCGCCGTCCCCCGCTCTCCCCACCCCGCAGCCGCGCCCCCCGCCAGGCACTTCTCCAACGCCCCGCCGCGAGGGCCCCCGTGGCCCGCGACCTGGCCACGCAGTGCACCGGCAGCAGACTCAGTCCCCAGCCACCGGCCACGACGGACCCTTCCAGCACCCCGGCATCGGGAGCGAGAGTGAGACGCGCCGCGGCCCACCACCACACCGCCCCGAGCCCGATCGCCACCCCCCGGCGCGCTATCGGTCCCGCTCCGGCCGTCACCTACGGCCCGCCGGGCCCCCGGTCGGCCCGCCGCCCGTGACGGCACCGGACACACGCACGACGCCGGACGACCGCGCCACATCGGAAGGCGACCGCGGCACACCGGAGGACGCACGCGGCGGGTCCGCGTCGGACGGACGGCTGATCACGGTGCGCATCCGCACCTCCGGGTCGCTCGGCCCCCGCCATGCCCCTCCACGATGACGGCAGCCCGGGGCCCCGGCAAACGGACCCGGGGAGGGCCCGACGCGAAAAACCCCGACCGCACCCCTCCGGACCTCCCGGAGAGGCCCCGGCCGGGGCCTCACGGCTGCCGTACGCCTACACGTACCGGCACCCGTCCTTGCACCTGCACTCGTCGTCGGTCGACACACCCCGCCAGGGGTACGTCACGCGGCGACCACGTCCACCGCCTCGGCGGGCGCCTTGATGGTCACCCGCTCCGGTGGCACACCGGTCACCGACACGGAACCCAGCATCGGGCGAACCGAGGCCGGTACAGGACCGCTGGGGGTGGCCGCAGCCGACTGGGCCAGCTCGGCGAGAGCGAGCTCGTCGCTCACTTCCCGCATGAGCTCGGACATCCGTACGTCCAGCGCGTCGCAGATGGCGGCGAGCAGCTCGGAGGAAGCCTCCTTCTGCCCCCGCTCCACCTCGGAGAGATAGCCGAGTGAGACTCGGGCGGACGAGGAGACTTCGCGCAGAGTACGGCCCTGGCGCTGGCGCTGCCGACGCAGCACGTCACCCAGCAGGCGACGGAGCAGAATCATCGGTGGCTCCCTCCTCGGACCGCGTAGCCGCATCCTTCACGCCCCACCGTACCGCCTTGCGCTGCGGCCGTGCGGGGAGCGATGTCGTGTTCACTCAGGGCTGCAAACATCAAAACCCCCCGTTCTGTTCCGTATCCTGTGCCCGCTCATTCCCGGTCTGTTCGCGCGCCAGCTCTCTCAGGAGCACTGCGAGTACGCTCCGTACACTCTCTCTACGAATTTCCGCCCGGCTGCCGTTCAACCGCAGGGCCTCCACTTTTCCGCCAGAGGCGGAACCTGATCCGGGCCCCGAGGGCCCCCGCACCGCGACGAAGACCGTCCCCACGGGCTGCCCGTCCTGGGCGTCGGGGCCGGCGACCCCGGTGGTCGCGATGCCCCAGTCGGCACCCAGCGCCGTACGCACACCGGCCGCCATCTCCGCCGCCACCTGCGCGTCCACCGCTCCGCGCGCGGCCAGCAGATCCGCGTCCACGCCGAGCAGTTCGTGCTTGAGCGGCGTCGCGTACGCCGTCACCGATCCCCGGAAGGCCCGGGAGGCCCCGGGCACGGAGGTGATCTCCGCCGCCACCAGGCCACCCGTCAGCGACTCGGCGACGGCGAGCGTCTCGCCCCTCACGGTCAGTAGTCGCACCACGTCGGTGGCCGTCGACGTCACGCTCGCGTCTCCTCCGAAGCCGCCCGGCGCTCGGCGATGCCCTGCCGGCGCAGCACGACGGCCTGCTTCACGTAGTCGAGGCCGGTCACCACGGTCAGGACGACCGCGGCGGCCATCACCCACCACCGCAGGGTGGCCAGCCAGCCCGTCAGCGCCAGGACGTACATTCCGACGGCCACGCCCTGGGTGAGCGTCTTCAGCTTGCCGCCCCGGCTCGCCGGGATGACGCCGTACCGGATGACGAGAAAACGCAGCAGGGTGATCCCGAGTTCCCGGCCGAGGATGACGCCCGTCACCCACCACGGCAGGTCGCCGAGGGCGGAGAGGCAGATCAGGGCCGCTCCCATGATCGCCTTGTCGGCGATCGGGTCGGCGATCTTCCCGAAGTCGGTGACGAGGTTGTACGTCCGCGCCAGATGCCCGTCGAACAGGTCGGTGATCATGGCGACGGCGAAGGCCGCCCAGGCGAACGCGCGCCAGGCCGGGTCGTACCCGCCGTCGGCCAGCATCAGGGCGACGAAGCCGGGCACCAGCAGGAGCCGGAGCATCGTCAGCAGGTTGGCCACGTTCCAGACGCTGGCCTGGTTGACGGCCGCGGCCGCGATCTTCCCGCCCCGTGCGGGCCTGAGGGTCCCCTGCTCGTCCGGGGTGGCGCCGGTGACGTCGGCGACCGCCTCCGCGGCCGCCCCGGACACCCCGGCGGAGGCGGGAGCACCGGGAGCGGGGCTCGCGGCGGCCCCTTTGGCCCGCGCGGAGCCCCCCGCGGCCGATGCCGGGACACCCGTCATCTGTCCGCCTCCTCACTACACCCGATCGAGCCCGGGAGGGGCTCGGCCACCAGGTCGACGCCTTCGGTGCCGACCACCTTCGCCTCGACCATACGACCGACGCTCAGTCCCTCGCCGCTCGTGAGCAGCACCTGGCCGTCCGTCTCGGGCGCCTGGTGGGCCGCACGGCCGTACACGCCGTCGGCGGGGTCCACCGACTCCACGAGGACGTGCAGGGTCTCGCCCAGCCGTTCCTCGGCGCGCTGCGAGACGAGTTCCTCGGCGAGCCGGGAGATCCGCGCGAGCCGCTCGGCGACGACGTCCTCGTGGAGCTTGTTCTCGTACGTCGCGGCCTCGGTGCCCTCCTCGTCGGAGTACCCGAAGACGCCGATGGCGTCCAGCCGCGCGTGGTTCAGGAACCGCTCCAGCTCGGCCAGGTCGGCCTCGGACTCGCCGGGGAAGCCGACGATGAAGTTGGAGCGCACACCGGCCTGGGGCGCCTTGGTGCGGATGGTGTCGAGGAGTTCCAGGAAGCGGTCGGTGTCGCCGAAGCGGCGCATCGCGCGCAGCACGTCGGGCGCGGAGTGCTGGAAGGACAGGTCGAAGTAGGGGGCGACCTTCGGCGTGGAGGTCAGCACATCGATCAGGCCGGGCCGCATCTCGGCCGGCTGGAGGTAGCTGACCCGCACCCGCTCGAGGCCGTCGACCTCCGCCAGCTCCGGCAGCAGCGACTCGAGGAGCCGGATGTCGCCGAGGTCCTTGCCGTAGGAGGTGTTGTTCTCGGAGACCAGCATGATCTCCTTGACGCCCTGCTCGGCCAGCCACCGCGTCTCGTTCAGCACGTCGCTGGGGCGGCGGGAGATGAAGGAGCCGCGGAAGGACGGGATGGCGCAGAAGGAGCAGCGCCGGTCGCAGCCGGAGGCGAGCTTGACCGAGGCGACCGGGTTGCCGTCGAGCCTGCGGCGCAGGGGCGCACGGGGACCGGAGGCAGGCGCGAGGCCGTCGGGAAGGTCCGCCGGGGCGTGCCCGGGAAGGGCCACCGAGGCGGCCGACTCCTGCCGCTGCGCGGGGCTGATCGGCAGCAGCTTGCGCCGGTCGCGCGGGGTGTGGGAGGCGTGGATGCCGCCGTTGAGGATGGTCTGGAGACGGTCGGAGATGTCGGCGTAGTCGTCGAATCCGAGGACGCCGTCGGCCTCCGGGAGGGCCTCGGCGAGGTCCTTCCCGTAGCGCTCGGCCATGCAGCCCACCGCCACGACGGCCTGGGTCCTGCCGTGACCCTTGAGGTCGTTGGCCTCCAGGAGGGCGTCGACGGAGTCCTTCTTGGCGGCGTCGACGAAGCCGCAGGTGTTGACGACGGCGACGTCCGCGTCCTCGGCGTCCTCCACGAGCTGCCAGCCGTCCGCCTCCAAACGGCCTGCGAGCTCCTCCGAGTCCACCTCGTTACGGGCGCAGCCAAGGGTGACGAGTGCGACGGTACGGCGTTCAGGCATGGGCTCAAGACTACTTTGTCTGGCTGACACCCCATGTCGACGGGGTTGGTGATCTTCGGGCGGCACGCGGAAGGGGCCGGCGATCACCGCCGACCCCTGCGCACGACCGGGCGCCGCCCGCCTCACCCGGCCTGCGGGTCGCCCTTGGTGTACGTCAGGCGCTCCACGGCTCCGGGCCGGAAGTCGTCGTCGATCTTCTTGCCGTTGACGTACAGCTGGATCGCGCCGGCGTCGCCGAGGACGAGGTTGACCTTCTCGCTGTCCTGGAAGGTCTGGGACTCGCCCTGCTTGAGCAGGCCGTCGAAGAGCAGCCGGCCGTTGTGGTCCTTCGCGGAGATCCAGCTCTTGCCGTCGGTCGCCGTGACCTGGACGGTCACCTTGTCCTGCGGAGCCGCGGCGATGGCGCTGTCGGAGGGCTCCGGCTTCTCGTCGACGGGCTTCTCGGTCTTCGGCGTCGGGGTGGCGGGCGCGCTGCTCGACGGGGCGGTGCCGTCGGCGACGTCGGTGGTGCCCTCGTCGCCCTTGAACGCGGTGAACCCGACGAAGCCGACCACGGCGACGATCGCGGCGACCATGGCCGCGGTCCAGTTCGGGCCGCGCCGTTCGGGACGGATGCGCTCCGCCTCGAACATGGGTGCCGCCGGGGTCGGCGCCGGGCGGCCGCCGTGCGTGGCGTCGTACTGCTCGATCAGCGGGGCGGGGTCGAGTCGGACGGCCCTGGCCAGGGTCCGGATGTGACCGCGCGCGTAGACGTCGCCGCCGCAGGGCGCGAAGTCGTCCGCTTCGATGGCGTGCACGATGGCGATGCGGACGCGGGTGGCGGTACTGACGTCGTCGACGGTGAGCCCGGCCGCGATGCGGGCCTGCTGGAGGGCTCGGCCGATGGAGGGGTGGGCTGCCTCGGAAACGTCTTCGAACGGACGCTCGTCTTCAGGGGAGTTGCCGATGGACACGGGGGCGCCTTTCGAGCGTGTAGCCACCTGTGCTGGAGGTTCAGTCTAGGGGGGGTGCGAAAGGGAGGGGCAACCGGGCGGTAGCACTTTGTACGCCATCGGTATGGCCGGACACGCCGATGACGGTGGGTACGAAACCCCTTGCGGGACCCGTACCCGTGTTCTCGCTCAACTTGACGTACGACCGGGGCGAACGGTTGCCCGCGACTCCCTAACGGGTGAGTCACGGACGCCCGCCGTCCCCGTGGAGACCTCTACCCCTCAGGCTCCCCGCGGATCACGGCGAGCACTCCGTCCAACTCGTCGGGTTTCACCAGAACGTCACGCGCCTTCGACCCCTCGCTCGGGCCGACGATGTTGCGCGACTCCATCAGGTCCATCAGCCGTCCGGCCTTGGCGAAGCCGACGCGCAGCTTGCGCTGGAGCATCGAGGTCGACCCGAACTGGGTGGACACGACCAGCTCGGCCGCCTGGCACAGCAGGTCCAGGTCGTCGCCGATGTCCTCGTCGATCTCCTTCTTCTGCTGGGTGCCGACGGTGACGTCGTCCCGGAAGACGGGCGCCATCTGGTCCTTGCAGTGCTGCACGATCTGGGCGACCTCGGCCTCGGTGACGAACGCGCCCTGCATACGCGTCGGCTTGTTCGCGCCCATCGGCAGGAACAGCCCGTCACCCTTGCCGATCAGCTTCTCGGCCCCCGGCTGGTCGAGGATGACCCGCGAGTCGGCGAGCGAGGAGGTGGCGAACGCGAGCCGGGAGGGCACGTTCGCCTTGATCAGGCCGGTCACGACGTCCACCGACGGCCGCTGGGTGGCCAGCACCAGGTGGATGCCGGCCGCACGCGCGAGCTGGGTGATCCGCACGATCGAGTCCTCGACGTCGCGCGGCGCGACCATCATCAGGTCGGCCAGCTCGTCGACGATCACCAGCAGGTAGGGGTACGGCTGGAGCTCGCGCTCGCTGCCCTCGGGCGGCTTGACGGTCCCCTCCCGCACCGCGCGGTTGAAGTCGTCGATGTGCCGGTAGCCGTACGCGGCGAGGTCGTCGTAGCGCAGGTCCATCTCGCGCACGACCCACTGGAGCGCCTCGGCGGCCCGCTTCGGGTTGGTGATGATGGGCGTGATCAGGTGCGGGATGCCCTCGTAGGCGGTCAGCTCGACGCGCTTGGGGTCGACCAGGATCATCCGGACGTCCTCGGGGGTCGCCCGCATCATGACCGAGGTGATCAGGCAGTTGATGCATGACGACTTGCCGGAACCGGTGGCGCCGGCGACGAGTATGTGCGGCATCTTCGCCAGCGAGTGCATGACGTAGCCGCCCTCGACGTCCTTGCCGAAGGCGACCAGCATCGGGTCGTCGTCCTCGGCGGACTCCGCCAGCCGGAGCACGTCGCCCAGGTTGACCATCTCGCGGTCGGTGTTGGGGATCTCGATGCCGACCGCCGACTTGCCCGGAATCGGCGAGATGATCCGCACGTCCGGGCTGGCGACGGCGTAGGCGATGTTCTTCGTCAGGGCGGTGATCCGCTCGACCTTCACGGCGGGGCCGAGCTCGACCTCGTAGCGCGTGACCGTCGGGCCGCGGGTGAAGCCGGTGACGGCGGCGTCGACCTTGAACTCCGAGAAGACGTTGGTGAGCGAGGCGACCACCGCGTCGTTGGCCGCGCTGCGCACCTTGCCGGGGCCGCCGCGCGTGAGGAGGTCGAGCGAGGGCAGCGCGTAGGTGATGTCACCGGACAGCTGGAGCTGCTCGGCACGCGGCGGCAGCTCGCGCGGGACCTCGGGAGCCGCCTTGGTCAGGTCGGGTACGGCACCGGTCGCCGGCTTCTCCTGCCGGGAACGGCCCGCCGGGGACGGCACGGGCGTCGGCGTGGTGGGCTCGCGGTCGCCGGCGCTCACCCCCTGGGTGAGGTCGGCGACGACCCGGGAGGGCGGCATGCCGTGCAGCACGGCCCCGTCGAGATCGGCCGCCGCGGCCGCCGCGATGTCGACGGCGTCCCGCCGCCGGTCCGTCGCGGGCTGCGGCACCGCCGAGCGCCGGGGCCGCCCGCGGCGCCGGCCGAGGGCCTCCTGCTCCGTGTCCTCGGGGTACTCGGGGTCCTCGGGGGCGTACTCGGGGGTGCCGGAGCGGCGCCGGGCGCGCGCGGGCAGCGCCTGGCGCCACTGCTCGTCGTACCGCTCGTCGTCGCCGAACTCGTCGTACTCCTCGGCCGCCGCCTCGTGCACCACCCCGAGGCGCACACCGAGCTGGCGCAGCCGCTGCGGGATGGCGTTGACGGGTGTGGCGGTGACCACCAGCAGCCCGAAGACAGTGAGCAGCACGAGCAGCGGTACGGCGAGAACCTCGCCCATGGCGTACGTCAGCGGGGTCGCGGCGGACCAGCCGATGAGACCGCCGGCGTCCCTTATCGCCTGCATGCCGGCGCTGCGGGCGGGTGAGCCGCAGGCGACGTGGACCTGTCCGAGCACGCCGACGAGCAGCGCCGACAGACCGATCACGATGCGGCCGTTGGCCTCGGGTTTCTCCGGGTGCCGGATGAACCGCACGGCGACGACGGCGAACAGGATCGGCACGAGCAGGTCGAGCCGGCCGAAGGCGCCGGTCACCAGGATCTCGACGAGGTCGCCCACGGGGCCGCGCAGATCGGCCCAGGTGCCCGCGGCGACGATCAGCGCGACGCCGAGCAGCAGCAGCCCGACGCCGTCCTTGCGGTGGGCGGGGTCGAGGTTCCTGGCTCCGCTCCCTATGCCGCGGAAGACCGCGCCGACGGCGTGCGCCAGGCCCAGCCAGACGGCGCGGACGAGCCGGTACAGGCCCCCGGTGGGGCTGGGGGCCGGTCTGGGCGCGGGCTTCTTGGCCGCGGCCTTCCGGGCGGGCGCCTTCTTCGCCGGGACCTTCTTCGCGGCGGCCCTCTTCACCGGAGCCTTCGCGGGAGCGACCGCCTTCCTGGCGGGCTGCTTCTTGGCTGCGGAGGGACGTGAGGCCATGGTGTGAGGTTACCGGGGGAGACGACAGGGGACACGCGTGACCGCTGCTTCACCCGTTCGTGTCGCTCCCGGAGGGGCGCGGAACTGACGCGCGCCCCCACCCGGCTGACACCCGCTCACGCACAACTGCGGAACGACCGGCGCCGGTTCCGGCTCAGCCCTGGGACGTCACGGAGGGCGGGCCGCCTGCGGTACCGGGCTCCAGCGCGTCCAGCGCCCGACGCAGACCGGTGAGCTTGCGCTCCAGATGCGCCGCCGTGGCCACCGCCGCCGCGTCCGCCGACTCGTCGTCGAGCTGCTTGGACAGGGCCTCGGCCTGCTCCTCGACGGCCGCGAGCCGCGCGGACAGCTCGGCCAGCAGCCCGGCCGACTCCTTGACGCCACCGGCCGCCGCCCTGTCTCCGCCGCCCTCCAGCTGGAGCCGCAACAGAGCCGCCTGCTCCCGCAGTTGGCAGTTCTTCATGTACAGCTCGACGAACACGGAGACCTTCGCGCGCAGCACCCACGGGTCGAACGGCTTGGAGATGTAGTCCACCGCGCCCGCCGCGTATCCACGGAAGGTGTGGTGCGGACCGTGGTTGATCGCCGTGAGGAAGATGATCGGGATGTCCCGGGTCCGCTCCCGCCGCTTGATGTGCGCGGCCGTCTCGAAGCCGTCCATTCCCGGCATCTGGACGTCCAGCAGGATGACCGCGAAGTCGTCCGTCAGCAGCGCCTTGAGCGCCTCTTCCCCGGACGATGCCCGCACCAGCGTCTGATCGAGCGCCGAGAGGATCGCCTCCAGCGCCAGCAGATTCTCCGGCCGGTCATCGACCAGGAGGATCTTGGCCTTCTGCACCATGGCCCGCCCTCCTCGCCCCGGCAGTGCACCGGGCGCCGCCCCTGGGGACGACTCCTTTGCGCCGCCCTTCCTTGTGCCGGTCATGGTAGCCGCACCCCGACCGTCGCCACACCCTGTCACCGTGATGTCACTGTGCACACAGCGGGAACGCGGCGGAAGACCAGAAGGTTCCCCGGATCCCGCTCCTCTACACCCCTTCGGACACCGCGAGTCGGCAACTCCTCGCGCCCCCGCGCGGTTCCCCTCACTCGCCGCGCATCCACTGCTCCATCACCGCCAGCAGGTGGTCGGGGTCCACGGGCTTGGTGACGTAGTCGGACGCACCCGACTCGATCGCCTTCTCCCGGTCCCCCTTCATCGCCTTCGCGGTGAGCGCGATGATCGGCAGACCGGAGAACTGCGGCATGCGGCGGATCGCCGTGGTCGTCGCGTACCCGTCCATCTCCGGCATCATGATGTCCATCAGGACGACCGCCACGTCCTCGTGCTGCTCCAGGACCTCGATGCCCTCACGGCCGTTCTCCGCGTACAGCACCGACAGCCCGTGCTGCTCCAGGACGCTCGTCAGCGCGAACACGTTACGGATGTCGTCGTCGACGATCAGCACCTTCTCGCCGCCGAACCGGATGCCCCGGGCCTCCTGCGGCGCCGCCTCCTGCCGCACGGGCGCCCACTGCTCGGGCCGCCCGACCTGCGGTTCGCCCCCGGCCGCCGAGCGGCGCCGGCGCCGGAACAACGCCGCCGGACCGTTCTGCGTGTCCTGGTACGACCGCACCTCGGCCGGCGTCTGGATCCGCTGCCCGGACAGCTCCGACTGCTCCCGCGCCCCGCTCTCGGACGCCACCAGATCGCCGGCCTCCAGCTGGGGCACGAGCTGCTGGTAGCCCTGCGGCGGCAGCTCGCTCGGGTGCAGCGGCAGGTACAGCGTGAACGTCGAGCCGCGCCCCGGCTCGCTCTGGGCGTAGATCTCCCCGCCGAGCAGCTGCGCGATCTCCCGCGAGATCGACAGCCCCAGCCCCGTGCCGCCGTACTTGCGGCTCGTGGTGCCGTCGGCCTGCTTGAACGCCTCGAAGATCACCCGCATCTTGCCGGCCGCGATCCCGATGCCGGTGTCGGTCACCGAGAACGCGATCAGCGGAGCGTCCGCGTCGGCCAGCGAACCGGCCTCCAGCAACTGCTCCCGGATCGCCACCGGCACGTCCGTCCCGGCCGGCCGGATGACCAGCTCCACCGAGCCGGAGTCGGTGAACTTCACCGCGTTGGACAACAGGTTGCGCAGCACCTGCAGGAGCCGCTGCTCGTCCGTGTGCAGCGTGGCCGGCAGCTCCGGCGACACCCGCACCGACAGGTCCAGGCCCTTCTCCGCGGTGAGCGGCCGGAAGGTGGCCTCCACGTAGTCCACGAGCTGCACGAGCGCGATGCGCGTCGGGGAGACGTCCATCTTGCCCGCCTCGACCTTCGACAGGTCGAGGATGTCGTTGATCAGCTGCAGCAGGTCGGAACCGGCCCCGTGGATCGTCTCGGCGAACTCGACCTGCTTCGGCGAGAGGTTCCCCTCGGCGTTGTCGGCGAGCAGCTTGGCCAGGATCAGCAGCGAGTTGAGCGGCGTGCGCAGCTCGTGCGACATGTTGGCGAGGAACTCGCTCTTGTAACGCATCGACACCGCGAGCTGCTCGGCCCGCTCCTCCAGGACCTGCCGCGCCTCCTCGATCTCGGTGTTCTTCACCTCGATGTCCCGGTTCTGCCGGGCCAGCAGCTCGGCCTTCTCCTCCAGTTCGGCGTTGGACGCCTGGAGAGCCTTCTGCCGCTGCTCCAACTCCGCCGACCGCTCCCGCAGTTGCTCGGTCAGCTCCTGCGACTGCTTCAGCAGCTGCTCCGTCTTGGTGTTGACGGAGATGGTGTTGACGCTCGTCGCGATCATCTCGGCGAGCTGGTTGAGGAAGTCCTTCTGGATCTGCGTGAACGGCGTGAAGGAGGCCAGCTCGATCACCCCGAGCACCTTGCCCTCGAACAGCACCGGCAGCACGATCACCTGCGCCGGGGGCGCCTCCCCGAGCCCCGAGGAGATCTTCAGATAGCCGCTCGGCGCGTTGGAGACGAGGATCGTCCGCTTCTCCTCGGCCGCCGTGCCCACCAGCGCCTCACCCGGCCGGAACGAGGTCGGCATCGACCCCATGGAGTAGCCGTACGAGCCCAGCATCCGCAGCTCGTAGTGGTCGTCCGCGCCGTCGGCCGTCGGCATCGCCAGGAAGAACGCGCCGTGCTGCGCGGCCACCAGCGGCGGCAGCTCGCTCATGATCAGCGAGGCCACGTCCTCCAGGTCGCGCCGGCCCTGCATCAACGCGGACACGCGCGCGAGGTTGCCCTTGAGCCAGTCCTGCTCCTTGTTGGCGATCGTGGTGTCGCGCAGGTTGGCGATCATCTTGTTGATGTAGTCCTGGAGTTCCTGGATCTCGCCGGACGCGTCCACGTCGATCTTCAGGTTCAGGTCGCCGCGCGTCACCGCGGTCGCCACCCGCGCGATGGCGCGCACCTGCCGGGTCAGGTTCCCCGCCATCTCGTTCACCGACTCGGTGAGGTCGCGCCAGGTGCCGTCCACGTCACGCACGCGTGCCTGACCGCCGAGCTGTCCCTCGGTGCCCACCTCACGGGCCACCCGGGTGACCTCCTCGGCGAACGACGACAGCTGGTCGACCATCGTGTTGATGGTCGTCTTCAGCTCCAGGATCTCCCCGCGCGCGTCGATGTCGATCTTCTTCGTCAGGTCGCCCTTGGCGATGGCCGTCGTGACCATGGCGATGTTGCGCACCTGACCGGTCAGGTTGGACGCCATGCCGTTCACCGAGTCGGTGAGGTCCTTCCAGGTGCCCGCCACACCCGGCACGTGTGCCTGACCGCCCAGGATGCCGTCCGTGCCCACCTCACGGGCCACCTTGGTGACCTGCTCGGCGAACGAACTCAGCGTCCTCACCATGGTGTTGAAGGTGTCGGCGAGCTGCTGCACCTCGCCACGCGCCTCGATGGTCACCTGCCGGGTCAGGTCGCCGTTGGCGACGGCCGCCGCGACCTGGGAGATGTTGCGCACCTGCATGGTCAGGTTCTTGGCCATCAGGTTGACGTTGCCGCTGAGGTCCTTCCAGATCCCCGTGACACCCGGCACGTGCGCCTGACCGCCCAGGATGCCCTCGGTGCCCACCTCACGGGCCACCCGGGTCACCTGCTCGGCGAACGACGACAGCTGGTCCACCATCGTGTTGACGGTGGTGACGAGTTCGAGGATCTCGCCCTTGGCGTCGACGGTGATCTTCTTCGACAGATCGCCCTTGGCGACCGCGGTCGTGACCTCGGCGATCTGGCGCACCTGGATGGTCAGGTTGTTCGCCATGAAGTTCACGGACTGCGTGAGGTCCTTCCAGGTGCCGGAGACACCCTGCACCTCGGCCTGCCCGCCGAGCTGCCCCTCCGTACCCACCTCACGGGCCACCCTGGTGACCTCCTGGGCGAACGACGACAGCTGGTCCACCATCGTGTTCAGCGTGTTCTTCAGCTCCAGGATCTCCCCGCGCGCGTCCACGGTGATCTTCTGGGACAGGTCACCGCGGGCCACGGCGGTGGCGACCTGCGCGATGTTGCGCACCTGGGCGGTGAGGTTGCCGGCCATGCCGTTCACCGAGTCCGTCAGGTCACGCCACACACCGGCGACGCCCGGCACCTGCGCCTGGCCGCCGAGCTGCCCGGCGGTGCCCACCTCGCGCGCCACCCGGGTCACCTGGTCGGCGAACGCGGAGAGCTGGTCCACCATCGTGTTGATGGTGTTCTTCAGCTCCAGGATCTCCCCGCGCGCGTCGACGTCGATCTTCTGCGACAGGTCGCCCCTGGCCACGGCCGTCGTGACCTGGGCGATGTTGCGCACCTGCGACGTCAGGTTCCCCGCCATCGAGTTGACGGAGTCGGTGAGTTCCTTCCACGTCCCGGACACGCCGTCCACGCGGGCCTGCCCGCCGAGCCGGCCCTCCGTGCCCACGTCCCGGGCCATCCGCGTCACCTGGTCGGCGAACGACGACAGCTGGTCCACCATCGTGTTCACGGTGTTCTTCAGCTGGGCCATCTCACCGGACACGTCCACGGTGACCTTCTGCGACAGATCGCCGTTGGCCACCGCCGTCGTCACCTGGGCGATGTTCCTCACCTGTCCGGTGAGGTTCCGGAACGCCGTGTTGACGGAGTCCGTCAGGTCCTTCCACGTCCCGGCCGCGCCCGAGACCTGCGCCTGACCGCCCAGCTCACCCTCGACACCGATCTCGCGCGCCACGCGCGTGACCTCGGCGCCGAAGGCCGACAGCTGGTCGACCATCCCGTTGACGGTGTTCTTCAGCTCCAGCATCTCGCCGGCCACGTCCACGGTGACCTTCTGCGACAGGTCGCCGTTGGCCACCGCCGTCGTCACCGCGGCGATGTCCCGCACCTGCGTCGTGAGGTTGCGGAACACGGTGTTGACCGAGTCGGTGAGATCCTTCCACGTCCCGGCCGCGCCCGGCACGTTCGCCTGACCGCCCAGCTGTCCCGCCGCACCGACCTCGTTGGCGACGCGCGTGACCTCGTCCGCGAAGATCCGCAGCGTCTCCGTCATCTGGTTGATCGTCTCGGCGAGCTGCGCGACCTCACCGCGCGCCGGCACCGTCACCTTCCGCGACAGGTCACCGTTGGCGACCGCCGTCGTGACCTCCGCGATCCCGCGCACCTGGGCCGTGAGGTTCCCGGCCATGGTGTTCACCGAATCGGTGAGTTCCTTCCACACACCGTCGACGCCGGACACCCGCGCCTGACCGCCCAGGATGCCCTCGGTGCCCACCTCACGGGCCACCCGGGTCACCTCGGACGAGAACGCCGAGAGCTGGTCCACCATCGTGTTGACGGTGTTCTTCAGCTCCAGCATCTCGCCCTCGACGTGCACGGTGACCTTCCGCGACAGGTCGCCCTTGGCCACCGCCGTCGTCACCAGCGCGATGTCGCGCACCTGGGCCGTCAGCCGCTCGGCCATCGTGTTGACGGACTCCGTCAGGTCCTTCCAGGAACCCGACATGCCGCGCACCTGGGCCTGCCCGCCCAGCTTGCCCTCGGTGCCCACCTCACTGGCCACGCGCGTGACCTCGTCGGTGAACGTCGACAGCTGGTCGACCAGGTTGTTGACCGTCCGCCCGACCTTCAGGAACTCCCCGCGCAGCGGATGCCCCGCCCCTTCCGGCGTGTGCGTCCGCAGCTCCATCCGCGGCGACAGATCACCCTCGGCGACCGCCGACAGCACCCGTCCGACCTCGGAGACCGGCCGCACGAGATCGTCGACGAGCGCGTTCGAGTTGTCGATGGCCGCCGCCCAGGAGCCCTCGCAGGCCCCCGTCTCCAGCCGTTCGGTGAGCTTTCCCTCACGCCCGACCATGCGCCGTACGCGCGACAGCTCGCCCGTGAGGTGCAGATTGCGGTCGGCCACCTCGTTGAAGACGGCCGCGATCTCCGACATCACGCCGTCGCCGGGCACCGTGAGCCGCTTGCGGAAGTTCCCCTCCCGCATCGAGACCAGGGCGGCCAGCAGCCGGTTCAGGGCCGCGGTGTCCACCGTCGTGGTCCCGCCTCGGGGTGAGCGCTGCCCGCTCAGGGTCTGTCCGCCTTTCGCGCGCGCCTTCGTGCCTCGCGTCGCTGCGCCAGACTCCACGTTGTCCCTCCCGGAGGGGTCGACCGTCGTACTGCCCGATGTAATCAGGCAGGCCCAAGGGGCTGCTGCCCGGCGAACACACAAGACACTCAGTCTGCCGGACCTTCACAAGAAACCTTCCCAGTGTTTCACCCCCACCGAACCCGGCCATAACAGTTCGGCGGCTTTCGCACACCGTCCGCACACCCTGGGGTGGAAACACAACTGACCGGCATCCGCGGGGGCGGGGAAGGTAAGTAACCTTGCATGCGGCTGTCCAGCCACGCCGGTCCGTCCGGTCTGGGCGGTGGCACGAGCACGAGCGGGCATCGGAGGGGCGGCCGCACACATGACCACCGGACTGATCCCGGGGGAACAGCCCCCGGACCCCCGGCCGACGAGCGCGCTTCCGCCCCAGCAGCGACGCGAGCAGGACGGCCGGGAACATGCCAAGCACGTCGACGACCGGCCGAGGAGTTCTGTGATCACCGCGCGCGCGGCTGCCAGCTTCGAGCCCGTCGGGCGATCCGTCGCGACCGCCCGCGGATTCGTCCGCGACACCCTCCAGGGCTGGGGCTTCGCCGACATCATCGACGACGCCGTCGTCCTCACGAGCGAACTGGTGACGAACGCGGTCGTCCACGCGGGCACCCACGCGGACCTCCTGTGCCTGCGCCATGAGGACGCCGTCCGCATCGAGGTCGCCGACCGCTACCCGGAGCGCGAGATCCCGCTCCAGGGCTCCCCGGCCACCATGGGCAGCCCCGACCGCGAGGGCGGCCGCGGCCTCCAGCTGTGCGCGGCCATCGCCACCCGCTGGGGCGTCGACTACACGCCCACCCACAAGACCGTCTGGTTCCGGCTCGACCTGCCCGACCGCCCGGTGGGTACCCGCTCGGCGGGTCCGGCCCTGCCGGCCGACCTGCTGCCGCTCGCCGACAGCCGCGTCCGCGTCGCGGTCGTCCAGATCGACCGGGCCGGCGCCATCTCGGCCTGGAACGAGGACGCCGAGGAACTCTTCGGCTACCCCGCCGACCAGGTCGTCGGCAAGCCCCTCACCGACCTCGCGGCCTGGCCGCACACCCCCGGCACCAGCACCGGCATCGCCGAGGCCCTCCAGCTCTCCCGCTGGGAGGGCAGCTACGGCATCCGCGGCGCGGACGGCCGCGTCGCCCCGGTCTACGCCTCCCACCTGCGCGTCCGCGACACCGACGGCGACCCCTCCACGGTCTGCCTCCTCGTCCGCGACCACGAACGCGCCGTCCTGCAGTCACCGACGCGCGTTCCCGCCACCGACACCGGCCCCGCGGACGGCCAGAGCACGGACCCGTTCGAGGTCTTCATCGGCTCGCCCGCCCCCGACGACCTCGACGGCCTCCTCCAGCGCACGGTGGAACGCGCCCGCGACATGCTCGACGGCGACTCCGCCTTCCTCCTCCTCGCCACCGACGACGAGACGGAGCTGGAGGTCCGCGCCTCCACGGGCCTGCCCTCCGCCCGCCAGCGCTTCGCCCGCGTCCCCGTCGAGGCCGGCCCCGGCCGGTACGGCTCCGCCCGCATGCCGGCCGTCCACGAGGACCTCCTCGCCGTCCCCGGCGCGGTCCCCCTCCTCCACGGCACCGGCATGCGCTCGGTCGTCACGGTCCCCCTGAAGGTCGAGGGCCGCCTCACCGGCTCCCTGGGCGTCGCGGCCGAGGGCCCCGGCCGCTACTCCAACGAAGAGGCGCTACGCCTCCAGTTCGCCGCGGACCGCATCGCGCTGGCCGTCGAGTCGGCCCGCCTGGGCGAGCTGGAGCGGCTGCGCCGCGGCTCCCTCAGTTTCCTCGTGGAGGCCTCCGACCTGCTGGCCGGCACCCTCGACCGCGACCAGACCCTGGCCCTGATGGCGCAGATGACGGTTCCGACGCTGGCCACCTGGTGCGCGGTCTACACGATCGCCGACCAGGCCTCCGAGCCGTACCTGTCCTACGTCCTGCACGAGGACGAGGAACTCATCGACGGCATCAAGTCCCTGCTCTCGAAGATCGCTCCGCCGGACCCGGTGCCCACGCCGGGCGCCCGCGTCTGGTCCGCCCCCGGCGAGGCGGCGCAGGACGCGGCCCTGCGCAGTTCGATGCGCAGCCTCGGCCTGGCCGGCGGCCCGGCCCACCAGATGTCGTCGGGCATCGGTCCCGTCCTGGCCACCGCCTCCGCGGTGGGCGGCGAGACCGTCGTCCTCCCCCTGGTCGCCCGCAACCGCGTCATCGGCATGCTGACCCTGGGCAAGCCCACCGACGAACACTTCCGCCAGGAGATCCTGGAGCTGGCCGAGGACCTCAGCCGCAGAGCGGCCCTCGCTCTCGACAACGCCCGTCTCTACTCCGAGCGCACGGCGATCAGCCAGTCCCTCCAGCGCAGCCTCCTGCCCCCGGAGCTCCCCGACGTCGACGGCGTCGAGGTGGAGGTCATCTACCGTGCGGCCGGCGAGGGCAACGAGGTCGGCGGCGACTTCTACGACCTCTTCCCGATCAGTGACGGGGCCTACGGATTCGCCATCGGCGACGTCTGCGGCACCGGCCCCCACGCGGCCGCGGTGACCGGCCTCGCCCGTCACGCCCTCCGCCTGCTGGCACGGGAGGGTCTCAGCGGCCCCGCGGTCCTGGAGCGCCTCAACTCCGCGATCCTCGACGAGGGCGCCCGCAGCCGCTTCCTGACCCTCCTCTACGGCGAGATGCGTCCGCAGGCCGACGGCAGCGCGGAACTGAAGGTGGTCTGCGCCGGCCACCCCCTCCCTCTCCGCCTGCGCCAGGACGGCACGGTCGAGCCGGCGGCCGAACCCCAGCCGCTCCTCGGCGTCATGGAGGACCTGGAGCTGTACGAGCAGACGATCACCCTCGATCCCGGCGACGTCCTGCTCTGTGTCACCGACGGCGTCACCGAGCGCCGTGAGGGCACCCGCATGCTGGGCGACGACGGCCTCGCCGACGTGCTCACCACCTGCACGGGGCTGACGGCGGGCGCGGTCGCGGCCCGCATCATGCGCGCGGTCGAGCGCTTCGCCTCGGACGCCCCGTCCGACGACATGGCCATCCTCGCGATGCGCGTGGCCTGAGGAAGGACCGGGAACGAAAGAATCCCCCCGCCCGGAAGGGCGAGGGGATTTCTCTTTTGTGGAGCCCCCTAACGGAATCGAACCGTTGACCTTCTCCTTACCATGGAGACGCTCTGCCGACTGAGCTAAGGGGGCCAGTCACTTGTCGGGGTTTCCCCCGCGGCAACGAAATAGATCATACCCCGAACGGAGCCGTGTTCCCAAACTCGCTCAGAAGGCGGGTTGAAGCAGTCCTCCGAGCGCGTTGCACGCGGACGCGATCCGCTGCATGTCCCGCTTCGTCAGCGAGGCGTCGACCGGCAGCGCCAGTGTCTCGTCGGCAGCCAGCTCGGTCTGCGGCAACGACACGTGGCGCCGGAGGCCGGACAGCCGGTGCAGCGGAGTCCTCACCGGCACCCGGCAGTCAACTCCCCTGGCCCGCAGGGCCCGTGCGAACGCGTCCCGGTCGGGTCGTCCGTTCCCCGGCACCCGCACCACGTACTGCTGATAGGTGTGCCCGTCCCCACCGTCGGGTGTCCGCACCCCGCGCAACCGCGCGTCGAGGTAGGCGGCCCGCTCCCGTCGCTGCGCCACCTCGTCGTTCGGCACGTCGGGCTCCGCCTGGTCCAGCACCAGCAGCCCGTACCGCTGTCCCACCGCGCGCAGCCGCCCGACCTCGGCCGACCGCCCGAACCGGTGTACGACAACGACGGCCGCCGTCCGCGGAGTTATGGCCTCTTCGACGGCGAGGGCGTCCAGGCAGTAGGTCACCGGATCCACGTCGGCGAAGGCGGGGAGCGCGCCGGCCCGGATGACCGCTTCGGCGACTTCGACGTTCCCGAACGCCGGCACGACGACCTCGTCACCGACTCCGACGCCTGCGGCCCTGAGCATTGCGGCAGTACCCATGCCGTGGATGCTGGGCGCGGAACATGAACGCCAAGTGACGGAAAGCAAAAAAGGGTTGGGCCCTGAACCGAAGTTCAGGGCCCAACCCTTTGAATGATTGTTCGGCGGCGTCCTACTCTCCCACAGGGTCCCCCCTGCAGTACCATCGGCGCTGTAAGGCTTAGCTTCCGGGTTCGGAATGTGACC
>NZ_JBVIKX010000016.1:0-177057 GCF_055580685.1 Streptomyces sp. NPDC031554 | reverse complement strand
CCCTCGTCGACGAACTGGAACGCCAGGACAAGCGCTACGGCCTCGCCACCCTGTGCGTCGGCGGCGGCATGGGCATCGCCACGATCGTCGAACGCCTCTGACCGGCCGTCCGCCCCGCAGCCGTCCCGCCTTCACCGGAGACATCAGCCATGGACACCACCGCACGCCCCTCCACCATCCGCTGGGAAGAGTCCGACGACCACGTCGTCACCCTCGTCCTCGACGACCCCGACCAGAGCGCCAACACCATGAACGCCGCGTTCATCGACTCGCTGGACGCCGTCGCGGCGCGGCTGGCGGAACACCGTGACGCCATCCGGGGCGTCATCGTCACCTCCGCCAAGAAGAGCTTCTTCGCCGGCGGCGACCTGCGCGACCTGAAGTCCGTCACCCCCGACACCGCCGGCGCCTCCTTCGAGGCCGGGATGCGCGTCAAACGCTCGCTGCGCGTCCTGGAGACGCTGGGCAGGCCGGTCGTCGCCGCGATCAACGGCGCGGCCCTGGGCGGCGGTTACGAGATCGCCCTGGCCTGTCACCACCGCGTGGTGCTGGACAGCCCGGCCGCCCGCGTCGGACTCCCCGAAGTCACCCTGGGCCTGCTGCCCGGCGGCGGCGGAGTGACCCGCACGGTCCGCATGTTCGGTGTGGCGGACGCCCTGCGCAAGGTCCTCCTGGAGGGCACCCAGTACGGACCGGCGCGTGCCCTGGAGGCCGGCCTGGTCGACGAGATCGCCGCCGGCCCGGACGAACTCCTGGCCAGGGCGAGGGCGTTCATCGACGCCCGGCCGCGGTCGGCGCAGTCCTGGGACGCCCCCGGCCACCGCATCCCCGGCGGCACCCCCTCGACCCCGGAGCTGGCCGCGCGACTTCCCGCCCTCACCGCGCTGCTGAGGAAGAGGACGGGCGGCGCCCCGAGCCCGGCCCCGCGCAACATCCTCGCGGCGGCCGTCGAAGGCGCCCAGGTCGGCGTGGACACGGCCTTCGTGGTGGAGGCCCGGTACCTGACGGAACTGGTCACCGGGCAGATCACCAAGAACATGATCCAGGCGTTCTTCTTCGACCTGCAGGCCGTCGACTCCGGGGTCAGCCGGCCCCGGGGCGTCGCGCCCCGCCAGGTGCGCAGGGTCGCCGTCCTCGGCGCCGGGATGATGGGCGCCGGGATCGCCTACGCGTGCGCCCGCGCCGGCATCGACGTCGTCCTCAAGGACGTCTCCCTCGAGGCGGCCCTCAAGGGGAGGGGCTACTCCGAGAAGCTCTGCGCCAAGGCCGTCTCCCGCGGCCGTACCAGCCAGGAGAAGGCGGACGCCCTCCTGGCCCGCATCACGCCCACCGCGGACCCGCAGGACCTGGCCGGCTGCGACGCCGTCATCGAGGCCGTCTTCGAGGACACCTCGCTCAAGCACAAGGTGTTCCAGGAGATCCAGCACATCGTCGAGCCCGACGCCCTGCTCTGCTCCAACACCTCCACCCTGCCCATCACCGTCCTCGCCGAGGGCGTCGAGCGGCAGGCCGACTTCGTGGGGCTGCACTTCTTCTCACCCGTCGACAAGATGCCGCTCGTGGAGATCATCAAGGGCGGCCGCACCGGCGACGAGGCCCTCGCCCGCGCCTTCGACCTGGTCCGCCAGATCAAGAAGACACCGATCGTCGTCAACGACTCGCGCGGCTTCTTCACCTCACGGGTCATCGGCCACTTCATCAACGAGGGCGTCGCCATGGTCGGCGAGGGCATCGAACCCGCCTCCGTCGAGCAGGCCGCCGCCCAGGCCGGCTACCCGGCCAAGGTCCTCGCCCTGATGGACGAGCTCACCCTCACCCTGCCGCGCAAGATCCGAAACGAGTCGAAGCGGGCCGTCGAGGAAGCCGGCGGCACCTGGCCGGGCCACCCCGCCGAGGCCGTCATCGACCGCATGGTCGACGAGTTCGGCCGCCCCGGCCGCTCCGGCGGCGCCGGCTTCTACGACTACGACCAGGACGGCAGGCGCACCGGACTCTGGCCGGGCCTGCGCGAGCACTTCACGGACCCCGCGAAGCAGCCCGCCGACCTGACCGGGCTGATGGAGCGGATGCTCTTCGTCGAGGCGCTGGACTCGGTGCGCTGCCTGGAGGAGGGCGTGCTGGCCTCGGTGGCGGACGCCAACGTCGGCTCGCTGCTCGGCATCGGCTTCCCCGGCTGGACCGGCGGCGTGCTGCAGTACGTCAACGGCTACGAGGGCGGCGGCGGTACCGGGCTGCCCGGCTTCGTGGCCCGCGCGCGCGAGCTGGCCGCCGAGCACGGCGACCGCTTCGCCCCGCCCGAACTGCTGCTGCGCAAGGCCGAGCGGGGCGAGATCCTCACCGACTCCTGATCCGCTCCGGGGGCCCGCGCGGCCCCGACTCCCGCCCGCCGGCCGGCTCCGACGGGCAGGGCCGTCGTCCCCCGGAGCCCGGGCCCACGGCCCGCCCACCCCGCCCGGCTCCACCGGGCACGCCCGCAGGGGCTCACAGCGCCCCGGTCTCCCCAGACGCTCCCTCCCGACCCGCAAGGGGACCCCGATGACCTCAGCACCCCGCACCACCGGCGACCTGCCCGACGACCCGGCCGACCGGACCCTGCCGCACCTGCTGGCCCGCAACGCCCGCGAGCACCCCGGGCTTCCCGCCCTCTCCTGGCAGTCGGCGGACTCGGACGGCGGCTGGACGACGTTCAGCTGGGCGGAGGTCCGGGAGCACACCCGAAGCCTCGCCGCCGGCTACCGGGCCCTCGGCGTCGGCCGCGGCGACCACGTGCTGCTGATGATGTCCAACCGGTCCGAGCACTGGCTGTCGGACCTGGCGCTGGTCCGCCTCGGCGCGGTCCCGGTCAGCGTCTACGGCACCGCGGCCCCCGAGCAGATCACCCACATCGCCCGCAACTGCCGGGCCCGCCTCGCCGTCGTGGAGGGGGCGGCCCAGGTCGCCGTGTGGGAGCCGTTGCTGGCCGACGCCGACACCCCGCTGGAACGCCTGGTGGTGGCCGAGTCGGGTGCGGAGGGCGGCCACCACCCGTACGCCGCCCTGCTCCGCGAACCGGCGCCGGAGCGGTTCGCCGGGGAACTGGACGCCGCCCGCCCCGACGACCCGCTGACCGTCGTCTACACCTCCGGCACCACCGGCGAGCCCAAGGGCGTCGTCCTCACCCACCGCCAGGTGATGTCCAACGCCCTGGCGCTGGACGCCGTGGTGGAGCTGCCCCCGCACGTCGATCACATCTGCTACCTGCCCTTCGCCCACATCGCCGAGCGCATGCTGGGCATCTACCTGCCCTGCCACCGCGCCTCGCACGTCCATCTCTGCGCCGACCCCGCGCGCGTCGGCGAGGTGGTGCGCAAGGTGCGCCCCGCGCAGTTCTTCGGCGTGCCGAGGATCTGGGAGAAACTGTCCGCCGCCGTGCGGGCCGTCCTCTCGCTGATGCCGGCCGAGCAACGGGTGGTCATCGACCGGGCCTTCGAGGTCGCCCGCGAGCACGTCGGGTACCGCGAGCGGGGCGAGGAACCGCCCGCCGGGCTGGAGGAGCGTTACGAGCGCGCCCGCAAGGACGTGCTGCTGCCCCTGCTGGCCGCGGGCGGTCTGGACCGGGTGACCTGGTCGGCCAGCGCGTCGGCGCCCATGTCGCTCGACGTGGTGAGGTTCTGGGCCGGTTTCGGCATCGTCGTCATGGACGCCTGGGGGCTGACCGAGACCACCGGCGTGGCCACCAGCAACAGCCCGAGGACCGGCTTCCGCCTCGGCTCCGTGGGACGCCCGGTGGAGTCCGTGGAGATCCGCGTCGCCGAGGACGGCGAGATCCTGGTGCGGGGCTCCTCCGTCTTCTCCGGCTACCTCCGACCGGACGGCTCGGTGCGGTCCGCCGTGGACGCCGACGGCTGGCTGGCCACCGGCGACATCGGCCGGATCGACGAGGACGGCTTCCTCTGGCTCACCGACCGCAAGAAGGAGATGATCATCACCTCCACCGGCAAGAACGTCTCGCCGGCCCTGGTGGAGAACGCCCTCAAGGAACACCCGCTGATCGGCCAGGCGATGGTGCACGGCGACAACCGCTCCTACCTGGTCGCCCTGCTGGTGCTCGACGCGGAGGCCGCCCCCGCCTGGGCCGCGGCCCACGGTGTCGAGGCCGAGGGGGGACCGGCCGGGCTGGCGGAACACCCCGCCGTCCGGGCGGAGGTGGACCGCGCGGTGGCCGCCGCCAACCTCCGCCTCAACCGCACCGAACAGGTCAAGCGGTACGAGCTGCTGGCCGAGGAGTGGGGCCCGGCGACCGGCGAGCTGACGCCGTCGCTGAAGATGCGGCGCCGGGTCATCCGGGACAAGTACGCCGACGAGCTGTCCGAGCTCTATCCGGACTGACCCGGACCGACCCGCCCGCCCCGGCCCGGACCGGGGCGGGTTCCCCCGGCGCTCCCGGTCCGCGCGGTCCCGCGCCCCGCGCGCACGATGGACGGCCGCCCGCCCCCTGAACGGGAGGCGGGCGGCCGTCCATCGTGCGCGGGCCGGCTCAGAGGCCGTAGGTCCTGCCGATGACGTCCCGCTGGATCTCGCTGGTCCCGCCGTAGACCGTGGAGACGACCGCGGCCCGCAGGTGGCGCTCCATGTCGAACTCCGTGGTGTAGCCGTAACCGCCCATCATCTGCATGCCCTCCAGGGCGGCCCGCTTGGCGATCTCGGTGGCCTTCAGCTTGGCCATGGACGCCTCGCGCGGGAACGGCTCGTCCGGCCGCTCGTCGCAGTCCAGGGCCACCTCGCGCACCAGCAGCCGGACGCACTCGATCTCGGTGGCGAGATCGGCGATCCGGTGCCTGAGCGCCTGGAAGGAGCCGACGGGCCGCCCGAACTGCTCGCGTTCGCGGACGTGGGCGACGGCGTCGTCGAAGGCGCGGCGCGCCAGCCCCAGCATGTTCGCCGCCAGGAAGAGCCGCTCGTGGTTCAGGCCGGCCATCAACTGCCGCCAGCCGCCGTCCACCTGGCCGACGACCGCGTCCGCGGGCAGCCGCACGCCGGTGAGGAAGACGTCGTTGACCTCCCGGCCGCGCATGGTCTCGATGCCCCGCACCTCCACGCCGGGGGTGTCGGCGGGCAGGTGGAACATGGTCAGACCACCGTGCTTGTCCTCGCCGGTGCGGGCCACCAGCAGGATGCTCCTCGCGCAGTGCGCGTTGGAGATCCAGGTCTTCTGACCGTCGATCACCCAGCTGCCGTCCGCCTGCCGCCGGGCCCGGCAGCGCAGCGCGCCGACGTCCGACCCGGCGTCCGGCTCCGACATGGCGATCGCCAGGACGTCACCGCGCACGGCGCCGGACAGCACCTCCCGCCGCTGCCGCTCGGTGCCGAACCGCTCGTACGCCTTCGCGGTGATGACGGTGGTGACGAAACCCCCGCACGGGACCATTCCGTACGAGGTCTCCTCCAGGAAGACGCAGGCGTCGGCCAGCCCGCCGCCGGAGCCTCCGTACTCCTCCGGCAGGCACACCCCGAGCCAGCCCAGGTCGGCGAGCCTTCCGTACAGCCCGGGGTGATGGGCCTCGCGGCCGCCCCCCGTCAGCGCGTCACGCCGCTCTCGGGTACCGCACTCGCGCTTGGCGAAATCGCGTACGGCCGCGGCGAAGGCCGCCTGTTCCTCGGTGAGTCGACTGCCCATCAGGTCCTCCGGGGGTCCGGGTGCCGGTCGGCGGCCCGGTCAGGGTCGGGCAAGCAGGTCGGTTACAAAGATATGCTAGTTGTTTCAAAGGATCTCGGGGAGTGGTTCGCCGGTATCGTGAGGAGCACCATGAGAACTGACACGAACGACTCGTGGCTCGACAGGGCCCTCGCCCGGCCGGAGCCGGAGGACCCTGTGGCGCGCGGGATCCTCGACGCAGCACTGGAGCAGTTCACCCTCCTGGGGCTGCGCCGCTCCTCCGTCGACGACGTCGCCAAGCGGGCCGGCGTCTCCCGGGTCACCGTCTACCGGCGCTTCCACACCAAGGACAAGCTGGTCGAGGAGACCCTGCTGCGCGAGCTCAGCCGCTTCTTCCAGCGGCTGGACGCGGCGGTGGCGGCGCTGCCGACCATGCGGGAGCGGGTCGTCGAGGGCTTCGTGGTCGCCCTGCGCCACACCCGCGCCCATCCGCTCTTCGGCGGCCTGCTGCGCCTCGAACCCGAGCTGGTACTGCCCTACCTGACCGTGCAGGGCAGCTCCTCGCTCTCCACCACCGTCGAGTACCTGACGGTCCATCTGCGCCGTGCGCAACAGGTCGAGGGCCGCCCCGGTGACGACCCGCGGCCGCTCGCCGAGCTGATGGTGCGGGTCGCGGTGTCCTTCCTGCTCAACCCCGCCAGCTGCATCGAGATGGAGGACGAGGACCAGGCCCGGGCCTTCGCCCGCCGCTACCTGGCCCCGCTGCTGGACGCCTGACCGGCCGGAGCGTTCGCCCGGACCACCCGGCCGGCGGCGCCGCCCGGTCGTTCAGCGGCGCCGGTGCAGTGCCCGGGCCAGCCGCACCGCGCGCTCCCGCGTGGCGGCCGGGACGCCGAAGGAGGTCAGCGCGACCGGCGGGGTGAAGCGCTGCACCGTCGTCGACTGCACGGCGGTGAAGGCGCGCAGCCCCTCCTCGCCGTGGATCCGACCGAAGCCGGAGTCCCGCGAACCGCCGAACGGCAGCGCCGGCACCGCCGCGAAGCCCAGCACCGAGTTGACCGACACCGCCCCCGCGCGCAGCCGCGCCGCGATCGCCGCGCCGGCGCGCCCGCTCCGGCAGAACACCGCGGCGCCCAGGGCGTACCGCGAGGCGTTGGCCCGCTCCACCGCCTCGTCCACGTCGGTCACCGGGTTGATCGCCACGACCGGCCCGAAGGTCTCCTCCGCCATCGCCGCCGCGTCCTCCGGGACCCCGGTCAGCACGACCGGCGCGACGTAGGGGGCGCGCACCGACGCGGGCCCGCCCAGCAGGGCCCGCGCACCCGCCGAGAGCGCACCGCTCACATGCCGCTCCACGACCGCGACCTGGCCCGGCAGGGTCATCGGGCCGTAAGCCGCGTCCGCCCCGGCGCCCGGCCGCAGCGCCCCGGCCCGTTCGACCACCCGTTCGCACAGCGCCGCGTGGATCTCCCGCACCGCGTAGACGCGCTCCACCCCCGCACAGGTCTGTCCCGCGTTGCTCAGCGCGCCCCACACGATCGCGTCGGCCGCCGCGTCCAGGTCCGCGTCCGCGGTGACGATCACCGCGTCCTTCCCGCCGCACTCGGCGAGGAACGGCGTCAGCGTCTCGGCGCACACCGCCATCACCTTGCGGGCCGTCCCCGGCGAACCGGTGAACGCCAGTTTGTCGACCCCGGAGCGGGCCAGGGCGTCCCCGGTGGACGCCGCGCCGGTGACGGTGGTGAGCAGCCCGGCGTGCTCGGGCACGGCGGCGTCGAGGAGCTCGGCCAGCAGGACCCCGGTGCCCGGGGTCAGCTCGGACGGCTTGAAGACCACGGCGTTCCCCGCGGCCAGGGCGTAGCCGATGGAGCCCATCGGGGTGTACAGGGGGTAGTTCCAGGGGCCGATCACGCCGACCACGCCCAGCGGCCGGTGCACCAGCGAGGCCCGCTGGTGGGCGGTGAACAGCCCGGTGCCCACCTTCCGGCGGCGCAGCACGCGTCCGGCGTTGCGGGCGGCCCAGCCCAGGTGCTCCAGTGTGAGGACGACCTCCAGCGCGGCGTCGCCGGCCGGCTTGCCGGTCTCCTCGGCTATGGCGCGGGCCACGGTGTCCAGGTCGGTGGCGAGGGCCTTCTTCCAGCGCAGCAGGTGGTCGCGGCGCCGGGACGCGGGCAGCGCCGCCCAGCCGGCCTGGACGGTCCGGGCCGCGGCCACGGCCCGGGAGACCTCGTCCGGCCCGTTCACCGGGTGCGCGGCGATCGGCTCGCCGGTGGCGGGGGAGTGCGTGGTGAAGGTCGCGGCGCGGGGCGCGGTGGCCGGGGTGGTGTCGGTCATCGGGTCTCCTGACGGGGTGCGTGGGGGGGCGGACGGCTCCGCCGGATCACCGGCCCGCTCCGGCGGCGTCCCGTCCTGGAGCGGGGCCGGGGGACGGGAGTGCGCCCAGTGCGGACCCAGGTCGTCCAGGGTCCAGCCGAAGGGGTAGGTCCGCGCCCTGGGCTTGCGCGGGAACCGCTCCGGCCGCGCGGGCAGCAGGCGGATCAGCCGGGCCCGGGCGCGGAAGGCGCGGTGCACCGCGGCCCGCAGCGGGCGCGGCTGCGGACGGAAGCCGAGCGCCTCCAGCAGCGGTTCGTCCAGGACGGCGAGGACGACCCGGGACACCGGCCGCCGTACCGGGGCGGGGTACCAGGAGGCCAGGATCCGCAAGGTGGCCGCGGCGACCCTGCGGTTGGCGGGGTCGTAGGCGAACATCTCCCGCTCGTAGTCGTCGTGGAGCCGCTCGAACGCGGCGTAGGTGCCGGGCACGCCGGAGATGCCCATCATCTCGCCCATCCGCCGGCCCACCAGGGCCAGGCTCTCGGTCTCCTGCTCGGACAGGCGCCGCCAGCCGAACCGGTCGATCCACCGCTTCGGCCCCACCACCGTGGTGGCCAGGACGTAGCGGAAGTCCTCGTCGGGGATCCGGTACCGGCCGTGGATGCGGTTCAGGTGACGGGCGGCCGCCCGGCCGTGCTCGGAGTCCATCCCCTCGCGGACCATCTCGTACGTGAGCAGCACCGTGTCGTCGTAGCGCTTCTGGCCGGCGCGTTCGAACTCCTGGGTGCGGTCCAGGAGCCGGGAGATGCGCGGGACGCCGTAGTCGCGCAGGAACGCGACCGACGTCCCGTGGAGGTAGTCGCGGGGGAACTCGTAGTGGACGATCCACCGGTAGATCCGCTCGAAGTCCTGCTGCGGGTCCATCTGCCGGATGCGGCGGAGCCGGTCGTAGCGGCCCATGGGTGATCCCTCCTGTCGGAATCGCGGCCACCGGCTCGCGGTGCGCGGGGTCGTGTCGGAGAGGCGGACGGTCTCCGCGCCGGCCGGCGGCCCGAACGCCGGCGTCCGGGCCGCGACGGCGACGCGCCCCCGGTCGGCCGGGTGACGCCGCCGTGCGGTGCCGCGCGGGTCGTGCCCCTGTCCGGAGCGGATCGTGGTGGTGCCGGCCGTGCGGATGTCCTGGGGAACACTCCCTGTGAGTCGAAGATACTGAAACTATTGAGTTGTTTCACGGGACGTCAATACTCCGGACGGAAAGGGGCTCCGAAGGCCCCGGCGACCGCGCCCCGTTTCCGGACCGAGCCTCCGACTCGCCTGCGGGAAAAGGCAGCTGACGATCCGTCAGGTAAATGACGGTCGGCCGTGCGGATGCGGGGCCGCCCCGCCCCCGCGGAGTGCCCGGCCCGGGCGGCGCGCGGTCCGCGGCGTCAGCACTGCCGGGCGATGCCGCCGGTCGCGTCGCCCGTGAGGTGCAGGCCGCTGACGTAGCCGGCTCCGCCCGCGTCGAGCGGCAGCCGGACCCACTTGTCGCCGGTGTGTTTCCCGACCGTGACCTGCCGGCCGGTCGTCCAGCAGGTCGCCGGGTGGGACGCGCCGGCGCGGACCGTGCCGTCCGTGCGGCACCCGGCCGACGCGCAGGAGCGTACGTCCGCGTCGGTCCGGGCCGTCACCGTGGTCCGCTTGCCGCCGTCCTCGGGCTGGAAGGTGACGTCCACCCAGTCGTTGTCGGTCATGCCCAGGCCGTCCCAGAAGGTGCCGTCGGCGAGGTCGATGCCCGCGGGGTTGGCGACCTCGCGGCCGGACTCGTCCAGGCCGCCGTTGTAACCGTCCTCGAACGCGGCCTGGGACTCGGGCCGGCCCTGAGGCAGGTCGTACCACGTCTCGCGCTGGGCCGGCGGGTTCCAGTAGTCGTCCCTGGTGTTCCACGGGCCGACGTCCCACACCGGCGCCGTCTCGCAGCGGCCCTCGTGGCACAGGCGCACGCGGTACTCCTGGCCGCCGTCGCCCGCCAGCATGCGGCGCGAGGGCAGCGCGACGAAGTGGTCGCGGTCCTGGATGACGTGGCCGTTGGCCGTGGTGCCGCCCACCAGACCCTCGCGCGTGGCGAACAACCGGTAGGTGGGGCCCGACACCGCCGTGCCGCCGGCCAGGGGCGGCAGGGACGGCTGTCGGGGGGCGGCCCCTACCACCAGGCTCGACACCGTGGGGGCCCCGCCGCCGCCCACGGCCCCGAGGAGGGTCAGGCGGACCTGGACGACCGAGACCTCCCGCGGCAGCCGCACCGCGTCCGCGCCCTTCACCTCGCGCCACTCGCTCCAGCTGTCCGGATGGTCGCTGCCGCGCAGTTCGACCAGGAGACGTGATCCCGCGGGGACTTCGGCCTCCGTCCGCACGGTGAACGCGCTCAGCACGCGCCCGAGGCTTCTGGCCGGGGCGGTGTGGACGGCGAACGACCGGTCGGCGGCGGAGGGGGTGCGCAGCGCACGGTCCTTGACCGTGACCGTCCCGCCGGACCCGTGCGCGATGTTCCGCTGTTCGCCGTGGGTTCCGGTCAGATCGATCCGCCAGTCGCTCACCGGCCGCGTCCCGGCGGCTGCCGGAAGCGCGGTGACGAGCGTGCAGGCCAGCAGGGGAAGGAGGACCGGCAGGGCTGCTCCGCGGCGTCTGCCGAGACCGCGGAGCCGGGCCGCGGCCGCACCGGGCCGCGGGGATGTGGAGGGCGAGTGCACGTGTTCTGCTCCGGAGGACGGGGACGGGGACGGGGACGGGGATGAGGGCGAGGACGCGGACGGGAGTAAGGGGGGAAGAGGGCGAGGGCGGACGAGGGGCGCGGCCGAGGATGGGAACAGGGCCGGGGTGGGCGGGTGACGTGGGTACCGGCCGTGGGGCGCGCCGAGCGGGACCGGCGCGCCCCACGGCGTCCGCCGGCGGATCAGCGGCCGTTCACCGGGCGGCCGGCCTCGCCCCGGTCGTCGGCGACGCCGTCCCCGGTGCCGCCCCGGCCCTCGTCGATGCGGAAGGGCCGCACTCCGTCCCCGTTGTCGTGGTGGTGGACGACCGTGGAGCGGTACGAGGTGTCGGTGCCGTCGTTGTACCAGGAGGAGCCCTCGCGGGCGGTGCAGGCGTGGGCAGTGTCGGATCAGATGGGATTGTCGTACTTGAATCGGGCGATACCGGCGTCCGTGCCTCCCCGCCGGTCACGTGGCGGGCGGCACGGCACCGTGGTCGGGCTCGGCCGTTCCGGGCCGGCCTGGCCGTTCCGGAACGGCTCGGTTTTGGGTTCCCCGAGGCCGTGGAGATGATCGAGGTTTGAGCCGGCTTCCGTCGTACGAGTGAATGAACCCGTGGTTCCGTTCAGGACCGGTGTCGGATCTTTACGGTTGCCGAAAAGATCCGAGGGCTGCGGGGGAGGCCCCGCGTGCGGGGGACCGGTGGAAAGGCGCACCTGATGTCGGGGTTGGGGAAGGCGCCGGACGTGTTCGGGCTCCGGGCGGGTCGCCGCTGCCGTCGGGCCGGGGGCGTGGTCGGCGTGGCGTGCCTCGTGGGAGCGGCGCTGACGTTCGGCGGGGTGTGGGCCGCCGGCAGCGGGGCGGCGCGGACGGCGGCTTTCGGCCCGTCCGCCGGTTGCTGGGCGCTGGCGGCCTCCCTGATGTTCCGCGCGCGGGGCACGAAGGGACGGGTGCGGACGCGTCTGCTGCTGTTGGGGGGTTCCGCGGTGGCCGCGGGCGTGTACCGGGGAGCGGTCACCGTGCTGTCGGCCCGGTCCCCGGCTTCGGGATGGGGCGCGCGATCGTGGCCGGGTTCGTTGGTGATCACCGGGGTGACGCTGACGGTCGGCCTGGGGATGGCCGGTCTGGTGGTCGCGGCCGACGCGGGTACGGGCCGGCACGCGTTGCTGCGGCGCGTGCTCGACGGGGTCGTCACCGCGGGGGCCGTGTTCATGACGGGCTGGGTGCTGCTGCGGGGGGCCGGTGGCGGCTGGCGGCCGGGGACGGGGATGGTCGGTGTCCTGTGGATCGCGGAAGTGGTGTTCCTCAGTTTCCTGTTCGCCCTGCGCCGCCTCGTGCGGAGCGACCGGCGAGCCACCCTGTGGGTCGGGATCGCCGGGTTGTCCCTCGTGCTGGTCGGCGACACCCTGCACCTGTGGGCGGTCGGCCCGCGCGGTCCCGAGCCGGTGCCCCGCCATCTGGTCGACGTCTGCGTCACCGCGGGGCTGCTGGTGGTCGCCGCCGGTCCCTGGGCGCCCGGCGGAGCCAGCGTCCTCGGCATCGCCCGGCCCGCGCTGCGCCGGGGGATGGAGGGCGCGGCGGCGTTCATCCCCCTGATGGTCTGCACGGCCACGGCGCTGGGATGCGTACTGGCCCCGTTCGCCCGGGACCCGGTACCGCTGGTGGCCGGCGGGACGGCCCTGCTGAGCCTCTGGGCTCGCCAGAGGTTCCTGCCGAGCGGGACCAGCGGGAACGACGGCTGACTCCCCGTCCGGCGGCACGGCGAACGGACGCCGGACACATCCGTCGGAAACGGTTCGCCGGGACGCCGTGACGGCTGTCGTCAGCACGATCCGGGAGCGCGGCCCCCCAAGGCGGTCGGGACGCCCCGCGCTTCGGCGTGACAGGCTTTCTCCGGTGGGGAGCGGGCGCCGCCTTCGGAGCCGGGGGCCGGCACGGCGACGTCGCCACCGTCGCCGGGGGGTCGGGGCGTGTCACGTCACCGGCGACGAGTTCTCACCGGCCCGCTCCGACTCCCTGAGAGAGGCCTCGCCGCCTTCCGGGACGGGCGGGACCGGACCGCGGGTGCGCCGCGGGAGGCGGGAGGCGGGATCAGTTCCCCCGCGGCCGTCCTGCGAGAGCCTCCCGTGTCGCGGCCCAGGAGGCGAGCAGACGCAGGCCCTCCTCGGAGGACGAACCGGGCTCGGCGGTGTAGACGGTGAGGGTGAGGCCGGGTTCGGCCGCCATCTCCAGGCCCTCGTAGGCGAGGGTGAGGTCTCCGACCGCCTCGTGGCGGAAGTTCTTGGTGCCGGTGCCGTGGTGGCGGACGTCGTGGGCGCCCCAGCGGGTGCGGAAGTCGTCGCTGCGGGTGGAGAGCTCGCCGACGAGGTCGTGCAGCTCCTTGTCGTGGGGGTTGCGGCCGGCCTCGGTGCGCAGGATCGCGACGGTGACGTCGGCGGCCGGGCCCCAGTCGGGGTAGAAGCGGCGGGACGCGGGGTCCAGGAAGGTGAAGCGGGCGAGGTTCGCCTGGTTGTGGGGGTTCGCGTGAACGTCGCTGTAGAAGGCGCGGGCGAGGGCGTTGGTGCCGAGGACGTCCATGCGGCCGTTGCGGACGAAGGCGGGACCCGCGGTGATCGCGTCGAGCGTCCACTGCAGGCTCCGGTGCGGGGTCCACTGCCGGGCGGGGCGTCGGCGCCGGGGGCGGGTGAGGGCGTCGGAGCCGTCGGCGGCCCGGGCCAGATGCAGGAGGTGGGCGCGTTCGGCGTCGTCGAGCCGGAGGGCACGGGCGACGGACCCGAGGACGGCGGGGGAGACGCCGGCGAGATTGCCGCGTTCGAGCTTGGCGTAGTACTCCACGCTCATGTCGGCGAGGGCCGCGACCTCGCTGCGGCGCAGCCCGGGCACGCGGCGCCGGGTCCCGGAGGGCAGCCCGGCCTGCCCGGGGGTGATCTTGGCTCGCCGCGAGGTGAGGAACTCGCGGACCTCCTGTCGGTTGTCCACCCCTCGACCGTACGGGCAACGGGCCGCGTGAGGGATGTACTGCCGGTACACCCATCGGCGGTGACTGGCCGACCGTCACCGGGGGCGGTTACCTGGAGGGGACGGCGCCGTCCCCGGCCGACCGCCGGCGGGGACGGGGCCGCCCGGCCTCGGCGCGCGGTCGCCTCACGCCCGGGGACGGCCGTACGCGGACCGTGCACAGCGGTCCGACTTCATGTGAGCAAAGGAACCCCCATGCGCGGCGCAGTGATCCACGCCCCCGGTGACGTCCGCTTCGAGGAACTGGACGACCCGAGGATCCTCCACCCCACCGACGCGGTCATCCGCACGGCCGTCACCTGTGTGTGCGGCTCCGACCTGTGGCCCTGGCGCGGCCTGGAGCCGATCGGCGACGCCCACCCCATGGGGCACGAATACGTCGGCTTCGTCGAGGAGGTCGGCTCCGAGGTCACGGCCGTGAAGCCGGGCCAGTTCGTCGTGGGCTCGTTCGCGACCTCGGACAACACCTGCGCCAACTGCCGCAACGGCTTCCCGTCGAACTGCCTGCACCGCGAGTTCATGAGCACCTGCCAGGCCGACTACGTCCGCATCCCCAACGCCCAGGGCACCCTGGTCGCCACGGACGAGGTGCCGGGCGAGGAGCTGTGGCCCGGCCTGCTGGCCGTCTCCGACGTCATGGGCACCGGCTGGTGGGCCGCCGACGCCGCCCAGGTCAGGCCCGGATCCACCGCCGTGGTCGTGGGCGACGGAGCGGTCGGCCTGTGCGCGGTGATCGCCGCCCGGGAGATGGGCGCCGAGCGGATCATCGCCATGAGCCGCCACGAGTCCCGGCAGCAGCTGGCCCGCGAGTTCGGCGCCACCGACATCGTCACCGAGCGTGGCGACGAGGGCATCGCCCGGATCAAGGACCTCACCGACGGCATCGGCGCCGACAGCGTGCTGGAGTGCGTGGGCACCGCTCAGGCCATGCGGCAGGCGCTGCACTCCGCCCGCCCCGGCGGCAGCGTCGGCTTCGTCGGCGTCCCGCACGACGTCGCCGTCGACGGGCAGGAACTGTTCTTCTCCCACGTCGGCCTGCGCGGCGGCCCCGCCCCCGTGCGCCGCTACCTGCCCGACCTCGTCGAACGCGTCGTGACCGGCCGGATCGACCCGGGCAGGGTCTTCGACCTCACCCTGCCCCTCGACCAGGTCGCCGAGGGCTACCGGGCCATGGACGAGCGCCGGGCCGTCAAGGCACTCCTCAAGCCCTGACCCCGCACCACTCCGCAGCCGCAGCCGCAGCCGCAGCCGCAGTCGCAGTCGCACAGCAAGGAACGCCTTCCGTGGAAATCGTCACGCAGACCCCGACCGTCAAGGCCCCCGCCGAGCGCTTCACCGGCGACGTCCACCTCAACGTGATCGAGACCCCCGCCGAGCCGGCCCGGCTGGCGGCCGCCCTGGTCCGCTTCACCCCCGGTGCCCGCACCCACTGGCACTCCCACGCCAACGGCCAGACCCTCCACATCACCGACGGTGTCGGCCTCGTCGGCACCCGTGACGGCGACGTCGTCCGCGTGAGCGCCGGCCAGACCGTGAAGTGCCCGCCCGGTGAGGAGCACTGGCACGGCGGCACCGACACCACCCTGATGGCGCACATCGCCATGGTCGTCGGTACCGCGGACGGCGACGGCACCACCTGGCTGGAACCCGTGACCGACGAGCAGTACGGCGCGGCGCTCGCCACCGCCACCCGCCGAGAGCCGGCCACCCGCTGAGAGCCGATGCGACGGCCGGTGCGCGAGCGAGGGCGCACCGGCTCGGCGCGCCGTCAGGGACGCGGCGAGGTCCCGTCCCGGTCCACGACGGTGCCGGAGACGGCCGGCCCCGCCCCGGCGGGTCCACCGGGGCCGTCCTGTTCCCGCAGGGCCTTCGCCTCGCTCTTGAAGATCCGGGCGGCCTTGCCCGCCGAACGCGTCAACTCGGGCAGCTTCCTGATCCCGACGAGGACCACGACGACGAGGAGGATCAGGGCCAGTTCACTCATGCCGAACATCGTGTGCTCTCCCGGGGGTGACGGCGGCCGATCGGCGGACCGGTGACGCACGTGAATCTACATTGATGTAGAAGTCTCTCCTGGAGCATGACGCTCAACAAGTCCGCCTTCCGGCCCGCTTGGCCGAGATCGTTCCCCCGCACCCGGAGCAGAGACAGCAGGATGCAAGACCGTCACGACCTCACCGCCGATACGGCGGCCCGGCCCGCCCGTCCGGAGCTCGCCCGCCGCTGCCGCGCCCTCACCGAGGCCCGCTGGTTCGCCCTCACCGTCTTCGCGGTGGTCCTCGCCAACGCGGCACTGCTGGGAGTGGAGACCTACAGCGGACCGGTCGCCGACTGGCACCGCTGGTTACGGCTCGCCGAGCACCTCTGTCTGGCCGCCTTCACCGCCGAGATCCTGCTGCGTCTCGCCGCACACGCGGACCGCCCCAGGGACTTCTTCCGTGACCCCTGGAACCTCTTCGACCTGGCCGTCCTCCTGTGCGCCTTCCTGCCCGTCGTCCGCGAGAACGCCACCGTCCTGCGGCTGCTGCGCCTGGCCCGTGTCCTGCGCACCGCCCGCTTCCTGCCCCAGCTCCGCGTCGTCCTGGTCGCGGTCGCCCGCAGCCTGCCCGGCGCGCTCGGTTTCCTGCTCGTCGGTGCCCTGCTGCTGTACGTGTACGCGATGGTCGGCTGGGTGTTCTTCGCCCGCCACGACCCCGAGCACTACGGCTCCGTCGGCCGCTCGATGCTCACCCTGTTCCTGCTCATGACCCTGGACGGCATCGGCGACGCCGTCCGCGCCGGCCTCGAAGTGTCCCGTTGGAGCCTCGTCTACTACGCCTCCTACGTCCTGATCGCCTCCTTCGTGCTGGTCAACGTCCTCATCGGGGTGGTGCTCACCTCCCTGGAGGAGGCCAAGGAGAAGGAAAGGGAGAGCGAGGAACCACCGCCCCTCCCCGGGCGGCAGGCGTCCGACGACGCAGCCCCGCTCCTGGACCGCATCACCGTGGCCCGCCACGCCCTGGACGAACTCGAACGGGAACTTGCCCGTACCACGCGGCTCCGGTCGGTCCCGGCCCCTGCCCCTGTTCCTGCCTCGGTCCCGGTCCCGGTCCCGGAGCTGACGGCGGAGGCCGGGCCGCCGGCCAGGTCGTGACGCGGGTGTTCTCCCCGGACTCGGGCCACCCCCGCACGGAGGGCTCCGCCGGGGTGTGTGAGGGTGGGATCCGCCGGGCCGGCTGCGTACGTACGGGGGTTTGTGTGAGCCAGGTGCTTTATGGCGAACGGTCGTGGAATCCGCTGGCGCGGACCGTGGAGCTGACCGGGGACCGTCTGCGGACCGGCGGCAGGACGATGCCGCTGGGTGAGCTGAACCTCGGCGCCACGGCCGAGACGTTCCAGCGGGGGTACTGGCTCGGGGGCGGCGGGACGGAGCGCCCGCTGGAACGACTTCCGGAGGGGACCGGAGTCGTCCCGGTGACCCGTGTCACCGGCACCGCCGTGCCGGTGAGGGTGCGGCAGGCCGCGGATTTCGCCCGCACGCTGGGGGAGTTGGCGGTAGAGCGCTGCGGCGGGCCCGACGGGGTGGCTGCCCTGGGAGCCAGGGCCCGGGCCGAGGGCGTACCGCTGTGGATCGCGCGGCGCTTCGCGCCCGGGCCCGCGGGCCCGATCACCGTCGCCGTGGACCGGCGCCTGATGCGCGTGGACGTCTGGGGACCGCACGCCCCCGTCGTGCGGATCCGGGCGCCGCACGGCTTCCACCACCACGCCTCCGAACCGTCCGGGGGCCTGCGTCTGACGATCGGCGACGACGCGGCGGAGATCGTTCTGAAGAAGAAGCTGCGCAGGTCCAGGAGTTCCGTGGAAGTGCGACTGCCCGGGCGGCACTGGGTGCTGCGACGGGAGAACGCGGCGAGTTCGTGGCTGCTGCGCGATGAACGGAGGGTGGCGCTGCTGACGCGTCCTCCACGCCGGCCGGTGCCCGAGCCGGGTTCGGTACTGCTGCCGCTGGCACCCGTGCGGTACGAGGGCCCCGATCCGCTGGACGCCGTCATGGCGCACGCTTTCGCCGTTTCGTTCGGGCTCGGCGACACGACGGGCCTGGCACGGTTCCGATCGGAGCGGCGTCCGGTGAACGGGGGCGAGCCGATCGCCGCCGACGAGGCGTGGAACCGTCCCTGGTTCAGCAACCTCGGGCAGGGGAGGGACGACAACGAACCCGGCGGCGCCGACGGCTGGGGCGCGGACGGCGGCGAGGCCGGGGACGGCGGCGGGGGCGACGGCGGAGGCGGGGACGGCGGCGGGGGTGGTGACGGCGGAGGCGATTAGCCGGCGGCCTGCGCCGTCCCCGCGGACCGGGGAGCGCTTCCCGCGCACGACCGCCGTCCGGCCCGGTCCTCCGCCCCCCGCGGCGTCGGTGCCGGACGCGCGGGCCGGAAAAGAGCCGGTGCCGGTGCGGCGATCGGGAGCGTGAAGGAGCGGGGAAGGAGCGGGGCACGCCCGGTGCGCGCCTCGTGACGGCAGGTCTCCGAGCCGCGGTGGGCGCCCGGAGGGCGGTGTGCGCTCCCGGCGCCCGGCTCGCGGTCTCCGGACCTAGAAGAACCCGAGCTTCTTCGGTGAGTAGCTGACCAGCAGGTTCTTCGTCTGCTGGTAGTGCTCCAGCATCATCTTGTGCGTCTCGCGGCCGATTCCCGACTGCTTGTAGCCGCCGAACGCCGCGTGGGCCGGGTAGGCGTGGTAGCAGTTCGTCCAGATGCGGCCCGCCTGGATCGCCCGTCCCGCGCGGTACGCCGTGTTGATGTCCCGCGTCCACACCCCGGCGCCGAGGCCGTACGACGTGTCGTTGGCTGTCTTGACGGCGTCCTCGAAGTCGTCGAAGGATGCCACCGAGACGACCGGGCCGAAGATCTCCTCCTGGAAGATCCGCATGCGGTTGTCGCCCTCGAAGATGGTCGGCTGGACGTAGTAGCCGCCCTTCAACTCGCCGTCGTAGTCGGCGCGTTCGCCACCAGTGAGGATCTTGGCGCCCTCCTGGCGGCCGATGTCGATGTACGACAGGATCTTGCTGAGCTGTTCGCCCGACGCCTGGGCGCCGATCATCGTGTCGGTGTCCAGGGGGTGTCCGGGCCTGATCAGTTCGGTGCGGGCGACGGCGGCCGCCATGAACTCGGCGTAGTTGCCGCGCTGGACCAGTCCGCGCGACGGGCAGGTGCACACCTCGCCCTGGTTCAGCGCGAACATCGTGAAGCCCTCCAGGGCCTTGTCGCGCAGGTCGTCGTCCTTCTCCCAGACGTCGTCGAAGAAGATGTTCGGCGACTTGCCGCCCAGTTCCAGCGTGACCGGCTTCAGGTTCTCCGCGGCGTACCGCATGATCAGACGTCCGGTCGACGTCTCGCCGGTGAACGCGACCTTCGCCACCCGCGGGCTGGACGCGAGCGGCTTGCCCGCCTCCTCGCCGAAGCCGTTGACGATGTTCACCACGCCCGGCGGCAGCAGGTCCGCGACCAGGCTCATCCAGTAGTGCAGCGAGACCGGTGTCTGCTCGGCGGGCTTGATGACCACCGCGTTGCCGGCGGCGAGGGCCGGCGCGAGCTTCCACGTCGCCATCAGGATGGGGAAGTTCCACGGGATGATCTGCGCGACCACCCCGAGCGGCTCGTGGAAGTGGTACGCCACCGTGTCCTCGTCGAGCTCGCTGAGCGAGCCCTCCTGACCGCGGACCGCCCCCGCGAAGTAGCGGAAGTGGTCGATGGCCAGCGGGATGTCCGCCGCGAGCGTCTCACGGACCGGCTTGCCGTTCTCCCAGCTCTCCGCGACCGCGAGCTGCTCCAGGTGGGCCTCCATGCGGTCCGCGATCCTCAGCAGGACGTCGGAGCGCTCGCTCGCCGACGTCCGGCCCCAGCCCGGCGCGGCGGCGTGCGCCGCGTCGAGCGCCCGCTCCACGTCCTCCGCCGTGCCCCGGGCCACCTCGGCGAACGGCTGCCCGTTCACGGGGGACGGGTTCTCGAAGTACCGGCCGCGGGCCGGAGGCACGTACTCGCCGCCGATGAAGTGGTCGTACCGCGCCTGGTAGGAGACGATCGCGCCTTCGGTTCCGGGCGCCGCGTAACGGGTCATGGTGGATGGCCTCCCTCAGCAGCGCTGCCCGCCGTTGGACAGCTCTGCGCGCGAGGCTAGGCAGGCCGACGTTGCGTGCACGTTGCGCGGGGCGGGGCGGGGTGGAGTGGGCGGAGCGGCGGCCGGTGGCGTCCGCGGCAGGGCGCCCGGTGGCACGGCGCGCCGACCGCGCCAAGCCGACCGTGCCGGGCCGACCGCGCCAAGCCGACCGCGCCGGGCCGACCGCGCCGGGCGGGATCGCGTCGCGCCGACGGTGCCGGGCCGGACCGTGTCGGGCCGGGGGAGCCGGTGACGGTCAGCGGCGCGTCCACGGCGCCGGCGCCGCCAGTTCCGACTCCAGTGCGGCCAGCCGGGCCCGTACCGCGGCCGTCGGCCGTGCCGATGCCAGCGCCCGCCACACGTCGATGTCGTCCTCGCCCCACGGCGCGTGCGCCCAGTCGGCGAGCAGGTCGGGGTCCCGGCGGGCCAGCAGGGCGGCGCGCAGGCCCTCGGCCAGGCGGCTGCGGAGCCGTACCACCGCCGGGGCCCGCGACGCCGGCAGCGGCGGCCCGGTGTACGCCGTGATCGCGGCCGTGACCGCCCCGGCCGCCAGCCGCCGTTCCACGGCGGCGACGTCCGACTCGACGGGCGCGGTGAGCCGGTACGGCCGTGAGGCCAGCAGCCCCGGCCCCAGCACCCCGCGCAGCCGGGCGAGTTCGGCCCGCAGCGTCACCGGCGTCACCGACTCGTCCTCGTACAGCGCGCACAGCAGCTCGTCCCCGGTCAGGCCCTCCGGACGGCGGGACAGCAGGAGCAGGAGCTCGCTGTGCCGCCGGCTCAGCCTGATCCGCCGCCCGCCCACGGCCAGGTGCGCCTCGTCGCGTCCCAGCACTGTCAGCTCGGGCCGGTCGGTCGCCGGCCGCTCCGGGGCGAGCAGCGCGAGGTGCGACTCCGCGGCCCGTGCGACCGCCTGGACGAAGCCCAGGCTGTGCGGATGCGCCAGCCCGTTCCCGCCGGTGATGTCCACCGCGCCCAGCACCCGCCCGGTCCGCGGATCGTGCACCGGCGCCGCCGCGCACGTCCAGGGCTGCACCCGCCGGATGAAGTGCTCGGCCGCGAACACCTGCACCGGCCGGTCCAGGGCGACCGCGGTCCCCGGGGCGTTCGTCCCCACCGCGCTCTCCGCCCACCGCGCGCCCGGCACGAAGTTCATCCGCCCCGCCCGCCGCCGCGTCACCGGGTGGCCCTCGACCCAGAGCAGCCGGCCGTGCGCGTCACAGACCGCGAGGAGGTGTTCTCCGTCGGCCGCGAACGTGCCCATCAGTTCCCGGAACAGCGGCATCACCCGCGCCAGCGGATGCTCGGCCCGGTGGGCGCCGAGGTCCGCGTCGGTCAGCTCCACGTCCGCGGTGCCGTCCGGCCCGACGCCCGCCCGCGCCGACCGCCGCCACGAGTCGGCCACCACGGACCGCACCGGTCGCGGCACCCGGCCGGCCCGGGTGAACGCGTCGTGCGCCCGCCGCAGTGTCCGTACACGCTCGGCGGGGTCGGCCCCCGGTTCCAGGGCCACCCAGGGATCGGTCAAGTCGTCCTCCGGAGGGCGATGCGGCTGGGGACATCGTCACGCCGGGGGTCCGTCCCGACAACCGTTTGGACCGGGGTCACCCGAAAGAGGGGGAGCGGGCGCGACCCGCGGGGGCCGTGCGCTCCGGCCGCGCCGGCGCGGCGGCCGGTGGCCCCGGGCCCTCAGCCCCGCCCCGCCACTCCCGCCGGGTCGTCCAGCACCGCCCGCACCACGGAGTGCGCGGCGCCGAGCAGCGGACCCTCCGGGCCCAGCCGGGAGACGGCCACCGGCCGGGGCGGGCCGGCCGTGCGGCGGGCGAGTTCGGACTCCAGGGACGGCAGCAGCCAGGGCGCCAGCCCGGCGAGGGCCCCGCCGAGCACGACGGCCTCCGGGTCCAGCAGGTTGAGAGCCCCGGTGAGGGCGACGCCCAGCGCCGTGCCCGCCTCGCGCAGGGCACCGCGCACGTGCTCGTCGCCGTCCGCCGCGCGACGGGCGAGCAGTCCCACGCGGTCCCCGCCCGGTTCCAGGCCCGCCGCGCGCAGGACCGCCTCCTCGCCGGCGTACTGCTCCAGGCAGCCACGGCCGCCGCACCCGCAGGCCGGCCCGTCGGGACGGACCGGAACGTGCCCGAGTTCCCCGGCGAAGCCGCGGGTGCCGCGCAGCAGGCTGCCGTCGACGACGAGTGCGGCGCCGATGCCGATCTCCGCCGAGACGTGCAGGAAGTCCCGCGGGGTGTCCGCGCCGAGCCAGAGTTCCGCGAGGCCGCCGAAGTTGGCCTCGTTGTCCACGGTCAGCGGGAAACCGCCGGGCAGCAGCGCACCGAGGTCGACGTCGTGCCAGTCCAGGTTCGGGGCGCGCACGACGGTGCGGGCGTCCCGCCCCACCAGTCCGGGAACGGCCACCGCGAGCCCCGCCGGCCACAGTCCCTCGCGTTCCCCGTCGGCCACGACCCGCCGCACGAGCGCGGTGAGTTCACCGAGCACCGGTTCCGGGGCGCGGCCCCGGTTCGTGCCGTGCCGTACGGCGCGCGCCCGCACCTCGCCGCGCAGGTCGACGGCGCAGACCGCGAGGTGGTCCACGCCGATCTCCGCGCCGATGCCCGCCGGGCCGCGCCCGCTGACCGCGAGCGCCGACCCGGGCCGCCCCACCCTGCCCGGCCGCTCGGGGCCGAGTTCCTCGATCAGGCCGGTGCGTATGAGTTCGTCGACGAGCGTCGAGACCGCCGCGCGGGTCAGGCCGATGTGCGAGGCGACCGCCGCCCGCGACAGCGGTCCCTCGGCACTGACGGCGTGCATCACCCGGGCGAGGTTGCGGCGGCGCATGCCCTGCTGGGTGTCGGGCAGCGTGCGTCCGGGGCCGGACGGGCGGGCCTCGTGTGGCGGTGCGCTCATGCCTGAGTCGATCCTCAGTGGGTGTCCGCGCCCCGCTCCAGCAGCGGGGACGCGTCGGAGAGTACCCCGGCGATCCTGGCCAGGGCCGCCTCGTCCCGCTCCACGGCGTCGAGCACCGGACCCCGCGCGGTGTCCCAGCGCCGGGCGACGGCGGCCGGGTCCTCCCCGGTCAGCAGACCGGCCGCCTGGGCCGCGGCGCCCAGGGCGACGAGTTCCCTGGCGTCCGGGATCTGCACCGGCCGTCCGGACAGCCGGCGCACGGTCTGCTGCCAGGCCGTGCCGCGGGCGCCGCCGCCGATCAGCAGCAGCGGGGCGGAGCGGTCCGCGTCCTCGTCGAGGACCAGGTCGAGCGCGCCGAGCAGGGAGTGCACGGCACCGTCGTAGGCGGCCTGGAGCAGCTGGCCGGCGGTGGTGTCGTGGCGCAGGCCGTGCAGCAGGCCGGAGGCGTTCGGCAGGTTCGGGGTGCGCTCGCCGTCCAGGTAGGGCAGGAGCGTGAGGCCGGCCGCGGGCTCGACGGCCTCGCGGTCGAGCCCGAGCAGGGCGGCGACGCGGTCGACGGCGAGGGTGCAGTTCAGCGTGCACGCCAGCGGGAGCCAGGCGCCGTGCGCGTCGGCGAAGCCGGCCACCGTGCCCGTCGGATCGGTGGGGCGCCGCTTGGACACGGCGTACACCGTGCCCGAGGTGCCCAGGCTCAGCACCGGAGCGCCGGGGCGCAGCCCGAGGCCGAGCGCGGCCGCCGCGTTGTCCCCGGTGCCCGCGGCGACCAGGGTGCCCTTGGAGAACGGCAGGTCGTGACCGTCGCGCACGGTGCCCGCCACCTCGCCGGGCCGCACCACGCGCGGCAGCAGCGCCGGGTCGAGGCCGACACGGTCCAGGATCTCGTCGTCGTACGCCTCGGTCGAGGACGCCCACCAGCCGGTGCCGGACGCGTCCCCGCGGTCGGTCGTGCCCTCGCCCGTGAGACGTTCGGTGAGGTAGTCGTGGGGGAGGCGTACGGCCTTGGTCGCGCGCAGGGCCTCGGGCTCGTGCTCGGCGAGCCACGCCCACTTGGTGACCGTGAAGGAGGCGGCCGGCACCGAGCCGGTGCGCTCCGCCCAGAACTTCGCGCCGCCCAGTTCCTCCGTCAGCCGGCGGGCCTGCGGGGCCGAGCGCACGTCGTTCCACAGCAGCGCCGGACGCACCGGTTCGCCGTGCCCGTCCAGCGTCACCAGCCCGTGCTGCTGGCCGCCGACGGCCACGGCGGCCGCTTCGCGCGCCGCGTCACCGCACTGGCGCAGGGCCTCGTGCAGGGCGTCCCACCACTGGCGCGGGTCGCTCTCCCGGCCGGCGCCGGAGGACACCGTGTGCGGTGCCTGACCGCTCGCGACGACCTGGCCGGTGGCCGCGTCGACGACCAGCACCTTGGTGGACTGGGTGGACGTGTCCACGCCGACGACGAGCGGACCCTCGGCTGCTGACATCGGGATCTCCCTAACTTTTTCCGCGGCTCCGCGGGATCTGACTTCCCAGAGATGCTTCCGCATACTAATTTGTAAACGGCCATGACGAAATAGTCAGCGAGCCAGTCTTCAAGCAAGGAGCCGCGGCATGAGCTACCAGCCCACCCCCGACGACAAGTTCACTTTCGGTCTGTGGACCGTCGGCTGGCAGGGACGCGACCCGTTCGGTGACGCCACGCGGCGTGCCCTGGACCCGGTCGAGACGGTGCAGCGCCTGGCCGAGCTGGGCGCGCACGGCGTGACCTTCCACGACGACGACCTGATCCCCTTCGGGTCCTCCGACAGCGAGCGCGAGGAGCACATCAAGCGCTTCCGCCAGGCCCTGGACAGCACCGGCATGAAGGTGCCGATGGCCACCACCAACCTCTTCACGCACCCCGTCTTCAAGGACGGCGCGTTCACCGCGAACGACCGCGACGTGCGCCGCTACGCGCTGCGCAAGACCATCCGCAACATCGACCTGGCCGCCGAGCTGGGTGCGAAGACCTACGTCGCCTGGGGCGGGCGCGAGGGCGCGGAGTCCGGCGCCGCCAAGGACGTGCGCGTGGCCCTGGACCGGATGAAGGAGGCCTTCGACCTCCTCGGCGAGTACGTCGTCGAGCAGGGCTACGACCTGCGCTTCGCCATCGAGCCCAAGCCGAACGAGCCGCGCGGCGACATCCTGCTGCCCACCGTCGGGCACGCGCTGGCGTTCATCGAGCGCCTGGAGCGCCCGGAGCTGTACGGCGTCAACCCCGAGGTCGGTCACGAGCAGATGGCGGGCCTGAACTTCCCGCACGGCATCGCCCAGGCGCTGTGGGCGGGCAAGCTCTTCCACATCGACCTCAACGGACAGTCCGGCATCAAGTACGACCAGGACCTGCGCTTCGGCGCCGGTGACCTGCGCTCGGCGTTCTGGCTGGTCGACCTGCTGGAGAGCGCCGGCTACGAGGGCCCCAAGCACTTCGACTTCAAGCCGCCGCGCACCGAGGACCTGGACGGCGTGTGGGCGTCGGCCGCGGGCTGCATGCGCAACTACCTGATCCTCAAGGAGCGCGCGACCGCGTTCCGTGCCGACCCCGAGGTCCAGCAGGCCCTGCGCGACTCCCGTCTGGACCAGCTGGCCCAGGCCACCGCCGCCGACGGACTGCAGGCCCTGCTCGCCGACCGTTCGGCGTTCGAGGACTTCGACGCCGACGCGGTCGCCGCCCGCGGCATGGCCTTCGAGCGCCTCGACCAGCTCGCCATGGACCACCTGCTCGGCGCCCGCGGCTGACGGCACGCGCGCGTGGGTGCGTCCGGACGCGTCCGGTGCCCGCACGCGCGCCGCTCGTCCCGCACGCGCGTGGGCGGCTCACCCCGACGACTCACCTCCCCGGCACACGCACGCGCGTCGCTCACCCCTCGCACGCGTGTGCCGTCGAGGGGTGAGCGCGCGTGCGCCGTCGAGCACGCCGTGCCGGTGGCCCCGGGGGGGAGCGCGCCGGAACGACGCCGTCCGTGGCATGAGCCGGTATCGACTTCGCCGCGGGGGTCGCGCGGCGGCGCGTCCACCGCGATCCTGGACGCCATGGCCATGCCGCCCGTACCGCCCAAGCCGCCCGGCCCGCCGGGTGACACGCCGCCCCCGGGCGGCTTCGGACCGCCCTCCCCGGGCTTCGGCCCCGATCACGGCGCGGGAGGCGGCGACCGGCCGCCGCCCCCGCCGCCCCCCGCGCCGCCCGGCCCTCCAGGCGGCCCCGGAAGACGCAGGAACCCGCTCTTCGCCGTACTGGCACTGCTGGCCGTCGCCGCGGCCGTCGTGGCCGTGGTGCTGACGGCCTCCGGCAATGACGGCCCATCCGACGACGACGCGCCGGCGGGCACGGGTTCCTCGTCCGCCCCCTCGCCCCGCCTGCCGAGCGGGCTGCCCAGCGGGTTCCCGACGGAGCTGCCGTCCGGGCTGCCCAGCGGGTTCCCGACCGAGTTGCCGTCCGAGTTGCCGTCCCGGCTCCCCAGCGGGCTGCCGAGCGATCTCGAGTCCCTCCTGCCGTCCCTGGGGGAACTGCTCCCGTGACCCTGCCGTCGTGCGGCACACGCGCGGGGGACCGCGTGCCGCACGGCGCGTCACCGCGTCGCGCGCAAGGCGCTGTGCCGCATCGCGCGCGACGGCGTGTGCGGCACGCACGCGCATCGCACGCGCATCGCACGCGCGAGCCGTCGCCGCCCGGCCGCGCGCCGCCCGACCCGCTGCCGACGACCTGCGGTCAGCGGCCCGCGGTCACCGGCCGGCCGTCACCACCCCCTCGGCAGGCGCACGTACGTCACCTTCGTCTCGATGCCGCTGTCGACCAGCCGCCCCCGGGCGTCGAACGCGCCCGCCCCGTCGGTCATCCCGAAGTCGTTGTCGTTGATCAGGGCGAGCGTGTCGTGGTTCACGAGGGCGACGCCCTCGATCTTGCCGGGCACTCCGGCGACCGTGCCGAGGTCGACGACCAGCCGCTTGGAGAGCACCGGGACGCCCGCGGCCGCCGGGTCCGCCAGCTGTTCCAGCGACGGCGACGCCGCCTCGTCGTCCCAGCGGCCGCCCAGGATGTCCGCCCCGCGGTCCAGCCGGACCAGATGCAGGCGGGCGGCCCTGTCGGTCCGTTCCTCGACCAGCAGCCGGTCACCGCCCACCGCGACGACCGAGGAGATCTTGAGCTCGGAGGTGTCGTCCTCGCCCGGGTCGACCACCGCCACCGGGTCGAAGCGGTACGCGTACTCGGCGGTGACCGCCTTCTCCTTCGGCGAGAAGCGCAGCAGACGCACCGTGCGCGAGGCCTCGCCGGCGTCCTTGTCCGGCAGTGACAGCGGGCTCTGCACCGCCAGCACGAGGTCCCCGCCCGGCAACTGCGCGAGCCCCTCGAATCCGCGGTTGACCTTGCGGTGCAGCAGCACCCCGGGCAGCGCCTCCACCACCGGATAGCCGGCGCCCGTCAGGTTCAGGCCCTCGGGCACGTAGCGGGTGAGGACCCTCCCGCGCGCGGAGACGTGGACGAGCGAGGGCCCGTACTCGTCGACGAGCCAGAAGCTGCCGTCCGCCGCCGGAACGACGCCCTCGGTGTCCAGACCGTTCGGATCGAACGGCAGCGGCGTGCCCGCGTCGTAGGAGTACGGGGCCTCGTCGCGTTCCGCCTGGTTCGACAGGCCCGTCACGGGCTTGCCGGACGAGGTGGTGAGCGGGATCGACCGGAGCACCTCGATCGTGTCCCCGGACACCTTGATCCGGACGATCGCCGGATCGAAACCGGGCACCGGGAACGTCCGCCGCTTCGTACCGTCCACCTTGATCTGGCCGTTGGGGCCGCGGTCGGTGACCGTCCAGTACTCGCCCTTGCGGCCCGCCGGGTGGATGTCGCTGCCGATGCCGCCGAGGTCCACGCCCCGGTCGTCGGCGACGGTGCCCGGCAGGAGCGCGTTGCTGAACGTCCCCAGCGGGATGTCGCCGAGCGTCGCCGTCGCGGTGACGTAGGCCTTCCCGGGCCGCGCGTGGGCGGACGCCGGTCCGGCGGTGGTGAGGGCGGCCAGCACGACGAGCGGTACGACCGCCGCGACGGAACGGTGGACCGCGCGTCGGCCGGGGGCATGCGGGGACATCGAGCCTCCTGAGGAGCATCCGTGGTGACAGCGGACAGAGTCGGTTCACCCGCGGAACGCCGTGCGACGCCCCGGTGAACGCGTGCCGTCGGCCGACCGTCGGTCCCGCCCGCCCCCACCGGCGCGGCTCCCTCTCAGGAGGGCCGTTCCTCCCCGTCGGACCGCATGGAGGCCAGGGCCGTCGCCGGATCCCCGCACGCGTCCCCGGCCGGCACCCAGCGCCCGCGCTCCTTGCGGTACGGCCACCAGCGGCCGTCCCGCCCCAGACGCAGCTGCCCGGCCGACCCGATCGCCGTCCACCGGTTGCCCCGGGCCCGCAGTGCAGGCCGCTCGTCCTGCGTCCAGGCGGCGTCCAGGGCGGCACGCGCGCGTGCGAGAGCCTCGCCCTCGACGGTCCACTCCTCCTCGAGCACCGCCAGCGCGGCCCGGCCCCCGATCCGCCAGGCCCGGACGGCCGCCTCCAGCCGGTCACCGCCCCGTCCGGAACCGGCGGCGAGCCGGTCCCACACGGGGCACGGCACCGCGGCGTCCCGGGGACCGTCCGCCGCCAGCCGCACCGCGTCCTCACCGACCGTCAGCCCTTCGGCCGGAGCGCGCCGTTCCGTCCCGTCCGGCCCGCCGCGCAGAGCCTCCGCGAGCAGGGCACGGGCCCGTACGGCCGTGCGGGCGGCCAGAAGCTCCAGCGCGGCCGGTTCCACCTCGCCGGGGGGCGGTGCCTCGGTGTCCGACGAGGGGGGCACGCCGGGACGGACCGGCAGCTCGGGAACGGCGGGCAACGGAGGCAGGGCATGCCCGGCGAGGTACGCCTCCAGCGCGTCCACGCCCTCCCGCGGGGCGGGCGCGGTCCCGGTGGGCGCCGTGGCCGTGCCGCGGGCCTGCAGGTCGGCGAGGAGGGCCTGTTCGGCGCCGCCGCGCAGAAGCAGCAGGACGAACGGATCCTCGTCGAGCAGCCGCGCCACCTGGTGGCACAGGGCCGTCGTGTGACGGCAGTGGTCCCACGCGCCGCAGCCGCACTCCGCCTCCAGGTCGCCCGGCCCCGGCAGCAGGTCGACGCCCGCCGTCCCCGCGTCCTCGACCAGGTGCGGCGGCAGCTCACGGTCGAGCAGCGCTGCCACGTGTCCGGCCCGTTCCGCTGCCAGGTCCAGGAACCGGTCCCACTGGCCGTCCGTCAGGACGTCGAGCAGCACGTCGGCCCGGTGTCCCGTGCCGTCACGGTCCTTGACGACGGCCGTGACCCGCCCGGGCCGCACCGACACGGAACCCACGGCGCCCGCGCGCGCGAGCTTGCGGCCCGTGCGCACCTGTTCGCCGTCCAGCGCCCCCTCCTCCAGGGCGGCCAGCCACGCCCGCCCCCACCACGACCGCGCGAAACCTCCTCCCCGCGCGGGAGGCAGTGCCTGAAAAGTGCGTTCCCGCCCGCTGTCGTGCGACTTCATCGCGTTCCCCCTCGCAGTTCCACCAGCTCGGCCAGTTCGGCGTCCGACAGTTCCGTGAATCCCGCCTCCGCGGAGCCGAGCACGGCGTCGGCGAGTTCGCCCTTGCGGCGCAGCATGTCGGCGATGCGGTCCTCGACCGTGCCCTCCGCGATCAGCCGGTGCACCTGCACCGGCCGGGTCTGGCCGATGCGGTGGGCCCGGTCGGTGGCCTGCGCCTCGACGGCCGGGTTCCACCAGCGGTCGTAGTGCACGACGTGCTCCGCGCGCGTCAGGTTGAGCCCGGTCCCGGCCGCCTTGAGCGACAGCAGGAACACGGGCACCTCGCCGTCCTGGAAGCGCGCCACCATGGCCTCGCGCTCCGCGACGGGCGTGCCGCCGTGCAGGAACAGGGTCGGAACCCCCCGCGCGGCCAGATGGCGTTCGAGGACCCGTGCCATGCGCACGTACTGCGTGAACACCAGGACGCTCGACCCCTCGGCGAGGATCGTGTCGAGCAACTCGTCCAGCAGTTCGAGCTTCCCGGAGCGCCCGGCCGTCCTCGGGCGTTCCTCCTTGAGGTACTGCGCCGGGTGGTTGCAGACCTGCTTGAGGCCGGTCAGGAGCTTCACGACCAGCCCGCGTCGTGCCATGTCGTCCGCCTCGGCGATCGCCGCGAGCGTCTCGCGCACCACGGCTTCGTACAGACCCGCCTGCTCCCCGGTCAGGGACACCGGGTGGTCCGTCTCGGTCTTGGGCGGCAGCTCGGGGGCGATGCCCGGGTCCGACTTGCGGCGGCGCAGCAGGAACGGGGTCACGAGCCGGGCGAGCCGTTCGGCCGCGGCAGGGTCCCCGCCTTCCTCGACCGCCCGGGCGTACCGGGTGCGGAACGTGCCCAGCCGGCCCAGCAGTCCGGGGGTCGTCCAGTCCAGGATCGCCCACAGCTCCGACAGGTTGTTCTCGACCGGCGTGCCCGTGAGCGCCACGCGCGCGCGTGCCCCGATCGTGCGCAGCGCTCGCGAGGTCTCGGCGTACGGGTTCTTCACGTGCTGCGCCTCGTCCGCCACCACCAGCCCCCAGGACACCTCGCCGAGCCGGGCCGCGTCCGTGCGCAGGGTGCCGTAGGTGGTGAGGACGAACTCCCCGTCGGCCAGGTCCGTCAGATCGCGGCGCGGCCCGTGGAAGCGGCGCACGGGTGTGCCGGGGGCGAACTTCCTGATCTCCCGCTGCCAGTTGCCCAGGAGGGACGTCGGGCAGACCACCAGGGTGGGACCGGTGGCCGAGGGATCCGTCCGGCGGTGCAGGTGGAGGGCGATCAGGGTGACGGTCTTGCCGAGGCCCATGTCGTCGGCCAGGCAGCAGCCGATCCCCAGGGACGTGTTCCTGACCAGCCGGCCCAGGCCGCGTCGTTGGTAGTCGCGCAGCGTCGCCCGCAGCGCGGCGGGCTGTTCCACCGGTTCCTGCTCCTGCGGGCTCGCCAGCCGTTCCCGCAGGACCGCGAGCCATCCCGTGGGCCGGACCTCGACGCGGCGGCCGTCGACCTCGGTGGAGCCCGCCAGAGCGGCGCCGAGCGCGTCGATCGGCGTCACCTCGCGGTCCCGCAGGGCGTGGGCGCGACGCACCTCCCGCGGGTCGATCAGCGCCCACCGGTCGCGCAGCCGCACGAGCGGCCGGTTCGCCTCGGCGAGGCGGTCCAGTTCGTCACGCGTGAGGTGCCGGTCGCCCAGCGCGAACGACCAGCCGAGGGTGAGGAGCGCGTCCGCGGACAGCGACGACGGCGTGTCCGAGGCGGCCCGGTCCGGTCCGGTGACGTCGTCGGGCGGGCCCACCACCGCGCGGGTCGTGAAGGTGCGTGCCAGTTCCCTGGGCCAGTGCACCTCGACTCCCGCCGCGGCCAGCGCCCGCGATCCCTCGTCCAGGAGTTCCGCGACCTCCTCGTCGACCAGATCGACGGCGTCCGGGACGGCCGCCGACAGCAGGGGCGTGAGCGCGGGCCACGCGCGGGCGGCACGGCGCAGGGCGAGGAGCACGTCCCGGCGCGCGTGCGGCCCGAACGCCGGCCGCTCGGCACCGGCGCCCCGCCAGATCTCGCAGGCGTCCGCGAGAAGCGCGGGATCGCTCACGCCGTGCACCTGCGGCACGGCGCGGAAGGACGGCGCCGCCTCCTCGGCACCCGGGGTGAGCCCCGAGACCTCGATCCGCAGCGAGACCCGTACGCCGGCGTCGTGGCCGGCCGCCACGTCGGCGGCCCAGGCCCGCAACTGCGGCACGTGCAGGGGCTCCGGTGCCGCGTAGGCCGGTCCGCCCGTCAGGAGCGGTGCGGCGGGGGAGCGGGGGAGGGTGTCCGCGACCGCGTCCAGGAAGGCCCGCAGCAGCTTTTCCTGGTCCGGCAGCCGCAGGGGCGGGACGTCGTCCAGCGGCCGGGCGTGCGCCTCGGGAGGCATGGCGGCTGCCAGCCGACGCACCCGCTCGACGTCGTCCGGCCCCAGGGGGCCCGCGCGCCAGGCGTCGTGATCGTCCGGGGAGAGACCGGGCAGCAGCAGCCCGCGCGCGGTGAGGTCCAGGGCCGTCAGGGCCGCCGCGCCCCAGAAGGCGACCGCCCGGTGGGCCTCGGGAAGGCCACGCGCGCGGGTGAGGACGGGCAGCGCCTCGTGCACCGGCAGCAGCACGGCCGGTACGCGGACCAGTTCCACGCCCGCACCGTGGGGGCGGACGACGGACAGGTCCTCCGGTGAGCCCGGCCCGAGGACGGGCGGGGCCCCGCCGTCGTACTGCCAGAAGGCGAAGCGGCCGGTGCGCGCGGGGACACCGGGTACGAACACGGCGGGCCGGCGCGCCAGCTCCACGATCTCGGACGCCGTTCCCGCGGAGACCCATTGCACGGAGATATCTGCTCCTCAAATTTGACTACCGGGGTTCGGCGGCCGAGAGTACAACACTTCGCCACCGGACGCGTCCCACTGTCCGAAGACGTCGGGAAGACGCGCGGACGAGGGATCTCAGGGGCGTCTCGGGGTGGACGTCAGGGGCGTCTCAGGGCTGATGCTGGAACCGGGCGCCGCACAGAGCCGTTTCTCACAGCAGAGAGCGGCAGTGGCCGCGGAGGAGGCGACGCACATGTCGAAGAACGCGAAGATCGCCGCAGGGGGCGTGGCCGTAGGGCTCCTGCTGCTGATCTGGCTGCCCTGGTGGGCGGCCCTGCTGATCGTGCTGGGGGTTCCGGCCGTGGCGTACCTCGCGCTGGACCCCTCGCAGCGGCGCAGGCTGCGCCGGGTCACGCGCAAGGAGATCGGCCGCTGATCCGCGGGGGCCGCGACGCGGCCCCCGCCGTCCGGCACGCGTGCGGCCTCAGCTGGGCCGTACGGCCATCTTGTCGAGCGCCTCGAGCAGGCCGGGCAGTTCGGGTCCCCGCCCCACCGGCAGCACCTCGCCCGGTTCGTCGTCGAGCAGGACGAAGGCGATGTCGTCGGTGCGGGCCACCAGCGACCAGCCGGGGCCGTCCGCGCGCAGCGTGCGCGCGTCCCCCGGAGCGAACGACGAGCGCACGCGCCCCAGCGGAGGCGGTGTCTCCACGTAGGCCCGGACCTCCGTGAGGACGCGCCGGACACCGGCGTGCCCCGCCGGGCCGTCCCCGTCTCCCTCGTCCTCGCCCCCGCCGTCGGTCGACTCGGCCGCCTCCGCCCCTTCCGGCGCGGGCGCGAACTCGGCGTCGTCGATCTGATCCCGCCACAGCGCCCACTGGAGCGCGATCTCGTCCGCGCCCAGCCGTCGCTGCGCAGGCCCCCAGGTGGTCGTGTCCGGCGGGCGCAGGGCGGGATCGTCCGTCGTCTCCGGCCCGGGGTCGTGGGGCGCCGGCACACCGGGCGCCGCGACGGCCACCGCCAGGGGCCAGCCGGGCAGAGCGGCGACCACCGTCCGCTCGTCGGGCGACAGGTCGTACTCCATGCCGCAGTCCCACGACGCGATGGCGACGGCCACCAGTGACACGTCGTCGACGACGACCGTCCACCGGGCGCCCTCGCCGTCCTGGCCCAGCACCAGGCCGTAGCCGTCGGCGAGCGGCGCGAGACCGAGCGCCGCGCAGGCCTCCGGGTAGTCGTCGCCCAGCACACTCGGGAACTTCGCCGGCGTCAGCAGCACCGCCGTGAGCACGTAGAGCGCATCGTCCGCGGCGGCGACGGCGTCCTCTTCCGTCCCTGCCATCCCAGCCTCCCCATCGGTTCGTCCGTCGGCGCGCACCCTAGTGCGGCGAGGAGGCGCTTGTCACGACTCCCCGACCCGCCCGGAGCTGCAGTTTTCCCACCGGACGGGGGCGAATCACCCTCCGGTCGCCGGCAGTGTCACGTCGGCGGCAGCCCGAGAAGAGCCCGCGCCACCGTCCGCGGTGACTCGTCGCGCTCACGCGCGAGCGCGATCACCGCCCGGCACGCCAGTTCGTTGACCCCGAAGGACAGGGCCTCGGGGGACACCCAGCCCGCCGCCTCCTCGATGCCGTCCTGATCGTCCTCCGCGCCCGCCGCCACGTACGCGGCGGCCGCCTCGAACAGGTTGGGCGCGCGCCTCGTGCCGGACACCCCCGGCTCTCCGGCGGGACGCGCCTCGCCCGGACGCGGCCGCCCGCGCGGGGTGCCGAGCAACCGCTCCCGGATCCTGCCGACCGAGTCGAACATCGCCGACCGCCCTTCCCTCGCCTGGTTCCACCGACCGAGCGTCCGCCGGACGTCACTCACAGTAGAGTCGGAGTTCCGGCGGCAGAAGGGGGACGGAGCGGTGAAGCGCTACGAGAGGCTCGAACGGATCCGGCGCATGGACCCCGTGACGGAGGCCTCCGAGATCTACCGGCTGACCGTCGCCCACGAGTTCCCCTGGGACGTCACCCGAGCCCTGGAACTCGCCCTCTACCGCACCTACGCGGTGCCGAGCATCGGCGGTCTGCTCGCCCGCACGGCGGAACTCACGGAGCACGCGCAGAAACGCTACGACGACACCGCACTGCTCCTCGACGCCGTCGTCGAGCACGGATTCGACAGCGAACAGGGCCGCACGGCCGTCCGCCGCATCAACCGCATGCACCGCAGCTACGACATCACCGACGACGACATGCGCTACGTGCTCTGCACGTTCGTCGTCGTGCCCAAGCGCTGGATCGACGCCTACGGATGGCGCAGGCTGTCCCGCCACGAGATCGTCGCCTCCACCGTCCACCACCGCACCCTCGGACACCGGATGGGCATCAAGGACATCCCCTCGTCCTACGAGGAGTTCGAAGCCTGCCTCGACGCCTACGAGGAGGCCCACTTCGGCTGGGACGAGGGAGCACGGGCGGTCTCGGACGCCACCCTCGACCTGATGGCCTCCTGGTACCCGAGGCCGCTCGCCCCCGTCCTGCGCACCGCCACCCTCGCCCTGCTGGACGAACCGCTGCTGCGGGCCTTCCGGTACACCCCGCCCGGCCCCGTCACACGCGCGCTGGTCCGTCGGGCCGTACGCGCGCGTGGACGTGCCGTCCGACTCCTCCCACCGCGCCGCGCACCGCACTTCGCGCGCCAGAACCGGGAGATCAGGAGCTATCCCGACGGCTACCTCCTCGAGCGGCTGGGCACCCGGCCGACGCCCGGACTGCGAGGCTGCCCCGTACGACACGGCGGAGGCCCGGCCGCCGGGTGACCTCGGCGTCGCGCGCGGCCGGGCGAGTCCGGCCCGTGACCGGGGCCGACAGCCTGAGAGCGGGGGCGTACGGGCCGAGGACGGGCCGGCCACCGGGCGCGACGTCGGGTCCGACGACCCCGACGCCGTCGTGGGGGCGGTCGCCGCGAACACGTGAGCCTCAGCCCTCGCGCACGGCCAGCGCCAGGAACCGGGCGTCCTCGTCGGCGTACGACGTCATGCGCCACCCCGAGCCCGCGAGCAGCGGCCGCAGGTTCGGCTCGGCGCGCAGGTCGTCCGGGGTGACACTGCGGCCCTGGCGTGCCGCGAGGGCCGCCCTGCCGATCGGATGGAAGAGCGCCAGCGCGCCGCCGGGGCGGACCACCCGCGCCAGTTCACGCAGGTCCCGCGAGGGGTCGGGCAGATGGGCGACGAGACCGGCGGCGAACACGGCGTCGAGCGAACCGGAGAGCAGGGGGAGCGCGGTGACATCGGCGAGCACCAGCCGCCCGGCGCGGTCACGTCCGGCCCGCACGGCGGCTTCCAGCATCGCCGGCGTCAGATCCGCCCCGACGACGACCCCGGAGGGTCCCACGGCGTCGCGCAGCGCCGGCAGGGCCCGTCCGGTGCCGCAGCCCGCGTCGAGCACGCGGTCGCCCTCGCGCAGACCGAGTTCCGTGACCGCGGCCGCGTAGGCCGGGCCGTCGTCGGGGAACCGGCTGTCCCAGTCCGCCGCGCGCGGGGTGAAGAACTCCTGGACGTGTGTGTGGTCGTCGCTCATGTTCCGCATGATCCCGCACCGCGCGGAGGGCGTCCCCGTGTCCACGGCGGGCGGACGCGCGGACAGGCGAACGGGCGGACGCACGGCCCCGGGCACGGGACGCCGGCGGAGCGGGCCGCGCACGGTGCGCGTCGAGATGATCTGCCTGCCCACGATGCCGGTCCTCCCGCTCCCGGTCCCGAGGGCCCGCGTCACCGTCACGACGGCCCAGGACATCGTGGTGCTCGCCGGCCCCCGGAGGCAGGAGGACCGCCTCCCCTCCGTCGACCACGTCCAGCATCGGCACATCCCCTTCACGGTGGCCGTCGACCGCTTCGCCGGAGCGCGCCCCTACGACGCTCCGGAGGCGTCCCGCGCCCTCGACCTGGACCGGGGACCTCCGGTCGTCCCGTGCGACGCCCGCGGCCGCAACTCGGGGAAGGAGGTGCCGATCCGGTTCGTCGGGCACGCCGGACGGACGCGCACCGCCCGGATCCTCGACTCGGTGAGCCGGGGGCCGCCCTCCGCGTCAGTCCGCCACGGCCCTCTGCGCCAGGACCTTCTCGATCCCGACGCGGACCAGCAGCTCGCCCGGGACGCCGTTGCGGGCGCCGAACGCCTCGGCCCGGTCCTCCCCCATGTACCGCGCCGCGATGCGGGTCGCCCACAGCCGCACCTGGTCGAGGTCCTCCGAGATCCGGGCGCGCCCCTGCAGCACCACGAAGTCGAACGGCGGCCGGTCGTCGTCCACGCACAGGGCGACCCGGCCGTCCCGCGCCAGATTGCGCCCCTTCACCGTCTCCTTGCCGGTGTTGAACACCACCTCGTCCCCGTCGAGCAGGAACCAGACGGGGGCCACGTGCGGGCTTCCGTCGGCCCGCACCGTCGACAGCTTCGCGGTGCGGGTGCCCTGCGAGACGAACGCCCGCCATTCCTCGTCGGTCATCTTCTGTGCCATGCCCCCATCCTCCTTGCCCGGCGGCCGGAGGTGGGGAAGGCTGGCGGACGGACCCGCCGGCCAGGCGGGAACATCACACGGGGAAACGTCACGGGGAGACGGACCATGGCACAGAAGCAGACCCTGGGGTGGCTGCTGGACGACCTGACCGAGCGCGTCGAACAGGTGCGCCACGCGCTGGTCCTGTCCAACGACGGGCTGGTGGCGGGCGCGAGCACGGGACTGCGCAGGGAGGACGCCGAACACCTCGCAGCCGTCTCGTCCGGACTGCACAGCCTGGCCAAGGGATCCGGCCGTCACTTCGGTGCCGGCGGGGTGCGTCAGACGATGGTGGAGTTCGACGACGCGGTGCTGTTCGTCACGGCGGCCGGCGCCGGCAGCTGTCTGTGCGTACTCAGCGCGGCCGAGGCCGACATGGGGCAGATCGCCTACGAGATGGCCCTGCTCGTCAACCGTGTCGGAGAGCACCTCACCGTCGACGCACGCCGGCCCGACAGCGGCCCCTACCCGCACTGACCTGTACTTTCTCCTTCCCCGTGGAGTTTTCCACAGGCCCGCCACGAGTGTCGTGAATCCGGCTACGGTTTTTTCCGAGGCCGCCGCGGACGGCGCGGGGCCCTTCGCTCCACGGGGGAGACGACCATGTCAGGCGACACCGTCACGGCACCGCACGCCCTTTTCCGCACCTACAGCCGCGCGGCACGAGAACTGGGCCTCAAGCGCAGCCAGTTCGATCTCGCCGTGCGCCTCGGACACATCAGGACCGTGCCCGACGACGGAGGCGGGGGGCGACGGGTGGCCCACGCCGAGATCGACCGCCTGCGTGCTGCGCCCGGCTTCCCCGACGCCCTGACCAGGAGCGTCGAGGCCGTCGGCACCACCGAGGCGGCGGCCGTCATGCGAGTGCCTGCGAGCCGGTTCACCCGCCTGGCGAGGACGGGGCTCCTGGTGCCCGTGACGTTCTACCTGAATCGCTACCGCACCGTCGTGTGGCTCTATCTCGCCGACGAGATCCGGCAGTTCGCCGCCGACGAGGGAAACGCCCCCCTGCTGACGGGCCGCGCGCCCCAGGAGATGCGGGACCGGTTGGCCGCCGGACTGGACCTGCGGGCCCGGAACTGGCGCGGGCGGCACCTCGGATCCCTGCTGCGGCAGGCAGAAGGTCCCTGGCAGCGGGCGGGCGCCCTGGCCGCGCTCCTGGACCCGGTACAGATCGCCGACATCGCCAGGGACCCCTACGAACGCTCCCACCTGAACCGCTTCCGGCCCGGACCGCCGACGTACAGCGCTCCGGGTTCACCGGCCGCGCGGCTGGCGGAGCGGATCACGACGGCGGCCGATCCCGACGAGATCGCCTGGCTGCGCTCCGACCTGGCACACGCCCTCGAACAGGCCCGCGCACACCGGCCGGCACCACGCCCCACCACGGAGCCCGCCCCGCCACAGCCGGCCGGGGCACCGGAGCGGACCCCGCGGGCCGGGCGGCCCGGGACCGGACTCCTGGGCCGGCTGCTCCGCGAGACCGTCCGGGGCGCAGGGAACTACAGCTTCCGGAACAGCCCCTCCTGCACGACGGACACCAACAGCCGCCCCTGCAGGTCGTAGATCCGCCCGCGGGCCAGGCCGCGACCCCCGATCGCGACGGGCGACTCCTGGTCGTAGAGGAACCACTCGTCCGCGCGGAACGGCCGGTGGAACCACATCGCGTGGTCCAGGGACGCCATGTCGAAGGTGCGCGGCCCCCACAGCGGTTCGACCGGAAGACGCACGGCGTCCAGGAGAGTCATGTCGCTGGCGTACGTCAGAGCGCAGGTGTGCACCAGCGGATCGTCACCCAGCGGACCGACGGCACGCATCCAGACCGCACTGCGCGGCTCGGCGTCCTTGATCTCCTCCGGGCTCCAGCGCAGCCGGTCCGCGTACCGGATGTCGAAGGGCTGCCGACGCGCCATCCGCTCCAACTGCTCGGGCAGCGACCCCAGGTGCGTCCGGACCTCCTCGGCGACCGTCGGCAGGGACTCCGGATCCGGTACCTCGCGGGCCGGCGGCAGCTGGTGCTCGAAAGGACCTTCCTCAGGCCGGTGAAAGGAGGCGGTGAGATTGAAGATCGTGCGCCCCTGCTGCACCGCGGTGACCCGGCGGGTCGTGAACGACCGCCCGTCCCGCACCCGTTCGACCTGGTACACGATCGGCACCCCCGGCCGGCCCGGTCGCAGGAAGTACGCGTGCAGCGAGTGCACGGGCCGGTCGCCCTCCGTCGTCCGGCCGGCCGCCACCAACGCCTGGCCGGCGACCTGTCCGCCGAAGACCCGCTGCAGCGACTCCTGCGGACTGCGGCCGCGGAAGATGTTGACCTCGATCTGCTCGAGGTCCAGCAGGTCCACGAGCCTTTCGGCCGGATTCGTCATGGGTGTGCTTCTCCTGTGCGGCGTCCGCCTCGTCCTGTGCTCACAACTGGCCGACATCGGTGACGCGCACCACCGCACGCCCTTCGGCGTCCGACGCCGCCAGGTCGATCTCCGCGCCGATGCCCCAGTCGTGGTCGTCGTTCGGATCGTCGAAGATCTGCCGGACGCGCCACAGCCCGTGCTGCGGCTCCTCCTTGATGACCAGCAGCTTGGGACCGCGGGCGTCCGGCCCGGTACCGAGGTCGTCGTACTCGTCCCAGTACTTGTCCATCGCCTCGCCCCACGCGTCGGCGTCCCAGCCGGACTCACCGTCCATCTCGCCCAGCGCGTCGACATGGTCGAGGGCGGCGAGTTCGACACGGCGGAACATGGCGTTGCGGACGAGGACGCGGAAGGCCCGCGCGTTGGCGGTGACGGGCTTGACCTCGTCGGCCTTCTCCTGGGCCTCCTCGGCGGTCATCTCCTCCGGGTTGGCCAGCTGCTCCCATTCGTCCAGCAGGCTGGAGTCGACCTGCCGCACCATCTCGCCGAGCCACTCGATCAGGTCCTGCAGGTCCTCGGACTTCAGGTCGTCCGGAACCGTGTGATCGAGGGCCTTGTAGGCGCTCGCCAGGTAGCGCAGCACGATGCCCTCGGTACGGGCCAGCTCGTAGTGCGACACCAGCTCGGTGAACGACATCGCCCGCTCGTACATGTCGCGGATCACCGACTTCGGCGACAGCGGATGGTCGCCCACCCACGGGTGGCTCTTGCGGTACGTGTCGTAGGCGTGGAACAGCAGCTCCGCCAGCGGCTTCGGGTACGTGACGTCCTGGAGGCGCTCCATGCGCTCCTCGTACTCCACGCCGTCCGACTTCATCGCGGCGACCGCCTCGCCGCGTGCCTTGTTCTGCTGGGCCGCGAGGATCTGCCGCGGGTCGTCCAGCGTCGACTCCACGACGGAGACCATGTCGAGCGCGTACGACGGCGACTCCGGGTCCAGCAGCTCGAACGCGGCCAGGGCGAAGGTGGACAGCGGCTGGTTCAGCGCGAAGTCCTGCTGGAGGTCCACCGTCAGGCGGACGACGCGGCCCGTGGCGTCCGGCTCGTCGAGCTTCTCCACGATCCCGCCGTCCAGCAGCGAACGGTAGATCGCGATGGCGCGGCGGATGTGCCGCAGCTGCTGCTTGCGCGGCTCGTGGTTGTCCTCGAGCAAGTGCCGCATCGCCTCGAAGGCGTTGCCGGGGCGCGCGATGACCGACAGGAGCATCGTGTGCGTCACCCGGAAGCGGGAGGCCAGCGGCTCCGGCTCGGAGGCGATGAGCTTCTCGAAGGTGTTCTCGGTCCAGCCGACGAAGCCCTCGGGCGCCTTCTTGCGGACCACCTTGCGACGCTTCTTCGGATCGTCGCCGGCCTTCGCGAGCGCCTTCTCGTTCTCGACGACGTGCTCGGGCGCCTGCGCGACCACCAGGCCCGCCGTGTCGAAGCCGGCCCGCCCGGCCCGGCCCGCGATCTGGTGGAACTCACGGGCCCGCAGCGTGCGGACACGGTTGCCGTCGTACTTCGTCAGCGCCGTGAACAGCACGGTGCGGATCGGCACGTTGACGCCGACGCCGAGGGTGTCCGTCCCGCAGATCACCTTCAGCAGACCGGCCTGGGCGAGCTTCTCCACGAGCCGGCGGTACTTGGGGAGCATGCCGGCGTGGTGCACGCCGATGCCGTGCCGTACGTAACGCGAGAGGTTGCGGCCGAACTTGGTGGTGAAACGGAAGTTCCCGATCAGCTCGGCGATCCGCTCCTTCTCCTCGCGCGAGCACATGTTGATGCTCATCAGCGCCTGCGCCCGCTCCACGGCCTGCGCCTGCGTGAAGTGCACGATGTACACGGGAGCCTGCTTCGTCTCCAGCAGCTCGGTGAGGGTCTCCGTGAGCGGCGTGAAGCGGTACTCGTAGGACAGCGGCACGGGCCGGGTGGCCGAGCGGACCACCGTGGTGGGCCGGCCGGTGCGCCGGGCGAGGTCCTTCTCGAAGAAGGACACGTCGCCGAGCGTGGCCGACATGAGGATGAACTGGGCCTGGGGCAGTTCCAGGATCGGGATCTGCCAGGCCCAGCCGCGATCGCCCTCCGCGTAGAAGTGGAACTCGTCCATGACGACCTGGCCGACGTCCGCGTGCCTGCCGTCGCGCAGTGCGATCGACGCGAGCACCTCGGCGGTGCAGCAGATGACCGGGGCGTCGGCGTTGACGGACGCGTCACCGGTGAGCATGCCGACGTTCTCGGTGCCGAAGATCTTGCACAGTTCGAAGAACTTCTCCGACACCAGCGCCTTGATCGGAGCGGTGTAGAAGGTGACCTCGTCACGGGCGAGAGCCGCGAAGTGCGCACCGGCCGCGATCATGCTCTTGCCGGAGCCGGTCGGCGTCGACACGATCACGTTCGCCCCGGAGACCGCCTCGATCAGCGCCTCCTCCTGGTGGGGGTAGAGCGTCAGACCGCGCTCCTGGGCCCAGGACTCGAAGGCTTCGTACAGGGCGTCGGGATCTGCGGTCGGCGGCAGCTGATCGATGAGGGTCACGCCCCCATCTTGCCTGCCCCGGTGCGCAACGGGGGAATCGGATGCGAGGCCGAAGATCACGGCAGCTACGCTGTGTCGCCGACGGAGTGTGATCGCACCCGGTCAACTGGACAGCGGCGCACGAGGAATGGGGCGGGCAACGGCCATGATGGGACCAGCACACTCACTGTCGGGCGCCGCGGCCTGGCTCGGCGTCGGCGCGGCGGCAGCCGCGGCCGGTCACTCGATGCCGTGGCCGGTGCTGCTCGCCGGTGCGCTGATCTGCGCCGGCGCGGCCCTGGCCCCGGACCTCGACCACAAGGCCGCGACGATCTCCCGGGCCTTCGGCCCCGTCTCGCGCTGGCTGTGCGAGATCGTGGACAAGCTCTCCTACGCCGTCTACAAGGGCACGCGCAAGCAGGGCGACCCGCGCCGCTCCGGCGGACACCGCACCCTGACGCACACCTGGCTGTGGGCGGTGATGATCGGCGCGGGCTCCTCGGCGCTGGCGGTCACCGGCGGACGCTGGGCGGTTCTGGCGCTGCTCTTCGTCCACATGGTCCTGGCGATCGAGGGCCTGCTGTGGCGGGCGACGCGGGGTTCCAGCAGCGATGTGCTGGTGTGGCTGCTGGCGGCGACGAGCGCGTGGATCATCGCCGGGATTCTCGACAAGCCGGGCAACGGGTCGGACTGGCTGTTCACGGACCCGGGCCAGGAGTATCTCTGGCTCGGACTGCCGATCGTGCTCGGCGCCCTGGTCCACGACATCGGGGACGCGCTCACCGTCTCGGGCTGTCCCGTGCTGTGGCCCATCCCGATCGGGCGCAAGCGCTGGTATCCGATCGGTCCGCCCAAGGCGATGCGGTTCCGCGCCGGGAGCTGGGTCGAGCTGAAGGTCCTGATGCCCGTGTTCATGCTGCTCGGAGGGGTGGGCGGCGCGGCCGCGCTCAACTACATCTGAGTCGTGCCGGGGCCGGCGGGCCCGGCTCAGGTCGGCGTGCCTTCCCCGTAGCGCCGCTCGAAGCGGGCGATACGGCCTTCCGTGTCCACGGTGCGGGCCTTGCCGGTGTGGAAGGGATGGCTCTCCGAGGAGATCTCGACGTCCACCACGGGGTAGGTCTCCCCGTCGTCCCATTCGATCGTCTGGTCGCTGGCCGCGGTGGACCGGGTCAGGAAGGCGTAGCCGGCGGCACGGTCGCGGAAGACGACCGCGTGGTAGTCGGGGTGCTTGTCCTGCTGCATGCGTGCTCCTCGGACAGTGCGTGCGACGGGTGTGGGGCCGGCCCGCCCGGACGGGCCGCGGCGGCCGGGCCGGAGTACCGGCGCCGGTCAGCCGGGCAGGGAGTCCTCGTCGACGATGTGCATCGCCGCCTCCTCCGCGGAGGAGGCGGCGCCGTCGATACCGACGTCGGTGGCGACCAGAGCGCTCTCCTCGTCCTCGTGGGCCCCCTCGTCCGGTGCGACGAGCCGGCCGGAGCGGGTGGCGCCGACCTCGTTGTCCAGGAGTTCCCCGTCGGTGCCGTCGCAGTCGCCGAGGCCGTCGCCGTCGGGTGCGACGAGGTCGGGCAGTTCTTCCGAGAGCCGCTGGTCCAGGGTCTCGCCCTGCCGGCGCTCCGCGGCCGTCACGCCGGAGTGCTCCACGGCCCAGGGCCGCTCAGGAGGCGACCATCCCCGGTCCAGGGGGTCTTCGACGCCGTCGTTCTCCAGGGTGTCCTCCGCGTCGAGAAGTCCGGCGTCGTCCTGGATCTCGGAGGCGTCGGGCTGGTAGACGTCGTCCCCCCATCCGTCGGCGCTGTTCACGGGTACCTCCAGGGGGTGACGGGCTCGTCCTCACCGCGGGGTCGGCGGTGGGCGGCCGTGGCACGGGACACCGGCCGGTGGCGGTGCGCGCCGGAGCGGCCGGCGCGGCTGCCTGCCGGGAGGGGTTCCGCTCTCCAGCGTTCCACCCCCCTTCGGGAGTGCGCAACGCCAGAGCCGGGCCGCCGCGCTCGGACGCGGGCGGGGGGCCGTCCCCCGGTGCGGCCGGTGCGGCGGCTTCGGCGGCCCGCCGACGGGGACCCCACGGGCCTCACGCCGCGTAGCAGCCCCGGTGCCCGCCTCCCGCTCGTCCGGCCGGGAGCCGGCCCTGTGGGGCGGCCACCCGTCTCACGGCGGTCCGGCCGCCGTGTCCGTCCTGGACGGGCCGGGAGTCCCGGACGGGCCGGTGTCGCCCGCCCGTCCGGTTGCGGGCCGGTGACACCGGTTCCTCCTGTCCGCCCGGGTCCCCGGTCCGCCTTCTCAGCCGTGCCAGGACCGCCACAGGGCCGCGTAGGCCCCGTCCGCGGCGACCAGCTCGGCGTGGCTGCCCAGCTCGCTGATGCGGCCGTCCTCCACGACGGCGATGACGTCCGCGTCGTGCGCGGTGTGGAGACGGTGGGCGATGGCGACCACGGTGCGGCCGTCCAGGACGCGGGAGAGGGAGCGCTCCAGGTGACGGGCGGCACGGGGGTCGAGCAGCGAGGTCGCCTCGTCGAGGACCAGCGTGTGCGGGTCGGCGAGGACCAGACGGGCCAGCGCGATCTGCTGGGCCTGCGCCGGGGTGAGCGCGTGTCCGCCCGAGCCGACCTCCGTGTCCAGGCCGTCGGGCAGGGCGCGTGCCCAGCCGTCCGCGTCGACCGCGGTGAGCGCCGTCCACAGCGCGGCCTCCTCCGCCGGCCGGGCGTCGGCCGGCTCCGGGCCGTCCTCCTCGGGACGGGGGTGGGGCAGGGCCAGCCGGAGGTTGTCGCGCAGCGAGCCGACGAAGACGTGGTGCTCCTGGTTGACGAGCGCCACGTGCGAGCGGACGCGTTCGGCGGTCATCCGGGACAGTTCCGCGCCGCCGAGGGCGACCCGGCCGTCCCCGGGCGCGTAGATGCCCGCCAGGAGCCGGCCCAGCGTGGACTTGCCCGCGCCGGAGGGGCCGACGAGGGCCAGCCGGGTGCCGGGCGCGACCTCCAGGGACACCTGGCGCAGCACGTCGACCCCCTCGCGGTAGCCGAAGCGGACCCGGTCGGCGAGCACGTCCCGCCCGTCCGGTTCCAGTCCGGCGTCACCGGCGTCCGGCTCGATGTCGCGCACCCCGACGAGCCGGGCCAGCGACACCTGCGCGACCTGCAGCTCGTCGTACCAGCGCAGGATCAGGTTCACCGGGTCGACGAGCATCTGGGCGAGCAGCGCGCCCGTGGTCAGCTGACCGACCTCGATCCAGCCCTGCAGGACGAACACGCCGCCGAGCACGAGGACCGAACCCAGGACGGTGACGTGCACGAGGTTGATGACCGGGAAGAGGACCGACCGCAGCCACAGCGTGTAGTCCTCCCAGGCCGTCCACTGCTTGATCCGCAGTTCCGACAGCCCGACGCGCCGGTCGCCCAGGCGGTGGGCCTCGACGGTGCGGCCGGCGTCCACGGTCTCGGCGAGGGCGGCGGCGACGGAGGCGTAACCGGCGGCCTCCGCGCGGTAGCCGGCCGGGGCCCGTCGGAAGTACCAGCGGCAGCCGGCCACCAGCAGGGGAACCGCGACCAGCACGGCCGGTGCCAGCGGCGGAGCGGTGACGACGAGTCCGCCGAGCAGCAGCGCCGCCCACATCACGCCGATCGTCAGTTGCGGCACGGCCTCGCGCATGGCGTTGGCCAGCCGGTCGATGTCGGTGGTGATGCGCGACAGCAGGTCGCCCGTGCCGGCCCGCTCCAGCACGCCCGGCGGCAGCCGTACCGACCGGACGAGGAAGTCCTCGCGCAGGTCGGCCAGCATGCGCTCGCCGAGCATCGCGCCGCGCAGCCTCACCTGTCGCACGAAGACGGCCTGGACGACGAGCGCGAGGGTGAACAACGTGGCCGTGAGTCCCAGGTGGAGTTCGCGCGTTCCTTCCGACAGCCGCTCCACGACGTCGCCCAGCAGCCACGGGCCCACCATCGAGGCGACGGTGGCGACCGTGTTGACGGCCAGGAGGATCCCGAACGCACGCCGGTGCCGGCGCAGCAGTTCGGCCACGTAGGCGCGCACGGTCGCGGGGGCGCCGACGGGCAGCGTGGCGGCTGTCGTCGGTGCCGCCGGGTCGTGGGCGGGTGGTGCCACGCCGATCATGCGGACTCCTCGATCTCGTGCCGTTGCGCGGCGTGCAGTCCGCGCAGTCCGCGCACTTCGTCCGGCGCACCGTTCGGCGCGCTCTCCTCTTCGGTCTCGCGGGTGACCACCGCGCGGTACCGCGGCTCGGTGTGCAGCAGCTCGCGGTGCGCACCGGCGGCGACGGCCAGGCCTTCGTGGACGAGGACCACACGGTCGGCCCGGTCCAGCAGCAGCGGGGACGAGGTGAACACGACCGTGGTGCGCCCCGTCCTGATCTCCCGCAGCCCCTCGGCGATCCGTGCCTCGGTGTGCGAGTCGACGGCGGAGGTGGGCTCGTCCAGGACGAGGACCTCGGGGTCGGTGAGCAGCGACCGGGCCAGTGCCAGCCGCTGGCGCTGGCCCCCCGACAGGGAACGTCCCCGCTCGGTGATGTGGGCGTCCATCGGGTCGTCCACGTCCAGCGAGCCCTGGACGAGGGCGTCGAGGACGTCCCCGCACTGGGCGGCCGCCAGCGCCGCGGCCGCGCCGACCGAGCCCGAGGCGGGCACGTCGAGCAGGTCGTGCAGGGAGCCCGACAGCAGCACCGGGTCCTTGTCCTGGACGAGGACGGCCGTACGCGCGCCGGCCAGCGGCAGCTCGTCCAGCGGGACCCCGCCGAGCAGTACGGAGGGGCCGTTCTCGGAAGGGTGTCCGCCGAGCCGTTCGGCCAGCCGTCCGGCGGCGTCCGGGTCGCCGCACACCACGGCGGTGAGCAGTGCGGCCGGGGCGAGGAGCCCGGTGGCCGGGTCGTACAGGTCGCCGGAGGGCAGGTCCGCGGGGCGTGATCCGCCCGAGTCCGTGACCCGCTCCATCGACAGGACGCGGGCGGCACGTTTCGCCGACGGCCGGGAGAAGGAGTAGGCCATCGCGATCTCCTCGAAGTGTCTGAGGGGATAAGCCAGGACCATGACGGAGCTGTAGACGGTGACGAGTTCACCGACGGAGATCCGGCCCTCGCGGGCCAGGTGGACGCCGTGGAACACGACCACGATCAGCAGCAGGCCCGGCAGCAGGACCTGGATGGCGCTGATCAGCGACCACATGCGGGCGCTGCGCACGGCCGCGTGACGGACCTCCTGGGAGGCGCGGCGGTAGCGGTCGAGGAAGAGTTCCTCGCCGCCGATGCCCCGCAGTACCCGCAGGCCCGCCACGGTGTCGGAGGCGAGTTCGGTGGCGCGTCCGGCCTTCTCCCGCTGGAAGTCGGCCCGACGGGTCGCGCGGGGCAGCAGGGGCAGGGCGGCGAAGGCGACGACGGGCAGGCCCACGGCGACGACGACGCCGAGGGCCGGCTGGTGGACCACCAGGGCGACGCAGACGAACACGACCGTGAGGGCGGCGGCCGTGAAGCGGGAGACGGCCTCGACGAACCAGCCGATCTTCTCGACGTCGCCGGTGGAGACGGCGACGACTTCCCCGGCCGCGACCCGCCGGCTGAGCGCGGAGCCCAGATGCGAGGCCTTGCGGGCGAGGAGCTGCTGGACACGGGCGGCCGCGGTGATCCAGTTGGTGACGGCGGCGCGGTGCAGGAAGGTGTCCCCGAGCGCGGTGGCGACGCCGAACAGGGCCATCAGCCCACCGGCGAGGGCCAGCCGGGAACCGGAGCGGTCGACGACCGCCTCGATGGCGAACCCGACGCAGAACGGCTGCGCCGAGACGGCCGTGAAGTGCAGCAGGCCCCAGGCCAGGGAGGTGAGCTGGCCGCCCAGCTGATTGCGTCCGAGCCACCACAGGAAGCGGGGCCCCGAGCGGGCGTCGGGCACACCCGGGTCTGGATACGGAAGGTCTCGGATCTTCATGACGTCCCAGTGGCTCGTGTCAGGGATGGGGGAGGAGACCGCGACGAGCGGCGACAGCAAACCGTGAAAGGTTCGCCGCGCAAGGTGGTCGGAATCAACCGGTTTTCCGCGGCACCGCACGGTTCCGGCTGCCACCGGGGACGAACACCGTCCCTCGGGAACCCGCCACCCGTGGTCGACCCGTCGGCCTGCTCACCTGCCCACCTGTCGACTTGTCGGCCGACCGGCAGGCCGACCGACCGGCCGGTCTTCAGGAACTCGTCACGCAAGGCGACGGCCGCCGCTCCGGTCTCCCGGAGCGGCGGCCGTCGCCTTCCCTCGCGCGATGCGTGAACTCCTCAGCAGTGAGGAGCCGTCGTCCCGCCGATCAACGTGTCCAGCAGCTCCCCGAGAACCGCCCGCTCCACGTCCGTCAGGGGTGCCAGGATCTCCCGCGCCGCCGACCGGCGTGCCCGGTGCAGTTCGCGCAGGGTGGTGCGGCCCGCGTCGGTCAGCTCGATCCGGATCACCCGGCGGTTGGCCGGGTCCGGCACCCGGCGGACCTTGCCGTTCGTCTCCAGTCCGTCGACCAGCGTGGTCACCGCCCGCGGCACGACCTCCAGGTACTCGGCGAGGTCCGCCATCCGCGGCGGTGCGCTGAAATGGGAGAGGGTGCGCAACAGGCGGGACTGGGCGGGCGTGATGCCCAGCTCCGACAGCTCCAGGTGGTGCTTCTGGATGCGGTGCACCCGACGGGTGAACCGCAGCAGCTGCTCGGCGAGCGCGCCGTCGGGATCGGAGGTGGTCATGCGGGAACAATATCAGGACGCCGTTCATTGTGAGCATAGGTAACAATGAGCTATGCTCTCTGTGCCTCACTCGTCTCACCTCACCCCCCGTAGGAGCCCATGCACCCCGACACGCCAGATTCCTGGAGCCCGTCCGGCGACGCCGGGGAACATCCCCGGCAGGTACGCCGCATCCTGAGACTCTTCCGTCCCTACCGCGGGCGACTCGCGGTCGTCGGCCTGCTCGTCGCCGCCTCCTCGCTCGTCTCGGTGGCCACGCCCTTCCTGCTCAAGGAGGCTCTCGACGTCGCCATCCCCGAGGGGCGCACCGGCCTGCTGAGCCTGCTCGCCCTCGGCATGATCCTCAGCGCCGTCCTCGCCGGAGTCTTCGGCGTCCTCCAGACGCTGATCTCCACGACGGTCGGCCAGCGCGTCATGCACGACCTGCGCACCGCCGTCTACGGCCGCCTCCAGAGCATGTCGCTCGCGTTCTTCACGCGCACGCGTACCGGCGAGGTCCAGTCCCGCATCGCCAACGACATCGGCGGCATGCAGGCGACCGTCACCTCCACCGCCACCTCCCTGGTCTCCAATTTCACCAGCGTCGTCGCCACGATCGTCGCGATGGTCGCCCTCGACTGGCGTCTCACCGTCGTCTCGCTGCTCCTGCTGCCGGTGTTCGTGTGGATCAGCCGCCGCGTCGGGAACGAACGGCGGAAGATCACCACCCAGCGACAGAAACAGATGGCCGGGATGGCCGCCACGGTCACCGAATCCCTCTCGGTCAGCGGCATCCTGCTCGGCCGCACCATGGGCCGCGCCGGCTCCCTCACCCGCTCCTTCGCCGACGAGTCCGAGCGCCTCGTCGACCTCGAGGTGAGGTCGAGCATGGCCGGCCGCTGGCGCATGGCCGTCATCGGGATCGTCATGTCGGCCATGCCGGCCGTCATCTACTGGACCGCGGGCCTGACGATGGAACTCGGCGGTCCCGGCGCCTCCCTGGGCACGATCGTCGCCTTCGTCTCGCTCCAGCAGGGACTGTTCCGTCCGGCCGTCAGCCTCCTGTCGACCGGCGTGCAGATACAGACCTCCCTCGCGCTCTTCCAGCGCATCTTCGAGTACCTCGACCTGCCCGTCGACATCACCGAGCGGGCGGACCCGGTCCATCTCGACCACGTCAAGGGCGAGGTCCGCTTCGAGCGCGTGGAGTTCCGCTACGACGGCGACGACGACACGGTCGCCCCCGTCCTCGACGGCATCGACGTGAGCGTCCCGGCCGGCAGCAGCCTCGCCGTCGTCGGGCCGACCGGCGCGGGCAAGTCCACGCTGGGCTACCTGGTGCCCCGTCTGTACGACGTGACCGGCGGCCGGGTCACCATCGACGGGGTCGACGTGCGCGACCTCGACTTCGACACGCTCGCGCGCGCGGTCGGCGTCGTCTCGCAGGAGACGTACCTCTTCCACTCCTCGATCGCGGACAACCTGCGCTTCGCCAAGCCGGACGCCACCGACGAGGAACTGCACGCCGCGGCGCGGGCGGCCCAGATCCACGACCACATCGCCGCACTGCCCGACGGGTACGACACGGTCGTGGGCGAGCGCGGCCACCGTTTCTCCGGTGGGGAGAAGCAGCGCCTGGCCATCGCCCGCACCATCCTGCGCGACCCGCCGGTGCTGATCCTCGACGAGGCGACCAGTGCCCTGGACACCCGGACCGAGCACGCCGTCCAGGAGGCCATCGACGCGCTCTCGGCCAACCGCACCACGCTCACCATCGCCCACCGGCTGTCGACCGTTCGCGGCGCCGACCAGATCGTGGTCCTGGACTCCGGCCGGCTGGCCGAACGGGGTACGCACGAGGAACTGCTGGAGCGCGACGGGCGGTACGCCGAGCTGGTGCGCCGGGACGCCCGTCTGGAGCCGACGAGATGACGAGATGACGAGATGGTGAGAGGCCAGGTCATGCCGGGATTGTGACGGTATGCGGGTTACCGTGCCCGCATGCAGATGAACACTCCGCCACGGAGCGCGATCCGACTGACGCGACGGGGCCGTCTCGCCCTCATCGCGATCGGAGCCGTCGCGGCCGGCACCGCTGTGGCCGTGCCGCTGCTGACCATGGACGGCTCCGGGGAGAAGAAGCCGACGACGCTGGTGATCCCGGAGGGCCTACGCGCGAGCCAGGTCTACGAGGCCGTCGACAAGGCCCTCGCCCTGCCGCCCGGCACCACCAGGAAATCGCTGCCGAAGGCCGGCCTGAAACTGCCGGCCGACGCCGAGGGCAATCCGGAGGGCTACCTCTTCCCGGCGACGTACCCGCTGGAGAAGGAATCGACGCCGCAGGCGCTGCTGGCCCGGATGGTCGACACCGCGAACAGGAGGTTCAACGGCGCCCCCGTCGCCGCCGGGGCCCAGCGCAACGCCATGAACGTCTACCAGGCCGTCACCGTGGCCAGCATCGTCCAGGCGGAGGCCGCCACCGAGGCGGACATGGGCAAGGTGGCCCGGGTCGTCTTCAACCGTCTGGAGCGTGGCATGCCGTTGCAGATGGACTCCACCATCAACTACGCGCTCGACCGCTCCCCGCTCAGGACGAGTACGGCGGACACCCGCATCGACAGCCCCTACAACTCCTACGAGCGCATGGGACTGCCCCCGACACCGATCGGCAACCCCGGCGAGGAGGCCATGCGCGCCGCGATCGCCCCGACGCCGGGTGACTGGCTGTACTTCGTCACCGTCAAGCCGGGTGACACGCGCTTCACCGCCGGCTACGAGGAGCACCAGCGCAACGTCGCGGAGTTCAACAGGGTCCGGCAGAGCACCCGGACCCCGGCGAGCGCGCATCCGTCGAAGGCCCGCTGATCCGGCGGAAGCCCGTCCGGCGGAAGCTCGTCCGACGGAAGTCCGTCAGGCGGAAGTCCGTCAGGCGGCGGCCGGCTCACCGGCCCGTCCGGCGAGCAGCCGCCCGATGTCCCGCACGGCGGCGCGCCCCGCCCGGTTGGCGCCGACGGTGCTCGCGGAAGGGCCGTAGCCGACGAGGTGCACTCGGGGGTCGGCGGCCGCGCGTGTGCCCTCGAGGCGGATTCCGCCACCCGGCTCGCGCAGCCGCAGTGGTGCCAGGTGGTCCACGGCGGGCCGGAAGCCGGTCGCCCACAGGATGACGTCGGCGGGCACCCGCCGCCCGTCCCTCCACTCCACGCCGTCCGGGGTGATCCGGTCGAACATCGGCAGCCGGTCGAGGACCCCGTCCGCCAGCCCCTTCCGGATCGCGTCGTTCAGCGGCAGCCCGGTCACGGAGACGACGCTCTTCGGCGGCAGCCCCTGCCGCACCCGCTGCTCCACGAGGGCGACCGCCGCACGGCCCGCCTCCTCGTCGAAGGGGCCTTCGCGGAAGACCGGCGGACGTCGCGTCACCCAGGTGGTGGCGGCCGCGTACGGGGCGAGCTCCAGCAGGTGCTGGGTCCCCGAGGCGCCGCCGCCCACCACGACCACCCGCAGCCCGGCGAACGCCTCGGGCCCCGGATAGCGCGCGGTGTGCAGCTGCCGGCCCAGGAAGGTCTCCTGCCCGGGGTAGCGAGGCCAGAAGGGCCGGTCCCAGGTGCCGGTGGCATTGATCAGTGCCTTCGTCGCCCACGTACCGGCGGTGCTCTCCACGAGCAGCCGCCCCTTCGTCCCCTCGCGCACCGCGGACACCTCGACCGGCCGCCGCACCCGCAGGTCGAAGGCGCGCTCGTACTCCGTGAAGTACTCGGTGATCACCTCGGAGGAAGGCCGCGCCGGGTCCGCGCCCGTCAGCGCCCTGCCGGGCAGCGCGTGCATCCCGTGCACCCTGCCGTACGTCAGCGAGGGCCACCGGAACTGCCAGGCGCCGCCCGGCCCGGGGGAGCGGTCCAGCACCACGAAGTCGCGCTCCGGCTCGAAACCGGTGCGCCGCAGGTGATGGGCAGCGGCCAGCCCGGCCTGCCCGGCGCCTATGACGACCACCTCGACCTCACGCATGTTGTTCACATTTGAACCAACAGTGCTGAGGTCGTGGATCTTCCCGTGGACGCGTCGGCGCCTCCGCGCACCGGCGTGATCCTGACGCGGTCCTCGCACGATCGACGGGCATCCCACCGACCGGACGCTCCGGGCCGTGAGCCGTGGGCCGGGCGCCCTGGGCCACGGACCGGACCCCCGGGCCGTGGGCCGGGCGGGCGCCGGCCCGTGGAATCCGGTGTACGAAGTCGGTGACAGGTCAGGATGGAGTCATGTCAGACACATTCACCACCCGGGTACTGCACATCGTCTCCGGCGCGCAGGAGAGGGTCGTCGACCTGACCCGAGACTGCGAGGCCTTCCTGCGGGAGGCGGCGGCCGGCCGCGACGGTCTCCTGAACGTCTTCGTCCCGCACGCCACGGCCGGCATCGCGATCATCGAGACCGGTGCCGGCAGCGACGACGACCTCCTCGCCGCCCTGCACACCCTCCTGCCCGCCGACGACCGCTGGCAGCACCGCCACGGCAGCCCCGGCCACGGCCGCGACCACGTCCTGCCGGCCTTCGTGCCGCCCCACGCCACCCTGCCGGTGGTGGACGGTGCCCTGCAGCTGGGCACCTGGCAGTCGGTGTGTCTCGTGGACACGAACGTCTCGAATCACGACCGTACGGTGCGGTTGTCGTTCCTCGGATAGCGCCGCGTCTGACGTCACTGCAGGAGCGGCTTCCGGCCGCGCCAAACGTGACGCCGTCCGGATCGGTGATGGCCACGGTGGACGCCTCGCTCCACAGTGCCTCCGCCAGTTCCGCCTGTGAGCCGGGCTCGTGTTTCCACAGGCGGGCCAGAAGCAGCTCCTCGGCGGGCGTTGGGTCCACCTCGGCGAGCCCCCGAGCGGCCGGCGCGCGGTGGGTGCGGGCGAGGACGGGCACCAGCACGCCGAGCGCCCACAAAACCTCTCCTGGGCTCTGCTGCGTCAGCCTTCCCGAAGTGAACGAACCGTCAGGGTCGCGCAACGGCAGTCGCCTGGGTCAGCCGGACGAGAAGGCTTGCCGGTGAGGTGAGAAGACCCTCTGACGGCTCCGGCTCCGGCTCCGGCTCCAGTGACAGAACGCGTGCTGCCCAGGCCACGTCCTGTGGAGAGTCTGGGGGAGACTCGGTGTAGCAATCCCGAACGTCAGGACGAATGACTACGCTAGCGGAGTCGGGGCCGTTCAGCGGTCTGTCGGCGATGGCCGTCGGGGGTAAGGAGCAGGTCAGTGGCGTGGGACGAGTGGGACCAACTGAAGACTGAAGCGCTGGAGCGCCAGCAGGGTGGCGCGACGCGTATGCAGCTCAACCAGTACCCCGGTGACTCCGGCCCGGGTCCGGTCCCGACGACGCCCGGCAGCACGGGTGACCTCAACGTCAACCAGCAGGACCTCTCCAAGATCGGCAGCCACGCGCACACGCTCTACGACCGGCTCTGGGATCAGGCTCGACTGGACAACACGAGCGTCGACAAGGCGGCGAGCGACCTGACCGCACAGGGATTCGCGCTCGGCTCCGGGCTCCAGCACCTGTCGAACCGCTGGTCCACGCAGCTGAACACCGTCCTCGACGCCTGCGCGCACATCTCCAACCACATGCAGGTCACCAAGAAGATCCACAACGGTGACGAGGCCTACATCCTGCGGCAGATGAGCAGCATCGCTGTCCTCGACGCCGGTTTCGACGAGCGGTTCGGAGAGGCCGGGGACAAGAACCCGATCTACGGCGATAAGAAGTAACCGCACAACGGGGGCCCCACTCATGGATCTCGACACTCTGCGCCACGCCAACCTCAAACTGCTCGACGACGCCGTTGAGGACTGGTCGGTCATCGTCCGCTCTCTCCAAAGCCTTGCCGAGGACGCCGAGAAAGGCCTGCACCAGGCGGCCAACAAGGCGAACTGGGCCGGTGAGAACTCGCAGGTCACCAAGGAGTTCATCGGCAAGACGGCGGGCGAGATCAAGGACGCCCACACCCAGGCCAAGTCCATCCACGGCATCCTCAAGGACACCGCCGGGGAGCTGAGGGAGTACCACACCCAGTTGAAGGACGCCATCGACCGCGGCCTGAAGAAGAATCTCACCGTGAGGGAAACCGGTGACGGCGGGTTCACCGTCACCATGAACGTCCACCCGGACCGCGCGGCGGAAGGCCACACCCCGCCCTCCCACACCCAGGGCGACGTCAACGCCCTGCGCGACGAGATCCAGGGCATCCTCGGCAAGGCCACTGAGAGCGACAACTCGGCGAGCAACGTCCTCAAGGCGCTGGCCGACCAGACCAACCACGGTTTCGGAGAAGCCAGTTACCAGGATCGGGACGCAGCCGCCGAGGCGCTCAAGACCGCCGACGACCTGGCAGCACTCGCCAAGAAGGACCCGGAGAAGCTCTCCACCGCCGAGTTCGACCGGCTCAACGCGGGGCTGAGGAAGTACTCCGCCGACCCGCTGTTCGCCGAACGCTTCGCCACCACGCTCGGACCGCGGAAGACACTGGACTTCTGGACCGGCCTCACCGACCCGAACACGGGATGGGACCTGCGCCGTGACCGCCGGGAGCAGTTCGACGAGCTCCAGAAGAACCTGAGCCTCACGCTCGCCAACGCCACCCAGAGCGACAGCGCCGCGATGACCTCCTGGAAGGGCAACATGGTGGCCCTGGTCGACCAGCCGGTGGGCCGCGGCGGGGGCTTCCCCCTGGGCGGACAGGTGATGAGCAACCTGATGCGCTGGGGCGACTACGACGACCGGTTCCTGAACAGTTACGGCGACAAGCTCATGGACACGGAGAAGAAGTTCACGGGCAACGGGCGGCACGGTGCCTGGCAGCGTCTGGGACCCGACGCGACGCTCAACCACACGGGCACGGACACCGGCTGGGACCCGATGACGGGTTACCTCAAGGCCCTCGCCAACAACCCGGACGCCGCGACGTCCTTCTTCAACGACACCTTCCTCACCAAGGACGAGGACCACGACTTCACCGAGAAGAAGGACGACAAGGAGGTCAAGAAGTCACTGACCAACTTCGACTACCTCTTCGAGGAGCGCGACTGGCCCGCCGACTTCGACTCCGAACACGAGGAGAGCATCGCGGGACGGAACAACCTGGCGATGGCCCTCGAGGCCGCCACCACGGGTCACCCGGCCGGTGAGCAGCCGACGCCGGACACGCCGCACCACAACGCAGAGCAGACCAAGCTCATGGAACGCCTGGTGTCGTCCATCGGTGAGGACCCGGAGGAGCGTCTGCTCAAGCACGGGCACATGCTCGACAGCGTGGGGCAGATCACCTCGGAGTACCTCCCGGACATCAACCGGTCCATCAGCGGCGCGGATCGGACCGACCCCGACTCGACGTCGTGGGAGCGGACGCAGAAGATGTACCCGATGTACGGGGAAGAGGCCGTACTCGATCCGCGGGACGTGACCAAGCTCCTCTTCACCGTGGGCCAGAGCCCGGACGGCTACGCGGCGGTGGAGGTGGGCCAGAAGGCGTACATGAGCCAGCTGATGGAGTACCACCTCAACCCCGATCTGCCTGCCGGCCGGGTCGTGGACGACGACACGGAAGGCGTCGTGCGGCAGATCGCGCAGAAGTCGGGGGAGGTCTCCGGCATCCTCGCCCTGGGCCGCCAAGAGGAACTGGCGGCTGCTGGGAAGGAGAGGGACGAGGCCTACAAGGATTCGATGGACCTGGTCAAGAGCGGCGTCTCCGGTGGTCTCGGTACGGCGGTCGGCGTGGGAACCTCCTTCGTCGCCACACCCTGGGTCGGAGCCCTCGCGGGTGGAGCCACCACCACTGTCACCGGCACCGTCCTCGAATCCATGTTCCAGGACTTCAAGAGCACGGAACTGGAGGATTCCGAGGACGCGCGGGGCGCGCTCTGGCAGAAGAGCATGGAGAACGACGGCAACCGCTCGGGCCAGGCGGCCCGGCTGGCCGCGGAAGAGTACGGCATGGTCGACCCCGCCGACGCCGAGGCCTGGGCCCGGGGCAGCGGCGAACAGGGCTTCTACAACGCCCAGTCGATCGTCGACGGCCGTACCCCGGGCAGCCGGACAACGTCCTGACAGAGTCGCCGAACCCCATCCAGATTCCGAGCAGTTCCCCGAGAGGTACCACCATGACCCGCCGTCGACCGGTTCCCGGACCACGTTCCGGCCCTGCCTTCGTCGCCGTCCTTCTCGTCGTCCTGGCCCTCACGGCCACGGGATGCGGCGCCGACGAGGAGACCAGGGACTACTCCGTGCCGGGCGCCCTCTGCGGCATACGCGTCGATGCCAAGGAGCTCACTCCGTTCCTCCCGCCGGGGAAGAAGCTCTCCGTCAAGCCCGTCGTCAACCCCGCGTCGACCTGGTGCGATGTGTCCGTGGACGGAAAGCTCGCCGTCAGAACGGTCCAGAAATGGTGGCGGGACGGCCATGACACGGCGTACTTCCTCCGCAGCCAGACCCTCGAGCGGGTGGAGAAGACCGCGGACGCGGGGCGGTATGTCTATTCCGACTGGCAGGCGTTCGGCAAGACGGAAGACTGCGTCGACGAGAAGTACGGGGAAGAGCTCTACACCGGAATCCAGGCCTACGGTTCCGACCACAAGGACGCCGACGCCATGAAGCGTCTGATCGTCTCCTTCACCGAGACGGTCGAGAAGTCGGATGCGTGTGACAGACAAGCGTCATGAGGGACAAGCGGTGGCAAGTTCAGGGATCGCCTGGATCGCCTGTGCTCAGGAGAGCCGGTCCGATAACGGCACAGGTGCGAGAGCAGTGATCGTCAGGGTGCCTCCATCGAGTTTCGGCCGACCGTGGCCGGCTCCGTGTCTCACGTCCGTCAGCCGCCAGTGAGCAGGCGTTCGCGCTCGGCCGCCACGATTTCCCGCGCCAGTTCAGCGTCCGTGATGTCGAACGCTTCCGGGGCGCTGCCGGCGGTTTCGGAGACGCGGGCGAAATCCGCGAAGAGTTGATGCTTACGCGCCAGTATCTCGATGATGCGTTGGTCGACGCCTTCTTCGGAGAGCAGGCGGTGTACCTGTACCGACTCCAGCTGCCCCATCCTGTGGGAGCGGCCGATTGCCTGCCATTCGGTCGTCGGCTTCAGCTGGGGTTCGCAGATGACGACGACCGATGCCGCCTGGATGTTCAGACCGACTCCGCCCGCCACGATCTGGGCGACGAGGACGGCCCCGTGGGGGGCCCGGGAGAACTCGTCGACTATGCTCTGTCGCTTCGCGGCAGGTACGGAACCGGTCAGGGGCCCGAAGACCTTCCCCGGGAGGACCGACGCCACTTCGTCGAGGACATTACGGAAGTACGAGAAGACCAGTACCTTGCGCTCGTTGTCCTCCGCCTCCTGGACGATGTCGATGAGGCGCTGCACTTTCTCGGATTTGACGCCGGCGAGCAGAGCGGCCTGGCGCATGGCCGCGAAGTTGCCTTCGACGACAGCCGCTCGGTAGCGCTGTTCGTCGGCCCTGGACATCGGCATCCACTCGTCGACCTCGACCCGCTCCGGAAGTTCGGTGAGGACGTCTTCCTGGTTGCGCCGCAGGTAAGCCGGGGCCACCTGCTTCCGGAACTGGCGAGGAGCGAGCTCCGAGGCACTGATCGACAGGTCCGGCCGGAGGTAGCCGACGAGATTGCGGAATTCCTCGATCCGGTTCTCCAGCGGGGTGCCGGTCAGGAGGACTGCTCGCTCCGATGTGTGAATGAGGGCCGTGGAGCGCCGGGTGCGTCGGGCATCCGGATTCTTGATGTAGTGCGCTTCGTCGAACACCAGGCATGCGGGTGCGGCGTGTTCGGGTATCCGCCCCTCCAACCAGCCGAGGGTGTCGTAGGTGGTGACCGCGACTCCGCCGTTGCGGACCCAGGACTTCAGCGCGTCGTCGCGACCCGGCCCGTGCAGGCGGTACGCGCGCAGGTCGGACTTCGTCCGGACTTCGCGCACCCAGTTGGTCACAACGGCGGCGGGACACACCACCAAGAAACGGGAGGAGCCCTTGGCGTGCAAGTGGGTGAGCACGGCGAGTGATTCGACCGTTTTCCCCAGGCCCATCTCGTCACCGATGATGACTTTCCGCTGCACGATCGCGAAGCGTGCGCCGAATGACTGGTAGCCGCGGAGGGACGCCTTGAGATGGCTGGTGTCGAGCTTGAGTTCCCTGATCGCGGCGACGATTTCGGCCGGTAGGTCCCCTTGGCTCTTCTCGGCGTCGTCCGCCAGGAATCCGAGCTCCGCGAGCATCGCGTAGTAATCGGCCGGCCGGGCGCTGAAGTCCTCCCACGGATCATCGCCTGCGACGTCAGCCCCACCGTCGAGCAACGCCCCACGGCGCTCGACAGCCGCCAGCGCGGCACGCAACTCGGCGACGGTCCGCGCCTGGGGGACAAGAACGACGTGGGAGGTCCGGGGATCGAGACCCTGGAGGAGCGGTCGTACCGCGTCGGCGGCGGCGAGGTCCGCTGTCGCGCCGCGGATCGAGCGTGCCGCGTCCCACGCCCGCAGCGCCATGAGGAGCTTCGTGGTGGCCTGGGACCGGTTCTTGATGTCGATACGGACCGGCATCTCGTCCAGCGTGGTCTGCCAGATGGTCCGCGCGGCGCCGAGCATCCGGTTGCCCGTCGTCTCACCGACTCCGGGAAGCGATCGAATCCGTGATCTCTGGTCGAGGACCTGCTGCAGGTTCCCGATCCCGGCATCGATCAGCGCGTTGATGCGCAGCTGGCCGCTGGTTGCGTCTTTGAGTCGCTCGACGGGCATTTCGGCGAGCAGCTTGCGCACCTCGGCCTGCCGGACGGCATTGCCGGCGGCGTTGACTGCCGTTCTGAACTCGCTCTCGCGGTGCAGAGCCCGGTCCATCGCGGCGAGCGCGGTCCTGGCGGTGTCCAGTTCATGCCGTTCGACGAGTTCGGCTCGGGCGCCGAGGCGGTGGCTGAAGCCGACCGTGTCATCGAGGACGGCCGGGAGTCCGACCAGAGGGAAGGCACTTCTGTCCCGAGCCGCCAGGTTTTCCAGCTCGGTGACGAGCCAGGTGCTCGCAACCTGCTCGTGAAGCGACATCAGGTAGGCCGCAGCCTGCCCCGCTTCGTTCTTGCGGCTCTTGCCTGAGAACATCCGGCGGGCACCGAACAGAGCCCGGACGGCCGTCAGCGCCCGGTCGGCGTCCCCGGTCAACTGGTGGATGCCCAGCTGGACAGGGGCACTGAGTTCCGGAAGAGCCCGGCGGCGGGCCAGGGAGGTCACCAGGTCGGCATCGGACGGCGTGAGCTGCAGTGCGCGCCATGCGGTGCTGCTCCCAGTCCCGAGTGACGTCACGCGCCCGAGGAGCCGCCTGGCGGCGTCCTCCGCTGCTGCCTCGACCGGCCCACGCTGCTCGACGATCTGTACCGCGAGCTTGCGCCACCCGCTGATCTCCTCCACCACACCACGCAGGTGCTGACGTGCTTCTCGCTCCATTGCCCCCGCCACTCGCACGACCTCTGGGAAGATTAGCGACCCCGGTTGACGAAGTCGACGGGATCAGGGAACCGCCGGAACGTCCGAGTAGCGTTCGCCGGCCGCCAAGCGGGAGGTTGTGGACGTGCTGCTCGAGGAGCTCAAGCCGGGACTGCGGATCAGCGGTCTCATGCCGGCGGAGGCAGTCACGGTCATCGCCGCCCAGTGGCACGGTGCGAACGCGGTCGAGCTGACCTACAAGACCGCCGGAGGCGGCCTCGACCAGCGGGTCGTCTTCCGCAAGGACGAGGACAGGCTGAGCGTCGCTCACAGTGGCAGCCGCGCCTTCGATGCGCCCGCCGGCGACTTCAGACTGGCCGCGGAGGCCCAGCGGATCTCGCTGGCCGGCCTGTTCGACCCGATGCTCGCCGTGGCGACCAGCGACGTTCAGCCGCTCCCGCACCAGATCCGTGCCGTGTACGGCGAGCTCATGTCCCGTACACCGTTGCGCTTCCTGCTCGCCGACGATCCGGGCGCAGGAAAGACGATCATGGCTGGTCTCTACATCAAGGAACTTGTGCTGCGCGATGACATCAAGCAGTGCCTCATCGTGGCTCCGGGAGGCCTGGTCGATCAGTGGCAGGACGAGCTCTTCTTCAAGTTCGGCCTCCGTTTCGACCTGCTCACGAACCAGCTCATCGACTCCCAGCCTCATGTCAACGTCTTCGAGACCCACCCGCTGCTGATCGCCCGCATGGATCAGCTCTCCCGTAGCGAGCACCTGAAGGCCCAGCTCCAAGAGACGGAGTGGGACCTGATCGTCGTCGACGAGGCGCACCGCATGGGTGCCCACTACTTCGGTGGCAAAGTGGAGAAGACCAAGCGGTTCCAGCTCGGCGAGGTCCTAGGTGAGATCACTCGTCACCTGCTCCTGATGACGGCGACCCCGCACTCGGGGAAGGAGGAGGATTTCCAGCTCTTCCTCACCTTGCTGGACCGTGACCGGTTCGAGGGCAGACAGAGGAGGAGCACCGACGTCAGCGGGATCATGCGGCGCATGATCAAGGAAGACCTGCTCACCTTCGAAGGCAGGAAGCTCTTCCCCGAGCGCATCGCGGAGACCGTCCCCTACGAGCTCACGGCACTCGAGTACGACCTGTACGAGGACGTCACCCACTATGTCCGTGAGGGGATGAACCGCGCCGGCCGCATCGGTGGCAAGCGCAGGAACACGGTCGGTTTCGCACTCACCGTTCTGCAGCGACGCCTGGCCTCCAGCCCGGAGGCGATCTACATGAGCCTCGTGCGGCGTACCGAGCGCCTGGAGCGCAAGAGGCAGGAAATCCTCGACGGGACATCTCGCGAGAGCATGGACGCCATCGATCTCAGCGACTTCGACACTGACGAGCTGAATGCCGAAGAGATCGAAGAGCTGGAGGAGGAACTGCTCGATGCCGCGACGGCGGCGCAGACGGTCGAGGAACTCGACGTCGAGCTCATCGAGCTGAGGACGTTGGTGAAGACGGCGCAGCGGGTCCGGGAGGCAGGTACGGACCGCAAGTGGACCGAGCTGTCCGCCCTCCTACGGGACCACGCGCTGGTGACGGACGCCAACGGCTGGTCTCGGAAACTCATCATCTTCACCGAGCACCGCGACACCCTCCGCTACCTGCAGGCCAAGATCGGGTCTCTGCTGGGCGAGCCCGGTGCCGTTAGGGCCATACACGGCGGCGTACGTAGGGCGGAGCGGCGGCAGATCACCGAGGAGTTCACCACGAACCATGATGTACGGATTTTGCTGGCCACCGACGCCGCCGGCGAGGGACTCAACCTGCAGGCCGCACACCTGATGGTCAACTACGACCTGCCCTGGAATCCCAACCGCATCGAGCAGCGCTTCGGGCGCATCCACCGCATCGGCCAGGAGGAGGTCTGCCGGCTCTGGAACCTCGTCGCCTCCAACACCCGCGAGGGTGAGGTCTTCACGCGCCTGCTGGAGAAGCTCGACCAGATGCGCGAGACGTACGGCGGGAAGGTCTTCGACGTCCTGGGGCAGGCGTTCGCCGAGACCCCGCTGCGGGACCTGCTCCTCGATGCCATCCAGTACGGTGAGCAGTCGGCTGTCAGGAATCGGATGTACGAGGTCATCGACAGCACCGTCGGAGACGGCCTCGCAGGCCTCCTGGACGAGCGTGCGCTCGCAGTGGAGCACTTCTCGGACGCCGATCTCCGCACCCTGCGTGCCGCGATGGACGAAGCCCGCGCCCGACGTCTTCAGCCGCACGACATCGCATCGGCCTTCAAGGACGCCTTCGCCCGGCTCGGCGGCCGGATCGTCGCGCGCGGCCAGGGGCGCCATGAGATAGCCCACGTGCCGCAGCGCGTCCGCTCGGCAGGCAACGGGCCCATCGCCACCAGCTACGATCACGTCACCTTCGACCTCGGCCGCGTCCGGCCCGACGTCCGCGCCCGCGTCGACCTGCTCGTCCCCGGCCACCCGCTGCACGACGCCGTCATGGCCGAGACCACCCGGACCTTCGAGGGAGCCCTCAACCGGGGCACCGTCCTCGTCTCGGCCACCATCGAAGAACCGCACCTCCTCGTCGGGGTGGTCGAAGAGGTCGCGGATGCCACCGGTGCGTCGGTGGCCCGACGGTTCGGCTATGTCTACGTCGACAGCCGCGGCACGGTGCGGCCAGCCGGCCCCGCGCCCTACCTTGACTGCGCCGATGCGACCGACGGTGCGTCGGCCGACATCGCGCGCGGTCTTCCCTGGCTCGCGGATGCCGAGGCCAAGGCGACCAGCTGGATCATCGCCAACCGGCTTCCCGCGTATCTGGCCGAGGTCCAGCCCCGTCGCCTGGCGGAGTTGGTCAGGACCCGTGAACTGGTGACCAAGCGCCTGACCTCAGAGAAGGAGCGGCTGCTCCTCGACGCTGCGGCGGCCTCCGAGAAGGAACGGAGGGGCGAGAAGCCCAAGGAGTCCTCCGCGAGCCTCCACCGCAAGGCTGCCGGGCTCGATGTACGGCTCCGGAAGCGTCTCGCGCTGCTCGACCAGCAGCAGTCGATGTCGACGAAGCCGCCGCAGATACTCGCCGCAGCGCTTGTGCTGAGCGCCCTCGTTCCGCCCTCTCACAAGTGGTGATTGCTCGTGTGTGATCACGGGACGGCGTGAGGCGCGGCGGACATGCGATTCGGGCTGATCCACAACAGGTCGAGCACCCGTCGGCGCCTACCGGTTCCCGCGTGCTGAGCCGCTCACCAGGACAGGGCCTGGTGACCACTGGCTATGCTGCGGGTTGTCTTGACGGAGGTTGGCGGACACCAATAAAGACAATGCCGACCGTCAGGTTCGACTGAGCTTCCTGGCCTGAGCGAGATCGTCCTGGGCGTGGCCGCCGGATCTCCGTCCCATCCTCAGGCCTGCGTGGGGTCGGGCAGATCCTTTCCGGCGACTCCCCGGAGAAGGCCGTGCGTTCGTCGGGGGCGAGGTCCCGGCCGACGACGGCGCAGAGGTGCTCCTCCCAGAGCGCGGGGTCGAGCCGGACGACGGTCCCGCGGTCCGCGCGGCCGCGGTGTCTCCTCACGGTCCGTGTCCACCGCGCGATCGGCTGGTGTGGGCGAAGCGACCCCCGGTGTTATTCAATGAGGTGTGCGGTCAGGGATCTCGGGGACCCGTCGCACGGGTCCGGGTACGGCCCCGGCGCCGTGCCGGGGATTGTCGAGAGGGCCACATGGACTCCACACCGTCTCCGTCGTCGCCCTTCGAGCTGGTGAGCAGCGCCCTGGGACGCTACATCCCGGGCGGCGGAGCGGCGGCCGGCGGGCAGGACGACCGTACCGTCCGCCGTCGCGTGCCCGACGACCCGGAAACCGGCCGGCAGGACCAGATCCTCGGCGCGGTCAACCTGGACCGGGATCTGAGGATCACCCGCTGCAACCTGGACGCCCCCGTGTTCGCGGGCCTGGAGGCCGAGGCCGGAAGTCTCTTCGTGGAGCTCCTGCCCTCCGGGGACGTACCGACGGTCACACGACGGTTGCGGCAGGTCCTGGAGACGGGTGAGGCACACGTCGCCCGGATCCAGCGCCTGCGGCGCGGCGACGGATCGGAGCTGGTGGTCTCCCTGAGCATCCTGCCCGCCGCGGCGCCCGAGGAGGGCCTGACCGTCTCCCTGATCGCCATGGCCAGGAGACTGCACCTGTACGCCGCCGAGACCGCGATCGGCACGTCGCTGGACATCGGCGAGACCGCGCAGTCGCTGGCGGAGTCACTGCTGGCCTGGGGCGAGGTGGCCGCCGTCGACCTGGACTTCGCGGTGTGGACGGGCGAGGGGGTCGCCGGGCAGGCGCAGGGGCGCATCCGGCTCCGGCGGGCGGCCCTCGTGCCGGACCGCGCGTGGCCCGACGGCTACGCGACGCCGGGTGACGACCTGCCCGGTGACGCGAGTCGCCTGCTGGCGCAGGCGGTACAACGGGACGACGCGCCGCAGACGATCGTCATACCCGACCGGGAGACGGTCGAGCGGGTGCTGGGCAGTCCGCGGCTGGTGCGCGCCCTGGTGCCCGGCGACCGGTCGGCGGGTGTGGCGTGCGTCCCGCTGGTGCTGGACGGCACACCGCCCGTCGTGCTGGGCGTGGCGGAGATCTGGCGGCGGACGGACCGCCCCTTTCGCGACAGCGAGTTGCTGGACCTGCAGGAACTGGTGGCCAGGACCGCCCATCACGTCGACCTGGCCCGCCGGCACCAGCGCGAGCACACGCAGGTCCTGGCGTTGCAGCGGCGGCTGCTGCCCCGGACCGGCGGCGACACCATCGCGGTCGCCAGCGTCTACCAGCCCGCCACCCCCGACAGCGCCGGCGTCGGCGGCGACTGGGTGAACAGCTTCCCCCTGCCGGACGGCCGTACCGCGCTGGTGGTCGGTGACGTCGTCGGGCACGGTCTGGGAGCCGCGGCGACCATGGGGCAGCTGAGCATGGAGGCCCGCGCGCTGCTCTCCGCGGGTCTGGCGCCCGACGAGGTGCTGGAACACCTGGACGAGACCGTGACGCTGCTGGACGACGCCGAGGCCGGGCTGACGGCCGGTTACAGCGCCCTCGGGTCGACCTGCTGCATCGTCCTCTACGACCCGGTCGGCCACCGGATGACGCTGTCCAGCGCCGGTCACCTCCCGCCGGTCCTGGTCTCGCCGGACGGGCGGGCCGACCTGCTCGCGGTGCGCCCCCATCCCGGTCTCGGAGCCGAGTTCGCGCTGCGGGAGCCGTTCGACCTCCACACCTTCGACGCACCCCCGGGCTCCCTGCTCGCCCTGTACACCGACGGCCTGGTGGAGGACCCGGCCATGTCGATCGACGAGGGCATCGGCAGACTGGCGGAGACGGTGTCCACGGTGCACCCCTGGGACTCCCTGCAGCAGGCCGCGCGGCGCGTCGTCTCCGTGCTGGCGCCCGTGCGCCAGCGCGACGACGTGACCCTGCTGCTCGCCCGCACGATCGGCCACCGCAAGGGGGACACCGCGACCTGGCGGCTGCCCGCCCGTGACGACGCGCCCGCCCGCGCCCGCGCGCGGGTCGCCGCGCTGCTGCGGCAGTGGCACATCAGGGACGGCACCCGCGACACCATGTCACTGCTGGTCAGCGAGCTCGTCACGAACGCGGTGCGTCACGCCACCGGTCCGGTCACGGTACGGCTGATCAGGGCCGGCCACGGACTGCTGTGCGAGGTGGGCGACACCGGGAACGGCAGACCGCGGCTGGGACCGGGTGGTCTCCTCGACGAGGGCGGTCGTGGCCTGCGCATCGTGCACAGGCTCACCGCCCGGTGGGGGGTGCGGTGGACGGAGAACGGCAAGGTGGTCTGGGCGGCCGTCGCGAGGTGACGCGACCACGGGCCGCGACGCCGCGTGCTCCGCGAACCGCTTCATCCGTTCGGCACGGTGTGCGGCCGCGGTGCCGAAGCCGCCGGTGTACCGGCGAACCGGAGCGCGGTGCCGGTCCGGCCGGGATGCGCGTCGGCCGGCCCCGTAATGCGCACGGTGCTCCTGGTACTCCAGTGGTGGATCGTGATCTCGATGGTGAGGGGCGCCGAGGAGACACGGGGCCGGCGGCGATCATCCGGACGAGACCGATCACGCCATCAGAGGCGTCCGTTCCTTCTGGGCCTACCCGATTCCACCGAGACGGAGGGCGTCCTCGATCTCGCCGAGCTTCGCGGAGGACAGGGCGCCGGCCCGCTCGATCAGGTCGTCCCGGGACACGGTGGTCAGCCACGTGCAAGGGGTGAAGCCTGGACGCGGGAACGCGAACCGCAGCACGCCTTCAAAGGGCAGTCCTTCCACGGCACCCACTACCACTTCGACGCCCAGACCGCTGATGTCGACGCCCGCCGGAGCGACGACCTGCATCACCCGGATCCCGGACGCGTCGTCTCCCGACAGCAGTACGACCGGCCGCCGCTCGTCGAACTCGACCCACCAGACTTCGCCACGTTGCACATGTCCTCCTGACACGGGACGGCAGGCGGACGCTGCGCGACCCCGACGCGCTGTGGAGACGGGTGCGGCCACCGTTGATCACCGGTGTGCGAAGACTGAAGATCATGTGATGGCCGCAGGTCGCAGCGTAGACCCTGCTTGCCGGCAGGAGGCGTTCGAGGGCCTGATGAGCCGGATGGCGGGGCGGTTCGCGCGGGTCGAACCCCGGCGTCGGGCGAGGCAGTGGGGGCGCGGGCCGCTGTCGTGTCGGACCTGCCGCGCAAGAACTGCTGGACCACCGCCGAGTGGGCCGGGGAGGCCGCCCCGGACGGCATGCAGCACCTGCTCGGCCGGGCCGAGCGGGAAGCCGGCCGGGTACGCGACGACCTGTGCGACCACGGGGCCGGAGGTCCAGGAGCGCGGGACGTGAAGAAGGGCACCGGCACGGTCGGCCTTCAGCGCCGGTACACCGGCACCGCGGGCAGGATCGAGAACGCCCAGGGCGCCGTCCACCCGGTCCACGCAGGGCGGCGCGGGCACGCCGCGGTGGACCGGGAACTGTACGTCCCGCGCTCCTGGACCTCCGCCCCCGACCGCTGCCGCGCCGCCGGGCTCGGCGGGGAGACTCCCTCCGCCACCGAACCGGAGCCGGCCGCCCGCATGGCGCCCGGTTCCTGGACGCCGGCCATCAGGCCGCACGGGTCGCGGGCGACGAGGTCCACTGCGGCAACCCCGAGCTGCGAGACGCGCTGGAGAAACGCGGTACCGGCTACGTCCTCGCGGTGGCCTGCGACGGCGACGACGCGGCGGCGCGGGCGGCGCGGTGCGGCCGGTGGTCCGGACGGTCCGTCGCCGTCGCGGTCACAGCCACTCCCCTTCCAGGGCGGTGGCGGTCAGGCCCGGCGCCGCCGCGTACAGCACGGCGCGGGCGCCCGGCTTCTGCCCGGCGTCGTGCGCCCGCCGCACGATGTCGAACACGGCGGCGCCGCCACGGTTGCCGCTGGTGTAGCTCTCCCGGCTGTGGTCCAGCAGTCCCGACGGCCAGGAGTCGGGCATCGTCTGCTCCATGTACTCCAGCACGCGGGTCCCGCCGGGGTGGGCCAGCAGCACGTCGGGGTGCCAGGAGGAGGGGTCGTCCCGGTAACGCAGGCGCAGCCACTCCCACATCGCGGTCACCGTCTCCTGCACGGCGCGCGGCCCGCGCCGGTCCATCACGAAGTGGGTGCCGTCCGCACGCGTCTCCAGGCGGTGCAGGTCCTGGGTGCCGGGCAGGGTGTGGTGCCAGGCGGAGTCCAGCCGCAGCACCGACTCGGGCCGCCGGCGGCCCGTGACCACCGCGGCGACGGCGGTGTCCGCGAACAGCAACCGCACGATCAGGGATTCGAGGGTGTCGTCCGCGGGCTGGTAGGTCGTGCTGAGCGCCTCGGAGATGACGACCAGAACCACCCGGTCGGGGTCCGCGGCCACGAGATCCGCCGCCAGCGCCAGTGAGCGGGTTCCCGCGACGCACGCCCACTGCGTGGCAGGCAGCAGACTCACGTCGCCGCGCAGCGCGAGCCTGTTGGCCAGGGCGACGTCCAGACCCGGCAGCGCCGGGGTGGTGGAGTGACTGGTGATCAGGCAGTCGACGTCCGCGGTGTCCAGCCCGGCGGTCTGCAGGGCCCCGCGCGCGGCACGTTCACCGTAGGACTGCACGGCCTCCCAGGCCGGCGCGGTGCGTTCCTGGACGGTCTGCGGTCCGGGTGCCGCCTCCAGGGCGGCGATCGCCCGTTCCGCGTCCTGCTGGGCGAAACCGGCGCGCACCAAGGCCTCTTGGGCCGGCCCGGCGCCGACGGCCGGCAGAGCGCCGCCGTCACCGGACGCGACGGCGGCCTCCAGCGGCAGCATCCACCCGCGGGTCTCGATGCCCGTGGCGGCCGCGATGCCGTCGATCCGCGGCGCCCACGCCGCATGCGGATGCCGTTCGCGCACCTCCGCCACGATCTGGCTGGTCCGCACGGCGTGTTCGCCATGTATCACGGCGGGAGGGCAGAGGTATGCGGCCATCGTGGGTCACCTTTCCAGGGGAACGCGGGGAGCGAGCGGGAGTGTCACGCGTGGTGTGCCTTGGGTCACTTCGGAAGCGGGTGCCCAAGACGTCGCCGAAGGGCTCCAGTTCGGGAGCCGTTGTCCGTCTCGAGCATGGGTGACAAAGCGACATTTGCGCTGTGATGTGGACGACTCCGGCGACCTCTGGGGGCGTGACACCGCACACACCGCCGGGGTGCGACCCTCGGGCGGCTCCCCCCGGGTGTCGCCCGACCTGTCGTCAGCCGACGGTGACCGCCCACCCGGCCGGGCAGGCCGTGTCGAACAGGCCGCACCGGGGCGGACCGTGCGCCGGCCGGCGGGCCCTTCGTGGCGAGCCGCACCGCGGGTCGGGCTCCGGCTCCGCGCTACTCCGCGGCACTCGGGGCGGTGGCGGCGCCGGTGTGTCGTTCTGCGAGGATCCGCCCATGGACCGCACGACCGCCCTCGCCGGACTCGACGACCGTCCCTGGCCCGAACTGGACCACGCCTACGGGAGCGCGGAGGACCTGCCCGTCCTCCTGCGCTCTCTGGCGGGTGACGACCCGGACACCGCGGACGGTGCCCTGCACGAGCTGTACGGGAGCATCCTGCACCAGGGCACCGTCTACCCGGCGACCGTCGAGGCGGTGCCGTTCCTCGCGCGTCTCGCGGCGGCCGGTCACCGCGGCGCCGACCTCCTCGTCCTGCTCGGCGGCATCGCCGAGAGCACCGACGAGTACGGGGTGGCGCCGGGTGCCTGCCGCGCTGCGGTCGCCGGTCAACTCCCCTTCCTCCTGGACCTGGCGGGCGCCGGGGAGGCGCCGGTGCGGCAGGCCGCCGTATGGGCGGCCGGGCACACCGCCGCCCCGGCCGAGGCGTGGCCCGTGCTGCGGCGGCGGTGGGAGGAGGAGTCCGACGAGGTGGTCCGGGCGGAGCTGGTGACCGCACTGGTCCGGCTCGACCCGGCACGAGGCGCCCCGACGGCCCTGGCCGCCCTCGCGCCGGACGGTCCGGCCCGGCTGCGCGTCACCGCCGTCCTCGCCTGCCTGGCGGCCGGCCTGCCGTGGGACGCCCGGCAGCACGACGCCGTACTCGCCGCCTTGCCGGCCGAAGGTTTGGTCTCCTCCTTCGAGCAGTGCGAGCCGCTCCGGGCCGTGGCCGGCGCGCTGCTCCGGCGGGACACGGCCGAGGACCGGGAGGCCGCCTTCGCCCTGCTGGCGGAAGCCCTGCGCGTTCCGGCGCCGGACGTGCGCGCCGAAGCGGTGTGGGCGGCGGACCACGCGTGCATGGTGTCCCGTTCCGCGCCCGCGCGGTTGCTGCCCGTCCTGCTCCCGCTGCTCGACGGACCGGAGCCGGCGCACGGTGTGGTGACCCTGCTCGGCAAGATCGCGGAGCAGGCGGGCGCCGCCGGTGACGCACTCGCCCGGCTCGCCACCGGTGACGGAGACCTCGCCGACCGGGCGCTCGCCGTGCTGGTGACGGCCGCCCCCGGCCCGGCGGCCCCGCTGCTCGCCGAACGGTTGCCGCAGCGCCCCCTGGCGCTGGCCGAGGCCGCCGGGGCCCGCGCGCTCGGTACGACCGTCAGCGTCCCCTTTCCCTACGACGCCGCGCTGCTCGACGCGGTCCGACGGCGTCTCGCCGACCCCGGGGCGAAGGGGAACGAGCTCATCCACCTCGCCCTGCTGCTCGCCTCCTGGGGGCGACGGGCGGCCCCCGCCGTCCCCGAACTGCTCGACGCGCTGCCGAGGATCCCGCTCGCAGGACCCACCGCGCTGGCGGCGGTCCGCCCGCCCGACGGCGAGCCCCTGACCCGCACGGCGGAGGCCCTGCGCGCTGCCGCCCTGGACGGTCCCGTCGAAGGACGGCTGTCCGCGGCGCACGCTCTGCACGGGCTGACGGGCGAGAGCGGACCGCTGCTCGCCGCGATACGCGCCGAACTGACCGGCGACGGACGGCGCCTGCGGGAGGCCGCCCGGCTCGTCACCCGCCTCGGGGAGGCCGCGGGGGAGCTCGTGCCCGCGATGCGCGACGTCCTGCGGGAACGGCCCGAAGGCCGTTCGTCGCCCCGGCTCGACGCCCTCGCGGAACTCGCCGCCGCCCTCTGGGACATCACGGGCGACGCCGCCGCGGCGGTCCCGGTGTTCGACGCCGTCATCAGGGCCGACGGCGGTCCCTGGACCCGGTGGACGGCCCTGCGCACGGCGCGCCTCGCGGCCCGGCTGGGGCCCGCGGCCCGGCCGTTGCGTCCGGCGCTGGAGGACCTCCTCGCCACACCGCTGCACGCGCCGGCCGCGGTCCTCGCGCTGCTGGCCGCGCTCCCCGAGGAGGAACTGCGCGGCCCGCTGGAGCGCACCGCGCTGGCCGGTCGGGTGCTGGACGCGGCGGAGTCCGACGTCGACTCGGCCTGCGCGTTCGAGGCGCTGTCGGCGCTGGGCCGTGCCGCCCTGACCGATGAGCACCTGGATCGCATCGGACGCCTGGCCCGGGGCGACCGGCGGGTGGTGACCGCGGGGATCGAGAACCGGATCATCCGCGCCGACGAGCAACTGGCCGCCCGCGCCCGCGAAACGCTCACGGCCCTCACGGGAGACGCGGCCCTTGCGGGAGACACCGCCCTTGCGGCGGACGCGGCCCGCACGGCGGACGCGGCGGACGCGGCGCCGTCCGGGGTGCCGGGACAGGTGCCGCGTCCGCCCGCCCGGGACTGACGCACGGTCACCACGGGCGGAGCCGACCTGACCGGTGGGGCCTCCCGATACCCGGACGGACCGCCCGGCACGAGGACACGCAGGCCGGGCCTGAGACCGTGCGACAGGTCCGCAGCACGCTCGAGGAGACCGGCGCCGACAGCGTTCCGGCCTCGGTCCGTCGGCCCGTCGGCACGGCGGGCCTCGGGCGCCGTTCGGCCTTCCGGCGGACGGCTCAGCAGGCGGCGGCCAGGGCGGGCCGCGTGACGACACCCGGCCCGACCGCGCCCGGCTTGACGGCGTACGGCCCGGCGGTGGACGCGACGGCCTGGATCGGCAGGCCCCGGACCGGAGCGGCCGTGACCGGAGCGGCGGGCGTGGTTGCGGCGGGCGTGGCCGCTCCCGCCCGCGGGGCCTCGGTCGTCCCGCCGCGCGAGCGGTCCGCGAACACGAACAGACGCAGCATCAGGAAGCGCCCCGTGCCCGCCAGGGCCGAGGCACCCAGGTACACGGCCTGCTGCGCGACGAGACCGGGCGACGACTGCACCGCGTACAGGACGAACACCGCGGCGCAGGTGACCCCGTACGCGGCGGTCGCCGAACCGGCGGACTGCAGGTGCCGACGCCACCCGGCGCGTCGGCCGGTGCCGAAGGTGAAGAGGGCGTGCAACTCGGTGCACACCAGTGTCGAGACCACGGTGACCACCGCGTTCGCCAGGGCCCAGGGGATCAGCGTCGCCAGCAGGGGGACGGCGGCACCGGAGAGGAGCCCGATCCCACCGCCGCAGACCACGAACCGCACGAAGGAGGTGAGCGGGCCGGGCGTCCTCATGACGGTTTCCTTCCGGGGCGATCTGACCTGCCGGCACGCGGACCTGGGTACCCGGCCGCCGGGGCCCGGACCCCTTGCGGAACCGACGTGTCGAACGATGCCGTGTTCCGCTCCCCGGCACGAGGGAGCGGTCCACCGGACCGATGGTGGGGCCCGCCCCACCCCCGACGGTGGGGCGGGCCGCCGGGGACCCGCGCCCGAGCGCGCCCGCATCGCCCGTACGGACGTCCGCGCAAGGCGCCCGCACCCGCCCCGCCCGCCCGCGGACGCCGCCGGGGGCGCCCCTTCCGGGTGGGGCTTCCGGACCGACGCCCCGCTCATCCCATGGTCTTCGCACCGTCCAGGGACTCGCGGATGATGTCGGCGTGCCCCGCGTGCTGGGAGGTCTCGGCGATCACGTGCAGCAGCACCCGGCGGGCCGACCAGTGCTTGCCCGGCTCGAACCACGGCGCCGACGGCAACGGGTGCGCCACGTCGAGGTCGGGCAGTGAAGCGACCAGTTCGTCGGTACGGCGGGCCACCTCGGCGTACTCCTCCAGCACTCCCGTCAGCGTCTCGCCGGGCAGCATCCGGAACTCGTCGGCGCGTCGGGCGAAGTCCTCCTCGGTCATGGCCGCGAAGTCGCCCATCGCCGACGGACCGTCCACGATGAAGGAGGCCCAGCTCCGCTCGACCGAGGTGACGTGCTTGATCAGTCCGCCGAGACACAGCTCGCTGACGGTGGTCCGCCGCCCCGCCTGCTCGTCGGTGAGGCCGTCGGTGGTGAAGCGCAGGAAGCCGCGGTGCTTGGCCAGGACCTCCAGCAGGTCGGCGCGTTCCCCGGTGAGTGCGGCGAGGTTGTTCAGGGACATGACGTGTCTCCGTCTCCGAGAGTGTGTTCCGCCTTCGTGGACCACGTTAGGAGGGATACAGGTCAGGTCCTGTCCTAAAGGGACGGCGTCGCGGATCGTTCTCCCACCGGGAGCACGGACACCCCCCACGCCTGCGCGCACAGCGCCCGCTCGGCCTCGCCGGCGTACAGCGCCGCCGCCAGCCACGCGCTCGCGAAGCGGCCCGAGTCCGACGGCAGCAGCCGTCCGAACACGTCACGGGCGCGGTCCGCCGCGGCGGCGTGCAGCGCGTCGAGGAGATCGCCCGCCGTACCGAGCCCCGCGCGGCGGAGCCGGGTCCCGTCGCCCGCCGCGCCGCCCGGGAAGGCCAGCACCCGGCGGCCCCCCGACACGGCCTGGTGGACCCGTCGGCGCAGCAGGTGCAGCGGTGCCTCGTCCACGTCCGGTGTCGACGCCGCAACCGCGCCCCGGGACGCCGTCGCGGGCAGATCCGCGTGCTGGAGCCGGTCCAGCCCCAGGTCCACCCGCGCCGCCGGGTCGCTCGGGTGCTCGGTGGCCAGCAGCAGCGCACGGGGGACCGGTCCGGGCACCAGCCGGGCCACGACCCGCAGAACGCCGCCCCCGGCCGCCGCCAGCAGTCGCAGGTTCTCGCGGTACGGCAGAGCGGGCGCGTCGTGTGCCGCCGCCAGCCGCAGGGGCACGCCGGCGCAGTCGGCCAGCAGACAGTCGCCCGCCGTCTCCCGGACCGCCCCCAGGAGCGTCACCTCGAGGAACAACAGATCGTGACCGCCCCCGAGGGCCCGCGCCACCTGATCGGCGACGGGTACCGCCCACAGCCGGTCCAGCGGTGCCTCGCGCCACGCCGCACCGGAGGCGCGCACCGCCCGCACCCCCGCTCCCGCGCCGAGGCGTCCCGTCGGCGAGACGGTCGCGCCCGACACGGCGAGGCCCGCGCGCGCCAGTTCACGGTGCGTCAGGGACGTGTCGCCGATCCGGACGGCCCGGTCGGCGGCGCCGGTCGCGCGGCCGGGACCGCCGGGCGCCACGTCGGACACCGTGTGGAGGCGGCCGTCGGCATCGGCGGTCCAGGTGACCGCGCCCGCGTGACCGGTGGTCGTCAGGACCGGTTCGGAGAACAGACCGTACAGCCGCAGGGAGCCGTCCGGACGGTACGGCTGGCGCGCCGTACCGCGCAGTTCGGCCAGGTCCGCTCCCGTGGCGCGGGGGATGCGGTGCGCCACGGCCAGGGCGCCGCGCAACGCGTCCGCGAGGCCGTCGAGGCGGTGGGCGGGGTCGGCGGAGCGGGCCGCGCGCACCCCGGTGACCACGGAGACCGCGGCGGCCGAGGCGCGGGGGAGACCCGCGAGACGTGCGGTGTGCGCGGCGCGCAGCAGCTCCGACTGGAGCACGGCGCCGGCCCCGTCCGCGCCGGCCTCCAGCACGGCGGCCGCCGCCTCGAACACCGCACGGGCGGCGGCGCGTTCCTCCGGCCCCGCGGACTCCGGCGCGGGTCCGCGTCCGTCCTCCTCCCGCAACTCCCGTCCCGTGTCCGCCGCTTCGCCGGCCGGCGCTGCCACCGGCACGTCCTCGGCGACCGGCGCCGCCGAGGCGGCGGCCGCGCGGTGCAGGCAGTCCGGTGCCAGCAGGCAGCCGCAGCGGACGGCGTCCGCACTGGTCACCGTCCCGCCGGGGGCGTGCAGTTCGAGGTCGGTGTCGTCGTCGACGGCGATCCGCACGGTGTCGCCGTCGCGCACCACCGGACGGGCCGCGAGCTTGGCGACCCCCGCGTCCAGCCGCTTGCGCAGCCGGGGCGACAGCGCCCCGACCAGCTCGGCCGTGACGGACGGGGCGACCGGGGGCAGGCCTGCGGTCATGTGATCTTCTCCCCTACCCAGCGGGCGAGTTCGAGTGGACTGAGGGCGGCCACGGGCATGCCCGCGGCGACGAGCTGACCGGCGACGCCCGTGGAGTAGCGGGGCCGGCCCGTGTCGTCGAGGCTCGCGCAGCCCAGGACATGACAGCCCGCCCCGACCAGCGCGCGGACCTCGGCGAGCAGTCCGCCGAGGGGGTACCCCTCCTCGAAGTCGCTGACGACCACGACGAGGGTCCGCGAGGGGACGGTGACCAGCTCACGGGCGTGCCGCAGGCCCGCCGCGATGTGCGTGCCGCCGCCCACGCTGACCTCCAGCAGCAGCGACAGCGGGTCCTCGACGTGTCCCGTGAGATCGATGACCTCGGTGGAGAACGCCAGGAAGTGCGTGGACAGGGTCGGCACCCCGGCCAGCACCGACGCCGTGAGCGCGGCCCACACCGTGGACGCCTCCATGGAACCGGACACGTCGGTCACCAGGATCAGCCGCCAGTCCGCGGACCGCCGCGCGCGGGTGCGGAACACGGGGTGCTCCGGGATGACCCGGACCGTGCCGTCGGGGGCGCGGCGCGCGGTCGCCAGGTTGGCGCGCAGGGTGCGCGGCAGGTCGAGACCGCCCCCCGGCCGCCTGCTCGGCCGCGGCAGGGCCGTGCCGTGCAGGGCCGGCCGCAGCCGGGTCGCCAGTTGTCGGGTCAGGGCCTCGACCAGCCGCCGCACCAGCGGACGCAGCGCGGCCAGCCGGGCCTCGGGCAGACCGCCCGCGTGACGCAGCACGGTGCGCAGCAGGTCGACCGAGGGGCGCACCCCGTCCGCGTCCAGCTCGGCGAGCACGTCCGTGCGGCCCGACGCGGCGGCCGCCGCCAGCACCTCCTCCCGGATGCCCGGACCGAACAGCATCGCCAGCTCCTGCGACCACTCCCGCACGCCGGGGTAGGGCACCTCCCGGCCGCCGCCCGAGCCGCGCCCGGTGGTCAGATCGCCTCTGCTGCCCTCCCCGCGTCCGCTGCCGTACAGCTCGTCCAGCGCGGTCGCCAACGAAGCAGCCGAGGAGGGAAGCCGGTCCTTCCGGCGGCCCAGCACGAGCCGCCAGCGGTCACCGGGGGCGAGCACACCGCCCTCGGCCCGGGCCGCCGGCGGCCCGACGGGGACGTCCGCCCGCGCCGTGGCGGGCACGGGCAGCAGTCCCAGGGCCCGCAGGGCCTCGCGGCCGGCGAGGTCCGCCCGCGCCCAGGCGGCGAGCGCGGCCGGATCGACACCGCCGGTGTCCGCCACGTGCGAGACGCCGAGGCGTTCCTCGACGGCCGCCAGCAGGCGGTCACGGGCCGCGGGGCTCAGGGCGTCGAAGCCGCCGCGCAGCGCCGGGAGCCGGTCCAGGAACTGCCGGTCGGGCAGCTCCGACACCCGGTCGAGCAAGGGCTCCAGGGCGGGCGCGGCCGCCTCCAGCAGGGGACCGGCGGCGGTCAGCAGCCCGCCGAGCCGCGCGGTGAGCGCGGCCCGCGAGTCGGCGTCGACGGCCCCGTCGACCCAGGACGCCACCCGGTCCCCGAACGCCCGCGGGTCCTCCAGCCCGAGCAGCACGCGTACGGCCCCGGCGGCGCCGCGCATCAGCGGCGACCCGTCGGCGGCCAGCCGGCCGAGGGCATCGGTGAGCCTGATGCCGCCCGACAGATCGGCACGGTGGGCCAGCTCGAGCAGGGCGCGGGCGTCCGCCGGGTCCTCCGAACCGGTCAGGCCGTCCACCTGCCGCACCGCCGCCGACGTCAGCAGCTCGGCCACGCCGGCCGCCCGTGCCGTACGGTCCCCGTCCGCGCCGAGACCGGGGACGTGCCCGGCCCGCAGCCGGTCCAGCAGGGCCAGCCCGGCGAGCAGCTCGGGCAGGGTACCGGCGCCGGGGAGCGCCTCGGCGAGATCGGCGAGACGCTCGTCCGCGAGCCCGGTCAGACCGCACTCGGCGGCCCGCGCCAGCCCCTCCAGAGCCTGCGCCGCCGTCGGCCCTCCCTCGCTCTCCTCGGCCCGCCGCCGCTCGCGCAGCACCCCCTCGGCGGCCTGGGCGGCGGTGACCCCGCGCACGCCGGCCGCGGTCAGCATGGCCGCCGTCGCGGGCGTCCAGCGCACCTCCCAGCGCGAGGTGAGCGCCTCGGCACCCCCCGCCCCAGCCACCTCCTTCGCCTCCCCGTAGGGCACCCCGCACACCGCCAGCCGGCGCAGCAGCAGCTCACGGCGCCGGTCGAGAGCGGAGCGCAGCGGATCCAGGCGCAGGTCCCGTGCCGCACCGGGCACCCCATCCGCCGGTCCGGGCAGGCCCAGCTCCGCCGCCTCGGCCTCCACCGCCGGGGTCAGACCGCAGCGCGGCGCGTCCGGTGCGGGCCGTCCGGTGCGGGTGCCGACCAGCACCCGCTCCATCGCCCGCGCCACGGCCCGCCCCCTGCCGTACGGCTCGCCCTGCGTCAGCACCGTCTGCACGGCCTCCACCAGCTCGCCCCGGCCCGCCGCGGGCAGCCCGCGCAGCCGGGACAGGTCGGAGGCGAGCCGGACGATCTCCCGCGCGTCGGCGGGCCCCGACGGGTGGCCGAGGAGGCGCAGCTCGGCACAGACGCGCACGGCGGCCCGCGTCAACGCCTCTGCCATCGCCTCGGGAACGCCCGCGGCCCGCAGGACCATGTCCTGCCACTCGGGGTCCCGGATGCCCGCCGGATAACCGGACCGCTCGTCCAGCAGGGCGTAGGTGTAGGGGATGAGGGACGTGGTCCACGCGGGACGGCCCGCGTCGGCGCCCTGTTCCCCCGCACCGGCCCCCCGCACCTCCTCCGGGTGCCGGCCCACCAGCGCCGGGGCGTGAAAGGCCCCCACCACCACGGCGGCCCGCTCCCCCCGCGCGGTGGCCCGCGCGATCCGCGCCCGCATCCACCGCTCCCGCCGCAGGTCCAGCTCGGGCACGCCGCCCGCCGCGGCCGCGTCCTCGCGCAGCGCCCAGCCGGTGAGCAGGGCCGCCCGGCGCAGGGCCTCCGGCGGCGAACCGGGCGCGGTGGCCTCGACGAGCCGGTCCCACAGATCGTCCCCGGGACGGCCGCTCACCCCGGCCCGCAGCGCGGCGGCCAGCCCGGGACCGCCCGCGCCCGGCGCCGGGGCGGCGGCCCGGCCCGCCTCCCACGCGCGGTCGGCCAGCGGCAGGTCGCAGGCGACCACCGGCACGCCCCGGCGGTCCGCCCAGCGCACGGCGGCCAGCTCGGGCGAGAAGTCCGCGAACGGGTAGAAGGCCGGCCCCGCCCCGCCGCCCCCGTCGGCGGGGGCGGCGGCGAGCGCGACCGGGGCCCGCGTCTCCTCGTGCCCGAGCCACGGCAGCCACTCCTGCATCTCGGCCGGCAGCTCGACGAGCAACACGTCCGGCTCCGCCGCGTCCAGCAGCGCGGGCACCGCCGCGGCCAGGGAGGGCGCGTGATGCCGTACTCCCACGAGATAGGGCGCCGCCGGGCCGGTCAGGGCGGCGAGGGCCTCCTCGGGAGAGACCGGACCGGGGCGGGAGACGGGCGGCACCCGGCCGGGGACGGGTCCGGACGGGTCCGGCCCGTGGGGGGCGGAGAGGCGGGAGAGGGACACGGCCGTCAGCCCTCCAGAACCGTGCGCAGGTCCCACAGGGTGCGCCAGGTGGCGGAGCCCTGTTCCGCGCGGCGGCGGACGGGACCGTCCCAGTAACCGCGCAGCCGGGCCGCGTCGGCGGGGTCGTCCTTGCGGACCACGCCCAGCAGGTGCCCCGGCAGCAGACCGAGCACGTCCCGGTCACCGGGGAAGTACGCAGCCGCCAGGGCCAGGGCACCCGCCACGGACACGGCCTCGGCGGTGCTCATCACGGTGGACGGCCGCTCCACCTCCCAGCCCTCCGCCGACCGGCCCTCGCGCAGATCCCGGAAAGCCGTCACCAGCGCCTCCAGCACCGCGTCGTCGACGTGGAACGGCGCCCCCGCACGCTCCACCGACGCCCGCGCCTGGCCGCGCACGAGCGCCGTCTCCGCCTCCACGTCCGGGATGGGGCCGACCGTCTCGAAGTTGAAACGGCGCTTGAGGGCCGCCGACATCTCGGAGACGCCCTTGTCGCGCAGGTTGGCGGTGGCGATCAGGTTGAACCCGGGCGCCGCGTGCGCCAACGCGTCCTCGGAGCCGGCCAGTTCGGGGACCGCGATGCGCCGTTCGGAGAGCAGCGACACGAGGGAGTCCTGCACCTCGGGCAGACAGCGGGTGACCTCCTCGACCCGCGCGATGCCGCCCCGGCGCATGGCGGTCAGCACCGGCGAGGGCACCAGCGCCTGCCGGCTGGGGCCCTGCGCCAGCAACAGCGCGTAGTTCCAGCCGTACTTGAGCTGGTCCTCCGTGGTGCCCGCCGTGCCCTGCACGACCAGACCGCTGGTGCCGCACACGGCGGCCGACAGCAGCTCCGACAGCATGGACTTGGCGGTGCCGGGCTCGCCGACGAGCAGCAGACCGCGCTCGCCCGCCAGGGTCACCACGCACCGCTCGACCAGGGCCCGGTCGCCCACGAACTTGCCCTCGATCACGAGCCGGCGCGGCACCCCGTCGCCCGCCGCCGCACCGTCGGGCAGCTTCAGGGCCCGCCCGTCGCTGCCCATGACGAACGTGACGACCGCCCGGGGAGTCAGCCGCCAGGCGGGCGGACGCGGCCCGTCGTCGTACGCCGCGAGGAAGGCCAGCTCGGTGGCGTGCCGGTCCTCGGGCGGGACGATCTGGCGGGCCGGGGCGGGGGAGAGGGTGGTCGTCATCGGCGCGGTCTCTTCCGGGTGCGGGGGGACGGTGGTCATCGGCGGCGGCCCTTGCGGGTGGCGCGGGTGGTCAGTTCCTCGTAGGCCGGGGCGTCGCCGGCGCGGACGCGGTCCCACGCGCGGGCGAACAGCTCGGGCACCGGCATCAGGGGCACCGCACGGGAGCGCTCGCCCACCGGGTACAGGCCCTCCTTCCACACCTCGACCGGCAGCGCCGGCGCCTTCAGGTCGCGCCAGCCGCACGGCAGGAAGAGCGTGCGTCCGGCACGCGGCCGCTTGGCCTCCACGACCAGGTCCGTGGCCGCGAGTTCCGTCCGGGCCCGCTTCGCCCGGGCGGGCTTCCAGCCGCTCCAGCGGGCGCAGTTGCGGTCCGTGGGATCGGGCAGGGCGAGGAGCTGGAGGTACAGCGCCGCCGCGTCCTCGCTCAGGCCGTGCGCCCCGGCGACCTCCGCGACCAGCTCCGGCACGGTGACCGTCGGGTCCTGGGCGTGCCCGCCGGCCTCCCCGGGACCGGTGCCGGCGGCGAGCGCGCGGGCGAGGTCGTCACCGAGGACGGCCCGCAGCGCGCGCAGTCCGCCGCCGCGTCCCGGCCCGGTCAGCCCCTCGACGAGTCCGAACACGGCGTCGTCCGGACCGGTCAGCCCGGCCGGCCGCACCAGGACCGCCTCCTGCTCCTGGTACCAGGGGCGCAGCACGAGCGCGTCGCCCAGCCGGGTCAGGCCGTCCGCGTCGGCGCCGCCGGTGGCGGGCAGACCGTGGGCCTTGCGCAGCGCGGGGGCGGTCATGCCCTTCTCCGCCCAGGTGACGTCGAGGTCGAGCAGCAGCCCCGGGTCCGTGAGACGGCGGCGCACCGCGGCGAGCCCCTCGGGCAGGGCGGCGCGCAACGGATGACCGTAGGGCAGCGTGTAGGCGAGCCCGGCCAGCGCGGCCACGGCGCTCGACACCTGGTGGCGGCCGGGCAGCGCCCGCGCGTCGTCGGGGACGAGGTCGCCGTTCCTGCCGGGCCGCTGGACGGTGGTGCGGCTGATCCAGGCCGTGCGCGTCGGGTTGAGCACGTCCTCGGCCGCACCGGCGGAGACGCCGGTGAGTTCGAGATCGGCGGCGATGTCCTCGGGGAGACGGACGAACCCGCCGAACCGCTCCTGCCAGATCCGGCCCGCGGCCGCCGTGTCGGGGCCGGCGGTCCACAGGTCACCGGGGCTGTCGGGCAGCAGGGCGCCGACGAGGGCGGGCCCGTCGCCGAGCCGGAAGGAGGTCAGCAGGCCGTCGCCGAAGGTCTTCTGACGCGGCTTCAGGCCGATGGTCGCGAGCAGGTCGGTGGCCACCTGCACCGGCTTGCCGGCCAGCAGCAGCGCCGACTGCACGGGCCCGAGCCCGCCCCCGGTCGCGGCGGCGAGCGCGTCCGGCGCCTCCGGCCGCCAGGGCGCGGGCCCCTTGTCGCGGATCAGCCCGGTGACGGCGCTCAGGGCGTCGGCGGGGAAGACCGGCGGGTGCGCGGTCTCCCGCTCCAGCACGAAGTGGGCGATCGCGCCGAACGCGCCGGACGGGTCGTGATCCAGCGCCAGCCAGTGCACCCGGCCCTTCTCCCGGTCGACCTGCCGGCAGCCGAGCACGACGACCGTACGGCCCTCGCGGCGCAGCACCTGGCCCAGACGCTCGTGCTTGTGCTGCGGCTCGCTCAGCACGACCTCCCGCAGGGCGGCGCCGTCGGCCGCGGCCAGCCGCCCGTCCGCGATCACCTCGAACAGCACCAGGAGGGCCTCCCGGTGCGCGTCGGACAGGACGGGGGAGGCGGCACGGTAGGCCAGGGGCCGCAGCACGTCCAGGAGGGACGGCCACAGCACCCCGATGCCGGGCACGGTGAACTCGTCGCTCCGCCACCCCTCGGCGGCCCCCGTCGAGCGGGAGCGCTCGGGCAGCGGCCTGCCGTCGGCGGGCCTGCCGGACAGCACGTGGTTGACGGCACGGATCTGCCGCACGGCGCTCCACTGCTGCCCGCCGCCCCACCAGCCCTGCTGGTCGGCGAGGCCGGCGGCGGCCTCCCGCAGCGTCTGGTCGTCCGCGTGCCGGGGACTGTAGTCGCCGAACATGCCCACGACGCGCCGCTGTTGCGCCGGCTTCGGCTCCGCCGGGGGCGCCACGAACGCGGCGGTCGACTCCGCGAGCCGCAGCACCGCGCGCACCAGCGCGGAGACCCCGATGAGCAGGCGCCGCTCGCCCAGACCGGGCACGCAGCGCGAGACCGCCTCGCGCAGCACCTCGTCGGCGTTCGGCAGGGAGGGCGTGCCGCCGGCGGCGTCGTTCGACGCCGCGGACGTCCCCGTCGCGGCCGCCGCCGGTCCTTCGGCCCCGCCCGCCGAGGCGGCCCTGGCCGCCGCCACGCGCGCGGCGTGCTCGGCGAGCGCCTCCGCGCCGGTGCGCAGCACCGTGGCCGCCTGCTCGTCGCTCAGCGCCCGCAGGACCGCGGACGCGGCCTCGTCCCAGGGCCGCAGCGCGTGCCAGAAGTCGACCGGCGGGACCAGCCGCGTGCCGGCGGCGAACTCGCCGCCCCGCTCCAGCGGGGTCACCCGCCCCGACTCCCCGGACGCGGAGGTGTCGTCCGCGGTGCGGAAGACGATCTGCCGGTGCAGGGCGACGACGACGGGCTCGGCCCCTCCGGGCAGCCGCAGCGCGCCGACCGGCACGCCGCGCGTGACGCCGTCGCGGTCCTTCGGCACGGAGACCGTGCGCCCGTCCGGCGTGCCGGCGGTGACGCGGGCCCCGGCGCCCTCGCCCTCCTCGCGCACCCAGCGTCCGAGGACCGTGCCGTCCGTGCCGAACGGGCTGTGCTCCAGACCGGGCTGGAGCGGCAGCACCGCGCAGTGCTGCTGGAGCAGGGTGGCGTCGTCGGAGACGCCCGACCGCAGGAAGGCGGGCAGCGAGGCACGCCCGTGGGTGCCGGTGGCCGGGTCGTACTCCAGCCACACCTGCTTGCGCCCCTCCCGGCCCTGACGCCAGTACGAGGTGCCGTCGCCGAGGACGCGGCGGCTCGGCGGCAGGACGGTGTCACCGGGGTGCAGCGTGCGGCCGCCGGTGGCCCGGCCGCCCCCCGGCAGCGGGATCGAGGGTTCACCGGCGTCGTGCGCGCCGTACCAGTGGGGGACCCGTTCGCCGCTCAGGGGGAAGACGTCGGAGGGGCGGGCCGACCAGTAGCCGAACTGCTTGCCGCCCTGGGGCCACATCACCAGCAGCTCGCCGTCGGTGAAGCGGAACGACGGACGCTGCCAGCGGTCCAGGCCCTCGGGCAGCCGCAGGTCGTGCTCGAGGAGGACGCCCTCGGGGCCGACGACGATCACCTTGTGCCTGCGGGAGAGGATCAGCGCGGGCCAGGCCTCGTCGACCCGCAGGGTGTCGTCACGGTCGCGCCTGGTCTCGGCGTCGAGCCGCGTCAGCGCCTCCTCCAGGGCGGGCCAGACCAGTTCGTCCGGGATGCCGGCGCGCAGGGTGCGGCCGAGCAGCGGCGCCGCCTCGTGGGCGGCGACCGCGGCGACGGCGGCGGGGCCGACCCGGGCCGCCACCGCGCGGAACGGCCGTAGCTTCTCCAGCGCCGCGCGCGCGGCGGGCAGACCGGCCGCGGCGGTCAGTTCCCGGGCGGCGTCCTCCAGCCACTCGCGCAGCACGTCGGCCAGTACGGGGTGACCGGCCAGCCCCTCCAGCAGCCGCGCGTCCGGCCGGTGGCCGCCGAGCGCGCCGACGGACAGGTACAGCAGCCGGCGGTGGCGGGGGTGGGCCGCGAGGGCCGTCAGGTCCCGCTGTCCCGGCGCCTTGTCCTTCAGCCACTGGTCCAGGGGCAGGAACACGTCCCGGCCGGCGGCGGGGTCCGCCAGCGGCACGTCCTCCGCCAGGCACAGGTCGAGCAGGTCCAGGTCGGCGCCGGGATGCCAGCGCCCGGTGAAGAGGTCGACGGGCCGGCCGTCCTCGCGCAGCCGCGACGCCATCCGCCGGACGAGCGCCAGCGTGGCCGGCGACCGGCCGCTGACCGAGCTGCCGTGCTTGCGGTGCAGGGACCAGCGGCTGAGCCAGTCCGCCGCGTCGACGTCGGAGTCGGTCTCCCCGGTGAGCAGCAGATCCGCTCCGCACTCGGTGAGCAGGTCCAGCCAGAACTCGTCGTCGCGCGTGGAGCGGCCCAGGCCGGCCGGCATGATCTCCAGCAGCCGGGCCCGTACGGCGGGCTGCCGCCGGGCGAGCAGCACCAGCGTCCCCCGGTAGGTGTTCCAGAACGACGCGGGCGCCCGCACCGCCGCCGGGGAGGCGATCAGGTCGGCGACCAGCGCGCACTCCTCGGCGACCCGGTCCAGCCCCGCGGCCTTGACCAGTCCGCGCGCGTCCTGCGGGAGCGAGGCGTACGGCGGCATGCCGGCCGCGCAGCGCTCCACCGTCAGCTGCCGGAACTGGCTCCAGGCGTCGGCGGGGCTCAGGCGCGCCGCGAGGGCCTTGACGTGCTCCTTGAGCGCCTTCACGGTGAGCGCCCCGGCGAACGCGAACTCCAGGAACACGGCACGCTGCCGCTCCTCGTCCACGGTCAGCGCGTGCACCCGCTCGGCCTCGCGCGCCTTGCCGAAGAACGCGGCGGCGTACGTGGTGTTCTCGTGCCGGAGGAAGACGCGGGCGGCCTGCTCGTAGAAGGTGGGCAGGAAGTGCGGCACGGCCCGGCCGAGTCGCTCGCCGAGCGCCTCGAAGCCCTCCTTTGCGGTGCCGGGGCGGGACTTCGCCTGCCGCGCGAGGCGCTCGACGTCCTTGACGAGGGCCAGCGCGTGGTGGCCGTTCGCCGGGTCGTTGACCAGGGCCCAGGCGGGGAAGCCGAGCGTCTCCCGGCGTATCTGCCCGACCAGCGGCGTCTCCGGCTCCCGGACCAGGCCGAGGAAGTCCAGCGCCAGGTCCTCCGCCTCGCCGAGCGTGCCCGGCACCAGCCGCACGATCCTGCGCTCGTCCAGGGCGGGGTGCGTGTACGTGCGCACGGTGAGGACGTCGGCGTCCTCCCGGCCGGTCGTGCCCGGCGGCAGGATCGCGCCGGCGTCGAGCAGCGCCGCGGAAGCCGTCTCGTCGTACGTCGTCATGCCGCCTGCTCCTCGTCCTCGATGTTCCGCCCGGCGTACAGCGAGGCCGCCATGCGCATGCCCTCCGACCAGGCCACCGGCCCCACCTGACCGAGCCTCAGCGCCCGGCCGGCGGCGTCGGTGAAGGTGAGGGGGCCGGTCTCCGTCTCCTCGTAGCCCTCGTAGTCGCCGATCCACACCCGGGCCTCGACGCCCCGGCCGTCCTCCAGGACGGAGCAGACGGCGTTGCCGCCGCGCACGCGGTAACCGAGCTGGGCGGCCCTGCCGTGCAGGAAACGCAGCTCCTTGAAGACGCCGCCGGCGTACTCCTCGACGGAGGTGCCCTCCGCGTCGAGCGCGGCGGGCCGGTGCCAGACCTCGCGGAACAGCTGCTGGGCGCGCTGCTCGACGCCGAGTTCGACGGCGAACTCCCTGAGGTCCTCCAGGTCTTCGAGGAGCACCGGGTGCGGGAGGCGGACGAGACCGGGGGTGATGCGGACGGTGTCGCCGTCGAGGTCGACGAGGCCGAGGCCGCGCTCGGGGTCGGCGTCCCGCAGGAATCCGGCCACCTCGCCGTCCTCCCCGGTGACGACGAGGTCGCGCAGGGCGGCCTGCCACGCCGGGTCGGGCCACACCCGCGCGAGGACGGCGAACGGCACCGGCAGCGAGCGCACCATCCAGCGCTCCACGTCGGCCAGGCACCGCTGCTCGTGCCGTTCCAGCCATTCGACGAGCTGACGCAGGCCCACCACGGCCGGATCGTCGGCGATCTTGGGCGGAACGGACTTCAACCGTCGCCCCGCCGCGTTGCGGCACACCACCTTGCCGTCGTCGAGGGCGACTTCGTAGTCGCCGGCCGACACCCACCCCATGCGTGCCTCCCGCACCCGCAGTGATCAAGTGCCGGGAACTCTAGATCAGGCCACTGACAACGGGTCCTCGACGGGCGGCCGGCGTTCCGGCGGCCGCCTTCCCCGGACCGGGGCGCCTCGGCCACCGCCGCCGGGAGCGTCGCCGCGCCGCACACGGGTGCGGCACCGGGACACGGACGGTGAGAAGGGGCGGCCGGCGCGCGGTCCGCGGGCCGGCCGCGGGAGAGGTGCCGGCGGGCGGCCGGCGGGGAGGTCAGCCCTCGACCCAACCGTGGTTCTTCGCGAACTGGGCCAGCCCGGAGCGGACCTGGAGGATCTGCTCGGCGGTCAGCGAGGGCGCCGCCGTCAGCAGGGCCTCGGTGACGTCACGGGTGAACTCCTCCGTGCTGAGCACGTCGCACAGGACGTCGTCGTCGACCGCGAGCGGCTTGCCGTCCGCCCCGCGCGCGAGCCGTACCCCGGAAGCCTTCGGACCGCGCTCGCCGTCCTCGATCTCGAACTCGACCACGATGCCCCGGCGGACCTGCGACTCGGGCATCAGCATGTCGTTGACGTGCAGGAAGACGTCCTCCCCGCCGTCGTCGGGCGCGATGAACCCGTACCCCCGCTGACTGTCGAAGCGCACCACACGACCAGCAACCATCCCAACCCCCAGCGACCTCGCACACCCACGTCGGTGAACCTGACCAGATCGTAGTCACCCCGACGCCCCGGGGCGACCGTCACGGTCGCGCGAGGCGGACTCCGACGCCGTGAGGGAGGCGGCTCAGGCCTCCGCGCCGTCGGCCTTCGCGGCGTCGCGCCGGTGCAGACGGGCGGCCTCCTTGCGGACCTCGGCCTGGGTGGCGCGCTCCTTCGCCAGCCACTCGGGCCCGGCGTCCTTGATCTCCTGGATCTGCTCGGTGGTCAGCGCCTCCGTGACGCCGGCGCGCGCCAGTCCGGCGATGGACACGCCGAGCTTGGCCGCGACCACCGGACGGGGGTGCGGGCCCTTCTCCCGCAGGGCGCGCAGCCATTCCGGCGGGTTCGCCTGGAGCTCGTTCAGCTCGGCGCGCGTGACGACACCCTCCTGGAAATCGGCGGGGGTGGCGGGGAGGTACACATCCAGCTTCTTCGCCGCGGTCGCGGGCTTCATCGTCTGGGTGCTCTGGTGCGACTTCATGCGGTCCAGGGTATCGGCCGCGAACCGGACCGCCGACCACAGCCGGTAACCTGGCGGGATGACCGACTCGGCGGATTCCCCCTCGTTCCGGCTCGCGTACGTTCCCGGAGTGACCCCCGCCAAGTGGGCGCGGACCTGGCAGGAGCGCCTGCCCGACGTACCCCTCGTCCTGCTTCAGGTGACGCCCGCCGAGGCCTCCGGAACGCTGCGCGAGGGCACCGCCGACGCGGCCTTCGTCCGGCTCCCGGTGGACCGCACGGTGTTCAGCGCGATCCCCCTCTACACCGAGACCACGGTCGTCGTGGTCCCCAAGGACCACGTGATCACGGCGGCCGACGAGGTGTCCCTCGAGGACCTCGCCGACGAGGTGGTGATCCATCCGCTGGACGACGTCCTCGGCTGGGAGCGGCCCCCGGGGGAGGCCGCCTTCGAGCGCCCGGCCACCACCGCCGACGCGATCGAGCTGGTCGCGGCGAACATCGGTGTGCTGGTCGTGCCGCAGTCGCTGGCCCGGCTGCACCACCGCCGCGACCTCACCTACCGCACCCTCGTGGACGCCCCGCAGTCCGGCGTCGCCCTCGCCTGGCCGCAGGACGCCACCACCGACCTGGTGGAGGACTTCATCGGCATCGTCCGGGGCCGCACGGTCAACAGCACCCGGGGCCGGACCCGGCAGCCGTCCGCCGAGCCGAAGGCCGAGCGCGTCGAGCCGAGGACCGGCGGCGCCCCGCGCAAGGCCGGCCAGGGCGGGGCCGCCCGGGGCCGCGCCGGCGGCGCCAGGGGAGGCGGCGGAGCCAAGGGCGGCGGCGGCCGGCGCGGTACCGGCGGCAGGCCCCGCCGCCGCTCGTAGCGGTACCGGCCCCGGCGGCACCGGGCACGTCAGGGCACGAAGGTCGCGCTCCGCGCGGTGCCCACCGCCCTCTCCCCGTCGGCCCGCCCGAGCAGTCCCGCGGCGACCCAGGCGTCCACCACGCCGCGCACCCGGCCGGCCAGGGCGCCCTTCCCGCCGAACGGCGCCCCCGCCCAGACCTCGTCGAGCAGCGTGGTGCCGTCCTCCTTCGCGGGGTTGGCCACGCCCGAGTCGGTGCCGCCGAAGACGATCCGGGGCTCCACCCGCCGCACGTAGGCGTGCGTCGGGTCCTCGGTGCCCTCGTGGAAGGGCGCGAACTCGACGCCGTCGAGCGTGTGGTGCAGCGGCTTCCCGCTCACGGGGGTGAGCGAGGGCGCCAGGTCGCCGGAGAGCGCCGCGTTGCGGTAGAGGCCGAACTCCAGGTACGACGTCGACGGGTGGCGGGCGACCAGGTTCACGGGGCCGTGGAACAGGGCCTGCAGGGACGGGTCGTCCGGGGCCTTCTCCACCCGCAGCCGGAACGGGGCCGACACGCGCACGGTGTCCCCGTCGTGCCAGGTCCGGGACACCGTGAAGTAGGTCCCGGGAGTGGGCGTGCCGCTCGCCGCACGGCCGTTGACCGTCACCCGGAACCCGGCGGTCGCCCACGCCGGCACCCGCAGCCGCAGCGCGAAGGACGCCGTACGGCCCCGGACGGTGAGCGTGGTGCCCTGTTCGCGCGGGAAGTCGGTGCTCTGGGTGACGGTGACGCCCTTCTCGGCCCAGGTCAGCGTGGTCGGGCTGTAGAGGTTGACGTACAGCGCGCCGCCGTCGGCGGCCGTGAAGTACACCGAGTCCTGGTACTTCGTGGCGCTCTCCATGCCGGTGCCCTCGCAGCAGGTGGTGCCCTGCTTCGGCGTGTAGTCGCGCACATGCCCCGGCGTGAGCCCGATGAAGTACGTGACCAGCGGCTTCTCCGCGTCCGCCCGGTCCTGCCGGGAACCGAGGACCTGGTTGAGCAGGGCCCGCTCGTAGTACTCCATGTACTTCGGGTCCTGCTCGTGGAGGAACAGCGTCCGGCTGAGCTTGAGCATGTTGTACGCGCAGCAGGTCTCGGCGGTGGTGGCGCCGATCGTGCCGGCGATGACGTCCCGCGCCCTCCAGAACTCGCCGGTGCCGGTGCCGCCGATGCCGTACGTGCGGTGCGGCACGACCATGTCCCAGAAGTTCTTCGCGGCGGTGAGGTAGCGCTCCTCGCCCGTCGCGTCGTACAGCCGGACGTACCCGGTGAAGATCGGTATGTGCTGGTTGGCGTGCAGGCCGTCGAGGACGTCGGTGCCCGCGGCGCACGCGTCGATGAGCCGGTCGAGGTCGAACATCCTGGCCAGCGCGAGGTGTTCGGCCTTTCCCGTGAGCGCGTGCAGGTCGCAGACCGCTTCGGCCAGGCCGCCGAACTCACCGCTGGAGAACAGGCCCCACATGCGCTGGAGGGTGGCCGCGGGCAGCCTCGACAGCCGGGAGTGCATCCAGTCGGCCATCCCGGCCGCCAGGTCCAGGGCACGGGCGTCACCGGTGGCGAGGTGCGCGTCCAGCAGGCCCCGCAGGATCTTGTGGGCGGTGTAGTAGGGCGCCCACACGCGCGTGTAGTCACTGCCGGTCATCGACTCCAGCTCGATGAACTGCGTCTCCGGGTACGCCGCGAGGAACCCCGGATGGCCGGGGCCGCCCCAGGTGCGGCGCAGGGTGGCGGTCAGGCCGCGCCCGGAGGAGTCCGCGAAGGAGGAGCCGGACGTCTCGTCGAAGGCGTACGAGACGAGGTCGCCGGGGACGCGGGCGCTCTGCAGCCCGGTGATCTCCTCGGCGGTCAGGACGCGCGACCACACGTCGAACCCGCCGAACGCGCCCGCGAGGACCGGGTCGGAGGCGTAGTGGGAGCGGCCGAGCCAGTGGTGGGCGAGGGTGCCCAGAGCGGCCGGGGTCAGCGTCATGGCCGTGTTCCGGGCGACGGCCGTGCCGTCGACGTGGAGCGTTCCGGTGCCGCCGCCGATCGTGACCGCGAGATGGCTCCAGCGGTCCAGGGGCAGCGCCGCGGTGCCGTCGAGGGCCTGCTCGGCGCCGGGCCCGCCGGTGGTCACGGCGAACCGGGGCACACCGGCGGCGTTGCGCACGGTCAGGTAGAGGTAACGGGTCGTGTCGTCACCGAAGTCCAGGACGCGGGCCCAGGCGCCGTCGTGGGTGGGCCTCACCCAGGCGGCCAGGGTGATCTCGTCGGCGCCGCCGAGGACGCCGGCGGGCAGGTCGACGTACCGGTGGGAGCCGCGGACGTGCTCCGTGGCCCGGCCGAACCGGCCGTCCGTGCTCAGGACGGCCGGTTCGTGCCGCAGGGCCTCGCGCACCTCGGTCAGCGCGCCGACCATCGTGCCGATGCGGTCCGCGTACACCTGCTCGCCGGTGCCCGCGTACGCCTGGGACAGCATGGTGAGGAAGTGTCCGGTGTAGTGGCCGCGCAGATTGCCGTTGGCCTCGCCGTCGAGCCCCTCCCAGCCGCCGGGGGCGACCGCGCCCAGGGTGGACAGGCCGGCGTTGGCACGGAACACCTGGAGCAACCGGTTCACGTCGTAGCCGCGGGCGTGGTCGAGCATCAGCTGCCGCTTGGCGGCGAAGACGCCGGCGCCGAGCCGGACGGCGTCGAGGGGGAAGGGCCGCAGCGTCCGGGCGGCCGGGGGCGGCGCCGCCGTGGCGCCGGCCGCCGCCGAGGCCGCGGCGCCCCCGGCGCCCGGGACGGCGGCGGCGAGGAGCGCGCTCTGCAGGAGGGTCCGTCTGGTGAGGGGCGGTGCCATGTGCTGCTCCTCCGGGTCCACAGTGTTCGATATCACGGACAGTGTGCGGATGATCGACCAGACGGTAGAGGCGGTGGCGGAGGGCGTCAACGATGCGGACGGGATCGGCGAGGATCGTCCGTCGTCCGTCGTCCGCCGTCCGTCGCTGACGGTCAGCCGTCAGCCGTCAGCCGTCAGCCGTCAGCCGTCAGCCGTCAGCCGTCAGCCGTCGGCCGTCAGCCGCCGACCGTGCGGCCGATCGACTCCACCAGCGGCAGCAGGCGGTACGGCACCCGCTCGCGCAGCGCCACCTCGGTGCGGGTGCGGACCACGCCGGGGAGGCTGATCAGCTTCTGGATCACATCCTCCAGGTGGGCGTTGTCACGGGCCACGACCCGGGTGAGGAGGTCGCCGCCGCCGGTGATCGAGAACACCTCCACGATCTCCGGCACGGCGGCCAGCGCGTCGCCGACGTCGTCGAGGTGCCCCTGGGTGACCTCGATGTGCACGAACGCGAGCACGGGATGGCCCAGCGCGGCGGGGGAGAGGGACGGGCCCGAGCCGGTGATCACGCCCTCGCGCTCCAGCCGGTCGAGACGGGCCTGGAGCGTGCCGCGGGCCACGCCGAGGACGCGCGCGTACTCCCGCACGCTGGTGCGGGGCTGCTCCAGCAGCAGGCGCAGGATGCGGGTGTCGAGCTGGTCGACGGCCATGGTGCCCGGACTCCTCGGGTTCGTCGGTGATCCGGACGACTGTACCAATGGCCCAGGCGTGCGCATTCCGGGTGTACCGGCTGTTCCTGGTCCGTTGGCCCTTCCATGGTCCTTCCCGGAGGGCTGTGACTGGGCCAATGGATCAGTCGATCGACGGCCACTTGAGCCACCGGCGGCGCGGGTGCTGTCATGGAGCGGTCGATGGCGCTGCGGATCCCGCGGCGCCTTTTTCATGCCGGTGTTCACGGATGTCCGTTGGGGGCGAGAAGTGCTGAAGAGGGTGTTCACGGCTCCGGATCCGGGGCGGGTACGGCTGCGGTTCGCCGCGCGGGCCGTCCTCGGCATCGGGCTGGCCGTCGTGGTCTGCGGGCTGGCCGGGCACTCCCTGGTCGGTGTCGTCACCGGCGGGCTCGCCGCGCTGCTCGCCCTGTTCACCGTCACCGACACCACCGTGCGCGGCCAGGCGGTCACCACCGCGCTGCTGCCCGCCGCCGGCCTGCCCGTCCTGGCCGCCGCGGCCCTCCTGCACGACCAGCCCCTGGCCCGCGACCTGGTCTTCCTGGCCGTCACCGGCGCGGGCGTGTACGCCCGCCGGTGGGGGCCGCGCGGCCACAGCCTGGGCGTGTTCGCGTTCATGATGTTCTTCGCCGCCCAGTTCCTGCACGCGACCGGGGAACGGCTCCCCGAGCTGGCCGCGGCCGTCGTCCTCGCCGTCCTCGGCGCGGCGGCCGTGCGCTTCGGCCTGTGGTGCTACGAGCGCCGTCTGCCCCCGGCCACCGTGCCCGCCCCGCCGGGCGGCCGCGGCCTCGCCCGGGTCACCACCCGGCAGGCCGTCCAGGCGACGGCCGGCGCGGGCTTCGCGCTCCTCGTGGGCCAGGCGGTGTCCGGGGAACGCTGGTACTGGGCCGTCGGCGCCACGTGGTGGATCTTCGTGAACACCACCTCCCGCGGCGAGACCCTGGTGCGCGGCTTCCGCCGGGTGCTCGGCACGGTGCTGGGCATCGGTCTCGGCCTGCTCGTCGCCGTCCCCCTGCACGGCGCCGGCGCGCCCACGGCCGCCCTCGTCGCCGTGTGCGTCTTCGGCATCTTCTACACCGCCGCCGTCTCCTACACCTGGATGATGCTCTGGGTGACCCTGCTCGCCGAACTGCTCTACGGCCTCCTCGGCGTGCTCACCCCCGGGCTGCTGGCGGTCCGCGTCGCCGAGACCGGCGTGGGCGCGCTCGGCGCGGGGCTGGCGGTGCTGTTCGTGCTCCCCGTCACCACCCACGCCGTCACCGACGCCTGGATCCAGCGCGCGCTGCGTTGCGTCCACGCCGGCACCGCCGAAGCCGCCGCCCGCCTCGCCGGCGACCCCGCCGCCGACCCCGGTGCGCGCGCCGCCGAACTGGAACAGCTCCTCGGCCGGGTCCGGCTCTCGGTCGCCCCCCTCACCCATCCGCTGAACCCCATGCTCGGCCGCAAGGCGCGCGCCCGCCGCGTCCTCGGCCTGCTCGACGACTGCGCGCGCGAGATCCGCGGACTGGTCGCCGTCGCCGCCGACCCGGAGGCCTCCCACGACGCCCGCCTCGCCGCCGCCTGCTGGCGCGTCCAGGCCGCGGTGGAGGCCCTCACCGACGGCGGCGCGGAACACCTCGCCCCCTGCGAGCACCCCACGGCGGCCGAACCCGCCCTGGCCCACCTGCACGGCCTGGAACGCGCCCTGGCGGAACTGGCCCACCCCCTGCGCACCCCCTCGGGCTCCCCCCTGGTGGGAGCCTGAGCGCCCCCGGCCCCGCCGACCCTCCCCCTCCCGCCGGTCCCGCCGACTCGGCACCGCCCTGCCGATCCCGTCGGGCCACGCCGCCTCCGTCCCGCCGATCCCGCCACGCCCCGCCGGTCCCGCCCCACCCCGCCACGCCCGGCCGGCCGGCGTTCCGTCCCCGGCCGCGGCTCGCGCCGTCCGGCGAAACCCCGCGGCACGCCGCCGCGTCACCCTCCACGCATCGGCCCGGACCGCACGGGAGCGGCTGCTACCGTCGCCCCGGACAGCGACGGCGCGAGAGGGGACAGCGGTGGCAGACGTCGGCAGACGGCCCCGGCGGGCGTTCATCGGGTCGTTCACGGCGGCCGGAGGGCCCGGGATCGTGGCGGCGGCCGTGGACCCGGTCAACGGCGCGCTGACCGTCCTGAGCAGCGTGGACGGCCTTCCCGATCCCTCGTACCTGACCCTGTCGCCGGACGGCGGCACGCTCTACGCCGTCAGTGAGACCGCCGAGGGCGCGGTGGCCGCGTACAGCCTGGCGGGAGACGTCCCGGAGCAGGCCGGACCGCCCGTGCCGGTCGGCGGCGGTCCCACCCACCTCACCGTGTTCGAGGGCCACGTCGTGACCGCCGACTACGGATCCGGCAGCGTCACCGCCGTGCCCGTCCGGCCCGACGGCACCCTCGCCCCGGCACCCTCCGGCGTCCTCCGCCACAGCGGCTCCGGCCCGCACACCCCGCGCCAGCAGGGGCCGCACACCCACCAGGTCCAGGCGGACCCGAGCGGACGCCGGCTGGTCAGCGTGGACCTCGGGACGGACTCGGTGCGGGTGTGCGACCTGCGCGACGGCAGGCCGGTGCTGCACCGGGAGTTCGCCCTGCGCCCCGGCTCCGGCCCCCGCCACCTGGCCTTCCACCCGGACGGCGGCCACGCGTACGTCGTCAACGAGCTCACCCCGACCGTGACCGTCTGCCGCTGGGACGCCCCGGACGGCGCCCTGAAGCCGCTGGCGGAGGTGTCCGTGCTGCCGGGCGCGCCCGCCGGGGACGCCTACCCCTCCGGCATCGTCGTCTCGCCCGACGGACGGTTCGTGTGGGCGGCCACCCGCGGGGAGGACGTGCTGTCGGTGTTCGCCGTCGAGGGCGGCGGAGAGGCGCTGCGCCTCACCGGCACCGTGCCCTGCGGGGGCCGCTGGCCGCGGGCGCTCACCGGGTCCGCCGGCTTCCTGTACGCCGCCAACGAACGCTCCGGCGACGTGACCTGGTTCGCTCTCGACCCGGCGACCGGACTGCCCCGGCGCGGTGGGTCGATCCCGGTGCCGGCGGCGTCCTGCGTGGTCCTGGGCTGAGGTCCGGACCCACCGGCGGCCCGAGGCCCGCTCGGCTGCTCCGCGCCCCGGACCGCGGGCACGACGAAGGGTCCGCTCCCCGGTCGGGAGCGGACCCTTTCGGCGTCCGTGCGGGTCGTACGGGCTCGCGCCCGCGTCACTTACGACTGGTGGGCGGGTGCGCCCTGGGGCTGCTGCGGCGCGATGCCCAGTGCCGTCGTGTACTTGGCCAGGGCGAGCTTGCCGATGGCCGGGTACGGGCCGAGCGCGTCGGCGGACGCGCACTCCGCCTCCCTGGCCGCCTCCTCCAGCAGGGTGGAGTCGATCTCCGGACCGATGAGGTACGGCGCCAGGGCCAGCTGCTGGGAGCCGGAGCCGCGCAGCTGCTCGGCCACGGAGGCGATGGAACCCTCCTGGTCGAGGGCCGCGGCCATCACCGGCACGGCGAGGCGCGCGGCGAGCAGCATGCCGGTGATCCCGGCGGCCTGCACGGCCTCCTCGCCGCCCACGGTGGCGAGGATGATGCCGTCCGCGGCCGTGGCGACGGTGAACAGGCGGGCGCGGTCGGCGCGGGCCAGGCCGGCCTCGGACAGCCGCACGTGCAGCGCCTCGGCGAGCAGCGGGTGCGGGCCGAGCGCGTCGGTCAGGTCGGCCGCGACGCGGCTCTCCATGACGGCCTGGCGGACCTGGCGCAGCAGCGCGCTGTCCGGTCCGGCCAGCAGCGGTACGACGACGGCGGCCGGGCCGTCGGGCTCCTTGGCGTCCACCCCGGCGGCGAGGGCCTGCTCGTAGCGGGCGGTGCGCTCGTCGGCCGCGTGCGCCAGGACGGACTGGAGGCTGGGGAACTCGGCGTCGCCCCCGTCGAGGTACCCGATGCGCGCGTCGAGGCCGGGAAGCTCGGAGCGGGCGATGCTCACGACTTCCTCGGCGAGGCCGCGGGTGGCGGCGCTCGGCGTGCCCGGCACCGCGAGGACGAGCGCGGGCGCGCCCTCGGGAGCCGCCAGGGGCTCGGGTCGGCGGTGCCGCCCGGGCTGGCGGGGGCGCGGCATTCGTACAGGGAGGCCGGACGCGGGCCCAGTGGGGGAGCTCATGGCGCCGCATGTTACTGGCTTCCTGGGCTCCCCTGTTCGGGGAGGGTGCAGGTGAGCGGTATCCGTCCGGTTTTGTCTGATGAGTTACGTACGGATCAGAAGTGATCAGCGTGTGTTCCGGGCGACTTGCCCCCCGAAGGGGTCAATCCCCCTTTTCCGTCAGGACGCGCCGTTCCCCCGCGGGGCCACCCAGAGCATCGTCCCGTCGACCGGCAGGCCGAGCGCGCCGGCGGTGAGGGAGAGGGCGATGCGGACGGCGCCGTCCAGCGGATCACCGGCGGCCGCCACCCGCCGGGCGTACGGCAGCCGCCGCGCCAGTTCCTCCGTCAGCGGCACGAGGAGGGGGTCGCCCAGTTGCACGAGGCCGCCGGTGACGGCGACGCGGGGACGGGTCCCGGCGTCCGGCGGGCAGACCGCGGCGGCCGAGTCGGCCATGTGCCGGGCCGCCGCGCGCAGGATGTCCGCGGCCACCGGGTCGGCCGGCGCGCACGCGGCCACGCGGGGTGCGAAGGAGGCCAGGACGGCGACGCGGTCGGGGCGCGGGTAGAGCAGGCCGGGCAGCCCCGGCATCGGCCCGAACCGCTCCTCGGCGGCGGTCAGGAGGGCGGCGGAACCGCCGGGCCGGCCGTCGTGGGCCCGCAGGGCGGCCTCCAGGCCGGCCCGCCCGATCCATGCGCCGCCACCGCAGTCGCCCAGCAGATGGCCCCAGCCGTCGGCCCGCCGCCAGACCGTCAGGTCCGTGCCGATCGCGATCAGCCCGGTGCCGGCGGACAGCACGGCCCCCGGACCGGTGCCGAGGGCCCCGGCGTAGGCGGTGACGGCGTCGGCGGCCAGGACGGTGGTGCCCACCCCGAACTCCCGCGCCAGCGCCCCGGGAAGTTCGGCCCGCAGCGCACCGCCGAGGGTGGCGAGACCGGCGGCACCGACCACCGCCGTGACCGGCCGGGACACCCCGGTCTCCACCGTCAACGACCGCACCATGGGCACCAGTTGTGCCATCAGGTGCCCGGGGTCGACGCCTCGCCGGCCGGTGCGCACGGGAATGCGCGACGACCGCACGGCGGGCGTGCCGCCGTCGGCCGCGCAGAGGGCCACCCGCAGTCCGGAGCCGCCCGAGTCCACGGCGAGGACGACCGGGGAGGGCTCCGGGGCCGCGGGGGAGGTCACGGCAGGCTCCGGCCCACGGGGCGGCCGCCCTGCCGGGCCGGTCGGCCGTCGACCCGGCCGGACGGCAGGGAGCCGGAGAAGTCCGGGCCCGCCGACACGGGCGAGGGGTGCGCCGACTCCACCGGGGGCAGGCCGCCACCGGACGGCCGGCGCGGCCCCGCGCCGGTGCTCGGCTCCCGGCAGATGCCGACGAGGCCGCCGGACGGCGGGCCCGCCCCGGTCGCCACCGGGAAGGACAGGCCCGCCGCGGGTGCGGGCGTCCCGGGCTCCGGGCCCCGGCGGTGAAAGGCCCGCGAGACGTGATGACCGCGGCGGGGCGGGGTGACCACCGGACGCAACAGGCTCCCCTCCTTCCCGGTGACCGGTCCTTCCCGGTGATGTCGGTGACCGGCTGCCCGGTGACCGGCTGCCCGGTCCGCCGGGCCGGCCCGATGACCTCGACGAGAAGGAAGGGTAGTGCCGCGTGCGGGAGCCCACGCGTCTGTGCGGGACCCCGGAATGTGCCAGTAGGGTGACCTGCTGTGGCACCACGACCCTTGCACGAACTTGTCGAAGCAGGCTGGGCGAAGGCCCTTGAACCTGCGTCCGGACGCGTCGCGGCCATGGGGGACTTCCTCCGGGCCGAGGTGGCGGCGGGCCGGACCTACCTTCCGTCCGGGGCGAACGTCCTGCGGGCCTTCCAGCAGCCCTTCGACGACGTCCGGGTGCTGATCGTCGGCCAGGACCCCTACCCCACGCCCGGGATGGCCGTCGGACTGAGCTTCGCGGTCTCCCCGGAGGTGCGTTCGCTGCCGGGAAGCCTGGAGAACATCTTCCGGGAGATGCACTCCGACCTCGGGCTGCCCAGGCCGTCGAACGGCGATCTGACGCCGTGGACGCGGCAGGGTGTGCTGTTGCTCAACAGGGCGTTGACGACGGCCCCGCGCAAGCCCGCCGCGCACCGGGGCAAGGGCTGGGAGGAGGTCACCGAGCAGGCCATCCGGGCGCTGGCGGCGCGCGGCAAGCCGCTCGTGTCGATCCTGTGGGGCCGTGACGCGCGCAATCTGCGCCCGCTGCTGGGGGATCTTCCGGCGATCGAGTCCGCGCACCCGTCCCCGATGTCGGCAGATCGCGGCTTCTTCGGTTCGCGTCCGTTCAGCCGGGCCAACGACCTGCTGCTGCGGCAGGGTGCTCAGCCGGTGGACTGGCGCCTGCCGTAGGGCGTGCCGCACGTGCGGGCTCGGCGGACGGCGGCCTCCCGGCAGCACTCCGTCGCCCTCCGGGTCCCGCGACCGCTCCTGGAAGCCCTGGCCGCACATCATCACGTACGGCTTCGGTGACGCCAGTGAGTCGGTGCTGAGCACGATCGGGACCGCCGCCGCGTACATCGCGGAGGACCCCGACGGCGACAACGGCGAGGCCCTCTCCCAGGCCATGAGCAGTCTGCTCAACTCGCTGGTGGCGTCGGCCCGGGCGCAGAGCCTGCAGGTGCCGGAGGAGGTGGCGGGCTACCGCACGCTTCCGACCGACCACGTCGGCTGAGACCGGGCGGGCACCGGCCCACGGTGCCCGCCGCCGTACGGGCGGCGGTGACCGGCCGGCGGCCGGGACCACGCGCCCGCCCCGCCGGACTCATCCGACCACCGCGGCCCGCACGCAGAGCACGTCCGGCAGGTGCGAGGCCAACTGCCGCCAGCTGTCGCCGTCGTCGGCCGAGGCGAACACCTCGCCGTTGCGGTTGCCGAAGTACACGCCCGCCGGGTCCGCGTCGTCCGTGCAGAGCGCGTCGCGCAGCACGGTGCCGTAGTGGTCCTCCTGCGGCAGGCCGGCCGACAGCGGCTCCCAGCTCTTGCCCGCGTCCGCCGTGCGGTAGACCCGGCAGCGGTGGTCGGCGGGCACCCGGTCCGCGTCGGCGTTGATCGGGAAGACGTACGCCGTGTCCGCGCGGTGGGGGTGCGCGGCGGCGGCGAAGCCGAAGGTGGACGGCAGGCCGGCGCCGATGTCGGTCCAGTGGGCGCCCGCGTCGTCGCTGCGGTACACCCCCCAGTGGTTCTGCAGGTACAGCCGGTCCGGATCGGCCGCGTCCCGCGCGACCTTGTGCACGCACTGGCCGAACTCCGGGTTCGGGTCCGGCAGGAACACCGCGGAGACACCGGAGTTGGAAGGCGTCCAGCTGGTGCCGCCGTCGGTGGTGCGGAACACGCCGGCCGTGGAGACGGCCACCGTCACCGCCCGCGGGTCCCGCCGGTCGGTGAGCACCGTGTGCAGGCCCTCGCCGCCGCCACCGGGGACCCACCGGGAGCGCGTCGGGTGCTCCCACAGCGGGCGGACCAGCTCGAAACTCTCCCCGCGGTCCTCGGAGCGGTACAGCGCGGCCGGTTCCGTGCCCGCGTACACCACGTCCGGCTCGCCGGCCGCCGGGTGCAGCTGCCACACCCGCTCCAGCGATGCCCCGGTGTCCCGGGGGAACCTGACGGCCGGTTCCGCCGGCTCGGTCCAGCTCCGGCCGAGGTCGTCGGAGTGGAACACCGACGGGCCCCAGTGGGCGCTGTCCCCGCCGGCGAGGAGCCGTGTGCGCTCGCCCCGCGTGTCGATCGCGACCGAGTGGACGGCCTGCGCGTTGAAGCAGGGCGACGCGTCGAACTTCCAGGTGCCCCCGCGCCTCCGCCCGATGAACAGGCCCTTGCGTGTGCCCACGGCGAGCAGTACCTCGGTCATGCCGGCCACCTCCGTTGTGCCGTGACGTCCTTGTCACCTCACCGGCCAGTCTGCACCCGGCCACTGACAGTCACCCCTGAAGCCGTCGTCGCCGCAGGTCGCGGCGGCGACGACGGTCCGGGACCGCAAGGTGTCGGCCACCTTCGGCGGGAGTCCCGCGCGTTTGCCGCGTCCGTGGGACCGTCGGGACGCAGGACTCGTCCTGAGCATCCGGCCCGCCGGCCCCGTATGGGAGGGCGGCCGTGATGTTCCCGCGCTCATGAGGAGGAAGCCTTCGATGGCGTTCCGTGGTCCGAGGGTGTGGCTGTGGCGCTGGCGGCGCAATCCGCTCAAGCGGCGCTCCGACACGGTGGAGGCCTGGGTCGTGCTCGGCGCCTGGGTGCTGACCGTCGTGTGCGGGGCGCTGGCCGGCTGGACGGCCGCCCGGTCGGTCGAGCAGGGGCTGGCCCGTGAGCGCGCCGAGTGGCGGCCCGTCGCCGGACGGCTCACCGAGCGGGCCCCCGGAAAGGCCGGCGCGCACTCCGGTGAACGGGTCTGGGCCGAGGCCGGCTGGACCGGGCCCGACGGCTCCGCCCGCACCGGTCAGGTCAGGGTGGCTCCGGGCAGTGCCGTCGGCACCACGGTGACGGTGTGGACCGACCGCCGGGGCCGCCTGGTCACGAAGCCGGCCACCGCGGCCCAGGCCCGGGTGCGGGCCTGGCTCGTCGGCGGCCTGGCGGGCGTGACCGTGGGGGTCCTGCCGTGCGCCGGCGGCCGGTACCTGCGCGGCCGGCTGGAGCGCCGCCGGATCGCGCGCTGGGACGTGGAGTGGGCCCTGTTCGACGCGGTGCGGGGGCGGCCCGCGGGCTGAGCGGGGCCGTCCGGCCTTCACCGGCGCGGCCACCCGCCGGCCGGCGAGACCCGGCTCGACGCCCGTGCCGGACGCCAGCGGATGGTGACGGCGGGCGACCTGCGGCGCGCCGGTTCCGTGTACGGCCTCAGCGACCGCCTGCTGGAACGCCGGCGCCGCCAGGACGACGCCCTGCACCCGGCGACCCTGCCCTGGAACGGCGACTGGGAGATGGCCGTGGTGACGGCCACCGGCCGGGGCGCCGCCGAACGGGCGGAACTGCGCACCGAGTTGACGCGCCTGCGGCTCGCGGAACTGCGCGAGGGGGTCTGGCTGCGCCCCGCGAACCTCAGTCGTCCCTGGCCCGCCGGACTGGACACGGTCACCCGCCACTTCACCGCCCGCCCGGACGCCTCCGTCGCCGAACTGGCCTCGGTCCTGTGGCCGTTGGAGGAGTGGGCCGTCCAGGGCCGGGCCCTGCTCGCGCACCTGGAGCGGGCCGGCCGGCCCGCCGACCGCTTCACCGCCTTCGCGGCCGTCGTGCGCCACCTCCTCGCCGACCCCGTCCTGCCCCCCCGAACTGCTGCCGGAGCACTGGCCCGGCGCCGCACTGCGCGCCGCCTACGCCGGGTTCCGGCGGGAGGTGACCGCTCGCACGCGCGCACACGCGTGACGGACGGCCGCACACGCGTGACGGCCGGAGGGGCGCAGGCGTGACGGCCGGAGGGGGCGCGCGGGTCGCCTCCTCCGGCCGCCCGTGGGGGAACGCCCGGTCTGCGGGGTGTCCGGTCTACTTGTAGGTGATGTCCGAGGCGGCGTACTTGCAGTACGTGCTGTCGGGGCCCGAGCCGTTCGTCGTCGGCTCCTTGCCGGTGTTGTTGCCGATGTACTTCTGGCAGGGGACGATCTTCTTGCTGCTGTCCCCGACGATCGTGATGCCCCGCAGGGTCGCGCTGTCGCCGTAGTTGGTGTTGATGCCGACGAGCTTGCCGCCCTTGTAGGTGACCTCGACGGTGTTGAGGTTGATCGTCCGCTTGTACTGCGTGGAGCAGTTGCCGCACGAGCGGACGAAGGTGCCGAAGTTCTTCACGGCGAAGTTGGAGATGTTCAGCGTCCCGGCGCCGTTGAACTGGAAGACCTTGTCGCTGGCTTCCTTCGCCCCGCCGCCGACGACGTTGTAGACGTTGGACGACGAGGAGCCGCGGAAGGTCGCCGCGTCCTCGCCGACGTCCTCCCACCAGACGTTCTGGAGCGTGCAGCTGCCCTTGCAGTGGATGCCGTCGGCGGCGGGCGCGCCGATGATGACGTTCTTGAGGACCGCGCCGGCGGCCAGCTCCAGGATGGGTCCCTGGTCCTCGTCCTGGCCACCGCTGCCGAGGTCGCCCGTGCCGTACAGGCGCTTCATCCCGTAGTCCTTGGTGCCGGACACCGCGATGGTGGCGGAGACGGCCTGGCTGCCGTTCGCGGTGGGCCAGGTGGCCGCGCTCGCCGGTGTGAGCGCTCCGCTGGTCGTGAGCATGCCAAATGCGAGGCCGACGGCGGCCAGTGAGCCGGTCAGGACGCGTCCGCGAGGGCGCGTGGATGCTGGGGAAGTCATGTCCCGATGCCTTCTTCCAGGTGGGGGATGGTCGAAGTTCTCCGGTGGTCGCACCGGACGTCGCCGGGCGACGATCTGTTCACCTCTGTGAACCATGTTCTGGATGTTGAACTGCTTGCTCGAGCGGTGCCGAGAAGGGTGGAGCGCAATGAGCGGCTCGTCCACACTTCTGAACGGAAGGTAGAGGGCAAGCGCTTTCTAGTCAACGCCTCGCACAGAAGGCGGTGGAAGTCGTCCGGTCGCGGCGATCGGCCGGAGGGGCCCGGGGCGGGCCGGTGGGGCGGGTCCGTGGAACAGGTCTGTGGGAGCGCTTCCATGCAGGGCATGCTCATGTCACTATGCGCCCGGACGAACTCTGCCCGCTGCACCCTCCTTCCGTGTACGACGAGCCGTCAACAGAAGGGACCAGCGTGATCACCCCCGACTCCCTCAGGAGAACGCTGCGTTCGTTGCTCGCGGTACTGCTCCTGCTCACCGGTGTCCTGCTCGCCGCCCCCACCGCCGCCGCCCGGCCGCCCTCCGCGCCGACGGCGGTCCCGCCCGCCACCCTCACCGAGGTCACCGGCTTCGGCGCCAATCCCAGCGGCCTCCAGATGTACGTGTACGCGCCGGCCGGCGTCACCGCCCACCCCGCCGTCCTCGTCGCCGTGCACTGGTGCGGCGGCTCCGGCCCGGCCATGCACTCGGGCACCGAGTACGCCCAACTCGCCGACCGGTACGGCTTCGTGGTCGTCTACCCGTCCGTCACCCGCAGCAGCAAGTGCTTCGACGTCTCCTCGCCGCAGGCGCTCCGCCGCGGCGGCGGCAGCGACCCCGTCGGGATCAAGTCGATGATCGACTGGGTGAGCGCCGCGTACTCCGCCGACACCTCGCGCGTGTTCGCCACCGGCATCTCCTCCGGCGCGATGATGACCAACGTCCTGCTCGGCGACTATCCCGACGTGTTCGCGGCGGGCGCCGCGTTCGCCGGGGTCCCGTTCGGCTGCTTCGCCACCACGGACGGCTCCGAGTGGAACAGCGCCTGCTCCGGCGGCACCGCCGTGCGCACCCCGCAGCAGTGGGGCGACCTGGTGCGGGGTGCGTACCCCGGCTACACCGGCCCCCGGCCGCGCATGCAGCTGTGGCACGGCACCGAGGACGACGTGCTGCGCTACCCCAACTTCGGCGAGGAGATCGAGCAGTGGACCGAGGTGCGGGGGCTCGGCCAGACCCCGTCCGCCACCGACGCGCCGCAGACCGGCTGGACCCGCACCCGCTACGGCGGCACCGGTGACCAGGCCCCGGTGGAGGCCGTCAGCCTCCAGGGCGTCGGACACAACCTCTACGCCTGGGGCATGGCCGCCCGCGTCCTCACCTTCTTCGGCCTGGACGCCGGCGGCGGGCCCGGACCGGATCCCCAGCCCACCGGCTCCTGCCGGGTGACCGTCTCCACCAACGCGTGGAACACCGGTCTCACCGCCTCGGTGACCCTGACCAACACCGGCACCTCGACGGTGAACGGCTGGCGGCTCGGCTTCACCCTGCCCGCCGGGCAGGCCGTCACCAATGGCTGGGGCGCCACCTACGCCCCGGCCTCCGGGGCGGTGACGGCCACGAACGCGTCGTACAACGGCACACTCGCGCCGGCCGCGAGCGTCACCCTGGGCTACCAGGCCGGCCACACGGGCGACAGCCGGGCGCCCTCGGCCTTCACGCTGAACGGGGCACAGTGCACGGTCGGTTGACGCCACCACGCTGAACGGGACGCGGTGCCGAGCCGGTCCGGTCGAGGCCACCCGCGAGGGCGGCGTGGAGAACCGGCGGCGCGCCTCGGGGCGGACGGCACGGCGTCGTCCGCCCGGAGACCCACCCCGGCGGGGCGGTGTCCACCGGCGCCCGCCCGGGAGCGCCGCGGTGCCCGCCCGAGGGTGCCGCGGCGCTCGACCGGCCGGGCCCGTGACTCACACCGACCGGTGGTACTGGTCGGGCACCCGCACCTCGGCGCCCCTCTCGCGGGCCGCCTGCCGTGCCCAGGAGGGGTTGCGCAGCAGCTCGCGGCCGAGCAGCACCGCGTCGGCCTCGCCGTTGGCCAGGATCTTCTCGGCCTGCCCGGCGTCGGTGATCAGGCCCACCGCGGCGACCGGCATGGGGGTCTCGGCCTTCACGCGCGCGGCGAACGGGACCTGGTAGCCCGGGCCGACCGGGATGCGCACGTCCGGGGCGTTGCCACCGGTGGACACGTCCAGCAGGTCCACGCCGTGCGCGTGCAGCTCACGGGCGAAGCGGACCGTCTCGTCGGGGGTCCAGCCGTCCTCCTCCAGCCAGTCGGTGGCGGAGACGCGGAAGAACAGCGGCTTGTCGTCGGGCCACACGGCCCGCACGGCGTCGACGACCTCCAGCGCGAACCGGGTGCGGTTCTCGTAGGAGCCGCCGTACTCGTCGGTGCGGTGGTTGGAGTGCGGGGAGAGGAAGTTGCCGATCAGATAGCCGTGGGCGCCGTGGATCTCGGCGATCTCGAAGCCGGCGGCGAGCGCGCGCCGCGCCGCGTCCTGGAACTCCCCGACGATCTCCTCGATCCGGGCGGCGGTCAGCTCGCTCGGCACCGGGTGGCTCCCGGCGAAGGGGACCGGGCTCGGACCCACCGGCTGCCATCCGTGGGCCTGCGGTCCCACGGGCGCCCCGCCCTTCCAGGGCCGGTCGGTGGAGGCCTTGCGGCCGGCGTGGGCGAGCTGGATCGCCGGGACGGTGCCCTGTCCGGCGAGGAAGCGGGTGATCCGGCGGAGCGCCTCGACCTGGGTGTCGTTCCAGATGCCGAGGTCGTACGGCGAGATGCGGCCCTCCGGGGACACGGCGGTGGCCTCGACGATGATCAGGCCGGTGCCGCCCGTCGCGCGGGCTGCGTAGTGCGCGAAGTGCCAGTCGGTCGCGACGCCGGTCAGCGGGCCCTCGGGCGCGGCCGAGTACTGGCACATGGGCGGCATCCACACCCGGTTGGGGATCGTCACGTCGCGCAGGGAGTAGGGCTGGAAGAGCGCGCTCACGGCGGACTCCATTCGTCACGGGGCCGGTGGTCGACTCGTACGATAGGCATCGTAGTACGTCGAGTGTCAAACTACGATGGATCTCGTACCATGAGGACTCCCGAGGAAGTGGAGCCGCCGTGACCGCCCCCGCAGTGAGCAGCCGTGCTCTCCCGCATCCGGCGCGCGAGGAGATCCGGCTGGAGACCGTGCTGCACGCGCTCTCCGATCGGATGCGCCTGCGGATCGTGCGGGAGCTCGCCGCCGGCGACGGCGACGAGCTCTCCTGCTCCCACTTCGACCTGCCGGTCACCAAGTCGACCACCACGCACCACTTCCGGGTGCTGCGCGAGGCGGGCGTCCTCCGGCAGGTCTACCGGGGCACGGCCAAGATGAACGGGCTGCGCAAGGACGACCTGGACGACCTCTTCCCGGGGCTTCTCGACGCCGTCCTCGACGCCGCCGACCGCGAGGACCGGCGTCTTCGGCAGGGGTGAACCCCCGCTCCGCGGAAGGCGGTCGAACGGCGGGTTCAGGGTGATCGCGGTCACGCGGCCCGCGCCGGCACCGCTGTTCATCACCGTCCGGAACCAGTCGGGGAACCTCTCGTGGACCGCCGGCACGCTCATCGCCGGCACGCCCACCGCCACCGACACCGCCATCACGGCCGGATCGTGGTCGCCCCCGAGGTCGACCCCGGCCGGCGTCCGCGGTCCGCTCGCCGCGACGGTCCCGGACATCACGGGGCCCCCACCGCCGAGAACCGGTGCCGGGGCCGCCGTCACCACCGCGCCCGGCACGGGCGGCAGGCCGAGCGGGACGAGGATGCCGCCGGCGGTGGCCACGGCCCGGCGGCTGCGCGCCCGGGGCACGGCACGGCCGGTGTGCCGCGCGGCCGCCGGGCCCTGGGGCGTCAGAGCATCGCGCGCATCCGCGTGATCTCCGTCGTCTGCTCCGCGACGACGTCGTCGGCCATCTCCTCGATCCGCACGTTGTTCCCCTGCGCCTTGACGTCCGCGGCCATGGTGATCGCCCCCTCGTGGTGAGTGATCATCAGGGTCAGGAAGAGCCGGTCGAAGGCCTTGCCGCTCGCGGCCCGCAGCTTCTCCAGCTGCGCCTCGGTCGCCATTCCGGGCATCGCGGCGTGCTCGTGTCCACCGTCCGCGCCGCCGCCGCCGTCCTTGTCGTAGGTCGCCAGCCAGCTCTCCATGGCCTCGATCTCCGGGCCCTGTGCGGCGGTGATCCGGGAGGCGAGCGCCTTGAGCTTCGCCGACTCGCCCTGTTCCGGGGCGAGTCCGGTCATCTCCAGGGCCTGACGGTGGTGCTCGATCATCATCCGGGCGAAGTCGACGTCCGCGCTGTTGGGGGTGTCGTCGTCGACGCGCTGCTCCGCCGCGTCCTGGGCGGAGAGTGTCCGGTTCGCCTCTCCGGGCCGCCCCGGAACGATCACCGACGGCCCGGCGGCCGCGCCCGGTCCGGAGTCCGACCCGGCGTCGCAGCCCGTCAGGACCAGGGCGAACAGCGCGGCGGCGGCGAGGGACGCACGGCGGACGGGCACAACGACCTCCAGATGCTGGCGAGTTCAGAACCGGCCATGGGCGGGCGGACGGTCCCGGACCGTCCTGGTACGAGTCTGCGCCTCACTGATCGAAAACATTCATGACGAGTGCGTTGCCGACTGTTGATCTGTGCATGATGAAGACGATACTTCGGAGGACCGTGAACCGTTCCCTGCGGACGGAGACTAGGGAGGACGCAGTGACCCTGTTGAACGAATCCCGAACGCGGCACAGACGGCTGGGGGTTGTCGCGGCCTGTGCCGGACTCCTGGCCACGCTGCTCTCGGCGGCACCGGCCGTCGCGACCCCCGACCCGGGGGACGGCCCGGCCGTGGAGCGAGAGGTGTCCCAGAAGGTGCGGGCCGACGTGGCCGAGGCGATCGCCGACGGCGAGGTGCCCGGCCAGGACGAGATCGTCCACTCCGCCAACATCGAGCATCTCGCCAACATCCCCAAGGACCTGCTGCCCGGCACCAACACCGACCTGGCCTTCCAGGGCAAGTACGCCTTCTCCGGCAACTACGACGGCTTCCGCGTCTTCGACATCAGCGACCCGAAGGCCCCGAAGACGGTCTCCCAGGTGCTGTGCCCCGGCTCGCAGAACGACGTCTCCGTCTCCGGGGACCTGCTGTTCCTGTCCACCGACTCCTCGCGCAGCGACAGCAGTTGCAACAGCACTACGCAGCCCGCGACCGAGAAGTCCTCGTGGGAGGGCATGAAGGTCTTCGACATCAGCGACAAGGCGAACCCGAAGTACGTCGCCGCCGTCGAGACCGCCTGCGGTTCGCACACCCACACGCTGGTGCCCGAGCGCAAGAACGTCTACGTCTACGTCTCGTCGTACTCGCCCAACGCGGCCTACCCCGACTGCCAGCCCCCGCACGACGGCATCTCGATCATCAAGGTGCCGCGCAAGGCGCCGGAGAAGGCCGCGATCGTGAACTTCCCGGTGCTGTTCCCGGGCGAGGGAGCGGACGGCGGCGGCAACCCGGGCGGGCCCACCAACCCGGGTGTCTCCAAGACGACCGGATGCCACGACATCACCGTGCTGCCGGAGAAGGACCTGGCGGCGGGCGCCTGCATGGGCGACGGCATCCTGTTCTCGATCAAGGACCCGGAAAACCCGAAGATCATCGACCAGGTCCAGGACAACGTGAACTTCGCGTTCTGGCACTCGGCGACCTTCAACCAGAAGGCGAACAAGGTCGTCTTCACCGACGAGCTGGGCGGCGGCGGCGCGGCCACCTGCACCGCGGAGATCGGCCCGGACAAGGGGGCCGACGGCATCTACGACATCGTCGGCAAGGGGGACAAGCGCAAGCTCGTCTTCCGCAGCTACTTCAAGATCGACCGTCCCCAGGCGCCGACCGAGGTCTGCGTCGCGCACAACGGCTCGCTGATCCCGGTCAAGGGCAAGGACATCATGGTCCAGGCCTGGTACCAGGGCGGCGTCTCCGTCTGGGACTTCACCGACTCCGCCCACCCGAAGGAGATCGCCTACTTCGAGCGCGGCCCGGTCAACACCGAGCGGCTGACAACTGCCGGCCCCTGGTCGGCGTACTACTACAACGGCTACATCTACTCCAACGACATCGCCAAGGGCTTCGACGTGCTGAAGATCAACGACCGGCGCACGGACCCCGCCAAGCACGTGCGACTGCGCGAGCTGAACGTCCAGACGCAGCCGGACTACTTCGACTGACCGACGGTTTCCGGCCCGTCCGCGGGCTCCGGTCGGTCCGCTGGTTCCGCCTCCGTCCGGTCCGCGGCCCGTGGGCCGGACGGAGCCGACCGGCCCGTCGCGAAGAAGCGCGAGAAGTCGGTGTCACACGTCCCGCCGGGCGCCTCGGCGTCCGGCGGGACCCCCCGGGCCCAGTCCAGCCGGTACCGGGCGAACAGTTCGGCCCGCAGCGGCGTCAGGGGCATGCCCGCGTTCGGCAGCACCATTGCGTAGACGGCGCCCATGAGCAGGGAGCGCAGCATCGGGTAGTCGGCGTCGACGTCCCGCGAGCCGTGCCGGACCACCGTGTCCCGCAGCAGTTCGGCCAGCCGCCGTTGCTCGGGGCACTGGACGAACCCCTCCGCCTGGAGCAGCCCCGCCATGTGCTGGCGCATCAGCACCGTCCGGTCCCGGGCCAGCCCCAGGATCGCGTCGAGGGCCCGCGCCATCCGCTCCGGACCGTCCTCGGCGCGCGGCTCGCGCTCCAGCGCCTCCTCCAGCGTCCGGTGCATCAGCCGGTGCACGGCCGACTGCACCAGCTGGCGCTTGCCCGGGAAGTAGTACGAGACCAGACCGCGGGCCGATCCCGCCCGGTCCGCGATGGCGCCGAGCGTCGTCGCCTCGTACCCGCGCTCGCTGACCAGCTCGACGGCCGCCTGCAGGAGCCGTTCCCGGGAACGCCGACGCAATTCTTCATTGACCGAGGCGCTGCGCGGGGACATCCTGTAACTCCTGCGTTGACTGGCTGCCAGCCAACTATACTCAACGCGGTCCGGTCGGCTCCGTTCGCGGAGGCGTGCCGAAAGCCGCCCGCTCTGGGCGACGCGGGGGATCGTCCAGAGCGGGCGCGCTTGTCGCCGATGGTGTCCTGCGGCGCCTTTCCGAGGAGCCTGACGGCTCGACTCCGTGCTCCCCGCGCGCTTCCCGCCCCATCGGTGTGCGGTGTGCGGTGTGCGCGAGGCTTCCGCCCGGCGGGTCCGGCACCGGTCGCCCGGCCCTCACATCCCGGCGCACCAGGTCCCTCGGCGCACCAGGTACCTCGGCGTACGGGGCCGTGGTCGCCCGGCGGGGCACGGACGCCGCCTCATGGACGCCACCTCATGTGTGCCGCGATCGCCAGGAACACCAGCGTCGCGCCCATGAGCCAGCCGCCCAGGACGTCCGTGGGCCAGTGGACCCCCAGCCAGACGCGGGTCAGTCCGACGCCCGCCACCGAGACGGCGGTCACCGCCACCGCCGTGCGCCACAGGACGGGCCCGGCGCCGTGCCGGTGCAGGAGCCACAGGAGGAGGCCCAGGACCACGGTGGCCGTCAGGGCGTGGCCGGAGGGGAAGGCCGCGTAGTGGGCGGAGTCGACGGGGTCGGTCCAGACCGGGCGCCGGCGGTCGACCGCGGCCTTGAGCCCCTGCTGCAGAGCGGTGCCGACCGCCGACACCGTGATCAGCCACACCGCCGTCCACCACGCCGAGCGGCGCCACACCAGCCACACGGCCACCGCGGCGCACAGCAGCCGCATCGTCAACGGGTCCCAGACCCAGTCCGTCAGGATGCGGCAGGCGTGGGTGACGCCGGGGTCGGCGACCGCCCAGCGGTGGGTCGTGCGCGAGACGTCCCCGTCGGCGGAGACCAGGGGATGCCACCGGACGGCCACCAGGATCAGCAGCACGAGCGAGCACAGGCCGAGGACGGTCGCGGTGCGGATCGCGACACGGTACGGCGACGGGGCGGGCGGGGAGTCGACGGAGTGGCGGTGCATGAAGTGATCCTCGCCGAACCGCTGTGGGACGGGCCAACCCGGCGGCCGGGCCGCGTCAGCCCAGTGCCCGCAGCGCCGGCACCAGCGTCACCACTACCGGAAGCACCGGGACCAGCGAGGCCGCGGCCGTCAGCCGCAGCCGACGGGCTGCGGTGAGCCGTCCCGGAGCCGTCAGCAGCCGCTGCACCCGCTGCGGAACGTGGGCCTGCGGGCCGGGGGAGGGGCCGAACACGCCCCGGTCCTCGTTCAGTTGCACCAGCGCGAGCGCGGTCGTCAGCCTGCCGAAGCGTCGGGAGGCGGTGTCGTCGGCGGCCAGCTCCACCAGCCGGTGCATCTCGTCCCGGAACGCGGCGAACACCGGCACCTGCGGGAAACCGGCGGCCAGCGCTGCCGAGCAGTGCAGCAGCCAGTCGTGCCGGGCCCTGGCGTGCCCCTGCTCGTGTGCGAGGACCGCGTCCAGCTGACGTCCCCGCAGCCGGCGCAGCGCGGCCGTCGTGACGACGAGCCGGGGCGCCCCGCCGGGCAGCCACCAGGCGTCCGATCGCTCCCCCTCCAGCACCACGAGCCGCCCGGCCGCGGGTTCCTCGCCGGGCAACAGGGGTGCCCGCAGGCTCAGTTCGTGTCGCTGGTGACGCAGCCGGGTGCGCGCCGCGGCGATCTCGCGGACCAGCATCGCCCCGCTCCACAGCCCGCCACCCGCCAGGGCCACCGCGGTCGCCGCCGCCCAGGGGCCGGTCGCGTTCAGGGCGTACGCCTCCACGACCGCGTGCGGGGCCGGCGCGAAGACGTGCCCGCGCACCGCCTGCCAGGCGGCCGCGGCGCTCAGCGTCATCGCCAGCGCGCAACACATCAGCACCGCCGCCACCACGCACTGCCAGACCCACAGCGCGACCACCGGTTCCCGGTCCGGCCAGTCCACTCGCGCGAGCAGCCGCGGAGCGGCGACGGCGGTCAGCGCACCGAGCAGCAGCAGCACCGCGGGGACCATCATGGTGAGCAGCTTATGAGCGCCGTGCCGCTCAGAGGTACGACTCGGTGGGCAAGTGACGCAGACCACGGCGGCCGGGCCCGGCCCGCCAACGCCCGGCCGAGGTGTCCCGCCGTCCCGCCGGGCCCGGCGCCTCAGAAGGCCGGCAGCATGGCGAGCATCCCGATCCCCATCGACAGCCGGCAGGCGCGCGCCAGCTCGGGCCGGTCGCCCCATGCCACGGCGCCCCCCGCGGCCGTGCCGGCGCCGCCCGGAGCCCCGGACACCGGCAGCAGCCGCACCCCGGAGACGAGGACGTACGCCGTGAAGTAGACCAGCAGGACGCCCGTCAGCACGGGCGTCCCGGAACCGCCGTGCCCGTGGCCCGTCGAGGGGGAGGCCGCCATCACGGCCGCCATGTAGACCATGGCCGCGGCGCCCACCAGGTGGTGCAGGTGGTGCGAGTCCGTCCGCGCCGCCCACAGGGCCCGCAGCGCGGCCCCGCCGAAGACCGCCGCGTACACCGGCCAGACCCATGCGGGCGGGGCGAACGCGGTGCCCGGCACGGCCATCACGGCCATCCCGAAACCCATCAGCGCCTCGTCGCCCGCGGCCCGGCGCTGCGTCTCGTCACTGCTGCGCATCCGCAGCAGGCAGTAGGCGCCGGTCGCCGCGCACACGGCGACCAGCAGCCAGCCGGGCGATGCCGGTCCGTGCACGCGTACCTCCCCGCTCGACGGACGGTCCAGGAAGGCGATGCCCGCGGCACGCGGTGCGCACGCGAGCGCAAGGGTGTACACGGGGAGCATTCGGAGGGGCACGGCGGGTGAGTCCGGCGCCCCGGCGCGTCCGGATGCGTCCCGATAAATCATTTACAGGTAAAACACCTGCTAAATTGATGAGGATGAGTTCGAACAGCGCGACCCCCCGGCGACCCGGCGGCCACCCCCGCCCCGATCCCGGTCCCCGTACCCGCCACCGAGCCGGTCCCCGGATCCGTCTCCCCCTGGCCGGGGTGCTGAGACTCGGGCGTCCCTCCGACATCTGGTTCAAGCCCGCGTGCAGCGTCGTCGCCGCCGTCGCCCCGCCCAACCTGATCCTGCTGGCCCTCGGCCGCCTCGACCTGGCGATGTACACCATGGCCGGATCCCTGTGCGCGCTGTACGCCCACAACCGCCCCTACACCGCCCGTGCCCGCGTCCTGGCCCTGGTGGTGCTGGGGATGACGGGCGGGCTCGCCGTCGCGCTCCTCGCGGCCGCCCTCACCGCCGACGCCGTCGTCCTCGTCACCGTCGGCGCCCTCCTCGCGGCCGCGCAGAAGACGCTCTGCGACGCCACCCGGATCGGGCCGCCGGGCAACGTCATCCTCACCTTCATCAGCTCCGCCGCGCTGTTCGCGCCGCAGACCCCCGGTCAGATCCCCGGCCACCTGGGCCTGACGCTCCTCGCGGGCGCCTGGTCCTGGGCCGTCGGCATGGCGCCGGGCCTGCTGCGTCCGCACGGCCCGGAGCGCCGTGCCACCGCGCAGGCGCTGAACGCCGCCGCCGCGTACGCCGCCACACGCGGCACCGGCGAGGGGCACGCCCGTACCCGCGCCGCCGCGGCCGCCGCCGTGCACGCCGCGTGGCAGACCCTGCTGTCGGCCCGCGACGGGGACACCGGACGCGCGCTGGAGCGGCTCGTGGTGCGCGCCGAGGTGGCCCTCGCCGCGCCCGCCGACACCGACCCGGTACGACTGCGCGACTGGGCCCGCGCGCTGCGCGGCACGGGGGCCGTGCCGCGCCCCGACGACCTGGTGGACGACGACGAGATCCTCGGGGTGGACAACGAGACCGCCGCGCCGCGGACGCCGCTGTGGCGGCGCCTCGGCCCGCTCTCCCCGCTCGCCGTCCGCACCGCCCTCGGCTGCGCCCTGGCCGGCTACGCCTCCCTCGCCCTCGGTGTCGGCCGGCCCTACTGGGCCCTGGTCACCGCCGCCTCCCTCTACCAGGCCAACGTCACCCTCACCTGGAACCGCGGCGTCCAGCGCGTTGTCGGCAACCTCCTCGGCGTGCTCGCCTTCGCCGCGATCGCCCCGCTCGCCCACCTCCACCAGGCCGCCCTGGTCCTCACCTGCCTCGCCCTGAACTTCGGCGCGGAGGCGCTGATCGGCCGCAACTACTGGCTCGGCAGCGTCTGCGTCACCCCGATGGCGCTGCTCATCACCGAGTTCGCCCGGTACCAGGACGCGGGCACGCTGATCGCCGAACGGGTCGCGGACACCCTCGTCGGCGCGCTGGTCGGTTTCGTCGCCGCCGTCGCGGTCACCAACCGCCGCTCCGGCGACCGTCTCGAACACGCCCTGACGGCCGCCGAGCGCGCCCGCGACACCGCCGCCCGCCTCCTCGCCCGTCCGGACCCCGCCCCGGCGGCACTGGAGTCCGCCCGCCGCGCCCTCGCCGCCGCACTGGTCGACCTGCGCGCCACCGCCGACGCCGCGAGCGGCGAGTGGTGGCAGCGCGCCCTGCCGCAGGAGCGGGTCGTCACGGCCGAACAGGACGGACACCGTACGCTCGCCGCGACGGTCCGGCGCCAGGGACTCCACCTGACCGGGCACCACGAGGCGAGACCGGAGGACGTACGGCCATGACGGCGACGCAGGGACAGTCCGTGGAGGGGAACGACGCGGGCGGGCCGGCCGGCGGGAACGGCGACGGGCGGGGGCGGGCGGCCGACGAGGGCGACGAGGTGCGGGAACAGCCCACCCGGACAGGCGCGCGGCGGCCCTTCGCCGGTCCGGACACCGGAGCCCGCCGACTGTCCGGGGCCGGTGACGAGGCGGCCGCCCGGCGGCCCGCCGCACCCCGCGAGACCGCGGACCGTGGTGACACCGTCGCCTCCGTGGTGCGGCAGTGGCAGGCCGTGCGGCCCGAGCTGGACACCGGGCCCATGGAGATCATCGGGCGGGTCAACCGCTGCGCCGCGCTGCTGCAGCAGGCCGAGGACGCCCCCCTGCGGCGTGCCGGGCTCACCCGCGCGGAGTTCGACCTGCTCGGTGCGCTGCGCCGCACCGACCACGAACTGACCCCCGGCGAACTCGTCCGGGAGACGTTCTCCTCGGGAGCCGCCGTCACCAAACGCGTCAAGCACCTGACCGAACGCGGTCTGGTGGAGCGCCGCGGTGACGCCCGGGACCGCCGCGTCGCCCACCTGCGCCTCACCGAGGCCGGCCGCGTGCTGGTCGACGGCATCATGCCCGAGCAGCTCGCCTACGAGAGCGCCGTGCTGTCCGCCCTGGACGCCGACCGGCAGGGCGAACTCGCCGGCTTGCTGGGGGAGTTGCTCAGCAGGCTGGAGGGGCACATGCAGGCGCTGCGGATCTGACCGAAGCCGAGGCCGAAGCCGAAGACGGAGCCGGACCGAAGCCGAAGGCGGGGCCACGTCGATCCCCAAGCCGGACCGCCGCCGGGCTCACCGCTCGTCGGCGGCCCGGTACACACCGAACAACGCGCCCCGCGGGTCCCGCAGCACCGCGATCCGCGGACCGTCCGGCACCGAGGTCGGCTCCATCAGCGCCGTCCCGCCCGTCCGTCCGGCCGTCAGGGCCGCGGCGTCCACGTCGGCCACCGCGAAGTACGGGAGCCAGTGCGGCGGCACCTCGGGCGGGAACTTGTCGTCCATCACGATCATGCCGCCGAAGTCGACGCCGCCGACGCCCCACCGCGTGTAGTACTCGGAGGTGGCCACGGTCCACCCGAACACGGTGGTGTAGAACGCCTCCGCCCGCCCGGTGTCACGGGTCAGCAGTTCCACCCAGCCCAGCGAGCCGGGCGCGTTGAACAGTCCGGCCCCCGGGAAGGCGTGCGCCTGCCACAGCTGGAAGGCGGCGCCGCCGGGGTCGAGGGCCACGACGAAGCGGCCCATGTCGAACACGTCCATCGGGCCGACCAGCACCTTGCCCCCGGCCTCCTCGATCATCCGCGCGGTGACGTCGGCGTCCGACACCCCGAAGGACACGTTCCAGGCCACCGGCTGGCTCTTCTGGTAGAGAGGGCTGAGGGCGGCGACCGCGGCGTCCCCGAGGTGCGCGACGGTGTAGCCGCCCGCCTCCTCCCTCGGATCGGTCTCGCACCGCCAGCCGAACAACTCCGCGTAGAACCGCTGGGCGGCCGCCAGGTCGTCGGTGCCCAGCTCGACCCAGCAGGGCCCACCGGGCACGGGCACGTCGAGCTTCATGGCGTTCCTTCCGGCAGAGGGACCACCCCCTCAGCACGCTAAGCCCGGGCCGACTCCCCGGCATCCGCTGAGGTCAGACACCCGGCCGGTACCGCAGCGGATGGTCGGCGGGCACCTCCACCAGCACGATCGGCGTCCCGTCAGGGTCGGCGATCCACATCTCGACCAGGCCCCACGGCTCCTTCACCGGCGGCCGGACGACCTCCACCCCCGCGGCCGTCAGCTCCTCGTGGGCCGCCGCCGCGTCGGGGACCTGCATCCACAGTCGTACGGCGGGGTCCGGCGGGGCCGGGGCCCGTCCCGAGACCTCCAGGAACCCGCCGCCGAGGAAGTAGACGGTGCCCCGCTCCGGGCCCGTACCGAACTCGCGGTACACGGCGAGGCCCAGTTGTTCCCCGTAGAAGGCGCGGGAGCGCTCGGGGTCGGTGGGGCGGAGCAGGATTCGACTGCTGAGTACATGCACCATGCATCCGGAGCGTAGGCGACGGTTAGGCTCGGCGGTGCCCAGCCGCGCCACAGATCCGGAGAACCCCGCATGGACACCACCGCCACCGATGTCAGCTTCCGTGACGCCGTCGACGCCGACGTGGACGCGCTGGTCGCGCTCGTCGAGTCGGCCTACCGCGGGGAATCCAGCCGGGCCGGCTGGACCACGGAGGCGGACATCCTGCAGGGGCGGCGCACCGACCCCGAAGGGGTCCGGGAGATCGTCGCCTCGCCCGACGCCCGGGTGCTCACGGTGGAGCGGGACGGCCGGATCATCGCCTGCTGCCAGCTCGAACACCGGGGCGAGCACGCCTACTTCGGCATGTTCGCGGTCAGCCCCACCGTCCAGGGCGGCGGTCTGGGCCGGACGGTGCTGGAGGAGGCCGAGCGCCGGGCCCGCGCCGAATGGGGCGTCACCGAGATGCACATGACGGTGATCTCGGTGCGCGACGACCTCATCGCCTGGTACGAGCGGCGCGGCTACCGCCGTACCGGCCGGATGACGCCGTTCCCCTACGGCGACGAGCGCTTCGGCATCCCGCAGCGCGACGACCTCCGATTCGAGCTGCTGGTCAAGCCCCTCGGATGAGCCGCACACCGTGAGACGGCGGCGTGTCCGGCCCCCGGCCGGCCGGGGCGCCCGATCCGGGACGGCCGGGAGCCCGCTCCGGTGACTTCGCTTCCGGCCCGGCCGGTGACCCCGCCCGCCGCCCGTACGTCGCCCCCGGACGCAGCCGGCGGGCCCGTCCGCCGTGACCGGTGGGCGGGCCCGCTACCCGGCCGTCGGCGTCGGGCCCACGGCCGACCGGCGCCCCCGCCCCCGCCCTCGACCTGCTTTCCGACCCCGACCCCGACCCCCGCTCCCGCCCTAGACCCGCCCCGCGCCCCCGATCTCCGGCCGGTCCGTGGTCACGCCGTCCAGACCGAAGGCCCGGGCCAGGCGCAGCTGGTCCGGGGTGTTGACCACCCAGCCGATGACCCGCAGGCCGTGTCCGCGGACCTCCTCGACGAGCTCCAGGGTGAGCCGCCGCAGTTTCAGGCACACGGTCGCGGCGCCGGCGGCCACCGCGCGTTCCGCGACGCCGGGGCCGTGGGGGATCCGCCCGTCCGGCCCGGGCCGGACGGGGTGGAGGCTGTCGATGAGCGCGGTGCGCACGCCGGGAACCAGCCGGGCGATCTCGGCGACGGCCTCGTCGTGGAACGACGACACCTCCACTCGCCCCACCAGGTCCCGCTCCAGCATCACCTCGGCGAGCGCCCGCGCCGCCTGCACGTCCTTGATCTCGGCCTGGAGCGGCACCGACACCGCCGCCAGGACCTCCTCGAAGACCGGCACCCGCTCACCGAGCCCGGCGTCCAGGGCGCGCAGCTGCGCGAGGGTGTGGTCGGCGACCGGACCGCTCCCGTCCGTGGTGCGGTCCACGTCGGCGTCGTGCATCACCACGAGCGCGCCGTCCTTGCTCAGGTGCAGATCCAGCTCGACCGCGTCGAGACCGGCCCGCTCGGCGGCGACGAACGACCTGAGGGTGTTCTCGGGCTCGACGCCCATGATCCCGCGGTGGCCGATGGTGGGGACGTTCACGTCACGACTCGCTTCCCTGGACGGACCGGTGCGGCCGGCGCGCACCGCGGGGACCCCTACCCGGCGACACGCGCCGGAAGCCTCCGGGGAAGCCCCCGACCACCCGATGACGTACAGGAAAAAACACGGTTACCATGGGGGTGAGCAGGATATTTTCCCGAAGGTCATCTTGCTGGAAGAAACCTCTTATGCATACGGTGTCCGTACGTGAGGTTCTCCGTGGAGGATGGGACATGACGGAAATTCTTGTGCAGGCGGGTTCGGAGGGGCGGGTTCCTCCCGTGGTCAGGGTGGTGGAGCACCCGGCCTGGCCCGTGCTCAAGGATGCCGTGGAGCGGATCCGGCCCTGGCAGGCGAAGGACGGATCGATCGACTTCGCCGCCGAGGGCGCCCCCGGGCGCGCCGACGCCGAGCGGGCCGTGCAGCGGGTGACCGCCGCGGTCGAGGAGCTGTCGCCGCTGCTGCCGCACGACGCCGACTACCACCGCGCCCTGGTGAAGGACCTGGACCGGTGGGCCGAGGGCGGCTTCGAGGTGCCGGACTTCCTGGACTCGCTGCTGGCCTTCCAGCCCGCCGCCGGCCGCGCGGACGGCCTCCAGCACCTGGTCGTCTTCCCGATGTACACGCAGAACGGCAACCCGGACCGCAACCTCGAGGCGGTCGTGCTGCGCATGGTCTGGCCGGACTGGCTGGCCGAGCTGGAGCGCACCCGCTACGACAACCCGCTGTTCTGCGGCATCAAGTTCGAGGACTTCACGGCCGGCTACGACACCAACTCGGCCGTCCTCTTCCCGGAGACCATCGCCGTCCGCGAGGCGCCGGAACGTTTCTCCTGGGGTGGCATCTTCTGCGACCGCGAGGCGGCCCGCTTCCGTCGCGTCACCGACGCGGCGGTCGGCATCCTGGGCCTGGAACTGCCCGAGGACATCGCCGCCATGGTCCATGACCAGAAGCGCTGCGAGGAGGCCTTCGTGCTGTGGGACATGGTCCACGACCGCACCCACAGCCACGGCGACCTGCCCTTCGACCCCTTCATGATCAAGCAGCGCCAGCCGTTCTGGATGTACGGCCTGGAAGAGCTGCGCTGCGACCTCACCGCCTTCAAGGAGGCCGTGAAGCTGGAGGCCGACGGCGTCCCGCAGGCCCGTGACGTGCAGTACGCGGTCCTCTTCGACCGCATGTTCCGCTTCCCGGTCACCGGCGAGCGGGTGCGCAACTACGACGGCCTCGGCGGCCAGCTCCTCTTCGCCTACCTGCACCAGCACGACGTCGTCCGCTGGACCGACAACAAGCTGCACATCGACTGGCAGCGCGCCCCGCAGGTCACCAACGAACTGTGCGCCGAGATCGAGAAGCTCTACCGCGACGGCATCGACCGCCCCAAGCTCGTCCACTGGTTCGCCGGCTACGAGCTGGTCTCCACCTACCTCGCCCCGCACCCCGGATCCAAGTGGGCCAAGGGGCCGGACGCCCTGGACCTGACCCAGCCGCCCCGCAGGCTCGTCGACGACGTGCTTCCGGACGAGTTTCCGCTGAGCATGTTCTATGAGGCGCTGTCCAAGAAGCTGAAGAACGTGATCGCCTCCACCCGGGGCATCACCGCGGACGGCGCCGAGCGGATCGCCGCGTGAGCGACCTGCGTACCGAGAACACTGCTCAGGAGGCGAAGACCATGGGGAACGGGGCTCTCAGCGGTGCGGTGATCGCGGTGGCCGGCGCGGGCGGACCCGCCGGCCGGGCGGCGCTGATCAGGCTCGCCGAGGCGGGCGCGACCGTGGTGGGCGCGGACAACGACCCGGAGCGGCTCGCGGAGGCCGTCGACGCGGCGAGCTACGCCGCCGGCGGCGCCACCGTCATGGGCGAGCCGGTCGACCTGCTCGACCTGAAGTCCACCCAGGACTGGGCCGCCCGGATCGAGAAGGACCTCGGCCGGGTGGACGGTCTCGTGCACCTCGTCGGCGGCTGGCGCGGCAGCGAGACCTTCACCAAGACCAGCCTGGACGACTGGGACTTCCTGGAACTGCTGCTGATCCGCACCGTGCAGCACACGTCGCTCGCCTTCCACGAGGCGCTCCAGCGCAGCGACCGCGGCCGGTACGTCCTGATCAGCGCCGCGGGAGCCAGCAAGCCCACGGCGGGCAACGCCGCGTACGCCGCCGGCAAGGCCGCCGCCGAGGCGTGGACGCTCTCGATGGCCGACTACTTCCGCAAGGCGGGGGGACCCGACGGGCCGAACTCGGCGGCTGCGATCCTGGTGGTGAAGGCGCTGGTGCACGACGCGATGCGCGCCGAGCGGCCCAACGCGAAGTTCGCGGGCTTCACCGACGTCAAGGACCTGGCCGAGGCCATCGCCGACGTCTGGGAGAAGCCCGCCGCCGAAGTGAACGGACACCGTCTGTGGCTCACCGAGAAGCCGTGAACCCCCCCAGGACCGACGCGCGTCGTCATCACGACCCGGAGGTCCGCGGTTTCGCCAGCGACAACTACGCCGGAGCCCACCCGGAGGTGATGGCCGCCCTGGCCCTGGCCAACGGCGGCCACCAGGTCGCCTACGGCGAGGACGACTACACCGAGAACCTCCAGCGGATCGTCCGCGGCCACTTCGGGCCGACGGCGGAGGCGTTCCCGGTCTTCAACGGCACCGGCGCCAACGTCGTCGCGCTGCAGGCGGTCACCGACCGCTGGGGCGCGGTGATCTGCGCCGAGAGCGCCCACATCAACGTGGACGAGGGCGGCGCGCCGGAGCGCATGGGCGGCCTGAAACTGCTCACCGTCCCGACGCCGGACGGCAAGCTCACCCCCGAGCTGATCGACCGGCAGGCGTTCGGCTGGGAGGACGAGCACCGGGCGATGCCGCAGGTCGTCTCGATCACCCAGAGCACGGAGCTGGGCACCCTCTACACGCCCGCCGAGATCCGCGCGATCTGCGAGCACGCCCACGCGCACGGCATGAAGGTGCACCTGGACGGCTCCCGCATCGCCAACGCGGCCGCCTCCCTGGACGTGCCGATGCGCACCTTCACCAACGCGGTCGGCGTCGACATCCTCTCGCTCGGCGGGACGAAGAACGGCGCGCTGTTCGGCGAGGCGGTCGTGGTGCTGAACCAGGACGCCGTCTCCCACATGAAGCACCTGCGCAAGCTGTCCATGCAGCTCGCCTCCAAGATGCGGTTCGTGTCGGTGCAGTTGGAGGCCCTGCTGGCCAAGGACCTCTGGCTGCGCAACGCGCGGCACGCCAACGAGATGGCGCAGCGGCTGGCCGAGGGCGTGCGCGCGGTGGACGGGGTGGAGATCCTCCACCCCGTGCAGGCCAACGGCGTCTTCGCCAGGCTGCCGCACGACGTGGGCGAGCGGCTCCAGAAGCGGTTCCGCTTCTACTTCTGGGACGAGCCGGCCGGCGTGGTGCGCTGGATGTGCTCCTTCGACACCACGGAGGAGGACGTCGACGCGTTCCTGGCGGCGCTCAAGGAGGAGACGGCTCGCTAGCGGCGACCGCGGCAGCGATCACACGTTGTGCATAGGTATGCGATCACCTGAAAAACGATTGACGTTCGGGTGATCGCTTTCCTATGCTCTCCAGGCATGCAGCTGATCCAGGAAAACCCCGACCTGTCCGCGTATCTGGCGGCCGATGAGGTCATCGACCACCAGCACCCCCTGGTCCGGGACACCGCCGCGCGGCTGGCCAAGGACGCGGACGACTCGTATGACTATGCGCGGCTGGCCTTCGAATTCGTGCGGGACACCATCCCCCACTCCCAGGACTCCGGCGATCCGCGGGTCACCTGGCGCGCCTCCGACGTGCTGGAGCTGCGCACCGGCATCTGCTATGCCAAGGCCCACGCGCTGGCCGCGCTGCTGCGCGCCGAGGACATCCCGACCGCCCTGTGCTACCAGACGTTCGACGTGCTCCACGGGCTGGTCGCCGTCCGCTTCGACGGCGCCTGGCACCGCCAGGACCCCCGCGGCAACAAGCCGGGAGTGGACGCCCGGTTCTCCCTGGACGGCGAACGGCTGGCCTTCCGCCCCGACACCGCCGCCGGCGAGCGCGACCACCCCGTCCTGTACACCGCGCCGCCCCCGCCCGTCCTGCGCGCGCTCCAGGCCGCCCCCGACCGTCCCCACCTCTGGAGGACGCTCCCCACCTCGCTGTGACATCCCGCCGCGCACCCGGACGGTCGCGGTCGCCGACCTCCCCGGCATGCGCGAGGGGGGAGAGGCCCGAGAGGCCGATGCGGACGGAAGCGGCGAACCGCGCCAGCGGGCCGGGCGGTCGGCGGACCCCGCGCCACCCGGGCGACGACCTCGGGCGCCTCGACGCCGTAGGCGCGCTCCTGGTGCACGAACACCCTGCGGCGACGGCGGGGTGCTCGGCGCGGTGGCGGACGCGGCCACCCGAGCCGCCGGCGGCGACGTGCCGCACACCCTTGCCCATGCCCGCGCCGCCTTCGCGGTGGCCGCGGTCCTGAACGACGTCGAACCGCCCGACGGCGTGGCGCCCGGCGTCGCCCGCGTGCTCGCCCGGTACGTCGTCGACCACCACCGATGCCTCGGAGGCCGGGCTCCCGGTTCCCCGCCGGGACCCTGTCGGCCGCCGGACCGCTCCCCGGAGGCGGGGGACGGGGTCAGCGGGCCTCGGCCGCGCGGACCTGCTCCGGGGTCGGCGCCGTGCCGCCCAGGTGGGCCGGCATCCACCAGGTGTCGCCCGCGTCCTTGGGGCGGACCGGGTAGGCGCGCTGGGCCGCCTCCAGCAGTTCCTGGACCCGCTCGCGCAGCTGCCGGGTGAGGGCGCCCGCGTACTTGTCCCGGGACGCCTCCAGGGCCTCGCCGACCCGCATGGTGATCGGGGTGTGGCTGCGCTTGAAGTTGCGCGGGTGACCCTTGGTCCACAGCCGCTGCGTCCCCCACACGGCCATCGGCACCAGGGGCACGCCCGCCTCCTGGGCCAGTCGCGCGGCCCCCGACTTGAAGGTCTTCAGCGTGAACGACTCCGAGATGGTGGCCTCGGGGAAGACACCGACGATCTCGCCGGAGCGCAGCGAGTCCAGGGCGTGCGCGTAGGCCGCCTCGCCCTGCTCGCGGTCCACCGGGATGTGCTTCATGCCGCGCATCAGCGGTCCGGAGACCTTGTGGCGGAAGACGGACTCCTTCGCCATGAAGCGGACGAGGCGTTTCTGCGGGAGCGCCGCGAGGCCGTTGAAGATGAAGTCGAGGTAGCTGATGTGGTTGCTCACCAGCACGGCTCCGCCCGAGCGCGGGATGTTCTCCGAGCCCTTGCAGTCGATCTTGAGATCCCAGACCTTGAACAGCGTCTGGGCGAGGCCGACGACGGGACGGTAGACAAGCTCTGCCATGGGCGGCGCGAACCCTTCCTGATCTCTGCCCGGGAGCGGCTCCCCGGCGGCAAAGTTACGCAGCCGTAGGTTTACGGCATCTCGCAGATCGTGCCCGAAGAACGGCCGGGTAGCCAGTCCTGGTGCCCGCCGGCCGCGAGATTCTCGTCACGTCCACCTCCCGTGATCCACCTCGCGCCTTTAGGTCTTCTTTACCTCGCCCGTACCGTGACCCGCCGTGCCGGCAGGTACGTCTCGCGGCCCAGGCGGTACCCGAAGGCGGCGTCGAGGAACGCGCCGCGAGCGCCGCCCCCGTCGCCGCCAGGCCGAGCCACTGCGGGCCGAGCGTGAGACCGATCAGGCCCAGGCCCGCGAAGACGAGTCCCACGGCCTGCGCGAACCGCGCCGGCCGCGGCGCCTCGAAGGCGCCGGGCGGCCCCGGCTTCGGACGGACGGCCGCCCGGAAGGCCGAGCCGTACGGCGAACGCCCGATTCCGCCGACCCCACCGACCGCGCCGAGCGCGAACGCCGGCGTCTGCCGGGCCGGCGGCCAGGGGCTCCGGGTGATCGGCGCGACCGCCGGTACGACGGTCGTGGCGGCCGCCCCGGACCGCGGCCCTCTCGCATCGATGTCCATGGATCAGGCGTTCCGCGACGGCGGGGGAGGGGGCGGGCGGGAATCTTTGCGGTCTGATGAATGCTGGTGGGGATGATGACCGGACCGACGGTGTGCGTGGCGGTGCTCGCGGCGGCGAGCACCTGCGGAGCGCGGAACCGGCGGCGGAGCGGGAGGGTGCGCGTGCGAGGACGCGACGAAGGACAGCGGCTCGGGGCCGACCGGCTGGGCGGGGAACTCGGCGAGCGGGCGACGCTCGTGCAGTTCTCCAGCGCCTTCTGCGCCCCCTGCCGGGCGACCCGCCGCGTCCTGGGCGAGGTGGCGGACCTGGTCCCCGGAGTGGCCCACATCGAGATCGACGCCGAGGCGCATCTCGACCTCGTCCGGGAACTCGCCGTGCTCAAGACCCCGACCGTGCTGGTGCTGGACGCCGACGGCCACGTCGTGCGCCGCGCCACCGGGCAGCCCCGCAAGGCCGACGTCATCGCGGCCCTGGGCGAGGCGGTGTGAGCCCGTGCGGCCGGCGGTGAGCCCGCTCCCGGATGCCGGGACGTACTTGACTGCACCCGCCAACTATCGTCAGCCTGACCGTATGCCCGAGGAACTCCTTCTCCACGGACGGGCGCACGTCGACCTCGTCCGCACCGCGAGCGCGTGCTGTCCGGGCCGTTGAGCAGCCGCGCCTCCGCACACCACCTCCGGCAGAAGGACCAGGACCCCTCCATGACGGCCACGCCCGACCTCCGCACCGCCCGGCCCGCCTCCCCCGACCTGCTGCGCTCCGTCTTCCGCCGTCACGCGGCCGGTGTGGCCGTGATCACGGCGCCCGGCGCGAGCGGACCGGTCGGCTTCACCGCCACCTCGCTCGCCTCCGTCTCCGCCGAGCCGCCGATGCTGTCCTTCGGCGTCGGCACCGGGGCCTCCAGCTGGCCGGCGATCTCGCAGGCCGGCCATGTCGGCGTGCACATACTCGGCGAGCACCAGCGCGAACTGGCCGCCACCTTCGCGCGCAGCGGTGCCGACCGGTTCGGCGCGCCGACCTCCTGGCGCGAGGGCCCCGAGGGCGTCCCCGTCCTGGACGACGTGCTCGCCTGGCTGGTGTGCCGGGTCGTCGCGCGCGTGCCCGCCGGGGACCACCGGATCGTCCTCGCGGAGGTCGTCCTGGGCGACCCCGCGGGCGCGGGCCGCCCGTTGCTCTACCACCAGGGGCGTTTCACGGCCCTGCGGGACTGAACCGCCTGCGCGCGCTCCCGCGGAGCGGTCCGGTTCCGGTTACGCTGCGTTGCGGAGGTCACAGTTCAAAGCGCTTGCTTAGCGGGCAGGGAATGGGTGTACTGGTGAGTAATATTTCGTTCGGGGACGCAGGCCGCCCCGATCGGGATCGGCCGCTTGTGGCGCCTATGCTGCCTGAAAGAAGGCAGCCAGAACTGACGATGCAGTAGGAGAGCCGGCGTGAGCTTGAGGATCGTTGTCACTGTGAAGTACGTGCCCGACGCCACTGGCGACCGGCACTTCGCCGATGACCTGACCGTCGACCGGGACGACGTGGACGGTCTGCTCTCCGAGCTCGACGAGTACGCGGTCGAGCAGGCGCTGCAGATCTCCGAGAATTCCGACGACGACGTCGAGGTCACCGTCCTGACGGTGGGCCCCGAGGACGCCAAGGACGCGCTGCGCAAGGCCCTGTCCATGGGTGCCGACAAGGCGATCCACGTCGAGGACGACGACCTGCACGGCACCGACGCCATCGGCACCTCCCTGGTGCTGGCCAAGGCGATCGAGAAGGCCGGCTACGACCTGGTCGTCTCCGGCATGGCCTCCACCGACGGCACCATGGGCGTCGTCCCGGCCCTGGTGGCCGAGCGCCTGGGCGTCCCGCAGGTCTCCCTGCTGTCCGAGGTCTCGGTCGAGGGCGGCACCGTCAAGGGCCGTCGCGACGGCGACACCGCCTCGGAGCAGCTCGAGGCCTCCCTGCCGGCCGTCGTGTCGGTCACCGACCAGTCCGGCGAGGCCCGTTACCCGTCCTTCAAGGGCATCATGGCCGCCAAGAAGAAGCCGGTGGAGTCCTGGGACCTGTCCGACCTCGACATCGAGGCCGACGAGGTCGGTCTGGAAGGCGCCTGGACCAAGGTCGAGTCCGCGACCGCGCGTCCGGCCCGCACCGCCGGCACGATCGTCAAGGACGAGGGCGAGGGCGGCAAGCAGCTCGCCGAGTTCCTCGCGGGCCAGAAGTTCATCTGAGCCCCGCTCGCCGACCGCCCCTCAACTTCGTTTCGCAGGAGAGCAATCCCATGGCTGAAGTCCTCGTCTACGTCGACCACGTGGACGGTGCCGTCCGCAAGCCCACCCTGGAGCTGCTGACCCTGGCCCGCCGTATCGGCGAGCCGGTCGCCGTGGCCCTGGGCAGCGGCGCCGCCGACACCGCCGCCGTCCTCGCCGAGCACGGCGCGGTCAAGGTCCTCACGCACGACGCGTCCGAGTACGCCGACTACCTGGTCGTGCCGAAGGTCGACGCGCTCCAGGCCGCCGTCGAGGCCATCTCCCCGGCCGCCGTGCTGCTGTCGTCCTCCGCGGAGGGCAAGGAGATCGCCGCCCGTCTGGCGCTGCGCACCGCCTCCGGCATCATCACCGACGCCGTCGACCTGGAGACCGGCGAGGAGGGCCCGGTGGCCACCCAGTCGGTGTTCGCCGCGTCCTTCACGACCAGGTCCCGGGTCGTCAAGGGCACCCCGGTCATCACCGTGAAGCCGAACAGCGCCGCCGTCGAGGCCGCTCCGGCCGCCGGCGCCGTCGAGGCCCTCGCGGTGACCTTCTCCGCCCAGGCGACCGGCACCAAGGTCACCGGCCGCACCCCCCGCGAGTCGACGGGCCGCCCCGAGCTGACCGAGGCCGCGATCGTCGTCTCCGGCGGCCGCGGCGTCAACGGCGCGGAGAACTTCGCGGTCATCGAGGCCCTCGCCGACTCCCTCGGCGCGGCCGTCGGCGCCTCGCGCGCCGCGGTGGACGCCGGCTGGTACCCGCACACCAACCAGGTCGGCCAGACCGGCAAGTCCGTGTCGCCGCAGCTGTACATCGCCAACGGCATCTCCGGCGCCATCCAGCACCGCGCCGGCATGCAGACCTCGAAGACCATCGTGGCCGTCAACAAGGACGCCGAGGCCCCGATCTTCGACCTGGTCGACTACGGCGTCGTCGGCGACCTGTTCGACGTCGTCCCGCAGCTCACCGAGGAGATCAAGACCCGCAAGGGCTGATCCCCGGACGCCGCTGTGCGAGGCCCCCGTGACCGGACCGGTCACGGGGGCCTCGGCTCATCCCGGGGACACCGAGGCGCACACCGGCAGATGATCGCTCGGGTACCGGCCGTCCAGCGAGAAGGTGTCCGCCCACGTCCGGTGGACCGTCACGTCCGGCGTCGCCAGGATCCAGTCGATGCGGTCCCCGCCCGGCCGCGGACCCCGGTACGCGTGGAACGTCCCGTACTCCGGACCGCGCCGCCGCGCCGTGTCCCAGGTGTCGACCAGACCGGCGGCCAGCAGCGTGTCGTGGACCGTGCCGTGCCGGGCGGGGGCGTTGAAGTCGCCGGTGACCAGCAGGGGCAGGCCGGGACCGAACGCGGCCAGGCGCTCGGCGATCATCGCGGCGGCGCGTTCGCGGGCGTACTCCCCGGCGTTGTCGAGGTGGGTGTTGAGGAGGCGGAACTGGCGCCCCGGCGCCTCCAGGTCACGGAAGCGGACCCAGGTGACCATCCGGGGATGGGCTCCGCCCCAGGTGTTGGAGCCGCGCACCGCCGGGGTGTCGGAGAGCCAGAAGTGGGCGTGCTCGACCGGGGCGAGGCGCCGGGTGTCGTAGAAGACGGCCATCGACTCCTCGTCGCCGCCGCCCCGGCCGGTGCCGATCCAGTCGTAGTGGGGCCCCAGGTCGGCCTCGATGTCCCGCAGCTGGGGCGGTTCGCCCTCCTGGGTGCCGATGACATGAGGGGCCGCCGCGCGCAGCAGGGCGCGCATCGCCGGCCGGCGGGCCGCCCAGCTGTGGGGTCCCTCGGTGCCGGGGAACCGGAGGTTGAAGGTCATGACCTCCAGGCGCGGGGCGGCGGCCCGCCTGAACGAGCCCCGGCCGGCCGAGGGGACGCGGCCGGCCGAGGAGGCCCGGAGCGTCCCGATCAGGGGGACGCCGACGGCCGCGGCCAGCACGGTCCGCAGCCCCGTGCGCCGCGTGGGTCCTCCGTCGTCCGCCAAGTGGCCTCCTTCTCCCTCTCCTGCCAGGGTGAGCGCGCGAACGGGCGGACGGAAGAGGGCCTCGCGGCACAAGGGCGCCTTGTGACGGAAGAGACCCGGGTGCCGGGGCGTGGACAGGGTGTTGACCCCGCGGAAACCCCACGGTTAGCTTCCTTCAACGAATTGTTGATTCCGTACGGCGGAAAGCGGAAGGGTGCGGGAATGGATGGTCGGGGCCGGCAGGAGACCGTGACGACGAGCCTCGCGAGCGCCGTCGGCGAGGAGATCGGCGCCTCCCTCGCCCCGGTCGACGCCGAACTCGAACGGCGCTACCCCGGAGACCCCGGCACCCGCCAGCCCGTCCACACCGTCTACGTCCCCGGCGACGCCTTCGCCGCCGACACCGTCCGCTCCTGGGGCGAGCGCGCCCTCGCCGCCCTCGACGAGCACGCCCCCGACGCCGCGTCCCTCGCCGCCGTCCTCGGCCTCCCCGGTGAACTCGCCGAGCCCGTGTACACGCGCGTGCGCGCCAAGCTGGAGCGCGAGCCGATCGAGGACCTGCGCGTCGACTTCGAGGACGGGTACGGCCTCCGGCCCGACGCCGAGGAGGACGAGGCGGCCGCCCGCGCCGCCCGGCTGATCGCCGAGGCGTGCGCCGCGGGCACGGCGCCCCCCTGCGCGGGCATCCGCATGAAGGGCATGGAGGCGGCCGTCCGCGACCGGGGCATCCGTACCCTCGACATCTTCCTCACCGGCCTGATGGAAGCGGGCGGCCTGCCCGACGGGCTGGCGCTGACCCTGCCGAAGGTGACCTACGCCGAGCAGGTCACCGCGATGGTCCGGCTCCTGGAGGCCTTCGAGGAGACGCGCGGGCTCACCCCCGGCCGGCTCGGCTTCGAGATCCAGATCGAGACCAGCCAGGCCGTCCTCGCCGCCGACGGCACCGCCACGGTCGCCCGGATGATCCAGGCCGCCGAGGGGCGCGCCACCGGACTGCACTACGGCACCTTCGACTACAGCGCCTGCCTCGGCGTGTCCGCCGCCCACCAGGCGAGCGACCATCCCGCCGCCGACCACGCCAAGGCCGTCATGCAGGTCGCAGCCGCCGGCACCGGCGTACGCGTCTGCGACGGTTCCACCAACGTCCTGCCGGTGGGCCCCACCGCCCGGGTCCACGACGCCTGGCGCCTGCACTACGGCCTCACCCGCCGGGCCCTGGCCCGCGCCTACTACCAGGGCTGGGACATGCACCCCGGTCACCTCCCGACCCGCTACGCGGCCGTCTTCGCCTTCTACCGCGAAGGCTTCGCGCAGGCCGCCGAGCGCCTGTCCCGGTACGCCGACCGGGCCGGCGGTGACGTGATGGACGAGCCGGCGACCGCCAAGGCCCTCGGCGGGCACCTTCTGCGCGGTCTGGACTGCGGCGCCCTCGACACGGCCGAGGTGACCGCCGCGACCGGGCTGACACGGGCCGCCCTGGAGGACTTCGCGGCACCGCGCCGGGGCGGTCACCGGGGCGGTCCGACGGCACCCGGGAGGTAGCCGCGGCGAGCAGGCGCGCGGCGCGTCCGCACGGCAGGGAGGCGCCGGCCGTGCCCCGCCCGCGTCCGGCGCCCGCGAGGGGCGCGGCGTGCCGCACGCGGGAAGCGGGCGGACCGGCGGGCGGACGCGCCGCGCCGCGCTCCGTGGGCCCGTCCGGGGCCGGCTCAGTCCGCCGGCGGCAGTTCGCCCGAGCCGCGGGCGATGAGCCGGGTGGGCAGGGTGATGCGCTCCGGGGCGATCAGGGTCCCGTCCAGCTGCCGGAACAGGCGGTCGGCGGCGGTACGGCCCAGCGCGGCGGCGTCCTGCGCGACCACCGTGACGCCCGGATCGAGCAGGTCGGCCAGTTCCAGGTCGTCGAAGCCCACCAGGGCGACGGGGCGGCTCTGTCCGGCGAGCACCCGGATCACGGTGACGGTCACCCGGTTGTTGCCCGAGAAGATCGCGGTGACCGGGGCGGGCCCGGCGAGCATCTCCCGCGCCGCCCGGCGCACCCGTGCGGGATCGGTGACGCCCAGGGACATCCAGGCGTCCTCCACGGTCGTCCCCGCGTCCTCCATGGCCGCCCGGTAACCGCGCAGCCGCTCGGCCGCGGTGTGGATGCGCGGCATGTCCCCGATGAAGCCGATCCTGCGGTGCCCGTGCGCGACGAGGTGGGCGACGCCCTCCCTGGCCCCGCCGAAGTTGTCCGACAGGACGCAGTCGGCGTCGATCCCGCCGGCGGGCCGGTCGACGAACACCGTCGCCACGCCGGCCTTGATCTCCGGTTCCAGGTAGCGGTGGTCGTCGCCGGCCGGGATGACCACCAGCCCGTCGACCCGGCGCGCGCACAGGGCCAGCGCCAACTCCTGTTCGCGGTCCGGGTCCTCGGCGCTGGAGCCGTTGATGAGCAGCGCGCCGTGGGCCCGCGCCATCTCCTCCACGGCCCGGCTGAGGGGGCCGTAGAAGGGGTCGGCGAGGTCCTCGAGGACCAGGCCGATGCTGGCGGTGCGGCCCTTGCGCAGGACGCGCGCGCTGTCGTTGCGGCGGAAGCCGAGTGCCTCGATGGCCTCCTGGACACGTCGTTCCGTCTCCGGCGTGACCCCCGGTTCGCCGTTCACCACGCGCGAGACGGTCTTCAGTCCCACCCCCGCGCGTGCCGCCACGTCCTTCATGGTGGGACGATTGCCGTAGCGGTTCGCGGAGATGCCGGCTGCGCGGCGGGGCGTCTCGGGCACGAGGCGGGTCCTGTCCTGTTGTCCACGGAGACGCGTGCGGTGCGGGCGACCCGGGAGGCGGTTGAGGATGTGCCGACGAGCATAGGCCCTGGACAACGTTGTCAGATGCGGGAGAGACTGTCCACCGCGATCCCGGCCCACGTCCCCACCGCTGGACCGGCTCGCCCTTTTTCCGATGGTTGACGGGGGGAACCGAGACTGATGGACACCGACCTCGTGGCCGCGCTGGACATCGGCGGCACCAAGATCGCCGGCGCGCTGGTGGACGGCGGCGGCGCGATCCTGGTCCGCGCCTGGCGGCCCACGCCGGCCCGGCAGGACGGCGACACCGTGATGCGGGCCGTCGAGGAGGTGCTCGGGGACCTCGCGGCCTCGCCGCTGTGGGAGCGCGCCCGTGCCCTCGGCATCGGCAGCGCCGGCCCGGTGGACGCCTCCGCCGGCACGGTCAGCCCGGTCAACGTGCCCGGCTGGCGCGGCTATCCGCTGGTCGAGCGGGTCCGGGCCGCCACCGGGGACCTCCCCGTCGAACTGATCGGCGACGGTGTGGCGATCACCGCCGCCGAGCACTGGCAGGGCGCCGCCCGCGGCCATGACAACGCCCTGTGCATGGTGGTCTCCACCGGTGTCGGCGGTGGTCTCGTCCTGGGGGGCCGTCTCCATCCCGGGCCCACCGGCAACGCCGGTCACATCGGCCACATCAGCGTCGACCTCGACGGTGACCCGTGCCCCTGCGGCGCGCGCGGCTGTGTGGAGCGCATCGCCAGCGGACCCCACATCGCCCGGCGGGCCCTGGAGAACGGCTGGCGGCCCGGCCCGGACGGCGACGCCTCCGCCGCCGCCGTGGCCGCCGCCGCCCGCGCGGGCGACCCGGTCGCCGTGGCCTCGTTCGAGCGTGCCGCCCAGGCGCTGGCCGCCGGTATCGCCGCCACCGCGACCCTCGTCGAGATCGACATCGCGGTGATCGGCGGTGGCGTCGGCAAGGCGGGTGACGTCCTCCTCACGCCCCTGCGGCGGTTCCTCGCCGACTACGCGACGCTGTCCTTCGTGCGGCGGCTGACCGTGGTGCCCGCCCGGATGGGCACCGACGCCGGGTTGGTGGGAGCGGCCGCCGCGGCACTGGCGGGCGGGCCGGAGAGGACGGCGGCGGGGGTCTGAGATCCTGGGACGGACGCCCGGAGGAACGTTCCCTCACGCGTGTCCGCCCTCCTGTGTCCGCGCTCCTCCCGCGAAGGGCCGCGGCCGGCGCGTGACCTCGCGCGGGTTGCGCAGTTGATCAGGGCATGAAGAAGCGCAGCATGCTCGCCCTGGCCTCCCTCGCCACCGGTTTCGTCGTCGCGGCGATCACCCCCTCGCACGGCGCCGGCGGTGAGGACCTCGACGCACGGAACACGGGGGACGCCCTCAGCAGCCTCGACCACACGATCGCCGAGGGCGGCCCGGCCGTCGGCGAGAACGCCCCGTCCGGGACCGACTGACGGTTTCCGGCACGCGCGGCGCCGGTCCCCCTCGCCGGGGGGCCGGCGCCGCGCCGTTCGGGCGCCCTCAACGGGAGGTGGTTTCCGTGGCAGGGTGGAGCGGGCAAGCCACAGGGGGCCGACAGCAGAGGGGGAGACGTGACCGTCGTCTGGATCAACGGCGCGTTCGGCGCGGGGAAGACGACCGCCGCACGGGAACTCATCGACCTGATCCCGAACAGCACGCTCTTCGACCCCGAGGTCGTGGGGGCGGCACTCCCGCACCTGCTGCCGCCCAAACACCTCGCCGAGGCCGGCGACCTCCAGGACCTGCCGATCTGGCGCCGGCTCGTGATCGACACCGCGGCCGCGCTCCTCGGGGAACTGGGCGGCACCCTCGTCGTCCCGATGACCCTGCTGCGCCAGGAGTACCGCGACGAGATCTTCGGCGGCCTCGCCGCCCGCCGGATCGCCGTCCGGCATGTGCTGCTGACCCCGGCGGAAACGATCCTGCGCGAGCGCGCGGCCGGGCGGGACCTCCCGACCGGCCTCCCCGACGGCGAGATACGGGTACGGCAGTGGTCGTACGACCACATCGAGCCGTACCGCGCCGCCCTCTGCGGCTGGCTCACCACGGACGCCCATCCCGTCGACTCCAGCCACCTCACCCCGTACGAGACCGCCCTGCGCATCGCGGAGGCCGTCGGCAGCGGGGCGGTGGCCGCCTGCGACATCGTGCAGACCCCCGAACCGACCGCCGAGACAGTGGCCGCCGGGGTCCTCCTCTTCGACGAGCGGGACCGGGTGCTGCTCGTCGACCCCACCTACAAGCCCGGCTGGGAGTTCCCCGGCGGTGTCGTGGAGCCCGGCGAGGCACCCGCGCGCGCGGGCATGCGCGAGGTCGAGGAGGAGACCGGCGTCCGGCTGACCGACGTCCCGCGGCTGCTCGTCGTGGACTGGGAGCGGCCGACGCCTCCCGGATACGGCGGGCTGCGCCTGCTCTTCGACGGCGGCCGGCTCGACTCCGCGGCGGCCGAGGGACTGCTGCTGCCCGGTCCCGAACTGCGCGGCTGGCGCTTCGTCACCGAGGAGGAGGCCGCCGGCCTGCTGCCCCCCGTCCGCTACGAACGGCTGCGCTGGGCCCTGCGGGCGCGGGAACGCGGCGCCGCGCTCTACCTGGAGGCCGGTGTCCCCCTCGGCTGACCGTCACGCCGCCCCTCCCGCGCGGTCGCGGTGCGAGGGCGAGCACGTCCCCGTCGGCGTCCTCCCGCGGACGGACCCGGCCGGAGGCGCGACGGGCACGGACGGGGAAGGCGCGCGGCGACGTCCACGGGACGGCCGGACAGGGGCCCCGCCCGACGGGCGGGGCCCCTGTCCGGCCGGGAGCGGAACGCGCCGCTCAGCTCGCCGCGTACGTGCGCAGGAACAGGGCCTCCGCCACCGACAGCCGCTCCAGCTCCTCCGGGGAGACGCTCTCGTTGACCGCGTGGATCTGCGCCTCCGGCTCGCTCAGGCCGATGAGGAGGATCTCCGCGCGCGGGTACAGCGCCGCGAGGGTGTTGCACAGGGGGATGGAGCCGCCCTGGCCCGCGTACTGCATCTCCTGGCCGGGGTAGGCCACCGCCATCGCCTCGGCCATCGCCGCGTACGCCGGGCTGGTGGTGTCGGCGCTGAACGGCTGGCCCTGGCCGATCTGCTCGGTCCGCACCCGCGCGCCCCACGGCGTGTGCGCCTCCACGTGGGCCTGGAGCAGCTTCGTCGCCTCGGCCGCGTCGACGCCCGGCGGCACCCGCAGGCTGATCAGCGCCCGGGCGCTCGACTGCACCGACGGGGTGGCGCCGACCACCGGCGGGCAGTCGATGCCGAGGACGGTGACCGCGGGGCGGGCCCAGATGCGGTCGGCGACCGTGCCGGAACCGATCAGCGCGACGCCGTCGAGGACCTTGGCGTCCTTGCGGAACTGCTCCTCGTCGTACTGGAGCCCCTCCCACGCCGGGCCGTCGCCCAGGCCGTCGACGGTGGTCGAACCGTCCTCGGCACGCAGCGAGTCCAGTAGGCGGATCAGCGCGCCCAGCGCGTCGGGGGCGGCGCCGCCGAACTGACCGGAGTGCAGGTTGCCCGCGAGGGTGTCGACGCTCACCCGCATCATCGTCATGCCGCGCAGCGTGGCGGTGACGGTGGGCAGACCGACCCGGAAGTTGCCCGCGTCGCCGATCACGATCGTGTCGGCCGCGAGCAGCTCGGGGTGCTGCTCGGCGTACCGCTCCAGACCGCCGGTGCCCTGCTCCTCCGAGCCCTCGACGATCACCTTCACATGGACGGGCACCCCGCCGTTCGCCTTGAGGGCGCGCAGGGCCAGCAGGTGCATGATGAAGCCGCCCTTGCAGTCGGCGGTGCCCCGCCCGAACCAGCGGCCGTCGCGCTCGGTCAGCTCGAAGGGCGGGGTGGCCCAGCCGGCCTCGTCCAGCGGCGGCTGCACGTCGTAGTGCGCGTACAGCAGAACCGTTTTCGCACCCTCCGGTCCCGGCAGGAAGCCGTACACCGACTGCGTGCCGTCGGGGGTGTCGAGGAGGGCCACGTCCTGGAAACCCTCGGCGCGCAGGGCGGCGACGATCCAGTTCGCCGCGGCCTCGCTCTCGGAGCGCGGGAACTGGTCGAAGTCCGCCACCGACTTGAAGGCCACCAGTTCGGTGAGCTCCGCCTTCGCCCTGGGCATCAGCGAGGCGACGGTCTCGGCGACCGGATTCGACGACATGGGCACGCTCCTTGTGGGTGCGACGTTGTACCGATGAGTGTTGCCGATCCTCCCACAGCCGGCCGTGGCGATCTCGGTCGTAGGATGCGGGGGACAGGTGCGGCAGGCGGCGTGATCGGGAGCAGTAGACCATCGTGAGCAGCGAGAACTCTTCGGCGGACGACGTGCGACAGGTGTGGGACGTCGTCGTGGTGGGCGCGGGACCCGCGGGGGCCTCGGCGGCCTACGCGGCGGCGGTCGCGGGGCGGCGCGTGCTGTTGCTGGAGAAGGCGGAGCTGCCCCGCTACAAGACGTGCGGCGGCGGCATCATCGGCCCCTCCCGTGACGCCCTCCCACCGGGCTTCGAACTGCCCTTCCAGGACCGGGTGCACGCGGTGACGTTCTCGAACAACGGACGCTTCACCCGCACCCGCCGTTCCCGGCAGATGCTGTTCGGGCTGATCAACCGGCCCGAGTTCGACCAGCAGCTCGTCGAGCACGCGCAGAAGGCCGGCGCCGAACTGCGCACCGGCGTCACGGTCACGCGCGTCGAACAGCACGGCTCGGCCGTGCCCGACCGGCGGACGGTCGCGGTGGTCCTGCAGGGCGGAGAGGCGGTGCTGGCCCGGGCGGTCGTCGGCGCCGACGGCAGCGCGAGCCGCATAGGGGCACACGTCGGCGTGAAGCTCGACCAGGTGGACCTCGGCCTGGAGGCGGAGATCCCGGTGCCCGAGACGGTCGCCGAGGACTGGAAGGGTCGCGTCCTCATCGACTGGGGCCCGATGCCCGGCAGTTACGGCTGGGTGTTCCCCAAGGGGGACACCCTGACGGTCGGGGTGATCTCCGCGCGCGGCGAGGGCGCCGCCACCAAGCGGTACCTGGAGGACTTCATCGGGCGGCTCGGCCTCGCCGGCTTCGAACCGAGCATCTCCTCCGGCCATCTGACCCGCTGCCGCGCCGACGACTCGCCGCTCTCGCGCGGCCGGGTACTGGTGTGCGGCGACGCCGCGGGGCTGCTGGAGCCGTGGACGCGCGAGGGCATCTCCTTCGCGTTGCGCTCGGGCCGGACCGCCGGCGAGTGGGCGGTGCGCATCGCGGAGGCGCACGACGCGGTGGACGCCCGTCGCCAGGCCCTCAACTACGCCTTCGCGATCAAGGCGGGGCTCGGCGTGGAGATGAGCGTGGGCAAGCGGATGCTGGCCCTCTTCGAGCGGCGTCCGGGTCTCTTCCACGCGGCCCTGACCGGTGTGCGTCCGGCCTGGCGGGCGTTCACGGACATCACCCGCGGCCGGACGACCCTCGGCGAACTCGTGCGCTCGCACCCGCTGGCCCAGCGCGCCCTGAACGTGATGGACCGGCGGCAGGCGGCCGCGGGCCCTGGCCCGGACGCGGCCGAGGAGGCCGGTTCCTGAGGCGACGCCCGTCGCCCGTCGCCGGTCGCCCCTCCTGCGTCGCCGGTCGGTCGCCGCACGTCGCCCGCCGTCGGGCGCCGGCTTCCGGTCGTCCGCCGTCCGCCGGAGCGGTCCGGGTGCCGGTTTCGTGCGTGTGCGTTCCCGGGCCGGGGCGGACGGCGCCGGTCACCGGCTCGCGGTGACCGTGACCCGGAACACCGGGTGGTCGGGGGCGACGCGGCGCAGGTCGGCGTCGGGGGAGTCGGGCCCGACGCCGTCGAAGAAGACGCCGACCTCTGCCTTCCAGCGCTTGAGGTAGGCGCGCAGCAGCGGCACCTTCTCGTCGTCGCCGACCTCGGCCGCGGTGAACTCGTCCACCTTCGCGCCCAGGTGCAGTTCACCCCCGCCGGCCGCGCGCATGTTGTGCGTCCACTGGACGTGCCCGCGCGGGGCGACGAGGTACTGCCGTCCGTCCACCGTCAGCAGGTTCACCGGCGTGGTCCGCCACTGACCGCTCTTGCGGCCGCGCACCGCCAGGACCCTGGAGCCCCACACGCTCAGCCCGCGCCGGGTCAGCCAGGCGACGGTCCGGTTGAGGACGTTGACGGTGAACCAGCCGGGCTTCTTGACGTGGGCGGCGGACATGGATGCCTCCTGGACGGTAAGTGTGAGCACTGCTCTCGCTCTCTGGTGGAAGTCTGCACCGGGCCCGCCCTCCTTGGCAAGAGCACTGCTCTCTTTTCGGTTCGCCGTTCTTTTTCCGGTTCACCGCTCCTCGTTGTGTGCACTGCTCCGGTCCGTGGAACACTGATGTTCATGAGCAGCGCCACCCAAGGGGCCCGTGCCCGCGCCAGGATCGAGATCACCGCCGCCATCAAGGAGGAGGCCCGTCGTCAGCTCGCCGCCGAGGGGGCCGCCAAGCTGTCCCTGCGGGCCGTCGCCCGTGAACTGGGCATGGTCTCCTCCGCGCTGTACCGCTACTTCCCCAGCCGCGACGACCTGCTCACCGCACTCATCATCGACGCCTACGACTCCCTCGGCGAGAGCGCGGAGACCGCGCACTCGGCCGTCGCCGACGCCGGCCCCGTCCGGCGCTGGGTCGCGGTCTGCGAGGGGGTGCGGACCTGGGCGCTGGCGCATCCGCACGAGTACGCGCTGATCTACGGCTCACCGGTGCCCGGCTACAGCGCACCGCAGACGACGGTGCCCGCCGCCGCCCGCGTCGGGCTCCTGCTGATCGGTATCGCCCGGGACGCGGAGCTGACCGCGCCGCCCGCCGCGCCGTCCCTTCCGGCCGAGTTGCGCGCCGAGGCGGAGCGGCTGACGGCCGACGTCGCGCCCGAACTCTCCCCGGAGACGGCCACGGCGCTGGTGGCGGCCTGGGCCCAGCTGTACGGGCTGGTCGGCTTCGAGGTGTTCGGCCAGTTCCACCGCATCGTCGAGGACCGGGAGCCGTTCTTCCGCCATGCCGTGACGGGCCTGGCCAGGGGAGTGGGGCTGGGGTAGCGCCCGGGGAGCGCCTTTGGCCGTGGCTTTCCCGCCGGGCGGTGAGCGCGGTGCGGGGCCGGACCCCGGGTTCTCGGCGGCGCGCTCCGGACTCTCGGCGGCGCGGGGCGCCGGAGGCCCGCACCCGGTCCGGCCGGGAGGGCCGCCCTGCCGGCGAACCCCACGGCAGGCGGGAGGAGCGGGAGGCGGTGGCGCTCGTCGGGACCGGTCCGGCCGACGGGGAGATCGCCCCCGCCCGGCCGTCGGCCCGCTCACCGCGAAGGCCCGCGTCAGCCGCGCCAGGGTGGGCCCGCGCCCGCGCCCGACCGCCCTTTGTGTCGTACGAGTCGGTACTGGTCTGTGTCCTACGAGTCGGTACTGGTCCGGCCGGTCCGGTCGGTCCGACCGCCACGACCGCCACGACGTCCGCCGGCACCGTCGCCGTTCACGTCGCTGTCGCCGGAGGGGGCCTCGGTGCGCGCTGCCGTGACCTCCGCACGGAACCGGACGAGCACGCTCACCACCCGGACCAGGAACACCACGGGGGAGAGCGCGAGTCCCGCCCGGAGGAGCACCTTCTCCAAGGTGTCCGGGAGCGCGAACAGCAGCGCCGGCCCGGCGACCGCGCCGAACAGCACGGCCGCCGCGAAGGCCGCGCTGAGCAGCGCGTACCCGATCTCGACGGTGATCGCGTCCCGCTCCGCCTGCGTACGGCGTCCCCCGTGGCCGGTCATGCGGGCAGTCTCACAGGCGTGCGCCCGGCGCGGCAACCGGCCCGCCGGGCGCACGCGGTGGGCCGGCCGCCGATCAGCCGTGTCCGCGCCGCCGCGGGCCGATCGGCTCAGTCGTGGACCGGGACCCGCTCCACGGCCGGCTCCTCCGGGGCGGACCCGGCCACCACCACCGAACGGCGGGGGCGACGGGTGCGCAGGCCGGGCAGGGTGGCCAGGAGGCCGAGGACGGCGATGCCCGTCACCACCATCAGGCCGGGGCGGTAACTGTCCAGCACCGCCTGCGGGGTGGGGTCCGCCGGGGCGCCCGCGGTCACCACGGCCGTGACCACGGCGAGGAAGAGCGCGCCGCCCACCTGCACCGACGTGTTCAGCAGGCCGGAGACCATGCCCTGCTCGTGGTCCGCCACGCCGTTCGTCGCCTGGATGTTGAGCGAGGGGAAGACCAGCGCGCAGGCCGCGCCGATCAGCAGCATGCTGGGCAGGACGACGGCGGCGTAGACCGGGGCGAGGTCGACGCGCAGGAACAGGGCGTACCCGACGGCCATCAGGGCGAAGCCCGTCACGATCAGCCGCGGGGTGCCGAACCGGTCCACGACCGAGCCCACCTTCGTCGAGGACAGCGCCACCAGCGCGCCGGCCGGCAGGAAGGCCAGCGCGGTGTGCAGCGCCGACCAGCCCAGCAGGGTCTGCATGTACAGCGTCGCCAGGAACTGGAAGCCCACGTAGGAGCCGAAGAAGGCCATCGCCCCGAGCTGGGCGCGGATCTGGCTGCCCGAACGCAGCACGCCGAGCCGGACCAGCGGGCCGGGCGAGCGTTGTTCGACCAGGACGAAGACGGTCAGCAGCACGGCGACGGCCAGGAAGGACAGCAGGGTGCGGGCGGAGGTCCAGCCCGCCTCGGGGGCCTGGACGACGGTGAAGACCAGCAGCAGCATCGACGCGGTGCCGAGGACGGCGCCGGGGACGTCGTAGCCGTTGTGCCCCCGTTCGCGCGCGGTGCGCGGCAGCAGCTTCACACCGGCGGCCAGGGCGGCCAGGGCGATCGGCGCGGGCAGCAGCATGGTGAGACGCCAACTGGCCTCGGTGAGCAGGCCGGAGAGGACCAGGCCCATGGAGAAGCCGGTGGCGGCGCAGGTGGTGTAGAGGGAGAGCGCGCGGTTGCGCAGCGGACCCTCCGGGAACGTCGTGGTGATGATCGACAGGCCCGCCGGAGCGGTGAAGGCGGCGCTCAGGCCCTTGACGAACCGGCTGACGATCAGCAGCGGGCCCGAGTCGACGAGGCCGCCGAGCAGGGAGGCGAGCGCGAAGACGCCGAGGGCGACGAGGAAGACCTGGCGGCGGCCGAGCAGGTCCGCCGTGCGGCCGCCCAGGAGCAACAGGCCGCCGTAGCCCAGGATGTAGCCGCTGACGATCCACTGCAGGGTCGAGGTGGTCAGTCCGAGGTCGGAGCCGATGGACGGCAGGGCGACACCGACCATCGACACGTCCAGCGCGTCCAGGAACATCGCGGCGCAGAGCACCAGCAGGGTGCCCCACAGTCGTGGGGTCCAGCGTCCCTCGGACACCGGAGAGGGGAGCGGAGAGGTCATGCCGCAGACGATACATGCGCATGCATCGAATGCAAGCGCATTTAATTCTGGTGCAATAGAAGTCCGGCTCTCTGCTACGGTGCCGCCATGGCGGCGGACAAGGTCGAACAGGCGCTCGTGGAACAGTGGCGGGAGATGCTCGCGCTGCACGCCCGCACCCAGTGCGCACTCGACCGCGCGCTGCACGGACACGGCCTGTGCGGCAGCGACTTCGAGGTGCTCGACGTGCTCGCGGGAGCCGCCTCGGCCGGCACGTGCAGCTTCCGCGTCCAGGAGATCGCCGAACGGGTCCACCTGAGCCAGAGCGCGCTGTCGCGGCTGATCGCCCGGCTGGAGAAGGACGGCCTCGTCGAGCGCACCATGTGCTCCGAGGACCGCCGGGGCGTCCGGGTGATGCTCACCGGCAAGGGGCGCTCCCTGCACACCGAGGTGCTCCCCGTGCAACGCTCGGTGCTGACCCGCATGCTGGCGGACCGACGGCCCTCGGCCTCGGATCACGGCAGGCCTCTCCCGCCGCAGCCGGGCCGGTGAGGCGTCCTCGCCGACGGCCGGGTACGGCAACCGGTTCCACGACGACAGGTGGAGCGGTGCGGCGCACGGGTGGGCGGCGACGCGGGGGACCCGGCGTCACGGACGGGCGGCGTCGCCTTCCGAACCGCCCGCCGTGCGCCGCACGGTGAGGCCGATCAGCGCCGCGACCGCCGCGAGTGCCGCGACGCTGGTGAGAGCCGTGGGGAGGGAGGACCAGTCGGCTATGAACCCGATGGCGGGCGGGCCGAGGAGCATGCCGCCGTAGCCGAGGGTGGAGGCGACGGCCACGCCGGTGGGGCCGGCGAGGGTGCCCGCGCGTTCCACGGCCACCGGGAAGAGGTTGGCCAGGCCGAGCCCGGCGACGGTGTAACCGGCGAGCGCGGCCCAGGGGGCCGGGGCGAGGGAACCGAGCAGCATGCCGACGGCCGCCACGGTGCCGCCGACGACCACCGTGCGGGTGTGGCCCAGCCGTTCCAGGAGGGTCGTGCCCGTGAGCCGGCCGGCGGTCATCGCGAGGGCGAAGCAGGAGTAGCCGGCGGCGGCGAGGGCGGGTGAGGTGCCGAGGTCCTCCTGGAGGTGCAGGGCGCCCCAGTCGGCCAGGGCCCCTTCGCCGTAGGCCGTGCACAGGGCGATCAGGCCGAAGACCAGGACCGGGCGGCGGGTGCGGGCGGCCAGGCGTGCCGGTCGTGCCGGTCGCACGTCCTCATCGGTGCCCCGGGCGGCGCCGGCGGGTGGCCGGCGCAGCAGCGCGGGGCCGGCCAGCGCCGTCACCAGCAGGCCGACGAGGCCGAGGCCCAGGAGGTGGCGCGCGGGGGAGAGGGAGCCCGCGACCAGCCCGCCGAGCCCGGCGCCGATCATTCCGCCCATGCTGAAGGCCGCGTGGAAGGTCGGCATGATCGGCCTGCGCAGGGCCGTCACCAGGTCGACGGCCGCGCTGTTGAAGGCGACGTTGATACCGCCGTAGGCCGCGCCGAAGAGCAGCAGCACGGCGCCGAGCGCGAGCACGGAGTGGGTCAGCGGGGGCAGCATGACGCTCAGGGAGAGCAGCACCGCGCAGGCCACGGTGACCGGATGGCTGCCGTACCGCCGGCAGAGACGGCCGGTGATCAGCATCGTCACCACCGCGCCGGCGGAGACGCCGAGGAGGGCGAGGCCGAGCCCGCTGGTGGAGGCCCCGGTCTGCTCCTTGACGGCGGGGATGCGCACCACCCAGCCGGCGAAGACGAAGCCGTCGAGGGCGAAGAAGACGGTGAGGAGGAAGCGGAGCCGGCTGAGGGAGCGGTCTCGCACGGCGGTGTGCGGACGGGCTTTGTTTATTGGCGGCACAAAATGAGGCTAAGCGGGACCTCCTGACCCCGGCAAGGTGGTCGATTCATGCACCGACAGGTCGGGGCGGGGCGCGCACCGGCCGGGGAGGCCGGACGCGCGCAGCCGTCGTGCCGCACCCGTGGCGGGACGGCCGGCGGCTGCGGAGCCGGCCACCGCCGGGGGCGGAGCGGGCCCCGGCGGCGTCACCGTCACCGTCATCGGCCCGCCGGCCCGCCGCGCACGTCCTCGGCACCGGGCCGTACGCGGTCGCCGCGGCCTGCTGCCCGTCGTGCGCCGCTGGGACAGGCCTCTTCGGTGTGACGGCATCGCCGGGGCGGCCTTCCCGGCAGCGGCGGCGTCGTCGAGGTCGGCCTCTTCGGCGGCGGCGTCGTCGACGGGCACGGCACCGGACGGCCGCGCCCCGGGAGCCGGTCCGGCGCGGTGGCGCCTCAGAAGACGCCCTGGCCCGGCACCAGGATCCGCCGCGGGTCGTACCGCCGCTTCGCCGCCTCGAACGCGGGCCAGGCCGGGCCGAAGTGGGTCCGCCAGTCCGCGCGGGTGAACGGGATGCCCCCGACGGGGTACTGGGTGCCGCCGGCCGCGAGCACGGCCTCGTAGGCGGAACGATTCGCCGCCAGCCGGCGGTCGACGGCGGCGGTGTCGTCGGGCGGGGTCGCGCTGAGGATGTCGAAGAGGTACGACACCGGCTCGTCCGGACTGCGCAGCAGCGGGGTGGTGAGCCGCTCGCGCAGCAGCGGGTAGAACAGGACGACGCCGGGGCCCAGCTCCGCCGGGGTGAGCGCGTCCAGCAGCGGGGCACTGACGGCGGCGGCGGACGAGCCGGGCACCATGAGGTTCAGCCACGGGTGCGCGTACGTCCAGAGGCCGGCCTCCTTCAGCAGGGCGACGAAGGGCGCCAGCCGGTCGAGGAAGTCGCCGTAGGGGCGGTCCTCGTACCGGACGCCGGAGGGCGTGTGGCGCAGACCGCGCAGCAGCGTCGCGTCGTCCGGGACGGGACCGGCCGGCGGGCCGTAGGCCACCGCCTCCAGGGTGTGGACCCGGAAGACGCCGTCGGCGTCCGCGGTGACCTGGCCCTCGACGTGGTCGAAGCGGCCCTCCTGGACGAGGAGGCGCTGGTCGTCCAGGAAGGTCTCCAGGTCGTCGTAGGCGAGGTGGTAGTGGCGCACGGTCTCGGGCGCGGGCACCAGGCGGAGCGTGGCCTCGACGATGACGCCGCACTGGCCGAGGCCGGCCAGGACGGCGTGGAAGAGGTCGGGGCGGCGGACCGGGGAGCAGCGGACCAGCTCGCCCGTACCGGTGACGACCCGCAGTCCGGTGACGTTGTCGACCTGGGCGCCGTGCCGGTGGGCCTGGCCGCCGAGGCCGCCCACGGACAGGGTGCCGCCGACGGAGAGTTCGATGTAGTCCGTGAGGACGGGCGGGGTGAGCCCGTGCGCGAGGGTGGCCCTGGCCACCTCGCTCCACCGGGCGCCCGCGCCCACCGTCACGGTGGTGCTGCGCGGCCCGACGGGGCCGATGTCCGCGAGCGTCGCCATCTCGACGACCAGGCCGCCCGCCACCTGCGCCTGACCGAACGGGGCGTGCCCCTGCCCGCGCGGCGCGACCGGCACGCGGTGCTCGCCGCAGAACCGGACCATGGCGACGACGTCGCGGACCGAGCCCGGCCGCAGCACGGCCGCGGGACGGTGGTGCACGATGTGCCCGTAGTCGTCCGAAGCGGCGCCGAGCGAGGCGTCGTCCCTGGTCAGGGTCCCGTCCAGGCGAGGGATCCCGGCCGGTCGCCCGACGCCGGCCGGGGTGTCCGCGGCCCAGGCCCGGGCGGCGGGGTCGAAGCCGGTCACCACCGCTCCGGTGACGGTGAGTCCGCGCAGAACGGTGCGTCTGGAAGGTGTGCGGGACATGCGCACTTCCACCTCTCGATCCCTGTGAAATCTTCGGATCCCGAAATCCTCGACAGGCTAGGACAGTTCGATCCGTCACGTACGGTGTTTCGCCGGTGATCCACTGTGGTGGCGGTCCGCCGTGCCGCGCACGGGCCCGGGACCGTCGCACCGCGACGACCCGGACCCCCGCCTCCTCGAACCGCCGTACCCTCCGCGCGTCCGCCGCCGTGTCCGTGACCGGCGTGTCCACCGCGTCGGCCGCGCGGATCCGGGCGAACGCGCGCCGGCCCGGCTTGCCGGAATCGGCCGCGACGACGACCCGCACGGCACGCTCGCACGGCATCCGGTCGACCGCCGCCCCGGCCTTCCGTCCACGAGCGGCCCCACCGGCCCGTACGACCGCGCCCGCGCCCCCCTCCCGTCACCACGACCTTGAACCGGGGCCGCACCGCCGGCTCGCCCGCGATGCTCAGCGCGTCCGTGACCACGGTGGGGGCCGGCGAACCGGTGGCCGGATCGCCGCGCACGGCCAGGGCGCGGGCCACCTCCGTGATCGTCGTGCCCCCGGTCGGCCCCACCGCCCCGCCGGGGGCGACCGGTTCCGCCACCGCCCGCGCGACGCGCTGCTTCTCCTGAGCCCGGCGCGCCGTCCCGTACCGCAACGGCAGTTCGTACGACACCCCGTGCACGACCGCGCCGCCACGCGTGCGCACCGGCGGCTGCTGCTCGCCGAGCCGGTCGGGATCCCGGCGGACCGTGGCCGCCGGCACCTCCGGCCCGGCCGCCGTCTCCTCGCCGGCCAGCCGGCGGCGGTCGGCCCGCGCGGCCGCCGCGCCGCCGGACGGGAGGCGACGGCGCACGCCGTCGAGCGGATCAGCGGCGTCCTCAGCCCTGCTTGACGGCCTTCAGCACCACGAACTTCGGGTCACCGGCGACCAGTCGGCTGTTGCCGAACAGCCGGCGCAGCTTCACGTGGTACCCGAGGTGCCGGTTGCCCACCACCCACAGTTCGCCGCCCGGCCGCAGCACGCGCCGCGCCCCGGTGAACATCCGCCAGGCGGTGGCGTCCGTCGTGGCCTGGTGGGAGTGGAAGGGCGGGTTGTTCAGCACCAGGTCCACACTGTCGTCCGGCACCCCCGTGAGCCCGTCCCCGACCCGGAACTCCCCCTGCCCCGGCGCCCCGTTGGCCCGGTACGTCGCCTCCGCCGAGGCCACCGCCTGGAACGACTCGTCCGTGAACAGCACCTCGGCCCGCGGGTCGGCCAGCGCCACCGCCGTCCCCACCACACCGTTGCCGCACCCCAGGTCGACCACGCGGCGCACCTCCCGCGTCGGCGGCAGGTGCCCGAGGAGGAACCGGGTGCCGATGTCGAGCCGGTCGGCGCAGAACACGCCCGCGTGGTTGACGACCGGGCGCCCGGACAGCGGACCGAGGCCGTCGGGGAGGTCGTAGCGGTACGGCCACGGGTTGGCGGGACGGGCCGGCGCCGGGTCGGGAGCGCACAGGATCAGCCGGGCCTTCTGCTCGGCCAGGGAGGTGCGGGTGGGACCGAGGATCCGCTCGAACAGCCGCAGGGTGGAGGTGTGGATCTCCTTGACCATGCCGGTGCCGACCACGACGGTCCCCGCGTGCACCGAGGGGGCCAGCCGCAGCAGCTGGTCCTCCAGGAGCGCGAGACTCTTGGGCACCCGCACCAGCAGCACGTCGACGCGCTCGGGCGGCGGGTCCTGGGTGGTCAGCAGCCGGACGCGGCCGGGCTCGACGCCGTTGCGGGCCAGGTTCCGGCGGGTCGCCTCCTGCCCCAGCCAGGAGTCGGTGATCTGCGTCGGCCGGTGCGCGGCCAGTGCCGTCACCAGCGCGCCCCAGCGGTCACCGAGCACCACCACCGTGCCGGACAGCGCGACGCCCTGCCCGGCGAGGTGGCGGAGCAGATACGCGTCGGAGGCGTCCCAGGCGCGCAGCCTGTCACGCGGGTCCTCGGGGTGGCGGGCCAGCGCGACCTCGCCCCACGGCGTCGTCATACGGTCGTTCATCGTGGGTCAAGGCTAGCCCAGCCGCAGCTCAGACCCGGTGGGGCGGGATGGGGCAGGATGGGGCCATGGACACCGAGCTGTTTCCCCGGGAACGCGCGGAGGTCGCGCCGGGCGCCGTGCACCTGCCGGACTGGCTGGACGCGGCCGCCCAGCACGAGCTGCTGGAGGCCTGCCGGGACTGGGCCCGTCCGCCCGCGGGGCTGCGCACCGTCCGCACCCCGGGCGGCGGCACCATGACCGCCCGCCAGGTCTGCCTCGGCCGGCACTGGTACCCGTACGGCTACGCCCGCACGGCCGTCGACGGCGACGGCGCCCCGGTGAAGCCCTTCCCGGCCTGGCTGGGCGAGCTGGGCCGCCGGGCGGTGACCGACGCGCTCGGCCCGCGGGCGGCCCGGGGGGCGGCGTACGACATCGCCCTGGTCAACTACTACGACGCCGACGCCCTCATGGGCATGCACCGCGACGCCGACGAGAGGTCGGACGCCCCCGTGGTCTCCCTCAGCCTCGGCGACACCTGCGTGTTCCGCTTCGGCAACACCGAGACCCGTACCCGCCCCTACACCGACGTCGAGCTGGTCAGCGGCGACCTCTTCGTGTTCGGCGGTCCCTCCCGGCTCGCCCACCACGGCGTGCCCCGGGTGCGTCCCGGCACGGCTCCGGCCGGACTGGGGCTGACCGGCCGGCTGAACCTGACCCTGCGGGTCGGCGGCTTCCCCGACGGGGCCTGACGGCCCCCGGTCCCGGGCCTGGCCGAGCGGGGGAGGCCCCCTCGCGGATCATGGGAGACTCGCCCTCATGAGCGGCAAGGCGGACCCCCGGCCGGCGGGGGAAGGGACCACCTCGAGAGCGCGATTGGACCGGGGGCGCGGTGCGCTCGGGCCCGCGTTGGAGCTCGTGCACACCGGGCGGGCGCCGACCCGTGCGGTGCTCACCGCCGAACTCGGCGTCACCCGCGCCACGGCCGGCGCGGTCGCCGCCGAACTGGAGGCGCTGGGGCTGATCCGGGTCGACGCGCGGCCCGGCGCCGCCGCCGGTTCCCAGGGCCGTCCCTCCCACCGGCTCGACGTCGACGAGGACGGCCCCGTCGTCCTGGCCGCCCAGGTGCACGCCGACGGCTTCCGGGCCGCCCTGGTCGGCCTCGGCGGGCGGATCGTCGCCACCACCCCCAGCTGCGAGGCCGTCGACGCCGACCCGGCCAAGGTGCTCGGCGCCGCCGTGGCCGCCGGGGCCGACCTGCTGGGCCGTACCGGCCGGCGCTGTGTGGGCGCCGGCCTCGCCGTGCCGTCCGCGGTGACCGCCCCCGAAGGACTGGCCCTCAACCCGCTGCACCTCGCCTGGCCGGTGGGGGCCCCGGTGCGGGAGATCTTCGCCGAGCGGGTCCGGGCGGCCGGCGTCGACGGCCCGGCGTTCGCCGTCAACGACGTCAACGCCTCCGCCCTCGCCGAGCACCGGCACGGCGCCGGACGCGGTGCCCGCGATCTGTTGTGCGTGGCCACCGGACACCGCGGCGTCGGCGGTGCGCTGGTCCTCGACGGGCGTCTGCACACGGGCAGTTCGGGCCTCGCCCTCGAGGTCGGGCACCTCACCGTCAACCCCGAGGGCCGTCCGTGCCACTGCGGCAGCCGCGGCTGCCTCGACGTCGAGGCCGACCCGCTGGCCCTGCTCACCACCGCCGGCCGCGAACCCGGCCCCGAGGGCTCCCTGCTCCAGCAGGCCAACGAACTGATCCGCGAGGAGTACGCCGACCCGGTCGTCCGTACGGCCACCGAGGCCCTCATCGACCGCCTCGGCCTGGGACTGGCCGGCCTGGTGAACATCCTCAACCCCGACCGCATCATCCTCGGAGGCCTGCACCGCACCCTCCTGGACACCGACCCCGACCGGCTCCGCGCGGTCGTCGCCGACCGCAGCCTGTGGGGCCGCAGCGGCGGCGTCCCCATCCTCGCCTGCTCCCTCGACCACAACAGCCTGGTCGGAGCGGCGGAGCTGGCCTGGCAGCCCGTCCTGGACGATCCGCTGGCGGCGCTGGGCGTCAGGTGAGCCGACCAGGGGCGGCCGCCGCCACGGGCGGATGCCGCCGTGGCGGCCGTACGTCCGCGGGGCGGCGGCCCGCTGCTGACCGACGGCCTGGCCTTCCGCTTCGCCACCTTCGGCTTCCCGCCCCTGGACGCCCTCGTCGTCCGCCTCCAGGACCCCGCCGAGGGCGTCCCCGGCCGCCTGTCCTGGACGGCGAAGCAGGACGGCGGCCCCGAGGAACGGCTGGACGTGCTGCACGCCTGGCTGGTGGAGGACCTGCCCGGCGGCCGCGTGCGCGTCCTGACCCAGGAGACCCGGATCGGCGCGCCCGCCGCCGCCCTGGCGCGGCAGCGGCCCGACCCGATGCTCAACGGTCACCGGGCCTGGCTGGACGGACTGGTGCGCGCCGCGTCGAAGTGACGGCGTCCGGTCCCGTACCGTCCGCAGTGACCCCGCTCGAGGATCAGGAAGTTGACGTCATGACCGACAAGCCGACCGTGGGCGTGCTGGGCACCGGCATCATGGGTGCCGCGATGGCCCGCAACCTCGCCCGCGCCGGGCACACCGTCCGCGCCTGGAACCGCACCCGCGCCAAGGCCGAGCCGCTGGCCGCCGACGGCATCGCCCTCGCCGACACCCCCGCCGACGCCGTCCGCGGCGCCGACGTCGTCCTGACCATGGTCCACGACGGCCCCGCGGTCCTGGAGGCCGTGCGCGCGGCGGCCCCCGGACTGCGCGCCGGTGCCGCCTGGGTGCAGTCGACCACCGTCGGCGCCGACGCCGTCGAGGACCTGGCGGCCCTCGCCCGCGAGCACGGCCTCGTGTTCTTCGACGCGCCCGTGCTGGGCACCCGTCAGCCCGCCGAGGCCGGCCGGCTGACCGTGCTGGCGGCCGGACCCGAGACCCACCGTGCCGCCGTCCGTCCCGTTCTGGACGCCGTGGGCGCCCGCACGGTGTGGACCGGCGAGGACGGCGCGGCCGGCAGCGCCACCCGCCTGAAGCTGGTCGCCAACAGCTGGGTGATCGCGGCCACCGCCGCGGCCGGCGAGGTCCTCGCCCTGTCCAAGGCCCTCGACGTCGACCCGGACGACTTCTTCGGGCTGATCGCCGACGGCCCGCTCGACATGGGCTACCTCCGCGCCAAGTCCGCGCTGCTCGTCGAGGACCGGCTCACGCCGCCGCAGTTCGGCGTGGCGACCGCCGCCAAGGACGCCCGTCTGATCGTCGAGGCCGGAGCCCGGCGCGGCGTCCGTCTGGACGTGGCCTCCGCGAGCGCCGCCCGCCTGGAGCGCGCCGCCGCCCAGGGCCACGCCGACGAGGACATGGCCGCCGCCTACTTCGCCAGCTTCGAGGACCAGCCGCCCGCCTGACGGGCCGCCCGCCCGACCGATCGGCCCCCCGCCCGCCGGCCCGCTCGCGCCCGACAGCCCCCGTCTGACGCGACCCGACAGCCCGTCCGACACCCCGTCCGTCCGCCCGGCCGTCCGACCGGCACACCGGTCCCGGGCCGGGCCGGGCGGGGCCGGTGTGCCCGCCCCGGGGCGTGACCGCCGTACGCATCCGCGCGTGACGCCGCCCGCTCCCGGGGTACGCCGCAGGCACCCGGTGGTCGTCCCGGCGCGCCGGGCCCCCACCGACCGCACACGCGACACCACCCGCCCGACCCACCGAGGAGAAGCCGATGTCCAAGCCGCCGCTGCCGCCCGAGGCCGTCGAACTGCTGAGCCGCCCCCACCCCTGTGTGATGGCGACCCTGCGCTCCGACGGCACCCCCGTGTCCACCCCCACCTGGTACGTGTGGGACGACGGCCGGGTCCTCATCAGCCTCGACGAGAGCCGGGTCCGCCTCAAGCACCTGCGCCGCGACCCCCGTGTCACCCTGACCGTCCTGGACGGCGAGGACTGGTACACCCACGTCACCCTCATCGGCCGGGTCACCGAGTTCCACGACGACGAGGGCCTGGCCGACATCGACCGCATCTCCTCGCACTACACGGGCAACCCCTACCCGGACCGGGTCCGGCCCCGCGTCAGCGCCTGGATCGAGGTCGAGCGCTGGCACGGCTGGGGCGCGATGAAGGACAGCGACCAGCCGTCCACGTGAGGCGGGCCCGGCCGCACCTCGCACCGGTGCGGCGCGTGGCGGCCGGGCCACCGACCCGCCCGGCGTCCGGGCGCACGCCGTGGGAGGCCGGCGTGCGCGGCGCGCGAGCGCCCCGCGGAAGGTGCGCCCGCAGGAACGGGTCCGGGCCGGCCGCGACGCACGGGGAGAGCCCGCACGCGCGCGTGCTCCCGCGGGGGGAGCGGCACTGCCGCGTCCCGCGGGAGTCCCGACACCTCACCGCGGGACCCGCCCGGGAGGCGGACCGGGAGGCGGACCCCGGCGAACCGGTACGGCGGCCCCGGCCCGCGGGCCGGTTCCTCCCGCGCGTCCGGCCCGTCGCGGTGATCGACGCCCTGGCGTCGCCGTGCCGCACCGCGCGGCCCGCCGCGGTCCCCGCACCACCCGCGCCGTCACCGCGCGCACCCGCGCCGCGTGACGGCGGCGCGGGTCACCGGCGCACGACCCCGCCGTACGCACGGCTCACCACCGGGTGGGGGCGAGTCCGCCGTACGGCGAAGGGATCACCGCCCGGTCAGCCGACGACGGCCGGCCGGGCGGGAGCGTGTGCGGGGCCGAGGTCGTCGACCGTCACGACCTCGGGGAACAGCCGGTCCGTGACCAGCCGGCGCGGGGGCCGCGCGGACCGCTCGGGTGCCGCGACCGGCGCCGGAAGGGTGAACCAGACGACCTTCCCGGACTCGCCGTCCGGCCGGGCGCCCCAGTCCTCGCTGACCGCCGCCACCATGGCGAGCCCGCGCCCGCACGTGGCGAACGAGTCGGCCGCCTCGATGCCGTCGACCACCGGAAGCCGGGGGTCGCGGTCGCGCACGGAGACCGTGAGCCGGTCGAGCAGCAGTTCCATCTCCACCGTGCACGTCTTGTCGGGCTGGGCGTGCAGGTGGACGTTGGTCAACAGCTCGGTCACACCGAGCGCCGCCCGGTCTATGAGGGGATCGAGATGCCAGTAGCGCAGTTGCGCCGATACGATTCTGCGGACCTGGCCTATCCGCGACGGCAGGGCTTGGAGCTCTACCGTGCAGTGCCTGCTTGGGTTGCTGATCACGGCTGCGACTCCCCGACGTGAGGTCCGGAAGAACACGGAGTTCGGATCGATCGGAGCAGTGCGTCTGCGCTAGGGCGGCCGCCTGCTTTCGTGGCCGGCGGGCTGGTTCGCAGCGTTATCGCCGGTAAACCCAGAGTGACGTGAGACCAGCGTGGCGCAAGGGACTCGAGAGCGCAACTCGCGGTGCCCGTCCGGTCGCTGCGGGTCGGCCACGCCGCTCTGCCCCCGGCCCCTCAGTTCCCGCGCCCCGCCGCCCTGCGCACGGCCTCGATGAACCGGCGTGCCGCGGGCGGCCCCGGCTCACCGGGCGCCGGGTCGTGGTCGCCCAGGGTCAGCAGGTACCGGTTGCCGTTCAGGTCGGCCAGCGCCCGGTCCTCCGGGGCGAACCAGGGCCGGGAGGCGCGTACCGCCTGCACCGGCGCGCTGTCGATCTCGCTGCCGTAGCTGGTGAGCAGCTCCAGCCTGCCGTCGTTGATCCGGACCTGTCCGGCCCGGGTGAGCGAGCGCAGTCGCCTCCCGATCCGCACGCCCGTCGCCGTGAACTCCGGCTCAGCCATCCCCGCCCCCTTGCGCGTGGGTGTGCCGGCCCGTGCTCCTGAGCGGGCCGGGAACCAGCTCGTGTCGTGATCCCGTGTGCGTCTTCTCGCGGAACCTCCGCCCCGCCGGGTGCAGTCTGCCCGCGCGGAGCGCCGAGCACCAGTGCGCGCGGCACGCGGTCCGCGACCGTCCGGAGCACTCGCCCCATGCGCCCCCCTATCGGTGGACCCACCGTCCCCAGGACCTGCTTTGAGGCGTTCAAAGATGCGTTTATGCAGGTGAGGAGCGTGTGGAAGGTGTCTATGATCGAGGTGTCGGCCGCGTGCGGCGTTGCCGGCGCCCCGCACGAAGGAGCACGCCGTGACCACCCCCCAGTACCTGCGGACCGGCGCGACCCTCGACGTCGACCGCAGCGACACCGCCTTCCGCGGCTGGCTGAAAGAAGCCGTCCGCAAGGTCCAGGCCGACGCCAACCGCTCCGCCGACACCCACCTGCTGCGCTTCCCGCTGCCGGAGGGGTGGGGCATCGACCTCTACCTGAAGGACGAGTCGACCCACCCCACCGGAAGCCTCAAGCACCGGCTCGCCCGCTCCCTCTTCCTCTACGCCCTGTGCAACGGCTGGATCAGGCCGGACCGCCCGGTGATCGAGGCGTCCAGCGGCTCGACGGCCGTCTCCGAGGCCTACTTCGCCAAGCTGATCGGGGTGCCCTTCATCGCCGTCATGCCCCGCACGACGAGCGCCGAGAAGATCCGCCTGATCCAGTTCCACGGCGGACAGTGCCACTTCGTGGACGACTCGCGGAAGATGTACGAGGAGTCCGCCCGCCTCGCGGCCGACACCGGCGGCCACTACATGGACCAGTTCACCTACGCCGAGCGGGCCACGGACTGGCGCGGCAACAACAACATCGCCGAATCCATCTTCCGCCAGCTGGAGCTGGAGCGGTTCCCGGAGCCCGCCTGGATCGTCGCCACGGCCGGCACCGGCGGCACCTCCGCGACCCTCGCCCGCTACGTCCACTACACCCAGCACGACACCCGCATCTGCGTCGCCGACCCCGAGAACTCCTGCTTCTTCGAGGGCTGGACCACCGGCGATCCGGACGTCACCTGCGACTGCGGCTCACGCATCGAGGGCATCGGACGGCCCCGCATGGAGCCGAGCTTCGTGCCCGGCGCCGTCGACCGGATGATGAAGGTCCCGGACGCCGCCAGCGTCGCCGCCGTCCGCGCCCTGGAACGCGTCATCGGCCGCAAGGCCGGCGGCTCGACGGGCACGGGCCTGTGGAGCGCGCTGAAGATCGTCGCCGAGATGGTGGCCGAGGGCCGGCAGGGCAGCGTGGTGACCCTGTTGTGCGACCCGGGCGACCGCTACCTCGACAAGTACTACTCCGACGCCTGGCTCGCCGAACAGGGCCTGGACATCGGCCCGTACAGCGCGGCGATCGACTCCCTGCTGGCGACGGGGGTGTGGCCGGACTGAGGGGCACGGGGCCGCCCGCCTGCGCTCAGCCGTCCGCGCCCTCGGCGGCCTCACCGGCGACCACCAGTCGCCGCAGATGCTCGGAGACCTCCGCGCGGGCCGTGCCCGGCAGCCCGGCGTCCGTCACCAGCGTGTCGACCTGCTCCAGCGTCGCGAAGGAACTCAGGCCCACCACACCCCACTTGGTGTGGTCGGCGACCACCACGACCCGGCGCGCCGACTGCACCAGTCGCCGGTTGGTCTCGGCCTCCGCCAGGTTCGGCGTGGACAGACCGGCCTCGGCCGATATCCCGTGCACGCCGAGGAACAGCACGTCGAAGTGGAGCGCCGCGACGGCCTGATCGGCGACCGGCCCCACCAGCGAGTCGGACGGCGTGCGCACGCCGCCGGTCAGCACGACCGTCGCCGCGCCCTGCCGGGGACCCGAGGTGCGCTGCGCCATGTGGAAGACGTCCGCCACGCGCACCGAGTTGGTCACCACCGTCAGGTCCGGCACGTCCACCAGCCGGTGGGCCAGCGCGTACGTCGTCGTACCCCCCGACAGCGCGATCGCGCTGCCCGGCGCGACCAGCTCGGCCGCGGCCCGCGCGATGTCCTCCTTGGCGCTCAGCTCCAGGCCCGACTTGGCCTCGAAACCGGGCTCGTGGGTGCTCGCCTCCACGATCGGCACCGCACCGCCGTGCACCTTCTCCAGGACACCCTGACGGGAGAGCGCGTCGAGGTCGCGGCGCACCGTCATGTCCGACACGCCGAGCTTGCGGGTCAACTCGTTGACCCGGACACCGCCCCGGCGCCGGACCTCGTCGAGGATCAGTGCGCGCCGCTGCTCCGCGAGGAGGTTCTGATTCTCGCTCACGTACGCTCCGGTCCTCTCGACTCAAGCCGGCCCACTCCGTCCGACACGCCCGCGCACCTGCCGCGACAAGGACATTCTGCCGGTCGAGGGCCATGCGGGCGTCCCATCCTCGCACGGGCCGCCACCGGCCGTACCACCCCCCACCCGTCGCGGGCATGTCACAACCACGACACCCGGCGGTCCCGATCCCCACACGGAACGGGGATATCCGGTGACAACGCGTGCGCATCCGTCGCACAGCGGCGATCCTTGTGCCGCACGCACACGGAGCGACGGCGCGTCACGGGGGAAGTGCGAGAACAGTGGAACGTGCGCAGGAACGGACCTCGACCGGCCCGGCGGCCTCGGCCGCCCTGGAACTGCTGGTCCACGGCGTGGGCGGAGCCACGCCCGAGAAGATGCTGAACGATCCGCGCACCGTGCGGATCACCGGCGACGACACGGCCGCCGTGTACCGGCGCGAGGCCGACGTGGACGCCGAGACCGCGGCGGCCGGCGCACCGGGGGACCGGCCGGTCCCCGAGGCCTACGTCTGGTCCAACCTCACCTCCGGCAACGGCACCCGCGCCCTGTGGCTCCTGCTGCTGCCGTTCATGGTCGTCAACCTCGCCCACTGGATGCGTCCCGCCGCCCGGCGGCACATCCGCACGGTCCGCCTGTACGGGCTGCTGGTACGGCTCACCGGCCTGACCCTGACGGTCCTGCTCGTCGCCGCCGCCTGCGAGGTCGCCCTGGACCTGACGGCCTGGCAGTGCGCGGGCACCCGCGCCTGCGCCGAACGGCACACCTGGCTGGGCTTCCTGTCCCCGGCCGTCTCCGACGGCGGCTGGTGGAGCCGGCCCGGCCGCCGCCTCGCCCTCGCGGCCCTCGTCCCGACCGCCCTCACCGTCCTGCTCTGGTACCTGTCCCACCGCACCTGGCGGGCGTACGAGTCCCAGGAACCGCCGAACGCCCGGAGCGAACCCGAGGACGCGCCCGGTCCCACCGCCCTCGGCCGCCCCGGCTTCTGGTACGGGCGCCGCCTGGTCGCCCGGCTGCGCGCCGCCCACACCGCGGCCGGCCTGCTCACGGTGGCCGCCGCCGTCGGCACCGCCGCCGCACGCCAGGACCACGCGTCCGGCGGCACCGCCGTGCTCGACGCCCTCGGCCGGCTCCTGGAGGCCGCCCTGGCCGCCGGCGCGCTCGCCACGCTCTGGGTGGTGTGCCGCCGGGGCCGCAGCGAGCACCGCCTGGACCGCCGCCTCGACGCCCACCTCGTACGACGCCTGCCGCTGGCCGCCCTCGTCCTGCTCGCCCTCACCTTCGTGTACGCCGGGTGGGAACGCCCCGGCTGGCGATCGGCCGGCCGGCTGCCGGGGGACGCGTCCTTCGGAGCCGTCGCCCTCGTCCAGGGCGCGCTGGTGATCGCCCTCGCGGTCGTCGCCTCGATCCTGTACCGCGGTTCCGGGAGCGACCCGCGAGGCCGGGCCGCGCTGAAAGGCCTGGGCGGCCCCGCCGTCGCGATGCTCGCCTGCGCCCTCGGCAGCGTGATGTCCGGCGGAGTGTCCCAGCGCGTCTCGGACTGGCTGGACGGCACCGGCACCTTCCTCGCCGGACCACCGGTACTGCTGACCTGGCAGGCGTCCGTGATCCCGGCGGTGCTGCTCGTGCTGCTCGCCCTGTGCGCACTGCTCGCCCGGCGAGCCCTGCTGCTGGCCCGCTTCGAGCGGACCGCGGTGGCCCGCGAGTACGGCGCCGACCCCGGCGACCCGGCCCGCACCCAGCGCATCGCCCGCGCCCGCGCCATGGCCACGCTCACCGACCGGGCCCCGCTCCTCGTCGCCGTCACCTCCACCGCGACCCTGCTGCTCGGCGCCGGCGCGCTCGTCGGCGCCCTCGCCACCGGCAGAACCCCGCAGCGGGCCGCCGAGCACGCCCACCCCCTCGTCCACGGCGCGGCCCAGACCGGTCAGGCACTCGGCTCCTGGCTGATAGGGCTCGGCTTCCTCCTCTTCGTCACCTGGGGCCGGCGCGCCTACAAGGACGCCTCCGCGCGCCGCACCATCGGCATCCTCTGGGACGTCGGCACCTTCTGGCCGCGCGCCGCGCACCCCTTCTCCCCGCCCTGCTACGCCGAGCGCGCCGTGCCCGACCTGACCTGGCGCATGGCCACCTGGACCCGTGCCACCGGCGGACGCCTGGTGATCTCCGGCCACTCCCAGGGCAGCGTCCTCGCCGCCGCCGCGGCCTGGCAACTGAGCCCCGCCGACCGCGGCCGCGTCGCCCTCCTGACCTACGGCTCCCCGATCGAGCGCCTCTACGGCCGCTGGTTCCCGGCCCACTTCGGTCCCGCCGCGCTGAACGCCCTGCACGAGGACATCGACTGCTGGCGCAACCTCCACCGCCCCACCGACCCCATCGGCGGCCCGGTGCGGCTGTCCGGCGACGACTGCGGTCCCGAGGTCGACCGCGCGGCCCTCGCCGACCCCCTGGCCTACGGCCGCACCGACGCCCACCCCCTGCCCTCACCGATCCTGGGCCACTCCGACTACCAGGCGGACCCGGCCTTCGCCGAGGAACGCGAACGCCTGCTGTCCCGCCTGCGACCGGACCTCCCGGCCCAGCGCGCGCAGGCGCCGGCGGACGGCTGACGCCCCGTCCGGCGTGATCCGCCGGACGGGCCTCACGACAGCTCCGGCAGGTCCTCCGCGTACAGGAGGGTCAGGTCGTCCGTGCTCGGGTCCGGGAGGTGGGCGACGCGGCTCGCGTGACGCTCCACCATCGCCTCGAAGGTCTGGCGGGCGGTACGGCCGTTGCCGAAGGCGGCCCCCTTGGGGATCTCCGTGAAGTACTTCAGGAGCGCCTCCGGGGTGCCCGGCGCCAGCCGGTACTCGTGCTCCTCGGCCTGCTGCCCGACGATCCGCAGCAGTTCGTCGGGGCCGTAGTCGCCGAAGGTGATGGTCCGCGAGAAACGGGACGCCACACCGGGGTTGACCGACAGGAACCGCTCCATCTCGGCCGTGTACCCGGCGACGATCACCACCACGGCGTCCCGGTGGTCCTCCATCAGCTTCACGAGCGTGTCGATGGCCTCCTTGCCGAAGTCACGCCCGGCGTCCTCCGGGGAGAGCGCGTACGCCTCGTCGATGAACAGCACACCGCCGCGCGCCCGCTCGAAGGCCTCCTGGGTGCGGATCGCCGTCGAGCCGATGTGCTCGCCGACCAGGTCGACGCGCGACACCTCGACCAGATGGCCCTTCTCCAGGACGTGCAGCGCGGCGAGGATCTCGCCGTAGAGACGCGCGACCGTCGTCTTGCCGGTGCCGGGGGAGCCGGTGAAGACCAGATGCCGCTTGACCGAGGCCGCTTTCAGACCGGCCTGCTGCCGGCGCCGGCCCACCTCGATCATGTCGGTCAGGGCCCGCACCTCGCGCTTGACGCTCTCCAGGCCCACCAGGGCGTCGAGTTCGCCCATCACGTCCGTGGAGGTGCGCACCCGCCGCTCCGGCTCGGCCGCGACCGGTCGCTCCTCGGGCACGCCGGCACGCTGCGCGGGGAGCGTGCCGAGCAGCCCCGGCGAGGAGGGCGCCGTTTCCACGGCGGTCTCCCGCGCGCCCGGCGTCGGGACGCCGGCGCTCTCGTCGCTCGTGCAGTCCTCGACCAGCGGGCCGGAGCCGGCCGCGGCGTCCGGGCCGGCGTCCGCGAACTCGTACCCCCGCCGCGCGCAGCGCTCGGTCCGGCACTTGCGCAGCGTCGTACGGCAGCCGTCTATCACGTGGAAGCCGTACCCGCCGCTGTTGGTGACCCGGCAGTCCAGGAAGCTGCCGCGGCCGCCCGCCGAGACGTAGAAGCCGGCCTCGGCGGGGGAGTCGACAGTGCAGCGCTCCACCGTGGGGTCGGCGCCCTTGGTGACGATCACGCCGGTCTGGGTGGCGTCCACCGTGCAGTTGGCGAGCGTGCCGCCGCTGCCGTGGTCGCGGAACCAGGCGCCGGTCGCCGCGTCCCGGATCCGGCAGTCGTCGAGCTGGGCGGTCGCGCCGTCGCTGACCGACACGGCAGTGTTGCGCACCTGGAAGAGGTCGCTGTCGACGACGTCCGCGCGCGAACCGCGGTCGAGGACGAACAGGGCGTCCGGCACGTCGTGCACCCGGCAGGAGTCCAGGACCACGGTGGCGCCGTCGCTGACCCAGACCGCCGGGTAGTCGCCGGTGCTGTCGAAGATCTCGCACTGGTTGGCGTCGACCCGGGTGCCCGGGTCCCACACCGACAGGCCGTTGCGCCCGAACTGACGCACCGTCGTCCGCGTCAGCGTCAGGACGGAGCGCGAGCGCAGATCGACCGCGTTCTCCGGGATGTCGTGGATCCGGCAGTCGGCGAGGGTCAGCACGGCGTCCGTGTCGAGCGTGACCCCGTCGGCGGTGGTGCGGTGCACATCGCAGTCGGTGAGGTGCGCGGTGGCGCGGGCGGTGATCTGCACGCCGCTGCCCCGGACCTCGTAGACCTCGCACCCCACCGCCTCCAGGGCGGAGTTGTCGCCGGTCGCGCTCAGGCCGGCGCCGGAGGTGTGGTGCACCCGGCAGCGCTCCAGCCGCGGGTGGCCGCCTCCGTGCACGGCGACGCCGGCCTGTCCGGCCGCGACGACCTCGCACTCCTCGAAGACCCCGCCGCCGCCGTCGACCACGGCGATGCCGATGCCGGCGGGGTTGTCGACGGTGCACCGCCGGGCCGTGGGACGCGCGCCGCCGCGCACCTCGATGCCGGCCGCGGACCGCGTGACGATCCGCAGGTCCAGCAGTTCGGGCGTGCCCTCCTCGACGAGCACCGCGGGTGCCGTCGCGTCCTGGCCCTCCACGTGCAGGTCCTGCACCACGGCCGAGGCCCGCACGGTCAGCGGCACGCCGTCCACGGGCGCGATGCGGACGGAGCCGGGGGAGCCCTCGGGGCCGCGCAGGGTCACCGCACGCTGCACGACGAGGTTCTCCCGGTAGGTGCCGGGAGCGATGGTGAGCACGTCGCCCTCGGCCGCGGCCTCCAGGGCGGCGGCGAGCGACGCGTACTCACCCGTGCGGCGCCGCCACCTCGATGTGCCGGTGTGCGTCACCTGGACCGTGCCCTGTGCCATGGCGTTGCTGTGCCCCCACCTCGGTCTTGCTGATCACTCGGTCGTCCGCAGGTGTGCGCCGGCCGTGCCGCACCCCTGCGCCTCCCTCGCGCGCGGGTCGATGCCGAATGCTCGGCCGGTCCACCGTAGCGTGCGCGCGGGCGGTGGGTTGACCAGAGGCGGAAGGCCGTCAGCTGCCGGTGCCGGTGCGGCCCCAGTCCGGGCCCGCGCGTCCCCACGCCTGGTCCCAACGGGCGTACCGGCGGCGGACCAGCTGCCGGACGGCGAGTCTTCGGACCCCTTCGACGACGCCCGCGGCGAGCAGGGCCGCGCCGGCGCCGGCGAGGACGGCGTGGAGGGTCACGGTGGCGGAGTCCAGGGGGCGGCCCACCGGACGGCCGTGCGGGTCGGTCCACAGGGCGAAGTGGTCGCCCCGGTGGGGCGAGGTGAGGCCGGCGAGGACCGCGCCGTGGTGCGGGGTGCCGTCGGGAGCGGTCCAGTCGGCGACCACACGGGTGCGGCCGTCCCACCCGGAGACGCCCTCGGGATCGGCCTCCGGCGGTGAACCCCCGAGCTCGCGCACCACGGTTGCCGGGACCTGGTGGCGGGAGAGACGCTGATCGCGGACGGTGTGCTGCAGGGCGTCCTGCGCGACGGCTCCCACGAGGGAGCCGACGACGGGCGCCACGAACAGGATCAGGAGCAGGGCCGTCAGCGCCACCCAGGCCTCGACCAGATCCGTCGTACGGCGCAACGGATTGTGCCGCCAGCGCCAGAGTCCACCGATCGCTCGCACCACCGGCCCCCTTCCCGCTCCGTGGTAACCCCCCCCGCGGAGCCGTTCACGCGCGGATCGGGGCGAAGAGGGAGGGGAACCACCCGCGGCCGCGACCTCTCATGAACGTCTCACGGAGACCACAACGGCCGAAGGACGGGCGGAGGTTCCCCGGGGCGGCACGTCCGGGTCCCCGCCGGGACGCCGGCCCGCGCCGCGTCCTCAGTCCACGACGGTGACCGGGTCGCCCACCCTGACGGTGCCGCGGGAGAGGGGCACCAGGTTCTGTCCGAAGACCAGCCTGCCGTCCAGCCGCCGATGCCGTCCCAGCGTGTGGAGGGGTTCCCTGCCGCGCTCCGCGGTGCTCTGGTCGGTGGTGGTCACCACGCACCGGCCGCACGGCTTGGCGACCCGGAAACCGACCTCGCCGATGGTCAGACGCGACCAGCCGTCCTCGGCCCACGGCTTCGTGCCCGTCACCACCACGTTCGGCCGGAAGCGGTTCATCGGCAGTGGTCCCTCCGCGGCGTGCTCGCCCCGCGCGATCAGCGAGTTGAGGGCGTCGAGCGAGGCGACGGTGGTGACCAGCAGCGGGTACCCGTCGGCGAACGAGACCGTCTCCCCGGGCAGTCCGTACTCGGGGTCGACGGCGCGTCGCGTCGCGGGGTCGTCCATGTGCACCAGGCGCACGTCGGCGCCGAGATGGGCGCTGCACCAGGCGTGCGCGGCCTCGTCGGCGAGGACCCCCTCCACCTTGTCGCGGAAGATCTCCAGCGGGACCGTTCCGGCCGGCTGCGGCACGGAGACGGTCAGCGGCGCCAGACCGGGCGCCGACAGACGCAGGCCGCCGCCGGGCAGGAGCTCGGCGGCGGCCTGTGCGAGGCGCGGCTGCTGACGCTGGGTGACGACCTTTCCCCCGTGGTCGATCAGCACCCAGCGTCGGTCCCCGGCCAGTCCCCAGGGCTCCACTTCGGCCTCCCGGGGCGCCTGGCCCCGGAACGCCTTGACCGGATGGACGTGGATCGACAGCAGCTCGGCATTCCCCATGGCCTCATCCTGCCAGGTGGCGGCGACTGCCCCCGGGGCGGCTCAGTACCCGCGGTACTGCTGGTTGGTCTGGTACGGGTCCTGGTACTGGGGCGCGGCGGGCCGGGGAGCCGCGGGGCGCATCGCGTCGTACCCCGTGCCGGGGCCGGCGGGACGCGGCTGCTGCATCTGCGGGCCGGGGTAGCCGCGCGGCGCGGTGGCCTGCGGCGGGATGTAGGCGGCCGGCGCCTGCTGCAGCGGAGCGGGCTGCTGCGCCTGCGGGTAGCCGTAGCCGTACGAGGACGGGGCCGCCGGGAGGGCGGGCAGTGCCGACGGCAACGCGGGCAGGCTGCTGCCCGTGTCGTAGGCGGCGGGGACCCGGATCGGGGCGATCTGCGGGGTGCCCCGCTCGGCCACGAGCGAGTCGTAGATCGGGGTGTCCGGGAAGGAGGCGGAGTAGTAGCCGCCACCATAAGTGGAGCGGGGGGAGGTCATGGCACATAAGTTAAGCCCACGATGTGCTGGTTGGGGAGACCGATAAGAGGGTTGTTTTCCTCGTCGGCGGTGACTCCGGATACTCAATGCGAGCGAACTTGGCAAAAAGGGGCAGTAATCATGGCTCGGATCGTGTAAAGGCCGAGTTCCTGGTGGGTTACCGGCGGTTGGCCAGGGATCTCGTGACCCCGCGGGTGGGCGTTCCCGGTCCGTGTGAATAGGTTGGCGGGCAGACGACCCGAAGGGTGCCGGAGCGCACGGTCCGGCCGGTGAAGGTGAGGGGGAAAGGCATGTCCATGCCGAAGGGATCGAATGTTCCGGTGCCGACGACGGCGCTGCGGGTCGAGGTGGGCCGCCGGTCGGGGCCGGGCGTCCCCGACGCGGACGCCTCGGCCCTGCTGCTGGTCGCCGGGAAGGTCCGTTCGGACGCCGACTTCGTCTTCTACAACCAGCCGGCCCACTCCTCCGGCGCGGTCCGGCACGAGGGCAAGCGGGACCTGGGCGGCAGGGTGACCGACACCCTGCTCGTCGACCTCGCGCGCGTGGAGCCCGCGATCGAGACCGTCGTCCTGGCCGCCTCGGCGGACGGCGGCACCTTCGGGCAGGTGCCCGACCTCGCCGTCGAGGTGCGGGACGCGGGAGGGAACACGGTGGTGGCCCGGTACGACGCCACGGGCGCGACCGTCGAGACCGCCTTCGTGCTCGGTGAGTTCTACCGCCGCCAGGGCGCCTGGAAGTTCCGCGCCGTCGGCCAGGGCTACGGCAGCGGCCTCGAAGGCCTGGCCACCGACTACGGGATCACCGTCGACGAACCGCAGCACGCCGCACCACGGGGCGCCGCGCCGCGGCCGGTCACCGCGCCGGCGCCGCCGCCCGCGCCGCCGGTCACGCCGGCCTTTCCGGCCACCGTGCCCCCGCCCGTCCACGCCGCCCCGACCCCGCCCCCGCCTTCGGCTCCGCCCGCGGCCCCGGTCCGCCTCACCAAGGTGACGCTCACCAAGGCCGCTCCGTCGGTGTCGCTGACCAAGCAGGGCGGCACCTCGGGCGTCATGCGGGTGAACCTCAACTGGGAGGTGCGCAAGCAGTTCTCCAGGTGGGGCAGCAAACGCGGCCGCGCGGTCGCGCTCCACAACGACCTCGACCTCGACCTGTGCGCGCTGTTCGAGCTGGCCGACGGACGCAAGGGGGTCGTCCAGGCCCTCGGCAACGCCTTCGGCGCCCTGCACCAGCCGCCCTACATCCTCCTCGACGGCGACGACCGCACGGGCGCCGTGGCCACCGGGGAGAACCTCACGATCAACCTCGACCACAAGAACGCCTTCCGGCGCCTCCTCGTCTTCGTGACCGTCTACGAGGGCGCCCGCTCCTTCGCCGACCTGCACGCCACGGTGACGTTGCAGCCGCAGTTCGGTGCCGCGATCGACTTCTCCCTGGACGAGTGCACCGTCCCCTCGACCGTGTGCGCGCTCGCGCTGATCACCCGCAGCGGCGACGACCTCGTCGTCCGGCGGGAGGCCCGCTACCTGGTGCCCGAGCGCGGGGTGAGCCCGCAGCGGACCGTGGACCACGCCTACGGCTGGGGCATGAACTGGACACCCGGCCGCAAGTAGGCCGCGGCAGCGGGCTCAGCCCTCGTCGGCCACCGTGTCCGGACGGGCGTAGGTGCGGCCCTTCCAGGCCGCCCCCCGCCCCCGGTGGTGCTGGACCGCGGAATCCACCGTCATCAGGAGGTAGAGGAAGGCGGTGAACGGCAGCAGCGGGGCGAGCCACGGAGGCTGACGGTGATAACGGAGCATCGGGAGGTACGTCCCCGTCATCACCAGCCACGCGAGGCCGCCCGGCACCGCGACGGCCGGGACGGCGAGGGCGAGCCCGCCGAGCAGCGCGAGCGGTGGCACCAGGTAGACCAGGGCGAGCCCCAGCACCGTGCCGAGCAGCAGCAGCGGGTTGTGCCGCAGCTGCGCGTAGGCGCTGCGCGAGACCATCCGCCACAGGTCGTGCAGCCCCGGGTACGGGCGCACGCTCTCGACCCGGTCGGCCAGGCCCAGCCAGACGCGGCCTCCCGACCCCTTCACCGCACGCGCGAGCGCCACGTCGTCGATGACGGCGTGCCGGATGGACTCCGGGATCCGGGCCCGCCCGGCCGCCTCCGCGCGCAGCAGGACGCAGCCACCCGCCGCGGCCGCCGTCCGCGTCCCGGGCCGGCCGATGCGGCGGAAGGGGTACAGCTGCGCGAAGAAGTAGACGAACGCCGGCACCACCAGCCGCTCCCACACGCTCTCCACCCGCAGCCGCGCCATCTGGGAGACGAGGTCGAAACCGCCGGCGCGCGCCGCGGCGACCAGCTCCCGCAGGCTGTCGGGCGCGTGCGCGATGTCGGCGTCCGTCAGGAGCAGGTACTCGGGTCCACGCGCGCGGGCCAGCGCGATGCCGTGCCGCACCGCCCACAGCTTCCCCGTCCAGCCGGGCGGTGGTTCGCCCGGCGAGTCCACGGTCAGCGGCAGTCCGCCGTGCCGCCGGGCCAGCTCGCGCGCCAGCTCCCCGGTGCCGTCGGAGCTGCCGTCGTCCACCAGGAAGACCTCCGCCCGCCCCGGGTAGTCCTGCGCGAGCAGCGACGGCAGACCGGCGGGGAGCACCGCCGCCTCGTCCCGCGCGGGGACGACCACGCAGACCGACGGCCACCCACCGGCCCCCGCGGGCTCCGCGCGCGGGGGCAGCCGGACGTCCGTGCGCCAGAAGAAGCCCTGACAGAGCAGCAGCCACAGCCAGGCGGCGAGAGAAACGGCGGAGATCCACACGACGGCGCTCACGCGCGCAGTCTGCCCCACGGGAGCGGGCCCCAGGAGCACATCGTCTATCGTGGCCGGGTGAAGATCGCGCTCATGGACTCCGGAATCGGGCTGCTGGCGGCCACCGCCGCGGTACGGCGCCTGCGCCCCGACGCGGATCTGGTGCTCTCCCTGGACCCCGACGGCATGCCCTGGGGCCCGCGCACGCCCGAGGACCTCACCGCGCGCGCGGTCGCGGTCGCGCAGGCCGCCGCCGCCCACCGGCCCGATGCCCTGATCGTCGGCTGCAACACGGCGACCGTGCACGCGCTGCCCGCCCTGCGGGCCCGCCTCGAACCGGGCATCCCGGTGATCGGGACCGTGCCCGCGATCAAGCCCGCCGCGGCTGGCGGCGGCCCCCTCGCCATCTGGGCCACCCCCGCCACCACCGGCAGCCCCTACCAGCGCGGCCTCATCGACGACTTCGCCGACGGTGTCACGGTGACCGAGGTGCCCTGCTGGGGGCTGGCCGAGGCCGTGGAGCACGCCGACGAGGCGGCGATCGACGCGGCGGTCGCCGCGGCCGCCGCGCTCACCCCCGACGAGGTGACCACCGTCGTCCTGGGCTGCACCCATTACGAACTGGTCGCCGAGCGCATCCGCGCCGCCGTCCAGGGCGCCGGCCGCCCGCCGCTCGTCCTGCACGGATCGGCCGGTGCCGTGGCCGCCCAGGCGCTGCGCCGCATCGGCTCCCGCCCCGAGCCCGCGGCCCGGGCCCTCGGCGCGGTGACGGTCCTCCTCAGCGGCCGCGAGGGCGCGCTGCCCGCGCCGGCGCTCGCCTACGCGGAGGGCCGGCTCCTCCAGGAGGCCAGTCCCGCCCGCTGACCGCGGACCACCGCACGGACGCGCGGTCCGCCCGTCGTCCGGCCGGCCCAGTCCCCCTCCGCGACACGGTACCGGCGGAGCGAAACCTGGGTAACCTCATGAAGATGAGGGACCACCACCCCCACGAGGAGACCGCCCGGCATCCCGACGTGTGGCACGGGCGGGCCACCAACCGGTTCCAGTGGCTGCTCGCGCTCGGCGGGGCGGCCTGCATGGCACTCGGCATCGAACTGGCGGTCGAGTCGGCGTGGACCTCCTCCATCGCGCCGCTCGCCATGGCCGTGGTCGGCTGCATCGCCGCGGGAATGCTCGTGCTCTTCGGCACCATCGCCTTCGTCCACGTCGACCTGAAGCTCGACGAGGACTCCCTGGAGGTGCGCTGCGGGCACATCGGCGTGCCGCGCCGCCGCATCCCGCTGACCCATGTCGCCGGAGCCGACTTCGAGCCGCACGTCACCCCGCGCCACTGGGGCGGCTGGGGCTACCGCTGGCGCCCCGAGAAGGGCACCGCCGTCGTCGTACGGCGCGGGGAGGGCGTGGTCCTGCGGCTCTGGGACGGGCACACGTTCACGATCACCGTGGACGACGCGGAGTCCGCCGTACGGGTCATCCGGGCGCGCCTGAGGCAGGGCACCCCGGACGCGACGCACTGACGCGCCCGCACCGGCTCCGGCGCGCCCGCTCCGGCGCACCGACTCGGACGGCCGGCCGTCGCGGGAACGCAGGTCCCTTCCCGGGCGGGGCGCGACCGCGTCCGGCCCCGGTCCGACGGCGAGCGGACGGGCCGTGGCCGGACCCGCCGGCAGACCCGCGCCGGCCGAGACCGCGGTGGGCACCGCCTCACCGTGACGGCCGCCGGGCGGTCCGGTCACGAGTCGTGCGGGAGGCACCGGCGGACCGTGCTGTCGGCCGAAAGACGACCCGCCGTACACTCCCGGAGTGACCGTCACCGCTACCTCCGTGGACCGGCCGGACCAGCTGGAGCCCCCGATCGCGCCGTCGCGCGGCGCACGGCTCCTGCGTCTGGTCCCGGCAGCCACCGCGGCACTCTCCGGAGTGCTCCTCTACGTCAGCTTCCCGCCGCGCACCCTGTGGTGGCTGGCCCTGCCCGCCTTCGCCCTCCTCGGCGGGGTGCTGCGCGGCCGGAGCTGGAAGGCGGGACTCGGTCTCGGATACCTCTTCGGCCTCGGCTTCCTGCTGCCGCTGCTGGTGTGGACGGGCGTCGAGGTGGGCCCCGGCCCCTGGATCGCGCTGGTGCTCATCGAAGCGGTCTTCGTCGCGCTGGTCGGCGCGGGGATCACCGCGGTGTCGAAACTGCCGGCCTGGCCGGTGTGGGCGGCGGCGGTCTGGATCGCCGGCGAGGCGGCCCGCGCGCGCGTGCCCTTCCGCGGCTTCCCCTGGGGCAAGGTCGCATTCGGCCAGGCGGACGGCGTCTTCCTGCCGGTGGCCGCGCTCGGCGGCACCCCGGTCCTCGGTTTCGTGGTCGTCCTGTGCGGTTTCGGCCTCTGCGAGGCCGTCCGCACGGCGCTGGAATGGCGCCGCACGCGCGAGGTGCGGCGGTCGGCCGCCGCGGTCGCGCTGATCAGCATGGCCGTCCCGGCCCTGGCCGCGGTGGCCGCCCGTCCCCTGGTCAGCGACGAGGCCGAGGCGGGCACCGCGACGGTCGCGGTCATCCAGGGCAACGTGCCCCGCCTCGGACTGGACTTCAACTCCCAGCGCCGGGCCGTCCTCGACTACCACGCGCGCGAGACGGAGCGGCTGGCCGCCGAGGTCGGGGCCGGCAAGGTGGACCGGCCCGACTTCGTGCTGTGGCCGGAGAACTCCTCCGACGTCGACCCCTTCGCCAACCCGGACGCCGCCGCCGTCATCGAGCGGGCGGCCGCGGCGATCGACGCGCCCATCTCGGTCGGCGGCGTCGTCGAACGCGACGGCAAGCTGTACAACGAGCAGATCCTGTGGGACCCGGACAAGGGCGCCACCCAGACCTACGACAAGCGGCAGGTCCAGCCCTTCGGCGAGTACCTCCCGCTGCGCTCCCTCATCGGCGCCGTCAACGACGAGTGGACCTCGATGGTCCACCAGGACTTCAGCCGGGGCTCCGAGCCCGGCGTGTTCGAGTTCGGCGACGCCCGGGTCGGCCTCGCCACCTGCTACGAGGCGGCCTTCGACTGGGCCGTGCGCGACACCGTCACCCACGGCGCGCAGCTCATCTCGGTGCCCAGCAACAACGCCACCTTCGACCGCAGCGAGATGACCTACCAGCAGCTGGCCATGTCGCGCGTGCGTGCCGTCGAGCACAGCCGGACCGTCACCGTGCCGGTGACCAGCGGGGTCAGCGCGATCATCATGCCCGACGGCAGGATCAGCCAGAGGACCGGCATGTTCGTCGCGGACTCCCTGGTCCAGAAGGTCCCGCTGCGCTCCTCCCGGACTCCCGCCACGAAGCTCGGCGTCCTGCCCGAGATCGCCCTCCTGCTCGTCGCCGCCGGCGGCCTCGGCCTGGCGATCGGGGCCCGGGTGCGCGGGCGGCGCGCCGGTGGCGTGTGACCGTACGCCCGGCGAGCGCGTCCCTCACGCGCGCGGTGCCGCCGCGGCGCCTCGTTAGGGTCGGTCCATGCCTACTCCTGACTTCATCCGTGAGATCCGGGCCGTCGCGGGCCACCGGCTGCTGTGGCTGCCCGGAGTCACCGCCCTCGTCTTCGACGACACGGGCCGCGTGCTGCTCGGCCGTCGCTCGGACACGCGCGCGTGGGCGGTGATCGGCGGCATCCCCGACCCCGGGGAGCAGCCCGCCGTCTGCGCCGTGCGGGAGGTCTTCGAGGAGACCGCGGTGCGGTGCGTGGTCGAACGGGTCGTCCTCGTCCAGGCGCTGGAGCCGGTCGCCTACGACAACGGAGACGTCTGCCAGTACATGGACATCACCTTCCGCTGCCGTGCCGTGGGCGGTGAGGCCCGCGTCAACGACGACGAGTCGCTGGAGGTGGGCTGGTTCGCGGTGGACGCCCTGCCCGACCTCGACGAGTTCGCGCTCTTCCGGATCAAACAGGCACTGTCGGACGAGCCCACATGGTTCGACTCCATGAGTTCCAGCTGAAGTGTGGGGGCGGAGCACATGGGGTGAGGCGGCGGCGCTGCCTAAGGTCACAGACATGACCACGCCCCACGCCGCTTCTGGTCCCCCCGCCCCCTCCCTCGACCTCCACGGTCGCGTCGCCCTCGTCACCGGCGCCGCCGGCGGTATCGGCCGCGCATGCGTGCTGCGGCTGGCGGCCGCCGGAGCCAAGGTGCGCGCGGTCGACCGGGACGCCACGGGCCTGGAGACGCTCGCCGAGAGCGCCGCGGGCCTGCCGGGCGTCGTCGAGCCCCACGTCCTGGACCTCACGGACCTCGACGCCGCCGAACTCGCGGCCGCCGGCACCGACGTCCTGGTCAACAACGCCGGCCTGCAGCTGGTGCGCCCCCTGGAGGAGTTCCCGCCGGACGTCTTCCACACGGTCCTCACCGTCATGCTCGAGGCGCCGTTCCGCCTCATCCGCGGCGCCCTGCCCCACATGTACGGGCAGGGCTGGGGCCGCATCGTCAACATCTCCTCCGTGCACGGGCTGCGCGCCTCGCCCTACAAGTCGGCGTACGTGGCCGCCAAGCACGGGCTCGAGGGCCTGTCCAAGACGGCCGCCCTCGAAGGCGCGCCGCACGGTGTCACCTCCAACTGCGTGAACCCCGCCTACGTGCGCACCCCGCTGGTCGAGAAACAGCTCGCGGACCAGGCGCGGGCGCACGACCTGCCGCCGGAGCGCGTCCTGGCCGAGGTGCTCCTGCGGGACAGCGCGCTCAAGCGGCTCATCGAACCGGAGGAGGTCGCCGACGCCGTCGCCTACCTGTGCGGCCCCGGGGCGTCCTTCGTGACCGGGACCTCCCTGGTCATGGACGGAGGCTGGACGGCGCACTGACCTGCCGGGCGAGCGGCGGGCACGGAGTCATCCACAGGCCTGACGGGTCGGCCCGGTGATGAGGAATCCTGTGAGCATGTCCCGCGATCACGTGGAGCCGGTCGAGCGCTCCGTCAGCGATGCCGAGGCCGCCGCGCACCGTACCGAGGCGGTCCCGGGCGTGCCCGGTGCGGCGGGCGCGCCCGGTGGTCCCGGCGGTGCCGAGGCGCCGTTCCTGGAACTGCTCGCCCGCGGCGCGTCCGCCGAGGCCTACGACCGGCCGGTGCTGCTCGCGCGGGCCGAAGGGCTGCCGGCCGAGCGGATCGCCGCACTCGAACACGCCAAGCGGCTGGCGCTGCGGGTGCGCTCCGAACTGGAGGGCCGCCGACGGCGGGAGGCCGAGCTGTCGGCGCTCTTCGAGACGGCCCACGACCTGGCGGGCCTGCGCGACGTGGACGCCGTCCTCCAGGCGATCGTGCAGCGGGCCCGCTCCCTCCTCGGCACCGACGTCGCCTACCTCAGCCTGAACGACCCGGCCAGGGGCGACACCTACATGCGGGTCACCGAGGGCTCGGTCGCCGCCCGCTTCCAGCAGTTGCGCCTCGGCATGGGGGAGGGCCTCGGCGGGCTGGTCGCCCAGACGGCCCGCCCGTACGTCACCGACGACTACTTCCGCGACGACCGCTTCCGGCACACCACGAGCATCGACGCGGGCGTGAGCGACGAGGGCCTGGTCGCCATCCTCGGCGTCCCGCTGATGCTGGGGGCCAACGTCATCGGGGTGCTGTTCGCCGCCGACCGGCGCGCCCGGGTCTTCGAGCGCGAACAGATCGCCCTGCTCGGCTCCTTCGCAGCCCTGGCCGCGGCCGCCATCGACACCGCCAACCTCCTCACCGAGACCCGCTCGGCGCTGGCGGGCCTGGAGCGCGCCCACGAGATCATCCAGGACCGCAGCGCCGTCATCGAGCGTGCCTCCGACGTCCACGACCGGCTCGCCGAGCTGGTCCTGCGCGGCGGCGGGGTCCACGACGTGGCGGCGGCCGTCTCCCAGGTCCTGGCCGGCACGGTCGACTTCACCGAGGCCGGCACGGCCCCCGCCGCGGCGCTGGAGACGTCCCGCGCGGAAGGCCACGCCGTGCGGCACGAGGACGACTGGATCGCCGCCGTCACCGCGGGCGGCGAACTGCTCGGCGCCCTCGTCCTGCGCGGCCACCCCGGCCTCGACCCCGTCGACCAGCGCACACTGGAGCGGGCCGCGATGGTCACCTCCCTGCTGCTGCTCGCCAGGCGCTCCGCCGCGGAGGCCGAACAACGCGTCCGCGGCGAGCTGCTGGACGACCTGCTCGACGCCCGCGACCGCGACCCGCGCGTGCTGCGTGAGCGTGCCTCCCGGCTGCGTGCCGACCTCGACGCCACCCACGTCGTCCTCGCCGCGCGACTGGAGGCGGACGCGGCCGACGCCGACCAGGAGGCGGCCGCGCGGCGGCGGCTGTGGTCGGCCGCCTCCCACCTCGCGGCGACCCGGCACGGCCTGGCCGCCGCCCGGGACGGCGGCACCGTCCTGCTGCTGCCGCTGGCACCGGGCGACACCGCCACGGAGCTGGCCCACCGCACCGCCCGCCATCTGGGCACCGCCGTCCACGAAGCGGTCACCGTGGGCGCCTCAGCGCCCGTCCGCGGCCCCGCCGCCCGCCCCGACGCGGTGGTCGCCGCCTACGAGGAGGGCCGCCGGTGCGTCGAGGCACTGCGGCTGCTCGGCCGCTGCGGTGACGGGGCGGCAGCCGACGACTTCGGATTCCTGGGACTGCTGCTCGCCGGCGACCGGGACGTGGCGGGCTTCGTGGAGCGCACCATCGGCGAGGTCGTCGCCTACGACGAGCGACGCGGCACCGATCTGGTGCGCACCCTCGACGCGTACTTCGCCTGCGGGATGAGCCCGGCCCGCACCAAGGACGACCTGCACGTCCACGTCAACACCGTGGCCCAGCGCCTGGAGCGCGTGGCCCGCCTCCTGGGCGAGGACTGGCAGAGCCCCGCCCGCGCCCTGGAGATCCAGCTCGCCCTGCGGCTGCACCGGCTGGCGGCCCGCATACCGAACTGACCTCCGTACTCCCCGGAGGGGGCACGGAGGTCGGTTCGGGGCCGGGGAGCAGCCGGGGATCAGAGGACGCGGGCGTCCTCCGTCCGGGCCGCCTGGTCCCGCACCTCGGTGGCGGCGTCCAGGGCACCCAGGTCGCGGTGACGGGTCTCCTTGGCCACGCCCACGGCGACGACCGTCAGCAGCGACGCGGCGATCACGTACAGGGCGATCGGCGTGGAGCTGTCGTAGTCGGCCAGCAGCGCGGTGGCGATGAGCGGGGCCGGAGCACCGGCCGCGACCGAGGCGAACTGGGCGCCGATGGAGGCACCGGAGTAGCGCATCCGGGTCGCGAACATCTCCGAGAAGAAGGCCGCCTGGGGCGCGTACATCGCGCCGTGCAGGACCAGTCCGACGGTCACGGCGAGGACGAGGTCGCCGAAGCCGCCGGTGTCGATGAGCGAGAAGAAGGGGAACATCCACAGTCCGATGCCGACCGCGCCCAGCAGGTAGACGGGGCGCCGGCCCACCCGGTCGGAGAGCGCGCCCCAGGCCGGGATCACCGCGAAGTGCACGGCGGAGGCGATGAGCACGGCGTTGAGGGCGGTCTGCCGGGAGACCCCGGCCGAAGTCGTCGCGTACACGAGGATGAACGCGGTGATGACGTAGTAGGAGATGTTCTCGGCCATGCGCGCGCCCATCGCGACGAGCACGTCGCGCCAGTGGTGCCGCAGCACGGCGACGAGCGGAAGCTTCTCGGCGGCGGCCGCCTCCGTCGACTTCCGGGCCTCCGCGTGCGCCAACGCCTCCTTGAACACGGGGGATTCATCGACAGAGAGACGAATCCACAGACCGACGATCACCAGCAGGCCGGAGAGCAGGAACGGTATCCGCCAGCCCCAGTCGCCGAAGGCGGCGTCCGAGAGCACGGCGGTGAGGAAGGAGAGCACACCGGTCGCGAGCAACTGCCCCGCCGGCGCCCCGGTCTGCGGCCAGGAGGCCCAGAACCCGCGCCGCCGCGCGTCCCCGTGTTCGGACACCAGCAGGACGGCCCCGCCCCACTCACCGCCGAGCGCGAAGCCCTGCACCAGACGCAGCACGGTCAGCAGCACCGGAGCGGCGGTGCCGATGGTCGCGTGCGTGGGCAGCAGCCCGATCGCGAAGGTCGCCCCGCCCATCATCAGCAGACTGAGCACCAGCAGCTTCTTGCGCCCGAGCCGGTCCCCGTAGTGCCCGAAGACCAGTGCCCCGAGCGGACGTGCCGCGAACCCCACGGCATACGTCAGGAAGGACAACAGCGTGCCGACGAGGGGATCGGAGCCCGGGAAGAACAGCTTGTTGAAGACGAGCGCGGCGGCGGAGCCGTACAGGAAGAAGTCGTACCACTCGATGGTGGTGCCGATGAGGGACGCGGCGACGATGCGCTTGAGGTTGTTCGGGGCTGGTGGAGCGGCTGCGGGCGACGACATCGGCACCACTTCCTGGGGTGTGACGGGGACGTTTGCGTATCGCCACACCGTAGGAATCCGCAGGTCAGGCGCACATGTGGTGGGGCAACATAGTTCGAGGGTCAGCTATGCGTGCGGCCACCATGCCGACTCACGGAAAGGCGGTTCAGACGCAATACCGGCGACTTTGGTGGTTTCTGGTCGTCGGGTGGGTTGCGTCAAGACCGGGTCAGGTGGAGTCGTCGGGGGTTGATCGGTTCTCGGATCGGATCGCGTTGGGGGCGCTGACGCAGGGGTTTCCGCCGGAACTGGTCGACGCGGTGGTCGCCGGGTGCGCAGGATCGAACAGCGGACGCGGCCGCTGCCGGCACGGGTGGTGGTCTACTTCGTCCTGGCGATGTGTCTGTTCTTCGGGCAGGGCTGTGAAGAAATGGCCCGGCTTCTGGTTCAAGGGCTGGAGCGCGAAGGCCGGTGGGTGAAGACCTGGCGGGTGCCCACGACGGCGGCGATCGGCCGGGCCCGTCTGCGGCTTGGGCCGGAGCCGTTGGGGGCCCTGTTCGCGCGGGTGTGCCGGCCGGTGGCGGTCGCGCGAACGCAGGGGGCCTGGTACCGGCAGTGGCGGCTGGTCGCGGTGGACGGCACGGTTTTCGACGTTCCGGACACCGCAGCGAACGCCCAGTTCTTCGGGCGTCCCGGTACCAGCCGTGGGCAGGGCCGCAGCGCATGTCCGCAGGCGAGGGTGGCGGCCCTGGCCGAGTGCGGCACTCATGCCGTGTTCGCGGCCGAGGCCGGACCGCTCAAGGTCCACGAGACCGCCCTGGCCCAGCGGCTGCTGCCCGTGCTGACGAAGGGCGTGCTGGTGCTCGCCGACCGGGGCTTTCGCGGTCTCGACCTGTGGCGTGCTGCGAAGGCGGACGGCGCGGACCTGCTGTGGCGGGTCCGCAGTGTCGTGGTGCTGCCGGTCCTGGAAACCCTCGCCGACGGCTCCCACCCCCGCGTGATCAAACGCAAGATGTCTGGAAACACTGTGCGACGTCTGGCCCCGTCGCAAGCCGCCCAGGCGGAGCAACGCAGATTCCAGCAGCGTGGCGGCCGACGCCGACAGGCCCCCGGAGCCCACGGCAGACCCTTGCTCTCCAACGCCGACCGCGTCCTGGTCACCGTGATCTGCCTGCGCCGCTTCTGTTCTTCCCAGAAGGTTCTGGTCGATCTGCTCACCATCAACGCGGTCACCATCCGCAACGCCATCGACGACGCCCGTCCACTCCTCGACCAGGACCAAAGCGTCGTGACACCTGCAGGACGGCGCGTCACCACAGCCACCGGGGTACTCAAGTTCGTCACGGCAGAAGGTGAAACACCAGCTTGATTCTTTACCGCTTCACTTTGTCCGCAACATCTTCGTCGTGATCCCGAAAGGCTCGGCAGAGAGGGACGCGGCGACGATCCGCACCGTCTTCGCCCACCCCACCGCGGACGCGGTCCGCACCCGGCTCGACACCGTCGCCGACATGCTCGGCCGGCGGCGCTTCCGCCGACGGTCGCAGCGAACGGGGCCCACATGGCGGTTGCTCCTGTGCGATCCGTGCGGGGGTGGAAGGTCTCGGTGCGATGAAGGGCGGTGGGCGGCGGCTGTCGCGCCGCCGCCCACCTCGCGGAACTACCTCGTTTCGACCATGGCCATCGGGTCTTCACCGTTCTCCAGGGCATTCACCGCGTTCTTCCAGGACGGGTCGGCCGAGTAGAGCTGGCTGCGCAAGTAGGCCCACACGAGAGCCCGCAGAGTCGCCACGCGCTCGGGATTCTCATCGTCCGTCTCTGCCGCGTCGTATCCGGATATGCCGCCGAAGATGTGACCGGCGCCGTACATGGTCACCATGGTTTTGTTGCCGCCGGGGCTGGCCGAGTAGGCGTCAGCACGGTAGCTGAGCCGATCGGAGAAGTTGGGGTTGAGGTCCTGATCGCCCACGATGATCAGGCCGGTGCCTGTCATCTGCTCGAAGTCGGTGTAATACAGCACCGGGTAATTCGTCTTGGCCCACTCGGCGAAGTGCTCGTCGTTGCCGATGCCCGGGGCTCCGATGAGCACTCCCGCCTTGACACGGGAGTCGGAGAGGTCCTTCGGCCGGTCGTCGTCCGGGTCCAGCATCTGGGCTCCGAGGAGGAGGGAGACGGTGTTGCCGCCCAGGGAGTGTCCTACGGCACCGACACGGTCCCTGTCGATCCGCCGTTCGGCAAGACCGGGGACGGCGGCCTCGATGTCGTCGAGGCGGTCGAGGATGTTGTGCATGTCGGTGGCGCGGTCACGCCAGAACAGGGGCGCGTCCTTGAGGTCGGTGTCGCGCAGACCGAGGGCCGTCGAGTCCAGGTGGGTCGGCTGGATGACCGCGAACCCGTGGGCGGCGAAGAAGTTCGCCAGCGGCCCGTAGCCGTTGTAGGAGGACAGAAAGTTCGCCAGCCCATGCCCGTGGGACAGGAGGATGAGCGGCAGATCGGTGCCGGTCGCGGGGATCGACACCTTGACCTCCAGCGGCACGGGCCGGCCGGGAACGTCGAGGGTGACCGGGTGGTAGGTGAGGACGGGTTGCGACGCGTTGACCGGGATGTCGGCGGCGTCGCTGTACGGCTTGCTCATCGGAGCCCTTTCGAGATCGGTGTTGACATAGCGCCTGTCGTAACTGGCGGTAGGCATGGAACTGGCGGTCGTGGCCACGAGCCTGATGGGCCAGGAACGGCCGCCCGGCGCCTGGATCGGTGTGGACGGTGATCTCCGCAGCGGTGCACAGATCTCGCCAGGTGTTCGTCCCGCGGTCTGACGGCAGGGGGAGGGCGACTGGCTCAACCACCGACTGTCATGCCTCCCTGGCCCGACGGATGCACTTGTCTTGCCGGGAACTGTAAGATCAACTGAACGAGCCGAACTAGGGCGAAAGTGCCATGACTGAGTCCGCAATCGATGGACGTCGCAGAAGAGCACGGTTCGGAGTCGAGAGCCTGGTTGTGCACGCTGCCGATGGTGACTTCCCGACCGCTGTGAACGGCGGGTACACCGTCAAGATCACGCATGGCGGCTCCGCACCCCCTTTTCAGTACCTCGGGCGAACCCAGAGTCCCCCTGTTCCTGGCGCGGTGACGGTGATCGAGCCCCATGAGGTCGTGAGCTGCCTCGAACAGGACAAAGCCACCTCTGACGGCCGGGCCGTCGTGCAACTGATGTTCCTCGACGCCGATCTCATGCCGGTCGGCACAGGCCGGCCGCGCTTTCACGAGGTGACCTATCCGGACCGCAGCCTCTTCAACGGCATTGCTGCGCTGCACAGGGGTCTAGCGCACGGCGAGGACGACTTGGATCTCGAGTCGTCGCTGATCAGCTTGCTGAACGTCCTGCTCACCAGGCATGCGGATGCTCCCGGCGCAGCGAGTCCGACACTTCGTCCTCGAGCGCTTCGTCACGTACGAGAGATGCTCCACAGTCAACTGGACTCCAACATCAAGCTCGACGACCTCGCGGCAGTCGCCGGTTGCAGCAAACGTCATCTGATCAGGAGTTTCCAGCAGGCTTACGGGGCTCCACCGCACCATTACCGGACCCTGTTGCGCTTGGCCGGCGCCAAGTCCATGCTGGCAGCCGGACGATCCGTGGCAGAGACCGCCGCCGAGCTCGGTTACTGCGACCAGAGCCAGCTCAACCGGCACTTCCGGCGGCGGTTCGGCATGAGCGCAGGCGGTTATGCCAGGACCGCGCGGTAGACCTGCGATGTCTTGGCTCAACTGCCACCTTGCCGACCCCGATGGGAAAGCGCTGACCGGTGGGCCGGGTCACGTCCGCCGGAGTGGTGTACGGTGCCGTGCCCGAGCCGAGGGGACGTCGGCCAATAGTTCAAGGGTGTCCTATGGAGGCATCTGCTCTCTCAAGGGCTCTCCTCGTCGTCCTTTTTCGGCAGCACCCGCAGGGCCATCACGGTGCCGTCGTCGCCGAAGGAGACGGGACCCCACAGCGGGGCCGTGGTGCTGGTCGGGTAGGTGTCGCGTAGCTCGTACGCCTGGTTCCGGTATGCCTCCACCTGTCCTTTGACCAGCAGGTCGTACAGTTCCTCGGCCATCCCTGAGAACGCCTCGACGCGGATCCGGTTGAGTCGGAACACTTGATCGGTTCCGACGTAGACCGTCGGGCCTATCTTGTGCCGCGCGTCCCGGACGCTGGACGAACCGGCGAAGGTCTGCTGCTTGTGGTGTTTGTGGCCCTGCTTGTCGGTCAGGTACTGGGCGATTTCGGTGCCGGCCCCGGCGAAGGCCAGCTGGGCTGCGGCTCCGGTGCGCGCGAGCAGCCGGCCGTACCAGTCGAGCTCCTTGTGGGGGATGAGGAACCCGTCCTGGATCCGTTCTCTGTGCTCGTCGGCAGGTACCTTCACCGCGCCGGCGTACGCGAGGTTCCGTTCCGACAGCACTGCGTCCGCACTCCCTCGCCCTGAAGCCGGCCTCGCGAGCAACAGTCCCCCGCCCGGCGCCTGCAGGGCGTTGACGGTGATGCCGTCCGGCGCGAGCAGTTCGGTGGACATCAGGAGACACGGCGTGGTGTTCCACTCGGCGAGGTGGAAGTGCTCGGCGCGCTCGCTGCCCCTGGCCAGCTGCTTGAACGCTGAGCGGTCAGCCTTGGCGGTGCGCCCGGTGGCCTTCTGGTGGTTGCCGTTGACCGTCACCACGAAGACGTGCGACGGCTCGCCCGGGCGCCACGCTTCGATGAAGAAGTCGGGCCGCGGCCGGGCGCCCAGGGACGGCCGCGGGCCGGAGCGCGCGAAGCCCGTCAGAAGTACGGCTTCCGCGTCCAGCGTGGAGACCATGTGGCCCGGGAAACGGTTCCGGACGGTGCGTTCGGCGACGGCGAGTCCGAAGGCTCGGCCCAGTTCCCGTGCCTGCATGGCCCTGTAGGAGAGTTCCGGGCTCTGGCCCTCGTCGGTGAGGGCCATGCGGCCGCTGGGATTGGTGGCCACGGCCTGGCAGTACTTCAGTCCTTGTCAGTGTTCGGCCAGTCCTCTGCCGCGTCCCTGACGGGCGAGGGTGGTGGCTCGCGCGAAGACGCCCAGCAGGTCCCAGGGGGTGGAGACGAGATCCTGTCGGTCGGCGTCTCGTAACGGTCCGAGTTCAGGTTTACGGGGACTCGGTTCCTTCTCGTCCTGCTTCCGTGCGCGTTGTCGATCGATGGCCGCGGCCGCCTTGTCCGTGTCCGTGACCAGAGTGGCGGTCGAGTTGATACGGACGGGGACCGTTGTGCTGAGCCGGTCGAGTACCTCTTCCGCAGATGCTGACATGGCCCGGCACCGTACGGGCGCACGCAAGTGCGCACAGGCGCTCGCGTCGCCTCAGCGAGACGGGCACGATCGTCGGTCCGCCAGGCAGGTCAGGAGGACGAAGCCACCGTGTCGTGAGGTGCACCTCGCCTGCTTCGGCGATGCGTACGGCGTTGTCCCTCATCGGACGGTCGGCTTATCCCTGTCGGCTCAGGCTGTCGGTGACACCGGGCAACCATGGCGGAGGCCGTCGGGGGCGGGGGAGCGCGCTGCGACACAGGTCGGCCGGCACCGAGTCGACAGGCCACGGACCCTGTGCTGGTTCCGTGCTGACCTCGAAGGCCGGAATCACACCGAGCCGGTCGGCGGCCTTGCGTCCGTTCCCGGCGTCCAGGGCTCCGATCCAGACCGTCCGGCCCGCCTGGACGAGTCGGCGGGCGATCTCGTGACCGAGGAGGCCCCTGTTGCCGCCGGTGATCAATGTGGTGGCCACGCCGTGTCTCTCCTGTGCGTGTCGTCGGAGCGGGTGCTCCCGGAAAGCGGTCACCGGGAGCACCCGAGGGATCGGTTCGCGGCGGTGCGCTCCGTCGACGCCGACGTCGGCGGGCGGCCTGCTCCAGGGCCTCTCGTTTGGATCAGGCCGGGCTCGCAGGCCCCGGTGCCGCACCCCGCCGCGTCGTCGTCGGTCGCCAGGGCTCCGCCCTGACTCCCTCCTCCGCCTCGCGAGGCACGGCACCGGACCCCGCTCCCCGATCC
>NZ_JBVIKX010000015.1:0-181925 GCF_055580685.1 Streptomyces sp. NPDC031554 | reverse complement strand
CCGACTCCGCCAACAACCCCAACGCCATCCCCACCCACTGCCCACCCTGACCCGGAAACACGAACACCACCCCCGAACCACCCGAAACAACAGGCACAGCGCCCGGATCGACGGCCAGAGCCGCCAGACGCTCCACAGCCTCCTCACGACCACCCGCCACCACCACACCCCGATGACCGAACACAGTGCGTGAGGACAGGAGCGACAGGGCGGTGTCGTGCAGCGGGACGCCGGGGTGGGCGCGGAGGTGGTCGGCGAGGGCGACGGCCTGGGCGCGCAGGGCTTCGGGGGTCTTTCCGGACAGGGCCAGCGGGACGGCGCCGGCGGGGGCGGTGCGTGCCGGAGCGGGGGTGTCGGGGGTCTCTTCGGGCCGGGCCTGTTCCAGGATGACGTGGGCGTTGGTGCCGCTGATGCCGAAGGAGGACACACCGGCACGCCGCGGCTGGTCGCGCTCCGGCCACTCCCGCGCCTCCGTCAGCAGCTCCACCGCACCCGCCGACCAGTCCACGGCGGGCGTCGGAGCGTCCACGTGCAGGGTCTTCGGCAGCACACCGTGCCGCATCGCCTGCACCATCTTGATCACACCCGCCACACCCGCGGCGGCCTGGGTGTGGCCGATGTTGGACTTCAGCGAGCCCAGCCAGAGGGGGGAGTCCTCGGGGCGGGAGCGGCCGTAGGTGGTGAGGAGGGCCTGTGCCTCGATCGGGTCGCCGAGGGAGGTGCCGGTGCCGTGCGCCTCCACCACGTCGACGTCCGCGGGAGACAGCCGGGCGTTCTCCAGCGCCTGCCGGATGACCCGCTGCTGGGAGGGGCCGTTGGGCGCGGTCAGGCCGTTGGACGCGCCGTCCTGGTTGACAGCCGTGCCGCGCACCACGGCGAGGACCTCGTGACCGTTGCGGCGGGCGTCCGACAGCCGCTCCAGGAGCAGGACGCCCACTCCCTCGGCCCAGGCGGTGCCGTCCGCCGCGGCGGCGAACGCCTTGCAGCGGCCGTCCAGGGCCAGTCCGCGCTGCCGGGAGAACTCCACGAAGGCGCCGGGGGTCGACATCACGGCCACGCCGCCGGCCAGCGCGAGCGAGCACTCGCCGGAGCGCAGCGACTGGGCGGCGAGGTGGATCGCCACGAGGGACGAGGAGCAGGCGGTGTCGATCGTCACCGCGGGGCCCTCGAGACCGAGGGTGTACGCCACCCGGCCCGATACGACGCTGCCCGCGCCTCCCGTGAGGACGTACCCCTCGATCTCCTCGGAGCCGGTGCCCATGCGCGGGGCGTACTCCTGTCCGGCGACGCCGGTGAAGACGCCGACGTTCTCGCCCTTGAGGGTCGTGGGGTCGATCCCGGCACGCTCCAGGGTCTCCCAGGAGGTCTCCAGGAGCAGCCGCTGCTGCGGGTCCATCGCCAGCGCCTCGCGCGGGGAGATCCCGAAGAAGGGCGCGTCGAAACCGGCCACGTCGTCGAGGAAGCCGCCCTCACGGACGTAGGACGTGCCGGACACGTCCGGGTCGGGGTCGTAGAGGCCGTCGAGGTCCCAGCCCCGGTCGGCCGGGAAGGGGCCGACGGCGTCGGTGCCCTCGGACACCAGCCGCCACAGTCCCTCGGGGGAGGTCACCCCTCCCGGCAGACGACAGGCCATACCGACGACGGCGACGGGTTCGGTGCGCCGGCTCTGTTCTTCGCGCAGCTTCTCCCGCGTCTGCTGCAGCTCGGCCGAGACCCGCTTGAGGTAGGTGAGTGCCTTCTCGTCGGTGGTCATGGAACCTGATCTCCTCTTGGGGGTGCCTGGCGGCGGGTCAGCCGAGCCCGAGCTCGTTGTCGATGAAGGCGTAGACGTCGTCGGCGGTGGCGGCTTCGAGGTGCCGGGTGCGGTCGGCGGTCTCGGCGGGGCTGCCGCTCAGGGCGGCCTCCTCGATCCTCGATCCGATGAACCGCAGGCGGGAGTGGATGCCGGAGTGTTCCAGTTCCTCCGCCAGCAGTGCGTCGAGCGCCGCTTCCAGGGCGTCGAGTCTGGCGGTGACCGGATCGGACTCCTGGTCGATCGCCTTGAGCAGGCAGTCCGCGAGGGCGGTGGGCGTCGGGTGGTCGAACACGGCCGTGGTGGACAGTCCGGTGCCCGCCACCCGGCTGAGGCGGTTGCGCAGTTCCACCGCCGTCAGGGAGTCGAACCCGGCCTCCTTGAAGGCACGGTCGGGCACGACCAGTGAGGCGTCGGAGTGGCCGAGGACGGTGGCGGCCTCCTTGCGGACCGTGTCCAGGACGAGGGCGGCCTTCTCCCGCGCGGGGAGTCCCGCGAGCCGTTCCGCCAGGGTGCGGCCTTGGGCCGGACCGGCGGCGGCGCGGCGCGGCGCGCGCACGAGTGCGCGCAGCATCGGGGGGAGCCCACCGGCGGCGGCCCGGTCGCGCAGCACGTTCAGGTCGAGCCGGATCGGCACGAGGGCCGGCTCCGCGGCGGTCAGGGCGGTGTCGAGGAGGGCCAGGCCCTCCTGGTCCGTCAGTCCGCGCACGCCGTCGCGTTCGGTGCGCCGGAGGTCGGTCTCGGCGAGGGCGCCGGTCATGCCGCTCGCCTGCGACCACAGGCCCCAGGCGAGTGACGTCGCGGGCAGTCCCTCGGTGTGGCGGAGGCGGGCGAGTGCGTCGAGGAGGGAGTTGGCCGCCGCGTAGTTGGCCTGTCCCGGGTTGCCGAGGACGCCGGCGGCCGAGGAGAACGAGACCAGGGCGGCGAGGTCGAGGTGCCGGGTCAGCTCGTGCAGGTGGAGGGCGGCGTCGGCCTTGGGCCGCAGGACGGTGGCCGTCCGCTGCGGGGTGAGCGCGGCGAGCACGCCGTCGTCGACGACGCCCGCGGTGTGCACGACGGCCGTCAGGGGCGCTGCCGCCGGGACGGAGTCCAGCAGCAGGGCCAGGGCGTCGCGGTCGGCGACGTCGCAGGCCTCGACCCGTACGGTCGCGCCCAGCGCGGTGAGTTCGGCGGTCAGTTCCCGGGCGCCGGGCGCGTCGGGGCCGCTTCTGCTGGTGAGCAGCAGGTTGCGGGCGCCGTGTGCGGTGACGAGGTGGCGGGCGACGAGCGCTCCGAGGGAGCCGGTGCCGCCGGTGATCAGGACGGTGCCGTCGGGGTCGGGCCGGCGTGGCAGGGTCAGGACGGCCTTGCCGACGTGGCGGGCCCGGCTGAGGTACCGGAAGGCGTCCGGGGCGTGCCGTACGTCCCATGCGGTCACCGGCAGCGGGGTGAGGGCTCCGCTGTCGAAGAGGGCGACGAGTTCGTGCAGCATCTCGCGCACCCGGTCGTCGTCCGCCTCCGCGAGGTCGTAGGCGCGGTAGCGGACCCCGCGGTGGCGTGCGGCGACCTCGGTGGCGTCGCGGATGTCGGTCTTGCCCATCTCCAGGAAGCGGCCGCCGCGTGGAAGCAGGCGCAGGGAGGCGTCGACGAACTCGCCGGCCAGTGCGTCGAGGACGACGTCGACGCCGCGGCCGTCGGTGGCGTCGAGGAAGTGCCGTTCGAACTCGGTGGTGCGGGAGTTGGCGAGGTGCGCGTCGTCGAGTCCGCGGGCACGGAGGGTGTCCCACTTGCCGGGGCTGGCGGTGCCGTAGACCTCGGCACCGAGGTGACGGGCGATCTGGACGGCGGCCGTGCCGACGCCGCCGGCCGCGGCGTGGATCAGGACGCTCTCGCCGGGCCGGACGCCCGCCAGGTCGCGCAGGCCGTAGAGGGCGGTGAGGAAGGCGATGGGCGCGGCGGCGGCCTGCGCGAAGGTCCATCCCGCGGGGACGCGGACAAGCCTGCGGTGATCGGTCACGGCCTCGGGGCCGAACGCCCCGCCGGGGAACAGTCCCATGACCCGGTCGCCGGGCGACAGGCCGCTCACGCCGGGGCCGGTCTCCAGGACGATGCCGGCGCCCTCGCCGCCGATCGCGGCCTCGCCGGGGTACATGTCCAGGGCGATCATGACGTCGCGGAAGTTCACGCCCGCGGCGCGGACGGCGACGCGGACCCGGCCGGGGGCCAGGGGGCCGGAGCCGGCGTCCGGTACGAGGGCCAGGTTCTCCAGGGTGCCGGGTCCGGTGGTGTCCAGGTGCCAGGTGCCGGTGTCCTCGGGGATCGTCAGGGGCGGCGTGGCGGCGGGGGCGAGGCGGGGCACGGTCACCTCGCCCTCGCGTACCGCGAACTGCGTCTCCTCCAGGGCGGCGGCTGTCGCGGGGAGTCCGGTGAGCGCGGCGCGGGAGGCGTCGAGTGCGTCGGTGTCGGCCAGGACGAGGCGGCCGGGGTGCTCGGACTGGGCGGAGCGCACCAGGCCCCAGATCGCCGCCGCGGCCGGGTCGGTGACGCTCTCGCCGTCGCGGACGGCGACGGCGCCCTCGGTGAGCACCAGCAGTCGCGCGGTGCCGGCGCCGGGCTCGGCCAGGAACGCCTGGAGGTGTGCGAGCACGCGGGCGACGCGGGCGTGCACGTCCTCGGCCGAGGTGCCGTCGCCGGTGGCGTCGAGGACGCGGATGCCGTCGAGCCCGTCCGGGCGGGCCGTGACCGGCAGTGGTGTCCACGTCGTGCGGAACAGGGACGCGTGTCCGGCTTCGACGGCGGGGCGCAGGTGTTCGACGGGTACGGGGCGCAGCACGAGGGAGTCGACGTCGGCGACCGGGGCTCCCGTGGTGTCGGTGACGCGCAGGGAGACCTCGTTCTCCCCGGCGGGGGTCAGCCGTACCCGCAGGGCCTTGGCGCCCGAGGCGTGCAGACGTACGCCGTTCCATGCGAAGGGCAGCAGACGGCTTCCGTCATCGGGCTCGTCGACGGCGCCGAGGGCGCTGGGGTGCAGGGCGGCGTCGAAGAGGGCCGGGTGCAGGCCGAACAGGCCGGCCTCGTCGTGGTGTTCGTCGTCGAGAGCGACGTCGGCGAAGACGTCCTCGCCGAGGGTCCACACCGCGCGCAGTCCCTGGAAGGCGGGCCCGTACGCGTAGCCGGCCCGGGCGCGTCGCCGGTAGAAGTCCGTGACCGGCACGGCCGAGGCGTTCGGCGGGGGCCACGGGGCGGTGTCGGCGGCGGGGGCGTCGTCGGGTGCCGCGGGTGTCAGGGCGCCGCTCGCGTGGCGGGTCCAGGGGCCCTCGTCGCCGTCGGGGCGGGAGTGGACGGAGACGGGGCGGTCGCCGCTGTCGTCGGGGGCTCCGACGTGCACGCGGATGCGCACCGCGCCGTCGGCGGGCAGCACCAGGGGGGCGGCCAGGACGAGTTCGCGAACGCCGCCGCACCCGACCTCGTCCCCGGCCCGGACGGCCATCTCGGCCATCGCCGTTCCGGGCAGCAGGACCGTGCCGTCGATCGCGTGGCCGGCGAGCCAGGGCCGGTCGGTCAGGGAGAGGCGTCCGGTGAGGGTGACGGCGTCGGTCTCGGGCAGTTCCACCGCCGCGTTCAGCAACGGGTGTCCCGCCGCGGTGATGCCCGCGGCCGCGAGGTCGCCGGTGCCGGGGGTGGCGTCGAGCCAGTAGCGTCGGTGCTGGAAGGCGTAGGTCGGTACGGCGGTGGTGGTGCGGGCGCCGCTGCCCGCGAACAGGGCCGGCCAGTCGACGCGGGCGCCCCTGGTGTGGGCCCGGGCGACGGCCGTGAGCAGCGTCGCGGGTTCGGGCCGTCCGTCGCGCAGTGCGGCCACGCAGGCGGTGTCCTCGGGAAGGCAGTCCTGCGCCATGGCCGTCAGCACCCCGCCGGGCCCGAGTTCGAGCACGGTCGTGACGCCCTGTTCGTCCAGGGTGCGCAGGCCGTCGGCGAAGCGGACCGTGCCGCGGACGTGACGCACCCAGTAGTCGGGGGTGCACAGCTGTGCGGGGTCTGCCAGGGAGCCGGTCAGGTTGGAGACGACGGGCAGGACCGGGCTGTGGAAGCTCAGCGCGGCGGCGACGTCGTGGAAGGCGTCGAGCATCGGCTCCATGCGCGGTGAGTGGAAGGCGTGCGAGACGCGCAGCCGTTTCGTCCTGCGGCCCCGGGCCGCGAACAGTGCGGCCACCGCTTCGACGGCGGGCGTGTCACCGGAGAGGACCACGGCTTCGGGGCCGTTGAGCGCCGCGACGGCGACCGCCTCGGTGAGCTCGGCGACGACTTCGTCCTCGGTGGCCTGTACGGCGATCATGGCGCCGCCCTCGGGGAGCCGCTGCATCATCGCGCCGCGGGCGACGACCAGGGCCGCGGCGTCCTCCAGGGACCACACACCGGCCACGTGGGCGGCGGCGAGTTCGCCTATGGAGTGTCCGGCGACCAGGTCGGGGCGCACGCCCCAGGACTCGATGAGCCGGTAGAGCGCCACTCCCACGGCGAACAGGGCCGCCTGGGTGTAGGCGGTCCGGTCGAGCAGGTCCGCCTCGGGGGTGCCGGGTCCGGCGAGGACGACGTCGCGCAGGGGGCGGTCGAGCCCGTGGTCCAGGGCGGCGCAGACTTCGTCGAAGGCGCGGGCGTACACCGGGAACGACGTGTACAGTTCGCGGCCCGCTCCGGGGCGTTGCGCGCCTTGGCCGGAGAAGACGACGGCGAGTCGGCCGTCGGTGGCGGTGCCGGTCGTGCCGTCGCCGGCGGCGAGGCCGGTCAGGGCGGTGCGGGCCTCCTCCAGGGAGGCGGCGACCACGACCGCCCGGTGGGCGAAGGCCTGGCGGCCGCTGAGGGTGAGGGCGACATCGGCCGGGGCGGGGGCGGGTTCCTCGTCGAAGAGGGCGGCGACGCGTGCGGCCTGGGCGCGCAGGGCCTCGGGGGACTTGGCGGAGAGGACGAAGGGGACGAGCCCGTCGGGCAGCGCACGTTCCGGCACGTCCGCCGGGGGCGGTGCGTCGACGGGGGGCGTGGCGGGTGATCCGGTGGGCTGCTCGAGGACGACGTGGGCGTTGGTGCCGCTGATCCCGAAGGAGGACACGCCCGCGCGGCGCGGGCGTCCGGTCTCGGGCCAGGGCCTGGACCCGGTGAGCAGTTCGACCGCGCCACGGGTCCAGTCGACCTCGGGTGTCGGGGCGTCCACGTGGAGCGTCCGGGGCAGCACCCCGTGCCGCATGGCCTGCACCATCTTGATCACGCCTGCCGCGCCGGCGGCGGCCTGGGCGTGGCCGATGTTGGACTTGAGGGAGCCGAGCCACAGCGGGTGGGCGTCGTCGGGGCGTCCTTGACCGTAGGTGGCGAGCAGCGCCTGTGCCTCGATCGGGTCGCCGAGGGAGGTGCCGGTGCCGTGCGCCTCGACGGCGTCGACATCGGCGGGGGTGAGACCGGCGTCGGCGAGGGCCTGGCGGATGACCCGCTGCTGGGAGGGGCCGTTGGGCGCGGTCAGGCCGTTGGACGCGCCGTCCTGGTTGACAGCCGTGCCGCGCACCACGGCGAGGACCTCGTGGCCGTTGCGGCGGGCGTCGGACAGCCGCTCCAGGAGCAGCAGGGCCACGCCTTCGGACCAGCTCGTGCCGTCGGCCGCGGCGGCGAACGCCTTGCAGCGGCCGTCGGGGGCGAGTCCGCGCTGCCGGGAGAACTCCACGAAGCTGCCCGGGGTCGACATCACCGCGACACCGCCCGCCAGCGCCAGGGAGCACTCCCCCGCGCGCAGCGCCCGGGCGGCCAGGTGCAGGGCGACCAGCGAGGACGAGCACGCGGTGTCCACCGTCACGGCGGGGCCCTCGAAACCGAAGGTGTACGACACGCGGCCGGAGACGACGCTGCCCGCGCCGCCCACTCCCAGGTAGCCCTCGACCTCCTTGGCGGGCCGCACCGCTCGGGTGGTGTAGTCGTGGTACATGGCTCCGGCGAAGACGCCGACCGGCGTGCCGCGCAGCGCGCCCACGTCCAGGCCGGCTCGTTCGAAGACCTCCCAGGAGGTCTCCAGGACGAGCCGTTGCTGGGGGTCCATCGCGACCGCCTCGCGCGGGGAGATCCCGAAGAACTCGGCGTCGAAGCCGGCGACGTCGTCGAGGAAGCCGCCCTCGCGGACGTAGGACCTGCCCGGGGCGTCGGGGTCGGGGTCGTACAGTTCGTCGAGGTTCCAGCCGCGGTCGGAGGGGAACGGGGAGCGGCCCTCGGCGCCGTCGGCCACCAGACGCCACAGGTCCTCGGGGGAGGTGACGCCGCCCGGCAGCCGGCAGCCCATCGAGATGATGGCGATCGGGTCGTCGGAGACCTCCGCGGCCCGTGCGGGGACGGCCGGCGCGTCGGCCGGCCCGGCGTGGACCTCCCTCAGCAGCTGACGTGCCAGGGCTTCGGGGGTGGGGTGGTCGAAGGCGCTGGTCGCGGGGAGACGCAGTCCGGTGGCGGTGCTCAGCCGGTCGCGCAGGGAGACCGCCATCAAGGAGGTGAGTCCCAGGTCCTTGAAGGCCCGGTCGGCCGGGACGTCACCGGTGCCGGGGCGGCCGAGGACCGCGGCGGTCTCCTCGCGCACCAGCCGCAGCAGGTGTTCCTCCCGTTCCTCCGCGGGCAGGTCGTCCAGTCGGCCGCGCAGCTTCGTGATCTCGGCCGGGGTCCGCCGGGCCGTGGTGTCGATCAGTCCGCGCAGCGGCGCGGGGACCGGTCCGGTGAGCAGGGCCGCGTTGTCGAGGCGCATCGCGACGAAGGCGGCCTCTCCCGCGGCGTGCGCGGCGTCGAACATCATCAGGGCCTGTTGTCCGGTGAGTTCGCCGGCCGTGCAGGGGACGGCGCCCGCGACCCCGTCGTCGGCCCAGGGTCCCCAGGCCAGGGAGAGCGCGGGCAGGCCGTGGGCGCGCCGGTGCTGGGCCAGTGCGTCCAGTGCGGCGCTCTCGGAGGCCACGTCGCCGGCGCCGGGGGCGCCCAGGACCCCGAGGGGCGAGGAGCACAGGACGAACGCGGTCAGGTCACGGTCGGCGGTCAGATCGTGCAGGGCACGGGCCGCGGCGGACACGGCGCCGGTCCCGGTGATCTCCTCCGCGTGCACGACGGCCGTCAGCGGGGGTCTTCCCTCGTCCGCCAGCAGTGCGGCGAGGGCGACGCGGTCGCTCGGATCGCACGCGGCGGCGGTGGCGCGGGCGCCGGCCGCGGCGAGTTCGGCACACAGGGTCCGCACGCTTTCGTCGCCGCGTCCCGGGGTGGACGTGAGGAGTAGGTGGCGGGCGTCGTGCGCGGTGACGAGGTGGCGGGCGAGTGCGGCGCCCCGGGCGGTGGCGGCGCCGGTGACCAGGACGGTCCCGTCGGGGTCGAGCAGCGGGAGCGGCGGCTCCTCCCGGTCCATGGAGACGCGGGACAGACGGGGCAGCAGGGCGACTCCGGAGCGGACGGCGAACTGGGGCTCACCGGCGTCGACGGCGGCGGCCAGGGAGCGTGCGTCGTCGACGTCGAGGCCGTCGGTGTCGAGGTCGGCGAGGACGAGCCGGCCCGGATGCTCGGTCTGCAGCGCGCGGACCAGGCCCCACAGCGGGGTGTGCGCGCAGTCCCGCACGTCCTCGCCGTCGCCGGCGGCCACGGCCCGTCGGGTGAGCACCACGAGCGTGACGTGCTCGTCGCGGTCGTCGGCCAGCCAGTCCTGGAGGGACGCGATGAACTCCTCGACGCCCGCACCGCGGTCGTGAGCGGTCCGGTCCTCGAGGAGGAGGCCCGTGCCGCCGCGGGCCGCCGCACGGGCGGCGTCCCGGTCGGGGTGGACCTCGCACGCCGTGCCGATGTCCCGCAGGGCGGCGGCCAGGCCGAGCGGGTCGTCGCCGGCCAGCACCCAGTCGCCCGTCCCGCCCGGGACCGCGCCGAGGGAGAGCGGGGTGCTGGGGATCCAGTCGACGCGGAACAGCGAGTCGTACAGGCCGCTGCTGGTGGCGCGCAGCCGTGCGGGTGTCTCCAGCAGCCGGTGCCGGACGATCTTGCCGGAGGCGGTGCGCGGGATCGTCTCGATCTCGTACAGCTCCTCGGGCACCTTGAAGTGGGAGAGACGGTCGCGGCACTCGGCGAAGAGCCGCTCGGTGTCCGGTCCCCGGGGGCCGGGGACGATGAAGGCGACCGGCACCTCGCCCAGCACGTCGTGCGGCTTGCCGACCACCGCGACGTCGGTCACGCCGGGGACGGTGCGCAGGACCTCCTCCACCTCTCCCGGGTGGATGTTCTCCCCGGCGCGGATGATCAGTTCCTTCTTGCGGCCGGTGATCGTGAAGTAGCCGGCTTCGTCACGGCGGGCCAGATCGCCGGTGCGGTACCAACCGTCGTGGAAGGCGGCCGCGGTGGCCTCGGGCTGGTTGTGGTAGCCGGCCATGACGCTCGGGCCGCGCACCCACACCTCGCCCTCCTGGCCGTCGGCGACGTCCTCGCCGGTGCGGGTGTCCACGAGGCGTACGCCGAGACCCACCACCGGCAGTCCGCAGGATCCCTCGGCACGGGCGCCCGAGGGCCAGTTGACGGTGATGGAGCCGCAGGTCTCGGTGGAGCCGTAGGCATCGATGAGGGGAACGCCGAAGACGCTCTCGAACGAGCGGCGCAGCGAGGCCGTGGTGACCGCGCCGCCCACCAGGGCCACCCGGAGCCGGGGGGCGGTGAAACCCCGGTCGCGGGCCGCGTCCAGCAGGTAGTGCAGCAGGGTGGGGACGCCGGCCAGGAAGGTGGCGCTCTCCTCGTCCAGTGCGGTCAGCACGTCCTCGGCCGACAGGCCGTCGACGATGCGGGCGCTGGCGCCCACGGCCACCACGGAGAGCACACAGGCGATGTGCGAGAGGCTGTGGAAGAGGGGCAGCGGCCAGACGACGCGGTCCTCGGGGCCGAGCCCGGGGACCGGGACGTAGCACGCCGCCACCGACCACAGGCAGTTGCGCTGGGTGGAGAGCACTCCTTTGGGCTTGCCGGTGGTTCCCGAGGTGTAGAGCATCCACGCGAGGTCGTCGAGGCCGAGGTCGTCACGGGCCGGTGTGTCGGGTTCCCGCGTCGCGAACGCCTCGTAGGGCAGGAAGCCGGACGGCACCGGCTCGTCGCCGACCAGGACGACCGTCAGGTGGGGTCGGTCGGGCAGCAGGCGCCGCAGCTGTTCCACGTGCGGGTGGTCGGTGATGACGATCCGGGCGCCGCTGTCGTCGAGGAGGTGCGCGAGTTCCGCGTCGCTGCTGCGCGGGTTGACCGGGACGCCGATGGCGCTGGCCCGGGTGACGGCGTAGTAGCTCTCGACGATCTCGACGCGGTTGCCCAGGCAGATGGCCGCACGGTCGCCGGGTTGCAGACGCAACTCCGCGAGGTGTCCGGCCAGTCGCCGGGTGCGTGCCTCCAGATCGGTGTAGCTGACGCTTCGTCGGGCGTCCCGGTAGGCGACCTTGGCACCGAAGTGCCGGGCCTGGTGGACCAGCAGCTCGGGGAGCGGCCGGATCAGCTCCGTGCGCAACATGGGTCGTCATCCCTCCGGGGCGACAGCGAGACGGGCGGCTCGCGATGGCGGACGGTTCGCCCTGTCCGGCACAGTCTTGTCAGCAAGCACTCCCACGGCACCCCCTCATCACCCCCCTATGCATCCCTAACTTGAAGAGTGATCAGAATTAATCGGAGAACGTTGGGCGTGGCGGACCCCTGGCATTAGGCTTCACCGTCGCACTGACGGACATCGCGTTTTCGGCCTTCGGCCCGGAATAAACCCGGGGCGGGTAAAAACTGCATTTCCGCCGGCGTCGCCGGGAACGGGATGCTTTTCCCGCCGTCTCGCCGCGACGGCGGGGCCTCAGGGAGAGGGACACACAGACATGACGCATTCCGCACCCCATCGCACCCGCATTCGGGTGGAACTCGGCGAACGCGCCTACCCGGTCGACATCGGATCCGGGGTGCGGCACTCCCTGTCCGGGATCGTCGAGCGGTTGGGAGCACGGCGCGCCGCGGTGGTCTCGGCACGGCCCGACGCCTGGGTCCCCGATCCCGGCGTGCCGTCGCTGCTCCTGCGGGCCCGCGACGGCGAGAAGGACAAGACCCTCGGCTCGGTGGAGTCGCTGTGCCGGGAGTTCGTGCGTTTCGGCCTGACCCGTGACGACGTGGTGGTCTCCGTCGGCGGCGGCACCACGACGGACGTCGTGGGTCTCGCCGCCGCCCTCTTCCACCGCGGGGTGCCCGTGGTGCATCTGCCGACCACACTGCTCGCGCAGGTGGACGCCAGCGTCGGCGGCAAGACCGCGGTGAACACGCCCGAGGGCAAGAACCTCATCGGCGCCTACTGGCAGCCCAGTGCGGTGCTGTGCGACACCGACTACCTGGAGACCCTGCCGGAGCGGGAGATGCTCAACGGCTACGGGGAGATCGCCCGCTGCCACTTCATCGGTGCCGGCGATCTGCGGGGGCTGCCCCTGCCGCAGCAGATCGCGGCGAGCGTGGCGCGCAAGGCGCAGATCGTGTCCGCCGACGAGCGCGACACCGGCCTGCGCCATCTGCTCAACTACGGCCACACGCTGGGCCACGCCCTGGAGCGGGCGACGGACTTCCGGCTGCGGCACGGCGAGGGGGTGGCGATCGGCACCGTGTTCGCGGGACGGCTCGCCCTGGCCCTGGGCCGGATCGACGAACGGCGGGCGGCGGAGCACCGGGAAGTGGTGCGTCACTACGGGCTGCCCCACGAGCTGCCGGGGAACGTCGCTCCGGCCAGGCTGATCGAGCTCGTACGGCTGGACAAGAAGGCGACGTCGGGGCTGACCTTCGTGCTGGACGGCGCGGACGGGGCCGAGCTGGTGCGCGATCTGCCGGAGGACGTCGTCGCGCGGGTGCTGGCGCAGATGCCGCGCGCGGCGTCGTGAGAGGACCCGCGCGGGGTGTGGGAGCGGCCGTGCACGGCGTCAGGGGGCGGGGCGCCGCCGGCTCGGGGCCTTCGGCCCCGCGGGGCGGGCCGGTCTCATTTCCGCCCGGGGCCCGCCTTGGCCAGCAGGACCGCCCCGTGCAGTGAGGAGAGAGCGCCGAGCCGGGCGGGCCGTACCGGCGGCGGCGGATGGCCGGGGCGGGCCAGCCGCGCCGTCCGGGCCGCGACCGTGTCGGTGAAGCCGGGCAGGCCGTCGGCGAATCCGCCGCCGATCACGACGGTCGCGGGGTGGAGCAGTTCGCTGACCCCGACGACCGCGGCGGCCAGTGCCGCACAGCCCTCGCGCACGGGGTCGGCAGCCCAGGGCGTGCCGTCGGCGAGGGCCCGCGCCAGCTGGTCGTAGGTGACCTCGGTGCCGCGGGCGCGGGCGGCACGGCGCAGGACCGCGGGGCCCGAGGCGACGGACTGCACGCAGCCTCGGCGCCCGCAGTCGCACTGTTCCCCGGACCGGTCCACGATCAGGTGGCCGATCTCGCAGGAGCCCCGCGAGGGACCGGGCAGCAGTTCGCCGCCGAGGACGATCCCGCCGCCGACGCCGGTGCCGACACCGAGGTACAGCAGATCGGGACGGCCGGCCGCGTGTGCCTCGGCGAGGGCCGCGAGGTCGCCGTCGTCGGCGCAGACGACCTCCGCGGTGCCGAAGACCTCCCGCAGCGCGCCGCCGACGTCGAGGCCGCTCCAGCCCGGGCGGTTGGGCCAGGCGGTGACGACGCCCTCCGCGTCCAGGGTGGCGGGCATCGCCACACCGACGCCCGCCGGCTCGTCCGGGGCTTCGGCGCACAGCTCGTGGACCTGCCGGACGAGCAGGTCCAGCTCCGCCGCCGCGGGTGCGGGAGCGTCGGCGCCCCGCGGCCACCGGAAGCCCGCCTCGCGCACGGTGCCGTCGGTGTGTTCCGCGCGCAGGGCGACCTTGGTGCCGCCCACGTCGATGCCCAGGTGATAGGGGATGGCCGTCTCCCGGCCGGATCAGTCGCCGAGGTGGGCGGAGACGATCTCGGCGACCTCGCCGAGCACGCGGGGACTGCTGAGCATCTCCTCGTGGCCGCAGCGCATCTCGTGGCGCACGATCTCTCCCGCGACGTAGGGCGCCCAGGCCTCGCTGGAAGCCGCTTCGGCCACCGGGCCGGGGTCCGCCGCGAACAGGTGCATGACGCCGCTGTACTTCTGCGGGGTGTGGGCCCTCCAGGCGCCGAGGTCGGTCAGCATGGTCTCGACGAAGGTCTCGGCCGCGCTCTTCCTTCCGTGCCAGGCGTAGTTGGTCGCCATGTCGGCGAATTCGGCGATGTCCTCGTAGCGGAGGGGGCGTTCGTACCGGTCGAGGTCCCTGCCGTTGATCAGCAGGATCAGTTCGATCAGGCCCTGCTCGTCGCGGTCCTCGCTGTCCGTGAGGTGCGGGTCGGTGTTGAAGACGCCGAGGAACTCGATCTCCTCGCCGCGCCTTTGGAACTCGGTGGCCACGGCGTGGGCGAGGACTCCCCCGAACGACCAGCCGAGAATGCGGTACGGCCCCTGGGGCTGTACGCCGGTGATGCGGTCCGCGTAGTCCGCCGCCATGGCCGCGATGGTGTCGACGGGGGTGTCGAACTCCTGGAAGGTGTGCGACTGGAGGCCGTAGAGGGGGTACTCCAGGCTGAAGTGCTGGGCGAGCACCCCGTAGCACCAGGCGGTGCCTCCGAGGTGGCGCATGCAGAACAGCGGCCGTGCCGAGCCCCTGGTCATCAACGGCAGCAGGACGTCGAAGGAGTCCTGGGGTTCCTCGCCGGTCAGCCGCCGGGACAGCTCCGCCGGCGTCGGGGACTCCACGAGCGTCCGGATCGACAGCTCCAGGTTCATCTCGGAGCGCACCCGGGCCAGCAGCCGGGCCGCGAGCACCGAGGAACCACCGAGGTCGAAGAAGCTGTCGCGTGGTCCGACCTGTCCCACGCCCAGCACCTCGGCGAAGAGCCTGCCGAGCAGCAGCTCCGACTGCGTGAGGTGGGTCTCGACCATGGCCGTCCGGGCGACGACGGGGGCGGGCAGCGCCTTGCGGTCGAGCTTGCCGTTGGGGGTGAGCGGGAACGCGTCGAGGGCCACCACGGCGGACGGCACCATGTACGGGGGCAGCGTCCGCGCCACGAGGTCGCGCAGTTCCCCGGCATCGGGCGCACGGCCGGGGGCGGCTGTGACGTAGGCCACGAGGCGCCGGTCGCCCGGGCGGTCCTCACGGACCGTCGCCGCCGCCTGGTCGACGTCCTCGGACCGTTCCAAAGCGGCCTCGATCTCGCCGGGTTCGATGCGGAACCCGTGCAGTTTGACCTGGTGGTCGGCGCGGCCGAGGTACTCCAGGGCTCCGTCCGGGCGCAGCCGCACCACGTCGCCCGTGCGGTACATCAGGGAGCTGCCGTCGCGGTCGGGCAGGAAGCGCTCGGCGGTCAGTTCCGGCCGGCCGAGGTAGCCGCGCGCCACTCCCGCGCCGGCGATGAAGAGCTCGCCCTCGGTGCCGGGGGCGACGGGCTCCAGGTCCTCGTCCAGGACGTACAGCCGGGTGTCGCGCAGAGGCCTGCCGATGACGGCGGCGTCCCCGGGGCCGGTGACCGGGTGGGTCGTGGACCACACGGTCGTCTCCGTGGGCCCGTACCACTGGATGACCTCGGCGCCGAGGTCGAGCAGGGTCGCGGCCAGTTTCTCCGACAGTGCCTCGCCGCCGACGAGGACGCGCAGGCCGCGCAGCGCTCCGGGGCTCACGGTGGCCAGCATGTGCCAGTGGGTGGGGGTGGCCTGGGCGGTGCCGATCTCCCTGCGGGTGATCAGGTCGCCCAGTGCCTGGGGGTCCTGTCCGGTGGCACGGGGCGCGACGACCGCGCGGGCACCGGTGTAGTAGGGCAGGAACAGCTCCGGTACCGACATGTCGAAGGTGGCGGTGGTGACCGACAGCATGCGGTCGCCGGGCCCCAGGGCCAGTCGCTCCCGCATCGCCTCCAGCAGGTTGTGCAGGGCTCTCACGGGGATCTCGACGCCCTTGGGGGTGCCGGTGGAGCCCGACGTGTAGATGACGTAGGCGAGGTCCTCGGATCGCGGCGGGGCGGTCCGCTCGGCGTCCGTCAGGTGCCCGGCGGGCAGGCCGGCGAGCACCGCGGCCGTCGCCGGGTCGTCCAGCACGACGCGGGGAAGGCCCACGCGGGTGCGATCGGCGTCGATGCGGGTCGACGTCAGCAGCACGACAGGAGCGGCGTCGCGGACCTGGAAGGCGACGCGTTCGGCGGGATGCTCCGGATCGAGCGCGAGGTAGGCCCCGCCCGCCTTCAGCACCGCCAGCAGCGCCACCAGCAGATCCGTGGAACGCGGCAGCATCACCGCGACGACGCGGTCGGGTCCCACCCCCTGGGCGACCAGGTGACGGGCGAGCCGGTTGGCCCGCTCGTGCGCCTCCCGGAAGGTGAGCTCCACCCCCTCGCATTCGAGGGCGGTGAGCTCCGGAACGGAGTCGGCCCGCTCCTCCAGCGCCTGCACCAGCATGTTCCCCTCCACAGGGCTCGTACGGATTCTCGCCGAGGTGCCGCTCAGACGGCCGGGGTGCGCATCCAGCGGTTCCAGTACGGCCGCCATCCGTGCCGGTGCCAGAACGGGGTGGAGATCGGGTTGAACATCGCGTGGTAGCCGACCGACGCCCCGATGCCCATGGCGTCCAGATCGGCGTGGACGTGGTTGGCGAGGGAGGTGCCGATGCCCAGGCCTCGGTGCCCCTCCTTGACGGCCTGGCAGACCAGGTGTGCGACGGGGGTGGCGGTGATCTTCGTCGCGAGCCATGCCTGCTGCGGCTCGGAGGGGTCTTCGCCCCGGTGCATGCCGACGATCGCGCCCTCGTGTTCGGCGACCCAGATCAGCGGTTCGTCACGCTTGAACGACGCGGCGATCTCCTCGCGCAGCAGTGCCTCGGTGGTGGCCCGCTCCACCGCGCCGCTGACGGCCGCGTCGAACCGGGTCTCCACCATCTGCAGTTCGCACACCGCCTCACTGTCCTCGGGGGTGGCACGCCGCACCCGGACCCGGCTCGACTCGGGCACCAGGTCGGTGCCCTTGAGCCGGCCGATCATCACGAACTCGGGCACGAATCCGAAGGCGCGCAGGACCCGGGTCATCTCCACGTCGCGGCTGGGCCACTCGACGGCGGCCATGGAGTCCGCACCGGGGCGTTCCGGGTGGTTGCGCAGGTGTTCCTGCCAGCGGGTGAGCAGGGCGGCCATCTCGTCGGGGCCGGCGACCCGGGGGGTGAGCTCCCACCGGTCGAGCGGGCCGAGCACGGCTTCCAGCGCGTCGGGGTCGACACGGGTGTGCGTGAGCAGGGCCTGTGCGCCGTCGACCTCCAACAGCTCCTCGCCGTGTCCGGGCTCCGGCAGCGCGTCGGCCTCCGGGATCATCCGGTCGACGGGGCGCAGCCGGTCGCGGTGGGCGGCCAGCACCGATTCCGCCGTCTGTACCTGGGGCATGGGGTCGTGTCCTCGGCTTTCGGTCGTGTACGTGGCGGAGTCGCGGTGGTGCGGCTCCGCGGTGGCCGGGGGCGCGGGCGCCGGGGGGGCACGGGCGCCGGTGGCACCGTGTCAGCGGTCGGTGACCTTCTCCAGCAGCGCGCGGGCGGCGAGCCGGTAGCCCGTGGCGCCCAGGCCGAAGATCACTCCGGTGGCGAGCGGCCCGGTCACCGACTCGTGCCGGAACTGCTCGCGGGCCCAGACGTTGGAGAGGTGGACCTCGATCCACGGGCGCGGATAGTCGGCCAGCGCGTCCCTCAGTCCCCAGCCGGCCATCATCAGGGCGGCGGGATTGACGATCGCGCCGACGGAATCGTAGTTGTCCTGGATGGTGCGGATCATCTCCGCCTCACCGTCGTGCTGGAACGCCGCCACATTCCAGCCACGGTCCGCCACTTCTTCGGCGACCCATCCTTCGATGTCGGCGAGTGTGTCCGTTCCGTAGATCTCGGGTTGGCGGCTCCCGAGTATGCCGAGATTCGGCCCGTTCACCAAGAGAAGCCTGCTCACTGCGCACCTTTGTCGGTAAGCACGGAAACACCGGGAAGTGGTTTTTATAGCACGGCCGTCGACGGGCGGACACCGCTCCTCGGTATGCCCGCGATCACAAGGGGGAACATAGGGGGGTCCGCAGGGGAATGACGCCTCGCCGAGCACGGGCTAGCGTGCTGACCGCGGCGACCGGGCCCGTCCGGGGGGCGCCGCCGAGCGCGTGGACCGCGCCGGGATCGTGCCGCGGTGTCGGCACCCGGGTGAACACCCCGCCCGTGAGGGGCGGTTCCGCGTGGTGACCTCCCGCGGCGATCACTGCGACAGCATTCGCATACGCGTAGACCGAAGGAGCAAGGAACCTCATGAGCAGTGGTGTGCGACTCAGCTCGGACCTTCCGGCGTGGCCGCAGTACGACGACGCGGAGCGGACCGGTCTCGTACGTGCGCTGGAGCAGGGTCAGTGGTGGCGCATGGGTGGCGGCGAAGTCGAGGCTTTCGAGAGGGAGTTCGCCGAGTACCACGGCAGTGAGCACGCCCTGGCCGTCACGAACGGCACGCACGCCCTCGAACTGGCTCTGGAGGTCATGGGCGTCGGACCGGGCACCGAGGTGATCGTGCCCGCCTTCACCTTCATCTCCTCGTCCCAGGCCGCACAACGCCTCGGCGCGGTCGTGGTGCCGGTGGACGTGGACCCGGAGACGTACTGCATCGATCCGGCCGAAGCGGCGAGAGCCGTCACCTCGAGGACCCGCGCCATCATGCCCGTGCACATGGCCGGCCAACTCGCCGACATGGACGCCCTCGCCAAGGTCGCGGCCGACTCGGGTGTGCCGCTGATCCAGGACGCCGCGCACGCGCAGGGCGCCACCTGGAACGGCCGGCGGGTCGGCGAGCTGGGTTCGGTCGCCGCGTTCTCCTTCCAGAACGGCAAGCTGATGACCGCGGGTGAGGGCGGCGCGGTGCTGTTCCCGACCGCCGAAATGGCGGAGCACGCCTTCGTCCGGCACAGTTGCGGACGTCCTCGGGGTGATCGCGGCTACTTCCACCGCACTTCGGGTTCCAACTTCCGGCTCAACGAATTCTCCGCTTCGGTGCTGCGCGCCCAGCTCGCACGCCTGGACGGGCAGATCCGCACCCGGGAGGACCGTTGGCCGGTACTGTCCTCACTGCTCGCCGAGATCCCCGGCGTCGTGCCGCAGCGGTCGGACCCGCGCGCCGACCGCAACCCGCACTACATGGCCATGTTCCGGATCCCCGGCATCACCGAGGAACGGCGCGCGCGGGTCGTCGACACCCTCGTCGAGCGAGGTGTCCCCGCGTTCGTCGCGTTCCGGTCGGTCTACCGCACGGACGCCTTCTGGGAGAGGGGCGCGCCGAAGCTGTCGGTGGACGAACTCGCCCGCCGCTGCCCCCATTCCGAGGCGCTGACGGCGGACTGCCTGTGGTTGCATCATCGGACCCTGCTCGGGACCGAGGAGCAGATGCACGAGGTCGCCGCCGTCATCGCCGATGTGCTCGGCTCATGACCGCGACCGACCGGGGCGGCCGGCCGGTCCGCACCGCCGTGGTGGGGCTCGGCTGGGCGGCCCGCTCCATCTGGCTGCCGCGACTGCGCCGCCACCCGGGCTTCACCGTGACCGCGGCGGTCGACCCCGACGCGGCCTCGCGCGCGGTCGTCGCCGCCGAGTTCCCGGACGTCCCGGTCATGACGGCCGTGCACGCCCTCGACCCGGCGCAGGTGGATCTGGCCGTCGTGGCCGTCCCCAACCACCTGCACTGCGAGATCGCCTGCGGCATGCTCCTCAAGGGCGTCCCCGTGTTCCTCGAGAAGCCGGTGTGCCTGACGTCGGCGGAGGCACGACGGCTGGCCCGAGCCGAACGCGTCGGTGGCACGCGGCTCCTGGCGGGCAGCGCCGCACGCCACCGCGGCGACGTGCGGGCGCTGCTCGCGAGCGCCGAAGGCCTGGGCACCGTCCGCCACGTCGAGCTGTCCTGGGTACGGGCCCGCGGCGTACCGGACGCGGGCGGCTGGTTCACCCGAGGCCGGCTGTCGGGCGGCGGAGCGCTGGTGGACCTGGGCTGGCACCTGTTCGACGTCGCCGCGCCGCTGCTGGGTTCCGCGAACTTCACCGAGGTCACCGGCGCGGTCTCGGGTGACTTCATCGCGCGGAACACCGCACGGGCCCGCTGGCGGGCCGGGGAGGCCGAGGACGGCCGGGAGAACGAGCACACCGACGTCATCGACGTCGAGGACACCGCCCGCGCGTTCCTCGTCACCGACGGCGGTGTCTCCGTCTCGCTGCACGCCGGTTGGGCCTCGCACGAGGAGCGCGACGTCACCCGTGTCCGGGTCGAGGGGACCGCCGGCACCGCGACCCTGAGGTGCACGTTCGGCTTCAGCCCCCATCGTCTCGAACACCCCGAGCTCGTCCGCACCGAGGACGGGCGCACCCGCACGCTCCCCGTGCCCGAGGAGCCGGTCGGCACGGAGTACGACCGGCAGCTGGACGAACTGCTCACCCTGCTGCGGAACCCCGCCGGCCCGCACCGGGCCGTCGAGGAGGCACACCGCACCATCGACGCCATCGAACGGATCTACTCCTCGGCACGCGCCGCGCAGGGGAAAGCCCCGTCGCACCGGGTGTGAGAGGCACGGACGACCACCGGTCCGGCCAAGGCACCCGGCACGGCGGCGACAGTCCCACCCACCAGGCCACCGCCTCACGAAAGAGAGCACCACAGCGTCATGGACAGTCTTGGAACCACCCAAGGCCTCGCCATCCCCGACAGCTATGACGGTCATGACCACGAGGCGCGGTCGACGACCGCTGTCGTCTTCGATCTCGACGGGGTGCTGGTCGACAGTTTCGCCGTGATGCGGCAGGCGTTCAGCGCGGCCTACGCCGAGGTGGTGGGGGACGGTGAGCCCCCGTTCGAGGAGTACGAGCGGCATCTGGGCCGGTACTTCCCCGACATCATGCGGATCATGGGGCTGCCGTCGGAGATGGAGGGCCCGTTCGTCCGGGAGAGCTACCGCCTCGCTCATCTCGTGCCCGTTTTCGACGGCGTACCGGAGATGCTGAGGGAACTGCGGGCCCACGGCATCGGACTCGCCGTCGCCACGGGCAAGAGCGGACCGAGGGCTCGTTCGCTCCTCGAACAGCTCGGGCTGCTGGATCTGTTCGCCGTCGTCATCGGCTCCGACGAGGTGGAACGTCCCAAGCCCGCACCCGACATCGTGCTCAAGGCACTCGGCGTGCTCGGCTCCGCCCCCTCGCGGACGATCATGGTCGGCGACGCGGTCACCGACCTCAGCAGCGCGCGGGGCGCCGGCGTCACCGCTGTCGCCGCCCTGTGGGGCGAGACCGACGAGGAGACCCTCCTCGCGGAGAGCCCCGACGTCGTGCTGCGCTCGCCCGCCGAACTGGTCGACGCCTGCGTCGGCGGATTCCGCACACCCTGATCCCCGGGGGTTCGTGACCCGCGTCATCGGGGCCGTCCGTCCCGGACGCGCCGGTCAGGGGGCAGGAGACTCCCCAAAAAATCGGGACGGGGCCGACAGAGGGAAGGAAGGACCGGACGGGAACGTCCACGGCCCCGGTGCTCACCGAGTGGACCCCGACGTCCGTTCCCGGTCTCCCGCAGCGCCCGTCGGACGATGCCGGACGGTCCTGGAGGACCGTCCCCGAAGACCGCAGCCGTATCTGGACCGATATTTCACCGGAGACCCGACGTGGGAAAAACCGTGACCGAGACGCGCAAGCCGGCCCTGCAACAACCCGAGTGGGACGACCCGTCACAGGTTCGGCGCATCCGGGAGGTACTGGCCGCACGTCCGCCGCTGGTCAGGGCGGAGGACGTGCGGGTGCTGCGGACGCTGCTGGCCCGCGTGGCCAGGGGCGAGGCACTGGTGGTGCAGGCCGGGGACTGCGCCGAGGATCCCGGTGAGTGCGACGCCGCACACGTGTCCCGTAAATCCGCGGTGCTCGGACTGCTCGCCGCGACGCTGAGGACGGCCGCCCGCAAACCGGTCGTGCGGGTGGGACGCATCGCGGGCCAGTTCGCCAAGCCGCGCTCCAGGCCTTCGGAACTGATCGGGGACCGGGAACTGCCGGTGTACCGGGGCCACATGGTCAACGGCCCGGAGCCCGACCCGGAGAGCCGTCGACACGACCCTCTGCGCCTGCTGACCTCGTACATGGCGGCCGGCGACGTCATGGAGCACCTGGGCTGGCGCGGGCCCGCGGCCCCGGGCCGCCGTTCCCCGGCCGAACCCCGGTTGTGGACGAGCCACGAGGCGCTCGTCCTCGACTACGAGGAGCCGATGATCCGCGAGACGGGTGACGGGAGCCGATGGCTCGGTTCCACTCACTGGCCATGGATCGGGGAGCGGACGCGCCAGCCGGACGGCGCCCACCTGGACCTCCTCGCCGGTGTCGCCAACCCGGTCGCCGTGAAGGTCGGTCCGACCACCACGGTGGAGGAGGTCACCGTCCTGTGCGAGCGGCTCGATCCGCTGCGGGATCCGGGCCGGCTCACCCTTGTCGCGCGCATGGGCGCCGACTCGGTCGCCGACAGGCTGCCCGCGCTCGTCGAGGCGGTCCGGACGGCCGGTCATCCGGTGATCTGGCTCAGCGACCCCATGCACGGCAACACCGTCGTCGGCCCGGACGGGCACAAGACCCGTCTGCTGGAGACCATGGCGCGGGAGATCCGGGGATTCCTCGGGGCCGTGACCGGTGCCGGTGGCACGGCGGGCGGACTGCACCTGGAGACCACCCCCGACGACGTCCTGGAGTGTGCCGACGACCTCTCCGTGTACGAGGGGAGGACCGTGCGGCGCACCAGCCTGTGTGACCCCCGGCTCAATACGGAACAGGCGGTTTCCCTGCTCTCCGCCTGGTCCGGTGCGGACATCCGGACCACCGCGGCCGCGGAGGGGCCGCGGGTGGTGCCGGAGACAGGGGCGAACCCGGGCGGCACGGTACTTCGTCCCGTGCCGTCGGACCTTCAGGGGTTCGAGGACCGAAACCACTCCGCGCTGCGCATGAAGCAGACCTAGGGTCTTTCGTTCGGATCGGGCCGGATCGAGGTGCGGTGCCGGGGCCCGCGAGCCCGGCCTGATCCGAACGAGAGGCCCCAGGGCGGGCCGGAAGGTGTCCGGCATCTCGGTCTTCTCGTTCCGCGACGTCGGCGTCCGGTCTTTGCGTGGGTGTGCTCGCCGCCTCGGCATCGGTGTGCCGTGAGGATCCGGACCGTTTCCCCTTCCTGTCTCGGTCACCATCCCAAAGTCAGGAGTAGCAGGACACATGCACCTTCTCGTCAAGGGAGTTCAGCACCGGATAGCCGGTGAGGTCCTCGTCCCGAACTCGAAGTACCACGCACACCGCGCGCTGATCCTCGCTTCGCTCGCCGACGGCGTCAGCCGCGTCCACGGGTTGTCCGACGCCCGGCACGTCGGGTACACCGTGCGGCTGCTGCGCGACCTCGGCGTGCGGATCTCCAGGGACGGTGACGCCTTCGTGGTCCACGGGCTGGGCGGGCGGTACAGGCCGCGCCGGGAATCGGTCTCGGCCGGCAGCTCCGGTACGACGCTCTACTTCATGATCGGTCTCGCCTCGCTGTCGGACCGCGCCGTGTCGGTGACCGGGCAGAAGTACTTCAGGCGTCGCCCGGTCGGCCCCCTGCTGCGCGCCCTGGAACAGATGGGTGTCCGGCTGGAGTCGGCGGACGACTGCCCGCCCGTCCACGTGCAGGGCCGCCGGCCGTCGGGCGGCCGCGTCAGGATCGCGGGAACCTTGTCCCAGTGGATCTCCGGTCTGATCCTGCTGGCCCCGTTCGCGACGCGGCACACCACCATCGAGGTGGAGGGCGAGCTCAACGAACGCCCCTACCTGGAACTGACCGTGGCGATGATGCGGCGGTTCGGCCTCGAGGTGACCGTCTCCCAGGACTGGCGGTGCTTCGACATCGAGCCCGGCCAGCGGGCGCGCGGCGTCGAACTGACGCTGCCGCCGGACATCGGCTCGGCGGCGTTCGGCATCGCCACGGCGGCACTGCACCCCTGTGACGTGCTGCTCCGCGGGATCACCACGCTGGAGGGCGGTCCCGCCGAGCATCCCGAGTTCCACTTCCTCGACGTCGCACGCTCCATGGGCGTACCGATGGAGATCGACGAAGCGGCCGGCGGTCTGCGCGTCCGGCAGGACGCGCCCCGGCTCACCGGGGTCGACGTCGACTGCCGCGACATCCCCGACATGCTGCCGGTCCTGTCGGCACTCGCCACCTTCGCGCGCGGCGAGTCGGTGTTCCGCAACATCGCGCACACCCGGCTCAAGGAGTCCGACCGCGCCGCCGCGATGCTCCAGCTCAACTCCATGGGCGGCCGCCTGGAGCTCTCGGGCGACGAGCTGCGGGTGCGCGGTGTGGACGGCCTGACCGGGGCCAGGCTGTCCTCGTTCAACGACCACCGCGTCCTGATGTCGCTCGCGGTGGCGTCGTCGCGGTCGAAGACGCATGCGACACTCACCTATCCGCACGCCTACCGCATCTCGTACCCGGCGTTCCTCACCGACATGAGCACCCTCGGTGCGCCCATGTCGGTGGTGGACGGCCCGGCGGGCCCCGTCCACGACGGTGCGGTCGCCGGCGTCCCCGGGACGGCTGCGGAACCCGTCGCCCCCGAGACCGCAGCGCGGGTCACGCTGCCTCAATGGCTGCGCCGAAGGGCCGAGGACCGGCCGCAGGGGACGGCCGTGGTGGACGTGCGGTCCGACCGCGACGAGGTGGTCACCTGGAGCGAGCTGGCCGAGCGGGTGGACCGGGCGGCGGCCGTACTGCTGGGGCTCGGGGTCCGGCCGGGCGAGAGCGTGGCGTACCAACTCCCGAACCGTGTCGAGTTCGTGGTGCTCTCGCTGGCCGCACTGCGCATCGGGGCCGTGTGCTGTCCGGTGATCCCGTTCTTCCGCAAGCGTGAACTCGGTTTCGTCCTACGGCGTTCCTCCGCACGGGTGCTGGTGGTGGCGGACCGGCACCGCTCGCGCCTGCCCGCCGAGGAGGTGCTGGACCTGGTGGCGGAGCAGGGCTCGGACCTGCGCCTGGAGCACGTGGTGGTCCTGGCCACCGCCGGCGGCGCCGGTCCGTCGCCCGCGTCCCCGACGGACGGCGTGACCTTGCACGACTGGGAGCAGGCGCTGTCGGCGGCGACGGTGGACCGCGCGGCACTCGACGCCCGCGCACCGACCCCGGGGACGACGGCGCAACTGCTCTTCACCTCGGGTACCACCGGTGAGCCGAAGGGCGTCACCCAGTCCATGCGCAGCCTGGTCAGAGCCGCGGCGATGGAGATCGCACACCTCGGGCTCCACGAGCGGGACGCCGTCTGGGTGCCCTCGCCGCTGGCGCACCAGACGGGCTTCCTGTACGGCATGGTGCTCGCCCTGGTGCTCGGCGTACCGCAGGTCCTGCAGCCCGAGTGGGACGCCAAGCGGGCGGTGCGATCACTCAACGATCACCGGGCGACGTTCGTGCAGGCCGCGACGCCGTTCCTGTCCGACCTGGTGAAGGCCGTGGAGGAGAGTGGCGAGACACCGCGGCATCTGCGGATCTTCGTGGCGACGGGGGCCACGGTGCCGCGTGCTCTGGCGGAACGCGCGGGGCACGTTCTGGGCACCGCCGTGTGCGGGGCCTTCGGCACCACGGAGACCTGCCTGGGCGCGCTGTCGTCGCCCGGCGACGAGCCCCGGCAGCGCTGGGGCTCCGACGGCCGCGCGCTGGACGGCATCGCGTTGCGGGTCACCGACGACGAGGGGCTGGTGCTGCCCGCCGGCGAGGAGGGCAACTTCGAGCTGCGGTCCCCCACCGTCTTCGAGGGCTACCTCGGGCGTCCCGACCTGACGTCCGAGGCGTTCACCGAGGACGGCTGGTACCGCACGGGCGATCTGGCGACGATCGACGCCGAGGGCTTCCTGCGGATCACCGGGCGGGTCAAGGACGTCATCAACCGCGGCGGCGAGAAGGTGCCCGTCGCGGAGATCGAGCAGCTGCTGTTCGGACACCCCGCGGTGGACGACGTCGCGGTGGTGGCCATGCCGGACGAGCGTCTCGGCGAGCGCGCCTGCGCCTTCGTGGTCCCGGCCGGCGGTGCGGAACTGACCTTCGAGGAGATGCGGCGCCACCTCGACGCGAACGAGGTGGCCAAGCAGTACTGGCCGGAGCGCCTGGAGCGGATCGACGCCCTGCCGCGCAACCCCATCGGCAAGGTGCGGAAATCCGAACTGCGGGAGCTGGCCCGCGGCCTGCGGCCCCACGACGAGGACGCCGGCTGACGCCCGGCGGACGACAGACGACAGACGGCCGACAACGGACGGCCGACGACGGAACGACGGCGAAGGCGAAGGCGGCACATGATGGACGAACGGCAGTTCCACGAGCTGCGTACCCGGGTCGAACAGTGGGTGGAAGGGCCTGGTGAGCGCTGGGCCGAGCGCATCGAGGAGACGGGGCAGGTACCCGAGGAGCTGTGGGCCGAACTGAACGGCCTGGGGTTCCTGCGGACAGCCGCTCCCGAGGAGTACGGGGGTCAGGGGCTCGGCTTCGCGCGCTGGATGGAGCTGATGGAGGTCTTCTCCCGCTCGCACGGCTCCATACGCATGATCGTGCACGTGGTCAACGGCATCTGGCGATCGATGGACGGCCACGCCGACGACGAGCAGCGCAAGCGCTTCGTCGTCCCCTCCGTCACCGGTGAGATCAAGATCGCGTTCACCCTCACCGAGCCGGGCAACGGCACCGGCGCGGACATCACCACCTCGGTGGTGAGGAAGAAGGACACGTATTACCTCTCGGGACGCAAGCACCTGATCACCTTCGGGGTGCGCTGTGACTACTACCTGCTGGCCGCCCGGGTCGAGGGCAGCACCGGGCACGAGGGCACGGTGGCCCTGCTGGTGCCGCGCGACGCCCCGGGCGTCACGGTGGAGGACACCTCCCGCACCATGGGCGTCACGGGTACCGACCACGCGTCGCTGACCTTCGAGAACACTCCGGTGCCGGTCGACCACCGGCTGGGAGCGGAGGGCCAGGGCCTGGAGGTCTTCCTCGGCGGCTTCCTGACGCCGTCCCGGATCTCCGTGGCGATGAGCTGCGTCGGGCTCGCCCAGCGCGCCCAGCAACTGGCCGTCGAGTACGCCCGTGACAGGGTGACCTTCGGCAAGACGCTGACCCAGCGCCAGGCCATCCAGTTCATGCTCGCTGAGAACGCGGCGGACATCGAGGCCGCACGGCAGTTGGTCCTGCACGCGGCGCGCCGCTTCGAGGAAGGGGCGGACGACGCCTCCATGCAGTCGTCGATGGCCAAGATGCACGCGGTCACGATGCTGACGAACGTCACCGACAAGGCGCTCCAGGTGCACGGCGGACTCGGTTACTGGAAGTCGCAGAAGATCGAGCGCGTGTACCGCGACGCCCGTGCCCAACGCTTCGAGGAAGGAACCAACGAGGTGCAGAAGGCCGTTGTGTTCCGCGAGTTGCTCCAGCGCGCCACTTCCCCCGACGGAGAGGGAACGAATCGATGAACAGCCCGCGACACCAGCCGACGCCCGACCGCGAGCAGGTCTCGCTGATCACCGGGGCCTCGCGCGGCATCGGCCGCGCCCTGGCCCTCACCCTCGCCGGCCGCGGTGGCACCGTGATCGTCAACTACAAGAAGAACTCCGATCTGGCGCAGAAGACCGTCACCGAGATCGAGGAGGCCGGCGGTCAGGGTTTCGCGGTCCGGGCGGACGTCGAGACCACCGAGGGCGTCACGGCGCTGTTCGACGCGGTGGCGCAGCGCTGCGGACGGCTCGACCACTTCGTCTCCAACGCCGCGGCGAGCGCGTTCAAGAACATCGTCGATCTCGGCCCGCACCACCTGGACCGTTCGTACGCGATGAACCTGCGGCCTTTCGTCCTGGGGGCGCAGCAGGCGGTGCGGCTGATGGACAACGGCGGGCGGATCGTCGCGCTGTCCTCCTACGGCTCCGTCCGCGCCTACCCCACCTACGCGATGCTGGGCGGCATGAAGGCCGCCATCGAGTCGTGGGTGCGGTACATGGCGGTGGAGTTCGCGCCCTACGGCATCAACGTCAACGGGGTCAACGGCGGTCTGATCGACTCCGATTCGCTGAAGTTCTTCTACGACGTCGAGGGCATGCCGCCCATGCAGGGCGTCCTCGACCGTATTCCGGCGCGCCGTCCGGGCACCGTGCGGGAGATGGCCGACACCATCGCCTTCCTGCTCGGCGAGGGGGCCGGCTACATCACCGGGCAGACACTCGTGGTGGACGGCGGGCTCAGTGTCGTCGCGCCGCCGTTCTTCGCGGACGCGGGTGAGGCACTGGCACTGCCGCCCCGGCCGACGCGCGACGCCTGAACGGGACGACCGGGAGGAGAGAGGGACGGAAGGTGTTGGACCACGTCTTCAGGCCGTGCGCGATCGGTGGTCTGACGGTGCCCCACCGCATCGTCATGGGTGCCATGCACCTGAATCTGGAGACCCTGGACGACGACGGGGCCGCCCTGGCCGCGTTCTACACGGAGCGGGTGCGAGGCGGCGCCGGCCTCATCGTCACGGGCGGCTCCGCGGTGAACCGGGCGGGTTCCGGCGGCCCCGGTTACGGCGTGCTCGACGACGACAGGCACAGGTCGGCGCTGCGCCGGGCCGCCGAAGCGGTTCACGACGCCGGAGGTCTCATCGCCCTCCAGCTCTTCCACGCCGGGCGGTACACGCTGCCCGGCGCGGACGGCGCGGTGCCCCTCGCGCCGTCCGCCGTGTACAGCCGGTTCTCCCGCTCCGTTCCCCGGGCCATGACGGAGGAGGAGATCGCCGGCACCCTCGCCGCCTTCGGCCGGGGAGCGGAGGCGGCCCGCGCGCTGGGCTTCGACGCCGTCGAGGTGATGGGCTCGGAGGGTTATCTGGTCAATCAGTTCACCGCGCCCGTCACCAACCGGCGTGACGACGCCTGGGGCGGTGACGCCGTACGGCGCCGGCGCTTCCCCGTCGAGGTGCTGCGGGCCGTACGGGCCTCGGTGGGGTCGCGTTTCCCGGTGCTCTTCCGGATGTCGGGGGCCGACCTCGTCGACGACGGCACTCCGTGGCAGGAGACGGCGGCGCTCGCCGTGGAGCTGGCCGGAGCCGGCGCCGACGCGCTCGCGGTGGGTGTCGGCTGGCACGAGTCCCCCGTGCCGACCGTGCAGGCCCAGGTACCGGCGGGCACCTGGGCCGTGTACGCCCAGCGGGTCAAGCGGACGCTGCGGGCGGCGGGTCACGGAGCGGTGCCCGTCATCGCCTCCAACCGCTTCAACCGGCTCGCGCAGGCGGAGGACGTGCTGGCCGGAGGCGACGTCGATCTGGTGGCCATGGCCCGCCCGTTCCTCGCGGACCCGGCTGTCGTCGACAAGTCCCGTACGGGCTCGGACGCTTCGGTGGACCTGTGCATCGCCTGCAACGAAGCATGCATCGACCGGTCCTTCGGGACCGGGCGGGTGTCCTGCCTGGTGAATCCGCGGGCCGGCCACGAGCGCGAGTTCCCGGCCCTCCCCCCTCCCGCCCGCCGGGGCAGGTACGCCGTGATCGGCGCGGGGCTCGCGGGACTGGAGGCGGCCCGCACCCTGGCGAGGCTCGGGCACGAGGTCGAGGTCTACGAGGCGGCGGACGAGCTCGGCGGTCAGTTCCGGCTGGCCGCCCGGGTGCCCGGCAAGGCGGACTTCGCCGCGACCGTACGACAGCGCGAGAGGGAGCTCGAGGATCTGCGCGTGCCCGTGCACCTGGGGCACCGCATCGGGGCACGGGACGTGTCCCTCCTGCGCGCTGTGGACGGGGTGGTCCTCGCCACGGGGGTCCGCCCTCACCGGCCGGACCTGCCGGGTGTCGGTCTGCCCCATGTCCTCGACTACGCGAGGGCGTTCGCCGACCCCGGTGCCCTGGGTCCGCGCATCGCGGTCATCGGCGGCGGCGGGATCGCGGTGGACCTGGCGCACCTGCTCGCCGGCGGTTCCTCCCCCGCACCGACCCCGGAGGAGTTCCTCGCCTCCCGCGCCCTGACCGCGCCGCCCGAGGCGGTCCTGACGCCACGGCCGGCCGGCGCCCCGGCCGGTGGCCGCCGGGTGACCGTGATGCGGCGCGGCGGCAGGATCGGCACCGGGATCGGCCCGTCCACCCGGTGGGTGGTCATGGAGGAACTGCGTGCCCGCGGAGTGCGCCTGCTCACCGGCGTCACGTACGAGGAGATCACCCCGGACGGCGTCGTCGTCGAAGCCGGGGGGAAGAGGGAGCTGGTCGCCGCCGACCACGTCGTCCTGGCCACGGGCCAGGAGAGCAGGCGGGAGGTCGCCGCCCTGCTCCGCCGGGCCCGGGTCCCCTTCGAAACCGCCGGTGGCGCCGCCGACGCCCGCGCGCTCAACGCCGTACGGGCCACCGCGCAAGGGCTGCGTGCCGCGCACCGCATCGCGGGAGGTGCCGGGTCGAGGGGGTAGGGACGGACCGGACGGCGCGCGGTCCGAGGTCCTCGGCCGATGCGGGGCGCGGCACCGTGCGGCCGGGCGGATCAGCCGGTCTCGGCCCGCAGGTAGCCCGGCAGGCTCTGGCGGTTCTTGACGGCCAGTTTGCGGTAGACCCTGGTCAGATGCTGTTCGACCGTACTGGGTGTGATGAACAGCTTCTCGGCGATCTCCCGGTTCGTGTACCCCATGACCGCCATCGAGGCGATCCTGCGCTCGGAGTTGGTCAAGGAGGCGACGGCTGTCATCCCCTCCTCGTCCTCCGCCGGGCCCGTCTCACCGCTCGTGTCCGGCAGCAGTTCCCTGCACAGGGGTTCCGCCTGGCAGAGACGCGCCACCCTCCAGGCACGACGGATGATCACCCGCGCACGGCTGTGCTTGCCCAGTGCGTGGTAGGCCCGGCCCAGGTCGGACAAAGTCCTGGCGAGTTCGTAGGTGGAGCCTTCCGCCTCCAGGATGTCGGCGGCCTCGGCCAGCAGACGCGGGCGCTGTCCCAGCGAACTGAAGACGGCCGTCAGCCGCAGGGCCAGTGCCCGGCTGACGGTGTCCTCCGGGCCGGGGAGCGCCAGCTGGTCCTTCACCAGACGCCTGGCCTGGTCGCGGTTGCCCTGCACCAGCCACGCCTCCGCCGCGCTGGTCCGCCAGGGCACGATCCCGGGCAGGTCCAGGCCCCACTTGCCCATGAGCTCGCCGCAGGAGAGGAAGTCCCCGAGTGCCGCGCGCGTCCGGTTCACGGCCAGGTGATAGTGCCCACGCGCATAGAGGTAGTGCAGGCCGTAGCGGCTCTGGAACATCTCGTCCGGGACGCCCTGGGTGACGAGTGCCGTGGCCCGGTCGAGTTCTCCCATGCGGGTGTGGGCCAGGATCAGAGTGCCCAGGGGAAGGCCGACGGCGGTGCCCCACCCCTGGACGGGCACATGCTCCAGAGCGCGCACGGCGCGGTTCGTCGCTTCCCTGAGGTCGCCCCCGCGCAGCCGGGTCTCCGCCTCCGCGGCGTTCAGGATGCCCTGCCACATCGGGGAGGGCTGTCCGTTGCGACGCTCGTCCAGGCTTCGGCACCGATCGGCCGCGTCACTCAGCCGGCCGCTGTAGACGAGGGACATCAGCGCGAGGAGAGTGGCCTCTTCGGCCCAGGGGGCGCTGTGGTTGAGGTCGAGCTGACCGAGGACGTGCGAGGCCCATTCCCGCATCTCCCCGCTGCGTCTGCGCACGAGGCCGCGGGACAACGCGCCGATCGACTGCAGCCAGAAGGCGCGGCCCCGGGTGGTGGGCGCGCCCTCGGGCCGGGTGGGGGCGGGCCCGCCGTGCACCCCTCCCGCGAGCGGCGGATACGTACAGGCCAGCCATACCTCCATGTCGTGCAGTTCGGCCAGTTGGTCCGGCGCGCCGGACGAGGGGGCGATCCCCGCGGACGGCAGACGCGCCGCCCGTCTGCGGAGCAGCGAAAGGATGTCGGCGGCCTCCTGTGTACGGTGCAGCCACAGCAGTTGCCGCACGAGCAGCATCGCCTCGTGGGGATCGAGCCGGTCGCTGCGGACGGCCTCGGTGAGCGCGATCAGGTGCCGCAGCGACGCGGAGGGGTTGAGCTGCCATTCGGCCTGGGCGAGCCTGGCTCGCACCGTCCACCGGTCCCGCTCGTTCGTGCAGGCCCCCTGTGCCGAGGTGAGGTACCGCAGGGCACGCTGCACCTCGCCGTGCAGCAGCGCCTCCGAGGACGCCTCCAGCAGAACGCGCAGCGCCCAGGGCTCCGGCACCTGCCCGGCCTCGGCCAGGTGGTGGGCGGCGTCGGCCACCGTGCCGCCCTGGTTGTACGCCAGTCGCGCGGCCCGCCGGTGCAGCCGGGTGCGGTCCGCGGCCGGCAGGTCGTCGAGCACGGTGCGCGCGGCCAGTTCGTGCCGGAACCAGCCTTCCCCGAGCAGACCTGCCTCGGTCATGGTGCGCAACGCCCGCTCGACGGTGCCCGGGTCCACGTCGGCCAGCATCCCGAGCTCCTCCGACGAGGCCCCCTCGCCGTGGACGGCCAGGGCACGGGCGACCCGCAGGGTGTCGGGGTGACTTCGGTGCAGGCAGTTCAGCAGCGCACGTCCGTAACCCTGCCGGCGGGCTTCTCCGCCGAACCGTTCGTCGTGGATCAGGGCGTCGAGCAGCAGCGGGTTGCCGCCGCTGTAGGCGGTGAAGGCGTCGCCGAGCTCACAGGCCGCCCTCGCTCCCAGACGCAGACCCGTCAGGGTGCGCACGGCCCGCGCGGAAAGAGGCCCGAGGCGCAGGGACACGACGGAGGACTGGCGCAGCAGTTCCGCGTGGAACGGGGAGTGGGTCCCGCTCGACTCGGCCAGTTCGGTCAGCACCATCAGGAGCGGTGCCGAGCTCAGTCGCCGGACCAGGTACAGCAGGCACTGCTGCGAGGCGGCGTCCATGCAGTCGATGTCGTCCGCGCACATCACGACCGGAGTGGTGGCGGCCAGTTCCGTGACGGGCAGGAAGAGGTCGTACAGGATCTCGGCCCGGTTGCGCTCCACGGCCTTGCGCATGCTCTCGGCCCGGGTCGACGCCCTGAGCCCGCGCAGTATCGGGGTGACACGTCTGCGTAATTCCACGGGGAGAGCCGGGTTGTCGAACAATTGGCTGAGTGCCCCGAACGGCAGGTCCCGCTCCTCGGAGGAGCAGACCGCATTGAGGAGGATGGCTCCGCCGGCCTGGGCGTGGTGCGCCACTTCGCGCAGGAACTCCGTCTTGCCCGCCCCCACGGTCCCTTCCAGGAGGATCACCTGCCCCGCCGCGGGCTGCGGGGAGGCCAACCAGGACCGGACGTGCGCGAGTTGCTCCTCGCGTTCCATCAGGACGGCTCTCCCTGTGTCATGCGGAACGGAATCAATCGAAGATCCCTCCAGCGACAGCTCCCGAGTCATATCTTCTCCCGCGTCACATTCGGACCGTCGACATTTCGGCCCGCCTGAGTGGACATCACAGACAAGAAGCTCACGCATCTTCCCTGAAAGGCTGTTCACGCTGTTCCCCGTACCACGCTAACCCCATTGATAGCGTTGTCACCGGTGTCGCATTCCATGCGCACAGCCGTCACACAGCGGAACCGCATCCGCACCCATCGTCGAGCAGCGGGGCGAACCGGCTCCCGGGAACAGCATTATGCTAAATATTTCAAGCATTTTCATGGGATGTTTTCGGACTGCGGAACACAGTCGGCGCCGACGCCAGCGGGAGTCCTAGATAAAACTTTCAACAATTGGTCAAGCTTGAAACGATTCATCGCATCCTCGGCACCCTCGGCATCCATTTTCAGCCGATCATTGGCGCAATCCGATCAAAGGCCGGGGAAATGCCCCACCCGACGCGATCCGGTGCACTCGTGGCCCTCATATCGTGCCCTTTCCGCCCTCCCGCCGTTCGGCAAGAAGGTTCGCTTTCCCCCGCCGACGGGGTGCTCCACGGGATAAACCCGTACGGATACCGAGCTTTCGGCTCTGCTACTCCGGAGTAAGGCCTACTTCGACCATACCGGCACACGATGAGGACTGATGCCGGAGCCGCGGAAGGGTTACCAGGAGTTCAAACACGCGACACCGCGTTCGACCAATTCCCGGACCGAAACCAGGGTCCGGTCGGCGGTCTTCGCGGTCAGCACGTGTTCCCGCAAGGGCCGACCCTCGGGACCGGTGGCCACCGAGACCGGCCTGGACGGGGACGTCTCGACGGGCTCGTGCACGGCGTACGGTGCGGCGTCGGCTCGTGGGCGGCGGTCGGGACCTTCCGCGAGAAGCGGTCCGCGCAGGGGGTGGTTTTTCCCCCGGATCGGACAGGTCCGTCGCGTGACGGGTACGCGCCCCGCACCCCGGCCCCCGGACGTGCACCGCTACGACGGGAGGCCGGTGCCACCGTCGGGGGTGGGGCGGACCAGGCCCGTCCGGTAGGCGATGACGACGAGTTGCGCCCGGTCGCGGGCCCCCAGCTTGGTCATGGCGCGCTGTACGTGGGCGCGGACGGTGAAGGGGCTGAGGAACATCCGCTCGGCGATCTCCTGGTTGGACAGGCCGGTCGCGACCGCGGCGACCGTCTCGCGTTCGCGCGGGGTGAGCGCGGCGAGCTGTTCGGCGTGGTGCGGCGGGACCGCCTCCGGTGTGGCCAGGAAACGGGCCACCAGGGAGCGGGTGGCGGCGGGAGACAGGAGGGTGTCACCGTCGGCGACGGTCCGCACGGCGTCCGCGAGGTCCTCGGCCCCGATGCCTTTGCCGATGAAGCCGCCGGCCCCCGCGCGCAGCGCCTGGGCGACGTGTTCGTCGGTCTCGTACGTGGTGAGGATCAGTATGCGGCTCGCGCGCAGTTCCGGGTCCGCGCAGATCTCGGCCGTGGCGGTGAGACCGTCCACCTCGGGCATGCGGATGTCCATGACCACCACGTCCGGGCGCAGCTCGCGGGTGAGCCGGACCGCCTGCCTGCCGTCGCCGGCCTCGCCGACCACGGTGATGTCGTCGGCGCTGTCGAGGAGCATCCGGAAGGCGCCGCGCAGCAGGGCCTGGTCGTCGGCGAGCAGCACTCTGAGCGTCACAGCGCGTCCCCGGCCTCCGCGTCGCCCGCCCGTCCGCCGCCTGCCGCTTCGCCGACCGTCCGTTCCCCGGTGGTGGTCGCCCCGTCAGTCCTTCGCGCCGCGTCCTTGAGGGGCGGCAGGGGGAGCCGGGTGGAGACGAGGAAGCCGCCCTCCGGACGCCTGCCTGCGAAGAGGTCCCCTCCGACCGCGGTGGCACGCTCACGCATGCCGATCAGGCCGTACCCGGGGGGACCGCCCGGCGCCGCCGACGCGTTCGGTCCCGTGGCGGCGACCCGCGCCGTACGGGCACCCTTTCCGTCGTCGGCGACGGTGATGGTCACGTGATCGCGTTCCCAGGCGAGGCGCACCCGGGCGCTACCGGTACCGGCGTGCTTGGTCACGTTGGTCAGTGCCTCCTGGACGATGCGGTAGGCGGTGAGGTCCACTCCCGGCGGCAGCGGCCTGGCCGTGCCCTCCTGGTGCACCGACACTTCCAGACCCGCGTGGTGGAAGGATTCGAGGAGCGTGGGAAGCCGGGACAGGCCGGGCGCCGGTTCGGCGGGCGGGGCGGCCTCCCCGGACCGGCGCAGCAGACCGACCGTGGCCCGCAGGTCGTCGAGCGCGTCGGTGGTGGTCTCGACGAGCTCCTCGAGGCTCTTGCGGGTCTGTTCCGGGCGGGTGTCGAAGAAGTGGGCGGCGACCCTGGCCTGCGCGTTGGCGAGGGTGAGGTGATGGGCCACGAGGTCGTGCAGTTCCCGGGCGATGCGCAGCCGCTCCTCGGCCACTCTCCGGCGCGCCTCGCCGTCCCGGCTCTCCTCGGCCCGCCGGGCCCGCTCCTCCACGGCCCCCAGGTAGGCCCGTCGGTTCTGCACCGCGTGGCCCAGTACGCCGGCGACCAGCGGGAACGCCGCCACCACCGCCATCCTGCTCGCGTCCTTCCACGAGACGTCCCCGAACAGGGGGATGGAGACGGCCAGCACCGTGGAGGTGAGCGACACCGCGCCCGCCGCGCGCCGTTCGGTGCCCGCAGCGAGCGAGCAGGAGTAGGTGGCGATCACGGCGGGGGCCACGACGAGGGGGGTGAGCAGGAGACCCAGGGGCGACACCAGCACGCCGACCGCGGTCGTGGCCGCCAGCGCGGCCAGGGGGACCCGGTGCCGCAGCGGCAACACGGCACAGGAGACCGCGGCGACGACGTAGGCGGCGGCAGGCGGTGCCGACAGCGTGTCGTCGGCCTGTATCACCCCGCCGAGCAGACAGAACGCGAACGCCGTCGCCGTGATCGCTCCCTCCCGCCGCCACGCGCCGCGTGTCCGCCGGCCGCCGCCGTCCGTGTGCGTCGTGGCCGGCCCGGTCCCGGCCCGCCGGGAGGCGTCGCCCCGCCGCGTCGAGCCCGGTCGCGCAGGCCGGGACCCGCCTGCTCGGTGCCTCACCCTCGATGTCCGCATGCGGCGACACACGGTTCAGGGCACGAGGCGGCGACCGGACCCGGTGGCCGAGCGGTGCCCGGGCCGCGGGCGTGATCGCCGTCCGGACCACGAAGGCGTCGAAGGCGACGGCGACCGGCCGGACCGACGCCCGTCGCCCGGCCGGGCGGGCTGTTCATCCCGACGAGTCCGGCGAACACGCCGGCCGTCACGCGCCGGCACCGCCGTCCGATCCGGTGAGGGAAAGCCCTCATCTGCTGATCACTCCAGACACCATCCGACAAGAAGGACGCGCGGGGTCTCGCGCACCCCCACACTTCCCCGCTGCGCCCTGGCGGGCGTCGTCCCCCGCGGCCGTCCTGGCCTGGTGCGCCCGGACCACCCGTCCACCTGCTGCGGTGCCTGCGCACCACAGGTCGGCCCGGCCTCGACGAGAGGTGCCCCGGCGTCCTCGACGAGGCCGGCGACCACGTCGAGGACTCCGGACAGGTCGGACGCGCCGCGGGCCGGACCACGGGCGGGGGCAAGGCCTTGGACGGGTGCAGGACCATGGGTGGGTGCAGGGCACCCTCCCTGGACCTCGCTCGCGGTCTTAGCGTCGGGTCATGAACGATGAACGAGTGATCGCGGACCTGCACGTCCGGTGGGTGTTCGGATGGGAGCGCGACGAGGGCGACGAACCGTTCGACTTCCGGCGCGCCTTCGGCGAGTTCTACGATTTCACCTCTTCGGACGTCCGGCTCTACGACGACTTCGACCCCGCGCAGCGTACGGCGACGACAGCCTCCGGGTACGGCTCGATCTGGGAGCCCGCCTTTGACCGGATGCTTTCCGCGCACCATGGCATCGACGACGGCCCGCACGTCGTCGTCGACCGCGATCTCGCCGCGTCCACCCTGACGTTCGTGGCGCGGATCACCACGCCCGACGCCCTCACCGACGTTCGCACCACGACCTCGCTGGTCTGGCGCCGAACGCCGGACGGCTGGCGAATCGTCCGCGAGCACAACTCGACCAAGGTCCTGCCCGCGGGAGAGCTCGACGGGGCGCTGCCGGTGCGCGCGACCTCCTGACCGGTTTCGCCGGCCCGGCCGGGTCCCCTCCCGGGAGGGGACCCGGCGACCTGTGAAGCGGCCGTGAGGCCGAGCACCGCTGCCGTACCGGGTCATGGCGTCGAGGAGGACGGGGGCAGCGTGAGGGCCGAGTGGGCCGGCCGTACCGCCGCGGAAGGCATGGTCACGAGGTCGCGCAGCCTGGCGTTGCGTTGCTCCAGGGCCCGCGCGGTGGTGGGGAAGAGGGTGGCCGCACCGTTGTCGACCAGTGCCTGGTTCACTGCCACGAAATCCCGGGTCCCGCGTTCGTAGGCGGCGAAGGCCGCGGTGTGGTCCCGGTTCCCGGCCAAGGCGTCGGCGAGCGTGTAGGCACCGACGAGCGCGAGGCTCGTGCCTTGTCCGGTGAGGAACGAGGGTGCGTACGCGGCGTCGCCGACGAGCGCGACGCGGCCGCTGGACCAGTGGGGCATGCGGATCTGACCGGCGGTGTCGAAGAACAGGTCATCCGCCTCGCGCATGGCGTCGACCATGCCGGGGACCTCCCACCCCGCGCCGGCGAAGGCCCCGGCGACCAGATCCCGCTGGGCATCGGCGTCCCGGAGGACATCGAGTGGCGGCCGTGGCCGGTGAAAGGTCAAGAAGGCGTGCAGGTCGTCGTGGTCCCCGACGGCGTAGAGGGCCGCGGCTCTCCCCGGGGTGTTCCACAACTTGATCTCGTGGGAGAGCCCGAAGGTGTTCGGCATGGTGAAGAGGGCGAAGCAGTAGCCGAGGTGACGGTGGAACCGTTCTTCGGGACCGAACAGGGACTTCCGGGTGTGCGAGTGCGTGCCGTCGGCGCCGACCACCAGGTCGAACGTGCGATGTCGCCCGCTGCGGAAGGTGACATCGACCCCCCGTTCGACCTGGTCGAGGGTGTCGACGGAGTCGTCGAACAGGAACTCCACGTCGTCGCGGACCCTCGCGTGGAGGATCGAGGTCAGGTCCCCACGACGCACCTCGAGGTCCTGTCCCCCGGCACCGCCGGCGACGACGCGCGGAGCGAGCGAGGCGACTTCGCCGCCGTCGGCGTCGAGGAAGGTGCAGCGACGCGTCTCGACGTGCGCGTCCCGCAGTCGCGGCAGTATCCCCATCCGGCGGGCCACCTCGATCGCGGTACCGCGGACGTCGACCGGGTAGCCGCCGTCGCGCGGTGCGCCCGCCTTCTCCACCACCGTGACCGCGTGTCCGGACCGGTGCAGCCAGTACGCCAGCGCGGGTCCGGAGACACCGGCCCCGGAAATCAGGACCGCGCGCTTCGCGCTGGTGCCCACGTCCGTCGAACGACCGGTGAGTGTCATGCGCCGGCCTCCTTCCCCTTGATGCGGACGACGAGCAGTGACACCGCGGCGACGAGGCCGGCGACGGCGAAACCCGTGACGAAGGCCGTTTCGGTCGGCCGGCCCGTCGTCGGGTCGGCCCCGGCGGCGAGGATCGCGCCGCCGACCTGGACGCCCAGGGCGACACCGATCACGCGTGTCACGATGAGCAGGCTGGTGGCGATGCCGGTGTCCCTCGTCTCGACGGCGGTGGCGGTGCCGGCGAGCAGCGCCGTGGTCCCGGCACCCGCGGCGAACGCGGTCAGCGCCTTCGCGAGGACGAGCTGCCATGCCGCGGTGTGCAGCGACGCCAGGGCGATCATCGTGGCCGCCGTGACGACGCCGCCCCCGACGACCACGGCGTGCGGCCCGAAACGCCTGGCGGCGATCCCGCCGACCGAATCGCTCACCGCGCCGGCGATGGCGCCGGGCAGCAGGAACAGCCCGATCTCGGTGGTGCCGGCTCCGAAGCCGTACCCCTCGGCCGGTACCGCGAACAGCTGCGGAAGCAGAAGGAGCACCATCCCCGAACTGATGGTGATGACGAGGGTGAGCACGCACGAATGCCACACCGCGGGCTTCATCAGCATGCGCAGGTCGACCATCGGTGAGGCCGCCCGGCGCTCGACGGCGACCCATCCGGTCGCGAGGGCGGCCACGACCGCCGCGACGGCACCGACCGCGAGTGGCGGCAGGCCTCCGTCCCTGGTCACCGTCACGAGCCCGAGCATGAACGCGAGCAACGTGGCGCTCAGCAGGACCATGCCGGGCCAGTCGATCCCGTCGTCGTCCGACCGGATCGGCGGGTCGTGCGGCATCAGCCGAGCCACCACCGACGTCATCACGATGATCGCGATCGTCGGCAGCGTGAACATCCAGTGCCAGGACAGTCCTTCGGCGATCGGCCCGGCGACCAGCGTTCCCACCATGCCGCCACCCGTGAAGAGCGCGACGACCAGTCCCATGGCGACCTGCGACTGTCCTGCCGTGAGGTGTTTGCGCACCAGGATGAAGGAGAGGGGCAACGCGCCCACCATGACGCCCTGCAGTACCTGACCGAGCAGCAGCACCGGCAGGTTCGGCGCCAGGCCGGCCGACAGACCACCGGCCGCGACCACCGCCATCAGCCGGACCAGCACGCGTTTCCCACCGTAGCGGTCGCCGAGTTTGCCCGCGACGGGGGTGACGACCGCGCCGGTGATGAGCAACGTGTTGCCGATCAACGCCCCTTCGGCAGGACTGACCCCCAACTCGCTCTGCAGCAGCGGGAGCGCGGGCTCCACCACTGACTGCAGGGTGCCGAGGGCGAGCGCCAGGACCCCGAGGGCACCGATCGCCAACCTCCCGATCCGGACCGGAGACACCACGGCTTCGACCGTCGACGTCTTCTCCAACACCTGTCCATCACTCCAGACATCACCGGGAAAAGAGGAATGCGCGAGATGCGCGCGCCATCCACCCTTCCCTCCGGCGCCCCGCCGGGCATCGTCCCCCGCAACCGTCCTCCCCGGTGCACCCGCACCAGCCGCTCACACGGGCTGGTGCCCACGCACTACAGGCCGGCCCGGGGAGTGTCGTCGAGGGGCACGGTCGGCGACGCGGGCAGGTCGGCGGCCACCGTGCCGAGCAGCGCGAGGGCCTGCCGGGAAGCGCTGCCGGGCTCGGCCTGGTACACGACGAGCTGCTGGCCCGGCGCGCTGTCGACGGTGAACGAGTCGTAGGCCAGGGTCAGTTCGCCGACCTGGTGGTGGTGGAAGGTCTTGGCCTCATGAGCTTTGCCCCGGACATCGTGCCGGGCCCACAGGGTGCGGAACTCCGCGCTCTTCAGGGACAGTTCGCCGACCAGTTCGGTGAGCCGGGGATCGTCAGCCAGGTCGCCGCTGCCCGCGCGCAGGGCCGCGAGCCCGGACCTGGCGACCCGCTCCCAGTCGGGGTAGAAGTCCCGGGCGTCCCGGTTCAGGAAGATGAACCGGACCAGGTTGGTCTCGCCCTGGTCCAGCATCCCGGCGAAGAGGGCGCGTCCGAGGCGGTTGCCGGCGAGCACGTCCAGCCGGCGGTCGAGGACCAGTGCGGGGGTGTGATGCCAGCCGTCCATCAAGCGCAGCAGCCTCGGCCCGACCGGCGCGCCGGTGTTCCGCCTGACGGGGCCGGGAGTCGCACGGGCCAGCCGGTGCAGGTGCGCCGTCTCCTCCGGGTTCAGTCCGAACGCGTGCGCCAGGGCTTGCACCACCTGGGCGGAAGGGTGCTTCTCCCTTCCTTGTTCCAGTCGGGTGTAGTAGTCGGCGCTGACTCCGGACAACTGGGCGACCTCCTCCCGGCGCAGGCCGGGTGTCCTGCGCCGGCCCGACCAGGTCACCCCGGTCCGGTCCGGGCTGGTCGTCTCTCGCCGGGCGCGGAGGAACTCGCCGAGGGGGTTGTCACCGTCCATGCCGCAACGATAGGCGCGCGCGTCGTCGGCAACCTGGGTGTGGCGCACCCAGGTTGAACCCGCCCTGGTCGGCCTCCGCTCCGCCGGACACGCTCGTTCCCATGACAGACAACGCTTCGAACGACCTTTTCCCGTCCGCCGCCGGTGTGCCTGCGGGACCGCTCGCCGGCCGGGTGGCGGTGATCACGGGGGCCGGCGCCGGGATCGGCGCGGCGACCGCCCACCGTTTCGCCGCCGCCGGAGCGGCGGTCGCCCTGCTCGGACGGCGGTCCGGGCGGCTGGACGACCTCGCCGCGACCCTGCGCGAGGCACACTCCGCCGAGGTCCTGCCGCTCGCGGTCGACGTGACCGACACCGCCGCGTTGACCGCCGCCGCGTCGACGATCCGCGCCGAGCTGGGCCGGCCCGACCTGGTCGTCGCCAACGCGGGGGTGATGCTCGGAGCTCCGTTCGACGAGGCGGACACGGCCGAGTGGGACCTGATGATCGACGTGAACCTGCGAGGTCTGCTGGCGACCGGCCGGGTCTTCACGGCGGACCTGCTCGACGCCGCCGGAGCCGGACGCGCCGCGGACCTGGTGAACCTCGGCTCGATCGCGGCGGAGGTGATTTTCGCCGACTACCCGGTCTACGGCGCGACCAAGGCGGCGGTCGCCCAGCTGACCCGCAACCTGCGCGCCTCGCTGGGGCCTCGTGGCGTACGGGTACGGTCCGTCGACCCGGCCTTCGCCGTCACCGAACTCGGGGCCGACATGGCGCACGAGGCCACGCGGGCCGGGCTGGAGAGGATGCGGTCGGCCATCACCACCATCACCGCGGAGGACGTCGCCGACGCCATCACGTACTCGGTGGCGGTGCCGGCCCGGGTCAACATCGCCGAACTGACGGTGGTTCCCACCGAGCTCGGCTGAGAACGGCGCGCGGGCGCCCATCGCGTGCCGTGGAGGCCGACGGGACGTGAGCACGGGCTGCGACCGACCGCGGGCGCCCGCCCCGCCGGTTCAGGAGCAGGGGATGTCTCCGTGACGGGAGAGGAGACGCCCGGTACCGGCTCCGGGTTCCCCGGTGGCGAGGGCGACAATCGCGTCCATGCCCTCGGTGACGGTCCGCGGGCCGCTGCGGCCGTCGAGGTCGGTCGCCGGGCAGCCGGGGCCGGCGGCGTCGACGCGGATGTCCTCGAGTGCCTCGGCGTACCGGGTGTCGCCGGGAGCCGAGCAGACGGCATCGCGTCCCGGGAGGAGAATCGTCAGCGTTCCTCTCGGGTTCGCCGCTCCACGAGAGTGGCCAGTCCGGCGACCGTGGCCCGGCCGTGCAGGTGCTCGGCGGCCAGCTCGGGGAAGCGCGTGCGCAGCAGGCCCAGCGCCACGAGGCCCTTGAAGGAATCGCCGCCCAGCGCGACGAACTGCTGGTTCCGGCCGATCGCCGCCCGGCCCAGCACGGAGCACCACACTTCGGCGATGGTCCGTTCGACCGGCGTGAGCGGCGGATCGCCGGGGTCCTCCCGGTCCGCCTCCCGGTGCGCACCGACCGCCGCACGCAGGGCGTCGAGGTCCGTCTTGCCGTTGACCGTGGTGGGGATGCGGGCGACCACATGGACGACACCCGGCACGGCGGCGGCCGGCAGGACCTCCTGGAGGGCGCCGGTGACCTCCTCCCGCGACCGGTCCGTCGCCACGTAGGCGACGAGTTCCAGGGGCGCGTCGGGAGCGGGGCGTTCACCGGTCACCACGGCCCGGCGGACGCCGGGCAGACGGTGCAGGGCGGTCTCCACCTCCGTCGGTTCGATCCGATTGCCCCGGATCTTGAGCTGCCGGTCGGCACGTCCCAGGAATTCGTACCGGCCGTCGGGATTGCGCAGTACCCGGTCGTCCGTCCGGTAGCAGCGACCTCCCGCTCCGCGCGGGAACTTGGCGGCGGTCAGGTCTTCGTCGTTCAGGTAGCCGTCGGCCAGGCAGGAGCCGCCGAGGTGCAGTGTGCCCGGGGTTCCGTCCGGGACGGGCAGGCCCTTTTCGTCGAGCAGGCGTACCGAGACGCCGTCCAGCGGGGTCCCGATCGGAACCCGTTCACCGGTGACGGGTCCCCGCACCCGGTGCATCAGCACGCCGATGGTCGTCTCCGAGGGGCCGTAGTGGTTGTACACCGTGAGATCGGGCCGGACGGCGTGGACGGCGTCCGCGAGTCGCGGGGGAAGTTCTTCGCCGCCCAGCACCAGCAGTTCGGTGGGCAGCAGTGGGGCGAGGTCGGCGCCGGTGGCCAGCGCGGCCAGCAGCGAGGGCGTGTACTTCAGGCAGTCGACCGGGTGCGTCCGCAGTTCGGCGGCCATCGCGCGGGCGTCCAGTGTCGTGTTCCGGTCGTAGATGTCGAGCCGAGAGCCCTGCAGGAGTGCGCCGTACACGCACGTGTTGCCGAGGTCCGAGGCGAAGGTCGTGGTGAGACCGAATCCGGCCGGCGAGAGGGGGGCGATCCGGGAGCGGAAGGCCGCGACGTAGTTCAACAGCGCCCGGTGGGGGACCTGGACCGCTTTCGGGGTGCCGGTGGAGCCCGAGGTGAACACGAGGTACGCGCGGTCGTGCGGCCGGGCACCGGGGAAGGGCGCGTAGGGCGCCGTCGTGATGCCGTCGTCCACCACGAGGCCCGGACGTGCGTCCGCCCCGGCACGGGAGCTGTTCACCCGGTCGACCAGCACGGCCCGGGGAGCGAGCGCGGCGAGCAGGGTCTCGATCCGGGCGGGGGGATCGGCCGGGTCGATGTGCGCGTACGCGGCGCCCACCGCCCACGACGCGAGTGCGGCGACGGGGCACCAGACGGATCTCTCCAGCACCGTCGCCACCACGTCACCCGGGCCCACCCCGAGCCGGCGCAGCCGGGCGGCGACGCCTCCGGCGAGTCCCGCGAGGTCGGCATAGCTCAGCTCGGTACCGCGGTGCCGGACGGCGGGGAGCGCTCCGTTTCGGTGCGCCGCCGCCAGGAAGAGGTGAGCCGCCGACGCGACCGGTCCGGCCACCGGCCCCGTCGTCTCCGTCGGCCCCGTCATTCCCGGAGCCTCCCGGCGTCGGCGAGCCGTTCGTCCCGGCCGAGATCTCTCAGGTGGTTCCCACCGGGCAAAAACGCTCACTCCCCTTGAGAGGTCCGTCTCCTCGAGAGATCCGTGCAATTCCCTGTCGCCGCTTCTCACAGAAGCACGGCCTTGGATCTGGATACCCGGCGCACCCGGCGCATAAGAGACGGTTTTCGGCCATGATCCGGGGGTTCTTTCTCCGTGCCGACGGCCTTGACAGCGCATCTGGCCTGCGGGCATTCTCCTGCCGTCCGGAGGGAGATGTGGCGCGAGTGTGGCACGGTGCGCTTTGTTGACGATCGCCGCCCGGGGCGGTTGTGTGGCAGGCACCGAGAAAACAGACGGAAGTGAGACGGATTCGTGCCGTTGAGGCCTGCCAGCACATCACTGTTCGCCCAGAACCGGGTTTTCCGTAATTTTTGGCTCTCGCGAACGCTTTCGCTGGTGGGCGACGGTATCACCACGACCGCGCTGCTGTTGTTCGTGGGAGAGCGCAACGGACCGAACGGCGTCGCCTTCGTCATGCTCGCCAGCGCTCTCCCCCGCTTCTTCGGACCGGTCGCCGGGGCGCTCGCCGACCGGTTCCCGCTGCGTCGGCTGATCATGGTCAGCGAGGTCGTGCAAGCGGTTCTGTGGGCGGTGATCGCGCTGTGGCTGCCACCGCTGTGGCCGCTCGCGCTGCTGGTGCTCGTGGCCTCGTGGTTCGCCACCGTCGTCGCCACGGCCGGACGTGTCGTCATCGTCCGGGCCGTCGAGGACGCCGAACGTCCCCGGGCGAACGCCTGGATCGGAACGGCGTTCAACGCCCGCACCGTGGCGGGGCCCGTCATCGGCGGTCTGCTCGTCGAGTTCGCCGGTCCCCGGCAGGCGTTCGGCATCAACGTCGTGACGTTCCTGCTCGGCGCCGTCCTCCTCGTCGGGCTGCCCGTCCTGCTCGCCGCGGGCGCCCCGGGCAAGGGCATGCCGGGATTCCTGACGGACATCGCCGACGGACTGCGTTTCGCGCGCGGCAACCCCTTCGTCCGCAGCACCTCGTTGCTGCTGCTGCTCGGCGTGCTGTTCGGCTCGCTGGACAACGTGGCGCTGGTGTTCCTCGCGGAGGACGACCTGCACACCGGCCCCGGCGGCTACGGCCTGCTCTCCGCCGCGTTCGGCGTGACGATGGTCGCCGTGTCGCTGCTGCTGACGCAGAAGCCCGATCTCCTCAGTCCCACGGTGCTGATGCTCGGCGGCTGGGCGGTGGCCGGCGCGGGCCTGCTGCTGACCGGCGTGGCTCCGTGGCTGGGGCTCGCGATCGCCTTCCAGGGGGTGGCCGGGCTCGGCAACGGCGGGGCGATGATCGGGGAGGACACGCTGCTGCAGCGCCATGTCCCGCAGGAGATGCTCGGCAAGATCGGCGGGTTGCTCACCTCGGCGGCGTTCCTGGGCAGCGTCGGGGCGTACGCCGTCGGCGGTCTGCTCGTCGACCTGCTCTCGGCACGACCCGTTCTCGTGCTCTCCGGTGCCGGACTGGTCCTCGTCACCGCGCTGAGCGTCCGCGGGGTGCGCACCGCCACGCAGGAGATTTCCCTCGGGGGCGCCAAAACCGGGGACGGCGAGAGTCGGACTCCCGAGGAGGAGCCCGCGAAATGAAGAGGAGGAAAGCCACCGGCGGTCTCCCGAAGAGGAAGCCGAGTCTTCGTTGGAAAGGAACAGATGAGCACAGGATCCGGCTGGTTTCTCGCCCCGTGGGCCGTGGCACAACCGCTGATTCATCGGTGGTACGCCTGGCCTCATCTGCTCAGCCCGCACACGGCGGCGTTGAATCTGCGCGACCGGCAGCTCCAGGTCATGCGCAGTTACGTCAAGGCACCCCATCTGCATGAGCGGGCGCTGCGCGACCCGGCGATGTTCGGCGGTCCCTTCCTCGACCCGGGCACGGCGACCGTCGCCGACATCGAGGCGCTCGTCGAGCGGACCGCGAGCACGGCGGCTCCGCTGCTGCGTCTGGCGGAGGACATCGACGACGCGCGTCGCCTGCTGCGGGAGAAGGCCGACGGGGGTCCGCTGTCCGCTCTCTATCCGCTCCTCGGGGACACGCTGCGCGGCCGGGTCGAGCTGGCCTACGACACGAGCCATCACCCGCAGATACGGTTCTTCGAACCTCTGCTCTACGCCTCCGCCGCCTTGTACGACCGGTCGGCGCAGACGATCTCGCTGCGCACCGGACATGATCCGACACAGCCCTTCATCTTCAACAGCCCGGTGATGCCGGACCCGCGACGGGTGGACCTCCCCGTCCCGTTCGACGCGCCGGAGCTGGACCCGCTCTTCGGTGCCGCGCCGGCCGGGGTCGACCCGGAGGAACTGGCGCGCACCCTCGACGTGGCGCCGGACCAGCGAGCGCTCTTCCGCACGCTGTTCACCGACACTCCCCCGGCACCCCCGCCGCCGGTGGCCGAGGGCGTCCGGATGAGATTCTTCGGACACGCGTGCGTGCTGCTGGAGTCGGCGGCGGGCTCGGTCCTGATGGACCCGCTGATCGGGTACGCCGGTGACGGACACGACCACTTCACCTTCGAGGACCTGCCCGCCAGGATCGACGCGATCGTGCTCAGCCACGCGCACCCCGACCACGTGGGCATCGAGACCCTGCTGCGGCTGCGCCACCGTACCGACACGGTGATCGTGCCCCGGGACTCCGGTGGATCGCTCGCCGATCCCGGCCTGGGAGTGCTGCTGGAGAACCTGGGCTTCCGCACCGTCCGCAGGGTCCAGGAACTGGAGTCGGTCGGGATCGCGGAGGGCATCACCGTCACCGCGCTGCCCTTCCTCGGAGAGCACGCGGACCTCGACATCTGGTCCAAGAGCGTCTTCCTCGTGCGTGTGGACGACCGGTCGATGCTGTTCGCCACCGACACGACCCTGCTGGAGCCGGCGCTCTACGACCTGCTGAGCGACCTGCTGCCGCCGATCGACGCGCTGTTCATCGGCCTGGAGAGCGTGGGGGCCCCGGCCTCGTGGCTCTACGGCCCGCTGATGGAGACCCGGCTGCCCCGGGACCTCGACCAACGACGCCGGATCAACGGATCCGACGCGGTCATGGCGGCGGAGATGGCACGTCGCGTGCGCGCCCGGCAGGTCTACGTGTACGCCATGGGCCTGGAGCCGTGGCTGCGCCACATCACGGGCTCCTCCTACGACCCCGACTCCGAGCAGATGCGCCAGACCCGCATGCTCCTGGAGACCTGCGCCACCCGGCAGGTGCCGGCCGAACTTCTCCATCTGCGGGGGGAAACGTTCTTCCCTCCCGTCACGCCATCAGCACGCCACTGATTTCGCCAGAGGAGGCAGCCTTGGCCGACGTCGACCAGGCCGTTCACAGTGCACCGCAGCAGGCAACGGACATCGACTACCTCATCGTCGGTGGTGGCCCCGCAGGACTTCAACTCGCGTACTATCTGGAGCGGACCGGCCGGGACTACGTCGTGCTGGAGGCGGCACAGGTGGCCGATTTCTTCACGCGTCTGCCACGGCACCGCCGACTGATCTCCAACAACAAGGTCCACACGGGATTCACCGACCGGGACAAGAACCTGCGGTGGGACTGGAACTCGCTGCTGAGCGAGGACCTCGACCACCTGTTCTCCCAGTATTCGCACGAATACCTGCCCAAGGCCGACGATCTCGTGCGGTACCTGCGCGATTTCCGACACCGGTTCGCGCTCCGCGTCGAAGAGGGCACACGCGTCACCGGGGTTTCCTGGCGCGGGCCGGGCAGGGGATTCACCGTACGGGCGGAGGACGGCCGGGTCTGGCGTCCCCGGAGGCTGATCATGGCGACCGGCCACACCGTGCCGTACATACCCGAGATACCCGGGGTGGAACTCTGCGAGGAGTACAGCCGGATCTCCACCGATCCGGCGGACTACGTCAACCAGCGTGTGCTCATCCTCGGCAAGGGCAACTCCGCCATGGAGACGGCCGAGAACCTGATGCACGTGACGGCGAGCACCCACGTCCTGAGCCCGTCGCCGGTCCGCGTGGCCTGGAACACCCACCATGTCAGCGATGTGCGTGGCTGCTACCACAACACGATGGACTCGTACCAGCTGAAGATGCAGAACACCATCCTCGACGGTGTTCCGTTGCGGATCGACAAAGGTGACGACGGACGGCTGCACGTCTCCTTCCGGTACACGCACGCCCGGGGTCAGACCATCGATCTCACGGTCGACCGGATCATCCTGTGCTGCGGTTTCCGCTTCGACTACTCGGTCTTCGACGAGACCTGCCGACCGGAGACCTGCCACGACGGCCGGTGGCCGAAGGTCGACAGCACCTGGGAGGCGGTCGGCATCCCGGATCTGTACTTCATCGGCGCCCTGATGCAGGCACGTGACTACAAGGAGTCGTTCTCCGGTTTCATCCACGGATTCCGGTACAACCTCCGCTTCCTCAACCGCCTGTTCGCCGAGCGCTATCACGACACGCCCCTCGTGCCCGACGTCCGGATGCCGGCGAGCCCGGAGCAGCTGTCCGATCACATCGTCCAGCGCGCCGTGAACGCCTCGTCCCTCTTCCAGCTGCCGGCGTTCATGACGGATCTGCACGTCTTCCGTCCCGGGGACGAGGAGGTCTCCGTCTACCACGACATTCCGCGGGACTATGCGCTGGACGCTCCCGCCTGGCGTGACTGCCACAAGCTCACCATGGATCTGGAATACGGCAAACTCCCGCCCGGCGCCGACCCGTTCGCCGTCGAGCGCGACCCGCTCGACGGGACGACGAGCCAGTTCGTGCACCCGGTGTGCCGGCTCTACCGCGGTTCCGAGCTGGTGGACACCTACCACGTTCCCGAGGACCTGGAGAACGAGTGGGACAAGCCCATGTACACCGGCCCGTTGCGTGACGCCCTGGCATCCATGATCGAACAGGCCACCCGTCAGGACGGGCTCCCGCCTTCCGGCTGAGGCCGTTCCACGACCTGGGTCCGTACCCCCGAGAGGCTTCGCGCACCACGATCGGAGAGCTGGACGATGAGCGACGCGGGTGTTGCCGGAAAACGCCGTGTGTATTCCTCGATGATCAGCAGATTCGGATACGTTCCGCTGGTATGGGGATGTCTGCGGGCCTATCTGGAACTGGAGCCCGATCTGCTGGACGCCTACGAGCTGGAACAGCCGGTGTTCCTGCCCGAGCAGGTACCGGGAGCGGTCGACTCCATGGAAGACCCGAGCGTCTTCATGGTGTCCTGCTACATCTGGAACTTCCGCCGCCAGATGACTCTCTGCAAGGAGGCCAAGGAACGCTTCCCCGGAATCACGGTCGTGGCCGGGGGCCCGCACGTGCCCGACGACTCGCGCACCTTCTTCGACGAGCACCCCTACGTCGACTTCCTGATCCACAAAGAGGGCGAGAAGCCCTTCGCCGCGCTGCTGCGCGCTCTGCTGGAGGAGCAGCCGGACTTCTCCGCGCTCCCGTCGCTGAGCTGGCGCGACGCGTCCGGTGCGGTGCGTCGCAATCCCCTCGGCGACCAGCTGCCGAGGGAGATCGAGGTGCCCAGTCCCTGGCTGACCGGACTGCTCGACCCGGCCATGGAGCTGGCCCGGAGCCATGGCTACCCGGTGGTCACACCGTGGGAGACCAACCGGGGCTGCCCGTACAGCTGCACCTTCTGCGACTGGGGTTCCAACACCATGTCGAAGGTGCGCCAGTACAGCGAGGAGCGGCTGCACGCCGAGATCGACTACCTGGCCGACCGGCAGGTGCACGCGGTGCTGTGCGCCGACGCCAACTTCGGGATCCTGCCCCGCGACAAGGCCCTGGCGGAACACTTCGCCGCGCGGCGAGAGGCCGACGGCTACCCGCGGAAGTTCGCCGCCAGCTACGCCAAGAACGCGACCGTCCGCGTGTTCGAGATCGGGCAGATCATGGCCACGGCCGGCATGTCCGACCGCGCGATCCTGGCGATGCAGAGCGGTTCCGCTGAGGCGCTGGAGCACGTCAAGCGGTCCAACATGAAGGCCGAGCGGTACGAGGACCTGGCCCACCGGTTCCGCGAGGTGGGCGTCGACGCCAACACCGAGGTGATCCTCGGCCTGCCCCACGAGACACGGGAGTCCTTCGTGCGGGGCATCTGCCGGATGCTGGAGATCGGCATCCACGGCCACATCTCCGTCTACGAGTGCGTCATGCTGCCCAACAGCGAGATGAGCACGCCCGCGTACCGGGAGAGGTACGCGCTGGAGACGATCCGGCGGGCGTACCTCCAGGACGACATCGAGCAGTTCGAGGTGGTGGTGGCGCACTCGACGATGACGCGCGAGGACTGGGTCTACATGTACCTGTTCGGCGCCACGGTGCAGGCACTGCACAACCGCGGTCTGACCGGGTACATCGGCCGCTACCTCCAGCGCGAGGGCATCCTGCCGTACGAACGCTTCTACCGGCACCTGCTGGACCGTGCCCTGGACACCGGCGAGGGAGTCTTCGCCGAACCGATCCTGCGGGCGAAGAAGCTCCTGGAGGAGTACCTGGTCGACAGTTCGATCCCCAACGAGGGGAAGGTGCTGAGCCAGTCCGACATGGCCGAGAAGGTGCGCCGGCTGATCCCGGACAAGGAGTCGTGGCTGATCTACGAATGGTGCTGGGCGCACGTGCAGGCCGATCTGGACCGGTTCTACACCGAACTGCGCCTGGATCTGATCGGCGAGGGGGTGGACCTCGACGCGCGGCTGGAGGACCTCTTCCAGTACCAGCGGGCGACGGTGTTCGCCATCGGGGACCGCGGGGCGCGGTTCGTGCTGTTCAACCACGACTGGCCCGGCTACTTCCGGGACGACAAGCAGGAGGCCGGGCTGGTCTCCGTACCGACGCCCATGCGGTTCGAGCCGCCCCGTGAGCGTTTGCGGTGACCGCGCCGCCGAGCGTGCCCGAGCAGGTCCTCGCCCGGGCCGCGGCGGGCCCCGCGCGGGTGGCGGTGGCCGGTCCCGGAGCGCCGGTCACCTACGGCGCGCTCGCCGCCCGGGCCGGGGCGCTGGCCCGCCGGCTGGTCACGGCCGGCGTCGGGCCGGGTGACGTGGTCGCCGTCCTGGGCGCGGACGCCGACGCCGTGACCGTGGCGCCGCTCGCGACATGGCTGGCCGGTGCCGCGGTCATGCCGCTCGGTACCGGCCAGCCGGCCGCACGGCTGCGGACGTTGCTGACGGCGGCCCGGGTCCGGGCCGTACTGGCGCCGGGCGGAACGGCGGGATGTGATCCGGGGGTCGCCGTACTGGATCCGGCCGGGGCGGGAACGGCGGAGGCCCGGGCGGGAACGGCGGAAGCCGGGGCGGGAACGGCGGAGGCCGGGGCGCCGGCGCTGCCGGGTCCGCGCCCGGAAGGTGCCGCCTACGTCCTGTTCACCTCGGGTTCGTCCGGGACGCCGAAGGGCGTCGTGGTCGCTCACGCGGCGTTCGCCCGGCACGTGCGCGCCATGACGGACCATCTGGGCCTGACCGAGGGGGACGTCTCGCTCCAGTTCGCGTCACCCGCCTTCGACGTCGCGCTGGAGGAGACCTGGACGGCGCTCGCCGGCGGCGGGCGGCTGGTGCTGCGCGCCGCCGAGCTGTGGGCACCGAGGGAACTGGTGGCCGCCACCGCGGCCCACGGCATCACCGTCTGGCAACTGCCGACCGCCTTCTGGAGCCAGGCGGTCACCGGGCCCGGCGGACTGGCGGACCTGGCTCCGCCGCCGACCCTGCGCTGCGTGGTCATCGGGAGCGAGGCCGCCGACCGGCGGACCGCCCGGCGCTGGCTCGCCTCCCCGTGGCGCGGCATCCGGCTGGTCAACGCCTACGGCCCGACCGAGGCGGTCGTCACGGCGACCGTGTACGACGTGACCGAGGACCGGGCGGCGCCCGGGGCGTTGCTGCCGATCGGACGTCCGCTGCCCGGGCGCGACGTCCACGTCCTGGACGCGGATCTCCGGCCGGTGCCGCCGGGCGAGCCGGGCGAGCTGTGGCTGTCCGGACCGTGCCTCGCCGAGGGGTACCTCCACGCTCCGGCCGAGACCGCCGCCGCCTTCGTCCGGCTTCCCTCGGGGCCGCGTGCCTTCCGCACCGGCGACCGCGTCCTGCGGGGAGCCGACGGGGTGCTGGACTTCCTCGGCCGGCAGGACCGGCAGGTCAAGGTCGCCGGTACGCGGGTGGAACTGGCGGAGGTCGAGTGCGTGCTGGCGGAGTGCCCCGGGGTGCTCGCCGCGGCGGTCGCCCCGGTGACCGACGGGCCGACCGCGCACCTCGCGGCGTGGGTCACCTCGCCGTGGCCCGCCGCGCGGTGGTCCGCGCTGGCGGCCGAGGTACGCCGGTACGCCGAGGCACGTCTGCCCCCGGGGGTGGCGCCGCGGACGGTACAGGTGCGCGACACCCTTCCGGTGACCGGCAACGGGAAGGTGGACTACCGGCCCCTGACGGACCCCGCCCCTCCGTCGCCCCGGCCCCTGGCGCACCCGGACGCCGCGCCGGACGCCGCGCCGGCCGACCTCTTCGACGCAGCCGAGGCGAAAGAGTTCCTCACCGAGTTCTTCGCCGAGGCCGGGTCACCGCCCGCCCCGGGCCGCTCCGGCCGCTGGCTGACCGCGGTGGACGGGGACGGAACACGGCTGACCGGACCCGGCCGGGAGCGGTGGATGACGGCCCTGGTGGGACTCACCGACCCCGACCGGCTGGGCGCGGCCCTGCGCCTGCTGCTGGACACGAGCGCACGCCTGACCGCCCGCCGGGCTCCGACCGCCGCGCGGCAGCTCGCCTCGATGGCGGCGGCGCTGTCCCCCGTCGTGGTCGCGGTCGGCCTGGGGCGGCACCCGGTGGCCGGCTGGGCGGCGGCGGCACTGCGCGGACAGGACGGCCGACTGGGCCTCGACGTGCACGGCTCCCGCTGGATCTCGGTGGGGCCGCCCACCCGGCCCGATCACGGCCGTGCGGTACGGGACCTGGCCGAGCTGGCGGCGGGAGTGGACGCCGTGGACGGCGGGTCCGCCGCGGCGCGGGCCCTGCGCGAGCTGGCCGGGGGCCGCCCGCCGGATCCGGGCGTGCTGGTGGACGTCGAGCACAGTCCGCGGGACACCGATCGTTCCGTCCGGCTGGTGCGCGCGCTGGGGAGACGGGTCATGTCGTAGGCGGAGCCGAAACGGTCGGACAGATCGGAAATCGAATTACCGCTCCGGGTGTTTATTTTCTGCTGCCCGAAATAACGGGACGATGCGTTTATCGCCATTCTCCCCATTGCTTTTCGAGCACATAGGGAAATACCATCTGACGGTCGCCACCGACCCCGGTGACGGTATTCCGGACAAAGGAGGAGAGACTATGGAGAAGGTCCAGCCTCAGACGGACAAGCCGAAGAAGCTCGGCGACAAGGTGAAAAAGTACAAGTCCTACGACCGGCTCCAGGGCTGATCGAGTGCACCGGGCAGGGCGGGCGGCCTCGGTCGCCCGCCCTGCCGTGGATCGGCCGGAATCGCAGGGTGACGTCGAAAGGGCTGGGTGTATGAGGCAGGTGCCGGACGCCGCTGTGGTCGACGCGTGGCCTTCCCGGCTCCACGGTGCGCTCCGGCCGGAACCGGGGCCGCCGGCCGGCCCGGTGACACGAACCGTCCGACCCGGCCTGGTCCCGTCGGACCTCACGGCGAAACTCGACCGGCTCACGGGCGGCGACCCCCTGGGGCTTTTCCTGATCACGGTCGCGGCGGTGCGGATCGTCGTCGCCCGGCTGACCGGGAACACCACCATGCCCGTCGTCTCGCCCGTGCCGCTCACCGTCCGCGCGGGCGGTGAGTTCGCGCTGTGCGCACCCGTCCCCGCCGCCGGGACGGTCGCCGACCTCCTCGGCGCCTTGCACCGGGAGTTCGAGGACGCGGTGCCACTGGCCTGGGCCGACAGGTCCGCCGTGGCGGCCAGGCTGACCGCGACGGAGGCCGCCGATCCCGCGGTCCTGTCCGGTTTCGCGGTGGTCTGCGCCGGGGTCCATCCCGCGGACGTGCGCCCCGAGGCGGATGCGGTGCTGCACCTGGACCGGGTCGCCGGCGGTCTGCGGCTGCGGCTCTCCACGCCGGGCGACGCGGTTCCCGTCGGCCTGGCGGCCATGGTGCGCTGTGTCGCGGCGGCGATGTGCGACATCGCGCGCGCTCCGCGCACGCCGGTCGCCGAGGTCGACGTCCTGGGCGCCGGCCAACGGGCTGAGCTGGAGGCCATGGCGGCGGACGGGTTCGTCGTGCGCGCGCCGGACGGCACCCCGGCACCCGTCGGCGTACCGGGAGACGTCCATGCCGTGCGGCCCGGGCCGGCGCCCGCGGCCGAACCCGCACGACGCGGCCTGCGGCACCCCGACGGCCGCCTGCTGGTCCTCGACCCCCCACCGGGCGTGCCACCGCGGGACCCGTCGTCGCGGGAGCCCTCGGCCGAAGGTCCGGACACGACGGGCTGGGTGCCCGCCGACGGGGTGGAGCAGGCCGTCGCCGACTGCTGGGCCGCCGTCCTCGGCCGCCCTCCGCACTCCGGCTCGCAGGACTTCTTCCACGCCGGCGGACAGAGTTTCACCGCCGCGCTGCTGGTGGCCAAGCTCGCCGGCGCGGTCACCGCCCATGTGACGGTGCGCGACGTCTTCTCCCTGCGGACCCCCGAAGGGCTCGCCGCGCTCGTCCGCGCGAACGCGGGTCCGGCCGCACCCTCCGAATCCCCTCCGGCTCCCCGCAGACAGCCCGCGAGCAACGCGCAGCGGCGCATGTGGTTCCTGGAGCGGTACGACGACGGGGACCTGCGCACCTACAACATGGTGGAGGCCTACCGGTTGGGCGTACCGGTGACCCCGCAGGCGCTGGCGGCCGCCCTGGACGCGGTGCTGGAGCGGCACGAGGCGTTGCGCACCGCCCTCGTCGCCGACGGGGACCGGCTGGATCAGGTCGTCCTCGACGTCGCCCGGTGCCGGCCCGACCTGGTCGTCGAGCAGGTGACCCCGGCGCGGGCGTCGGCCGCTCTCGACTCCGCCGTCGCCGCCGAGCAGCGTCACCGCTTCGACCTGGGCAGTGGGCGGCTGCTGCGGGCACGCTGGCTGGACGAGGGCACCGGCTCCGGGGTCCTGCTGCTCACCGTCCACCACTCGGCCTGCGACGGCTGGTCCCTGTCCGTCGTCCTGGGTGATCTGGTCGCCGCGCTGCGGGGCGCCGCGCCGCGGCCCGTACCCGTGCAGTACCGGAACCACACCGCGTGGCTGTCGGCCTACCTCGACGGACCGGAGGGCCGGGCCGACCGGGCGTACTGGCGGCGGGCGCTGGAGGGGCCGCCGCCGGCGGACCTGCCGCTGGACCGGCCGCGGGCCACGGCGCGCCGGACGGGCGGCGGGATGGTGAGCGTCCCGCTGGACCTGCCGGAGGGCGCGCTCGCCCTGCTCTGCCGGGAGGCCGACGTGACACCGTTCATGGTCGGTGTGGCGGCGGTGCGGGTGCTGCTGTACCGGCTGACCGGCGAGCGGGACGTTCCCCTGGGGACCGTGGTCGCCGGGCGCGGCCAGCCGGGCAGCGAGTCCTCCGTGGGCATGTTCGCCAACACGGTGGTGCTGCGCACCGCCATCGATCCGGAGCTGTCCTTCCGGTCGGCGCTGGCGGCGGTGCGCCGGACGGCCCACGCGACGATGGCGCACGAGCGCTATCCGTTCGACGCGCTGGTCGACGACCTGGGCACGGAACGGGTTCCCGGGCGCAACCCACTGTTCGACGTGTTCGTGGAGACCGTGGTCGAGCGCTACCCCGGCACCGCCGAAGAGGTGACACGGCTGCCGCGGGAGCCCCTCGTCAGCGACTTCGACCTGATGTTCGCGTTCGTGACGGCGGACGGGGCCGACGCGGTGCGCGTCCACTACCGCGACGACGTGTTCGACCGGCGGACGGCGCAGCGCGTCGCCGAGCAGTTCCGCGAACTCCTCCGCGGACTGCTGGACCGTGCCGACACCGCGGCCGGGTCGGTACCGGTCCTGCCGCCGCACCAGTGGGACTTCCTGATCCACCAGGTCAACCGGACGGCGGCGCCGTACCCCCGCGAGCGGACCCTGTTCGACCTGGTGCGCCGGCAGGTCGAGCTGCGCCCCGGCGCTCCGGCGGTGACGTGCGGGGCGACCACCTTGACCTACGGGCAACTGGACAGCTCGGCGACCAGGCTGGCCGCGGCGCTGCGAGCAGCGGCCCCGGCGGCACCGGGCGCGCTCGTCGCGGTGGCCTGCGAGCGGACCGAAGGGCTGGTCGTGGCGCTGCTCGCGGTGCTGCGGACCGGTGCCGCGTTCCTTCCCCTGGACCCCCTCCAGCCCCGGGCCCGGACGGCGGCCGTGCTCGCCCGCAGCGGCGCCGTCGCCGTCCTCGCGGACGGCCCGTACGCGTCCCTGTGCCGGGAGGTCGCCTCGGTGCCCGTGCTCGACCCGCGGCAGCCGCTCCCCGAGCCGGAGCAGCCGGTCGGGCGGCCGGGCGCCGGCCCCGGCGACCTCGCCTACGCCGTCTGCACCTCCGGATCGACCGGGGAACCCAAACTGGTGGCGGTCGAACACCGGGGCATCGTCAACACCGTCCACCACCGGGTGGGTCACTACGGTCTCGACGGCACGTCGCGGGTGTTGCAGATCCCGCCGGTCCATTTCGACAGCGGCATCAGCGACGTGTTCTCCGCACTGGCCGCCGGGACCCCCCTGGTGGTGCTCTCCCGCACGGAACTGCTCGATCCGCACGCCGTGCGCGCGGCGGTCGCCGGGCACCGCATCACCCACGTCATGCTGGTGCCCAGCCTGTACGACGTGCTGCTGGACGGGCCGACCGAAGAGCTGCGGTCGCTGCGGCAGGTGGTCCTGGTCGGCGAGCGGCTGCCGGCCGCCCTGGCGGAGCGGCACGCGGCGCTGGTACCCCGGGCGCGGCTGTTCAACGAGTACGGCCCCGCCGAGGACAGCGTGTGGACCACGGTGTCCGAGGTCGATCCCGCGGACGCGGACGTGCTGATCGGACGTCCGATCGCCAACAAGAGGGTCGATCTGCTCGACGAGCGGGGGCGGCTGGTGCCCCTGGGGGTGCCCGGGGAGATCTGCATCAGCGGCGACGGACTCGCCCGGGGCTACCTGGACGACGAGGAGCTCACCGCGCGCAGGTTCGTGCCCCACCCGCTCCGGCCCGGCGTACGGATGTACCGCAGCGGGGATCTGGCCCGCCGGCGCGCCGACGGCCGGTTGGAGTACCTCGGCAGGATCGACGACCAGGTCAAGATCAGGGGCCAGCGCGTGGAACCCGGCGAGGTCGCCGCCGTGCTGTCCGGCGCCCCCGGCGTCCGCACCGGCGCCGTCGTCGCCGTGGCGGAGGCGGACGGGGCCCCCCGGCTGGTCGCCTATGTCGTCGGCTCGGCCACGCCGGTCGCGCTGCGGGCGTATCTGGCCGAGCGGCTGCCGGACGCGATGATCCCCGAACAGTTCGTCCCCCTGGCCGAGTTGCCGGTGACGTCGAACGGCAAGCTCGACCGGCGCGCGCTGCCCGCGCCACGCTCCCCCCGCCCGCGGCCGGCACCGGCGCTGTCCCCGCTGGAGGGGACGGTACGGGAGGTGTGGGAGCGTGCGCTCGGGCATCCGGTCGCCGACCTCGACGTGAGCCTGTTCCTGCTCGGCGGGCACAGCCTGACCGCCGCCCGGATCGCCCAGGAGCTGACCGGGCGGCTGGGCCGGCACGTGCCGGTCGTGGCGGTCTTCACCCACCGCGGGATCCGGGCCCTGGCCGCGCACCTGGCCGTCGGCGCCGGGCCGCACGAGGACCACCCGGCACCCGGGGCCGCCGTCGAGGAGGCCCCGCCGCGGCCCCGGGACGAGGACCGGGACGAGGGTCGGGACCAAGGCGGTTTCCCGCTGTCCCACGCGCAGCGCAGGATCTGGCTCGCCGCGCGTGGCGCCGCCTCGCCCGCCCAGCTCGTCTGCGACGTGCTGCCCCTCGGCCGGCGGATGCGCGACGACCTGCTGCGCCGGGCCCTGGACGCAGTGGTCGCACGGCACGGCATGCTGCGCACCGGCGTCACCGGCCGGGGCACCGCGCTGCTCCAGACCACCGCCGACCGGCTGCCCGCGATCCCGCTCACCGTCGTGGACGTGCCGCCCGGCACCGCGGCCGACGGCGACGAGGTCCGCCACGCCCTGCGCGATCTGCGCGACACCCGGTTCGACCTGGCGGTGCCCCCGCTGTTCCGGGTGCGGCTGGTGCGAGGTGTCGCCGGCGGCGATCTGCTGGCCGTCTGCGCACACCACCTGGTGTACGACGGCGCCAGCGTCGGCGTCTTCCTCGACGACCTGAACCGGGCCTACGAGCGGGCCGCGGCGGACCGCGAGCCGCTGCTGCCCCCGCCGGTCGGGGACGACCGCGCCTGGGTGCTCGCCGAGCAGTCGTGGCTGGCCGGGGAAGGAGCCCGGGCGGCCGAGGAGTTCTGGCGCGGCAGACTCGCCGGCCTCCCCGAACCCGTGACGCTCTTCCCCGGTCCGCGCCCGCGTCGGCGCGGACCGCTCGGACTGGTGCGCCGGCGTGTCGCGCTGGAGCGGGGCGGCCCCGGATCGCCGTTCGCGACCGTCGTCGCGGCGCTGGCGACGACGGTCCACCGGCGCACCGGCGTGCGCGACCTGGTGATCGGCTGCCCGATGAGCCTGCGGGACGTCACGGACGCCGCCGGGATGGTCGGCTGCTTCGTCAACGCGGTCCCCCTGCGCCTCACATGGGAGCCCGCGATGCCCCCGCAGGCGCTGCTCGGCCAGGTACAGGAGCGCGTGCTGGAGGCGTACGAGCACGTCAGGCTGCCGTTCGACGTGCTGCTGCGCCGGCTCGGAGTGCGGGCGCGGCCGGGCCACGGCCTGCTGTTCGACCTCGGGGTGAGCTGGGAGGACGGCACCGCCATGGCGAGCGGTCTGAACAGTGCCGTGCTTCCCGCACCGTCGGCGCCGGCCGACGCCGACGTGTGGATCTACGTCCACCGGTACGGCGACGGCCTGGAGCTGGAACTGACCTACGACACTCATCTGGCCGAGCGGGAGACCGCCGCCGACCTGGCCGACGAGATCGCCGCCGCGGTCGGACGTCTGGCGGCGCTCTCGCAGGAACCGCTGAACGGGAGCCGACTGCAATGAGCACCGATGTGTACGGGCCGACCGTCCTGCGCGCCGCCACGCCCCTCTCGCCCCGGCTGACGTCGGCGCGGACGGCGGAGACGGACCGCGTCACCGCGCGCGTCGCGCTGCCCGGGCCGGCGGCGCGGGAGACGGGCGGCCCGGCGCCGGCGCGGGACGGGGACGGGCCGCTCGGCGGGTGGTCGGTGCCGGCCGCCGCCGTGGCGTTCGTCCTGGGTGCCGCGGAGGACACGCGGACCCCCGTGCTGAACGTCGTCGGCCCCCGCGGGCCGGTGCGGTGCGCCCTCGACCTGGACGCCGCCGAGACGGTCGGCGACCTGCTGCGTCAGGTGGACGCCTCCGCCGTGTCCGGACGGGCCGGCCCGGACGAGGAGTCCGTGGCGGGCACGGTGGTGCTGCGGTGCGCCCCGCCCCCGGACTCCCCCGCCGCGCGGCGGGCCGCCCTGCGGCTCACGATCCTGCCGGACGCCGCGACCGGGGAGCTGAGCCTGCACGCCGACGCGGACGCCGACGTGGTGGAGCCCTGGTTCCTCCAGGTGTTCCTCCGGTCGGTCGTGGCCGCCGTGACCGCGTGCGCGGACCCGGGCCGGCGCACGGCGGACATCGACCTGGCCGCGCCGGAGGACCTGGCCGCCGTGGCCGCGCACGGCGCCGCCCGGTACCGTCCCGCCGAGCCGGGAACCCTGGTGGACCTGATCCAGGCGTCCGTGCGCTCCACGCCGGACTCACCCGCGATCCAGGCCGGCGAATCCACCTTGACCTACGGCCGGTTGTGGTCGGCCGCGGCCGACATGCGCGCGGCGTTGGAGCGCAGCGGGGTCCGGCCGGGCGACCACGTCGCGGTGCTCACCGGGAAGTCGCCCGCCGCGATCCCGGCGATCCTGGGCATCCTGCGGGCCGGAGCGGCCTACGTGCCCCTCGACCCGCGCACGCCCGCGGAGCGGCTCGGGGCCGTCGTGGCCGACGCGGGATGCCGCGTGATCGTGGTGGAGGACGAACACCGTGCGCTGCTCGCCCACTGTCCCGCCGGCACCGTGACGCTGCCGGCGGCCACGCCGACCGCGGCGGACCGGGACGCACCGCAGGGGGCGCCGGAGCGGCGTCCCCGGCCGGAGGACCGCGCGTACGTCATCTACACCTCCGGCTCCACGGGCCGTCCCAAAGGGGTCGTCGTCAGTCACCGGGCGATCACCGGATACCTGGCCTGGAAGCACCGCTACCACGGGCTGGGCCCGCAGACACGGCTGCTCCAGATCCCCTCGCTGGCCTTCGACAGCTCGGTCTCCGACGTGTTCTCGGTGCTCGCGGCCGGCGGCCTGATCGTGCTCGCGCCCGACGGGGCACCGGATCCGGCCCTGCTCGGACGGCTCGCCGTGCGACACGGGATCAGCCATCTCACCCTGGTGCCGAGCCTGTACCAGGTGCTCGTGGACCGGCTGGCCGCAGCCGGGCCCCTGCTGCGTCTGGTGACGGTCGCCGGGGAGGCCGTGCCCCCCGGACTGGTCGAGCACCACCACGCCGTGCTCCCGGGCACCCGGCTGGTCAACGAGTACGGCCCGACGGAGAACTCGGTCGGCGCGACCGCCTTCGACCACCGTCCCGGTGCCGGCCCCGGACACCCCATCGGCCACCCGATCGACAACACCGTCGCCGCGGTCGTCGCGGAACACTCCGGCAGCCCGCTCCCGGCCGGCTTCCTCGGCGAGATCCGGCTGGCCGGGACCGGGCTGGCCGACGGCTACCTGGGCCGGCCGGACGCGACCGCCCAGGCGTTCCTGGACGATCCGGCCGCGCCGGGCGGCCGGTGGTACCGGACCGGGGACCGCGGCTGGTGGCGACCGGACGGCATGCTCGAATTCGCCGGCCGCCGGGACGGCCAGGTGAAGATCCGCGGCTACCGCGTGGAGGTCGGCGAGGTCGAGTCCGTGCTGCTCGGCCGGCCGGGGGTGGCCGAGGCGGCCGTGGTGGCCGCACCGGCGCCGGACGGCCGTGACACCCTCGTCGGCTACGTGGTCGGATCGGAGTCCGAGGACCTGCTCGCGGACGCGCTGCGGCGGTCGCTGCCCCGGCAGATGGTGCCCTCGCGTCTCGTCCGCCTCCCCGCGCTGCCGCGGCTGGTCAGCAACAAGGTCGACCGCGAAGCCCTGATCCGGCGTGCGGCGGACGACCTCGCCCCGCGGCCGGCGCCGCCCGCCCCCGGGACGGCGGACGGCGCGGCGGACGAGCCGCGGGACCGCGCCGCGGGACCGGGCGGGCTGGAGGCGACCGTCGCGGAGGTGTTCCGCGAGGTGCTCGGCGCACCGGACGCCGGGGGCGACGACGACTTCTTCCTGCTCGGCGGGCACAGCCTGCTGGCGGTGGACCTGGTGGACCGGATCGGCGAGCGAACCGGTCTGCTGCTCGACATCGGTGACGTCTTCGACGCTCCGACCGTCCGGGGCCTGGCCGAACGGCTGCACGCCGTCGACGGGCCGGGTTCCCTTCCGCCCGGCACGCCGGAGAGGCTGCCCGCCGCCACGGACCCGGTCCAGCCCCTGCTGCCGGCCCAGCGCCGGATGTGGCTCGACGAACGGATCGACCCGCGACGGCGTGGGGTGTACCACCTGACGGAGGCGCTGCTGCTGCACGGTGACCTCGCCCACGAGGACGTCACGGCGGCGCTGGCGGCCGAACTGGCGGTCAGTGACGCACTGCGCCTGCGCGTCGTCCCGGACGGAGCGGAGCCCCGCCAGCGGATCGAGCCCGTGACCGCGCCGGTCGTCTCCTTCGTCGACGTGCGCGGACCCGGTGCGGCCACCCCGGCGGAACTGACGGAGCGGGAGCTGCGCCGGCCCTTCGACCTCACCCGGGAACCCCCGATCCGGGTCGTCGTGGCACGCACCGGTGAAGCGGAGCACCTGCTCGTCGTCACCGTCCATCACCTCGCGTGCGACGGGGAGTCCGCGACCATCCTGATGGGGCGTCTCTTCGACCGGATCCGCGCGCTGCGCACCGGCGCCCCGGCCCCGGCGGCACCGCAGGCCGCTTATCTCGACTACGTGGCCTGGCGGTTCGCCCGGCGTTCGGACGCCGAGCACGAGGCCGATCGCGAGCACTGGCGGCGGGTGCTGGCCGAGCCGCTGCCCTTCCCGCTGCTGCCCGCCGACGGTGAGCGCGGGCTCCCGCCCGGCGCCACGGTGCGCACCACGCACACCCTCGACGCGGCCACCGCGCGGACCCTGCGCCGGGTCGCCGCGGAACAGGGCGCCACCATGTTCACGCTCACCCTGGCCACCGCGGCCGAGCTGCTGCACCGGCTGACCGGCATGACCAGGGTCTCGCTGGGCACCCCGGTCTCGGTCCGCGACCATCCGTCCCTGGGCGGGGTCGTCGGACCGTTCCTCAACACCGTCCCGATCGTGGTCGAGCTGCGCGGGACCGAGCCGTTCGGCGCACTGCTGGCGACCGTGCGGGAGACGGTCGTGGCGGCGATGCGGCACCGGGCCACTCCGTTCGACGAGATGGTGGGTCTCGCGCCGACCGCCCGGGGCGGGGGACGTACTCCGCTGTTCACCGTGATCTTCACGCTGGACGAGCCCGGTGACGCCGGTACCGGATCCGGTGACCGGTTCGACGCCGGCCCCGGTCTGACGGTGCGGCGCGCCCCGGTCACCGGGTGGACCGGCGACTTCGAGTTCACCTTGCACGTCGACAACAGCGGTGACGGCCTCACGCTGGTCTGCGAGCACGACGGCGGTGTGTACGGTCCGCGGCAGGCCGCGCGCGTCCTCGATCTGTGGGCACATCTGCTGGGTCGTACCGCCGAGGCCCCGGACCGGATCATCGGTGCCACGGGCGCCGGACCGGTGGCGGGCGCCGAGGCGCTGGCCTTCGCCCGGTCCGCCCCCCGGACGCTGGCGTGCGGGGGCGACGTGCCCCGGCACTTCGACCGTCCGGTGGCCGTGGTGGACGCGACGGGTGCTCCCGTGCTCGTGGGGATGCCGGGAGAGATCGTGGAACTCGGCGCCGAGGAGCCCGGCGAGGGCTTCGCCGAGCGCGTCCGCCGCGGTACCCGCACCGGGCTGTCCGGGTGCCCGCTCGCGGACGGTGCGCTGCTGGTCCGGGGCAGGATCGCCGTGCCGGTCCAGGACACCCTGGGACCGGTCGACCCGCTGGCGGCGCGGGAACGGCTGGCGAACCACCCCGCCGTCGCCGCCGTGGCCGTGACCGGCTCACCGGACGGGTCGCTGACCGCCCACGTCCAGCCCGCCGCGGGACACGGGGCGACCCCGGCGCAGCTGCGCGCCCACGTCCGCGCCGTGCTGCCGGAACGGCTGACGCCGCGTCACGTCGTGTTCCACCCGGAGCTGCCGCGCGCGCGGGACGGGCTGGTGGAGGCGCCGGCCCCGGCCGGCGGCGAGCCCGCGGCGGACCCGGCGGCCGGGCGGCCGGCCCCGGAGCGGGTCGTCCGGGTGGTCGCCACCGCGATGGCCGCCTGCCTGGGCCGGGCCGAGGTCGACCCGTACGACGACTTCTTCGACCTCGGCGGCTCCTCGCTGACCGCGATCATGCTCGTCGGTGAGCTGCACGCCAGGCTGCACGTCGCACTGGCGCCGCGCGTCGTCCTCGACGCGCGGACACCGGCGGCCCTGGCCGAGGCGGTGCGCGCCGCCACGGCCCGTCCGGAGGCCCGGCCCCGGATCCGGCGCGCCGGCGCCGGGCCGTACCCGGTCACCCTCGAACAGGCCGACGTGCTCGCCGCCTTGGACGCCTCGGCGGATCCGGCCTCCTTCACCGTGCTGGACGTCGTGGACCTGGGGAGCTGCGACACCGAGCGGATGCGGGCGGCGGTGCTGGCCACGGTCGCGCGCCATCCCGCGCTCTCCTCGCGGCTGACCGGGACGGATTCCGGGCCCGTCTGGGTACCGGCCGACGAGCCGCGGGCGGGCTGGACGACCCAGGACCTGTCGGGTCTGCCCCCGCAGGACCGCGCGGCGGCGCTCGACGCGTGCGTGCAGCGGCATCTGGCCGAGCCCTTCGACCTCGCCGCCGGTCTCCTGGTGCGGGCCCTGCTCGTCACCACTGCGCCGGACGGCTGCACGCTGGTGCTGGCGGTCCACCACATCGCCGTGGACGGCCTGGCGATGAGCACGCTCGTGTCCGAGATCGCCGACCGGTACCGCCACGGCGCGGCGGCGCCCGCCGTCACCGACGCGCTCGGCATGGCGGACGTCGCGCACGCCGAGCGCGAGCTGATCGCGCAAGGCGGGTACACCGCCGCGCTGGCCCGGCTGCGGGACCGGCTCGGTGCCGGCCCCGCGCCCGATCCGGTCCCGCTGGACCGGCCCCGTCTGCTGCCCACGGCCCTCCTCGTCGAGCAGCGGCCGTTCCGGCTGCCGGCCCCCGTCGGGGAGCGGCTCTCGAGCTGGTCGGCGCGGATCGGGTGCAGCTCCTTCGTCGTACTGCTCGCGAGCCTGGCGGCGGCACTGGCCGACGGTGGTGCGGACGCCGCGGACGTACGGCTGGCCACCACGATCAGCACCCGCGACGAAGCGGGGCTGCTGTACACGGTCGGTCTGCTGTCCACCACGGCCGTGCTGCGGCTCGACCTCTCCGACGGTCCGGACGACCTGCATCTGATCCGCCGTGTGCGGGACGCCGTCATCGACGCCCAGGGCGCGGCCGTCCCGTTCGCGCTCGTGGGCCGGGAGCTGGCGGAGGCCTGCGGCGTCGGCCGAGCCGACCTGGCCCGTGTCCTGGTGGTGGCGCAGGACGGCGCGGACGACCTGCCGCCGGGCTGGCACCGGCGCGAGACGGCCCGGGCGCGGCGGCCGGTGACCACCACCTACGACCTGATCGTCTCCGTCGGCGTGAGCGAGGGGGCGGTGGAGGGACACGTGCTCTACAAGGGCGAGCTGTTCCGGCCGGAGACCGTGGACGATCTGCTGGCTCGGTTCACCGGGCGGCTCCAGGACGCGCTGGAACGGCATGCCGAGGGAGAGCGGCGATGAGCGAGCTGCTGGACATTCCGACCGACCGGCCGCGCACGGACGCGGATCACCGGGGGCGATGGCACCGCGTCCGGCAGCCGCTCCCCGCGGGAGCGCCCGGTCTCGCGGAACTGGCGGCCACGGTCGCCTCGGCGCTGGCCCGGATCACCGGTGCGGAAACCGTCCCGCTCGGCCTGGACGACGGTACCGTGCGCCGCACGGCCGATCTCACGGTGCACGACGACGACACCATCGCGGCACTGGCCCGTCGGGTGCCCGCGGCGAGCGCGTCGGCCACGCCACCTCAGGTGTGGCTGCACACCCACGTCCCGCGGACGCCGGACACCGGTGCGGAACTGGTCCTGAGCGTCACGGACACCGGCGACGCGCTGGTGCTCGACGGGACCGGGGCCCTCTTCGAGCCGGAGACCGTGGCGGCACTCGCCGCCCGGCTGGCGCGAGCCGCCGACGCCGTGGTGCGGGGCGCGGCCGTGCGCCCCGCCGACCTGCCGCTGCTGTCGGCAAAGGAGCGCCGCGTGCTCGACGGCGTCAACGACACCGACGCCCCGGTGCCGGACCGTTCGCTGTACGCGCTGCTCGACGAACGCGCCCGGACCCGGCCGCAGGACGTGGCGGTCGTCTGGTCCACGGGACGGCTGAGCTTCGCCGAGCTGTTCGCGGCGGCGGCCGAACTGGCCACCGGTCTGTGGGAGGACGGGGTACGGTCGGGCACACTCGTGCGGCTCTGTCTGCCCCGCGGCCCGGAACTGGTCGTGGCCTGGCTCGCCGTGCTGGCCTGCGGCGCGGTCTGCGTACCGCTGGACCCGGGATATCCGCCGGAACGCCTGCGCGCGCTGCTCGACTCCAGCGGGGACGGCCCGGTGCTGGGCCGTGCGCGGGACGCCCACCCGCCGGAGCTGGGCCGGGTGCGGTCCGTCGATCTGGCCGCGCTGCTCGCGCGCGCCCCGGTCGGCGACCGGCCGGAGCCGCTCCACGAGGCCGCGGTGGACGACCTCGCCTATGTGATCTTCACTTCCGGGTCGACCGGCCGGCCCAAGGGGGTCGGCATCGAGCACCGGGGTGTCGTCAACCTCCTGCACCACACGGCGACGCGGTTCGGACTGCGGGCCGGCTCCCGCATGCTGCACACGGCCAGCCCGAGCTTCGACGTCACCGTCTGGGAGATCTTCGCGCCCCTGTACGCCGGTGCGGCCGTGGTCGTCCACGAGGAGCGGGACATGGCGCCGAGCCGGCTGGCCGCGTTCGTCGCGGAGCACGGCGTCGACACGGTGTTCCTGCTGTCCGCGACGCTCGCGCAGCTCGACCCGGGCCTCTTCCCGGGCGTGCGCACGGTCGTCACCGGTGGTGACGGGTTCGGTCAGGCGCTGGTCGACCGGTGGCAGCCAGGGCGGGACCTCATCTACGTCTACGGGCCCACCGAGGCGACCGTCTTCCAGTCCTGGCACCGGTGTGTCGCGGACGCGACGGTCCCGCCGGCGACCGTCGGCCGCCCGCTGCCGAATCTGCGGTACCAGGTGCTCGACCGGTTCGGCGAGACGACGGTTCCGGGGGCCGTGGGCGAACTGCACATCCGGGGCGCCGGAGTGGGGCGCGGCTATCTCGGCTCCCCGGCCCACACCGTCTCCGCGTTCTACGCGGATGCCGCGGGGCGGTGGACGTACCGCTCGGGCGACCTGGCCGGCTACCGGGCGGACGGCACCATCGACTTCCGGGGGCGGGCCGACGGTCAGGTGAAGATCCGCGGCTTCCGGATCGAGCTGGGCGAGATCGAGGGGGCGCTCGCCGACCGGCCCGGCGTGCGCGCGGCGGCAGCCGTGGTGCACCGGCCGGCCCCGGGCGCCGATCCTCTGATCGTCGGGTACGCGCAGCCGAAGGATCCGGTGGAGCACCCGCTGGACGGGGAAGGGCTGCGCACCGCCGTCGCCCGCGTCCTGCCGCACTACATGGTGCCCGCGGTGGTGGTGCCGGTGGAGAGTCTGCCGTACACCCCCAACGGCAAGATCGACCGCCGGGCTCTCGCCGCCCTGCCGACGCGGCGGGAGCCGTCCGCGCGCCCGCCCGCCGACGAGGCGGAGCGCCGGCTGACGACGTTGTTCGCCGAGGTCCTGCCCGGCGTGGAGGTGGGCCCGGACACCGACTTCTTCCTGTCGGGCGGGACCAGTCTCGCCGCGGCCGAACTCGCGGCGGCCGTCAGCGCCTCGTGGGGCCGGCGGGTGGGGGTCCGGGACGTCTTCCTGTGTCCCAGCCCGGCGCGGCTCGCCGGCCGGATCGGCCCCCCGGCCGGCACCGCACCGCGGGTCGGCGACGCCGCGGCCGAGGGCTCCGCGGCCGGGGGCTCCGCGGCCGGGGGCATCGTCAACTGGCTGTGGCTGGAACGGCAGATCCGGCCCCCGGACTACGCCGGCTACAACGTGCCCGCCCTGTTCCGGGGCGAGGGGACCGTCGACCCCGGCCGGCTGCAGCAGGCGTTCCACGCGGTGCAGTGGCGGCATCCGGTGCTGCGCACGGTGGTCTCCGAGCGCGGTGGCCGGCCCGAGGTGACGGTGACGGACCGGGTGGCGCCGCTGGAGGTGGCACGGGTCGACGGCCCGGCCGAGCTGGACCGGGCCGTCGAGCAGCGGGCGAACACGCCGTTCGACCTCGCTCGCGGCCCGCTGTTGCGCGCCACGCTGTTCCTGGGCCGCGACGGTGGGTGGTGGCTGCTGACGGTCGCCGATCACCTGGTCTGCGACGGCCGCGGCCTGGAGATCCTCCCGGCCGAGATCGCCGCCGCGTACGACGGCGAAGCCCTCCCCGTGCCGGTCGTCACCGAGCCGCCGCAGGACCGGGAACGCGCCCTCGCCCACTGGCGGGAGCTGCTGACCCCGGTGCCGGACGCCCTGCCGCTGCCGGTGGACGTCCGGCGGTCGGGCACCGCGCGCACCGCCTGCGCGAACGTGGTCGCCGACATCGACGCCACGACCGTGCGGAGGCTGCGCGCGCTGGCCTCGGCGGTGCACGCGGGGATCTTCGCCCCCCTGGCCGTGGCCGTCGGCACCGTCCTGCGGCAGACGACGGGTGCCACGGACGTCTGTCTCGGTACGGCGGTCGACCGCAGGCCCGCGCTGCGTGCGGCGAACGCACTGGGTTGCCACGTCACGACCGTGCCGGTCCGGGTCGACGTCACGCCCGCCAGGCCGGTGCGCGCCGTGGTCGGCGCGGTGGCCGAACAGACCTTCAGCGCCATGGACCACGGCGTGGTCCCCTTCGACGAACTGGTCGCCGCCCTGTCCGTACGGACCGCGCCGGGCCGGCATCCGCTGTTCGACGTCTGGTTGTCGCACTACCACCGGACACGGGTGCCGCGCGCCGCCGAGGACGGCATCGGCTTCACCGGCGAACCGGTTCCGTTGCGGCACGGCAAGCTGGACCTGGCCTTCCTGTTCTGTGAACACCCCGACGGGCTCCGTCTGACGCTGCGGTACGACAGCGAGCTGTACCGCGCGAGCACCGCGCGGGCGTTGGCGGACCGTGCGGTGAGCGTGCTGCACCGGCTCGCCGCCGCGCCCGCCGACGCGAGCCTGGCCGTCGCCGACGACGGGCGGGATCCGGCCGCCCCGGTGTTCGCCGGTTTCCGCTTCGACCCGTCGGACTGATCCGACCCCGCTCATGACACTGCGACTCGAGGAGCGATCGTGCCGAAGATTGAGGTCAGCCGCGGCAACTGCCCGTGCTTGCGCAAGGATCCGAGGGAACTTGCGGCCGACGGACAGGCTCCCCGGTGCCCCGGGGGGAACTGCGGGCCGGAGGAGATCTGGGGCGCCATGCCGGACCCCGCCGTCAGGCAGCTGGCCGAGGTCGCCTCGGACGAGTACGCCGAGCTGCGGGTCTCCGGGCTGCGCGGTCTGGTCGACGGCGACTTCGGCGACCAGATCGTCCTCGTCTGCGCGCCGGCGGTACGGGCCCAGCTGAAGTTGTACCGGGACGTGCCCACCCCGGTGCACGAGCTGGTCTGGTCGGATCCCGACAGCCGCACGGACCTTCTGGAGGTCCTGCGGGAGGCGCGCCGGGTCGGCCTGCGGACCACCGTGCTGTGGATCGCCGACGACGAGTTCGAGCACCTGCTGCCCGAGGACATCCAGGACACCAAGCTCGGCGCGATCTCGTTCTTCTCCACCGGCTTCTCCGTGCGGTCGCTCGCCCGGCATCTGGAGATCGTCTGCGCCACCGACTACCGGAGCGAGCTGGAGATAGAGGAGCGGCTGATCGACAACCTGGAGGAGGCGGACAGTCTGCTGCTGCTGAACTCCGATTTCGACACCTCCTGCCGGTTCCACCACCAGGAGTCCCCGCACTGGTTCTCCCTGCACGGCCCGCTGCGCTGGGGGGACCAGACCGTGCTGCCCACCGGGGAGCTGTCCACGCTCGCCGACGACGCCGGCCGGTTCGACGCCGACAGCAGGGTCCGGGTCAACGGTGACATCGTCCTGAAGGGTTCGCCGATCATCCACCGCGGTGAGGCGGCGGTGACCCGCGAGGACACCGCGCAGACCTACGCGCGGCTCGCGGGCATGGAGGACGCCCCGGTCATCGCCCGGGTCTCGGGCGGGTGGATCCAGGAGTTCGTCGCGCCGACCGCGGTGTCCCGGCGGGTCAAGGACGCGTTCACCGCGCTGGTGGAGGCCGAGCCCCGGTACCGGAAGATCCACGAGTTCGGTTTCGGGACGCACCCCCTGTGCGCGGACCGGGTGCGTGGCAACTTCCACCCCAACGAGCGCCAGCCGGGAATCCACCTCGGACTGGGGCTGGGCCACTACACGCCGTTCCACATCGACCTGGCGCTGACCGGGGTGCAGGTGCTGCTGGAGGCCTCCTCCGGGGAGCCGAAGCCGCTGTACCCGAGCCTCGGCCTGACCGCCTCCTGAGCGCGCGCACGGGTTCTGGGCACGCGCACGGGCCGGACACCGACTCCTCGGTGTCCGGCCCGTGCGCGTGCCGCGCGTCAGGCGGCGTCGGCGAGGATCCGGGTCAGCCGCTCCGCGGCGTCCGTCCCGCCCGGGCGCTCGGCGAGATGTCCGGCCAGCAGCTTCAGGGCGGCGATCGCCTCGGCCGACTGGCCGACGGTGTCGAGCAGGTGCAGGGACGTCCTGATCTCGTCGCCCGTCCCGGGGTCGAGGACCAGCGTGCCCTGCTGCTCCTCGACCCGCATGGCCGTCAGGGCGACGACGGGGTGCAGGCCCGCGCGGATGGCCTCCATGGCGGGCAGCAGCCGGGTCGCCAGGGTCTGCAGCTGTGACACCGCGACCGGATGCGTGTCCGGCGCCGCCAGTGCGTTGGCCAGGTCGAACAGGGTCATCACGCATCTGCGGACCTGGTCGTAGGAGGCCGGCAGCATCAGGCGCAGGGGCGCGGAGCCGAGCAGTTCGGGACGGTAGCCGGCGCCGGGCTCGCCGGCCACCCGGACCGAGTCCTCCGCGAGCTCGCGCAGCGCCTGGGCGGCCGGTTTCGTGGATCGGTCCGGTTCCCGCTCCAGTTCCGCGGCCAGTGCCGCGATGTCGGCCAGCGGCTTGCCGAGATCGGCCCCCGCCGCGGTCCTGGCAGCAGCGGTGGCCGGGGCGGGGACTGCGGAAGAGCCCTGGTCTGTCACGGTGAGACCTTTCTTGTTCCTGCCTTGCGCCGGGCGAAGTCCAGTTGGAGGCGCAGCCGGTGCAGTTCGTCGTGTCCGGACGCCGCGCCGTGGCCGCCCTGGACGAGGTGGAACTCCACGTCCGCGCCGCGGGCGCGGAGCCGGTCGAGGTAGCCGCGGGTCTGCTGCGGCGGGCAGCGCGTGTCGGCGTTCCCCACGATCAGCAGCAGCGGCGCCTCCACCCGGTCCGCGTAGCTCGCCGGGGAAGCCCGGCGGTACCGCTCGGGCACCTCGGACGGTGAGCCGCCGAACATGGCGCGGTCGAACGCCTGCAGGATGGGCGGCTCCTGTTCGTAGGCGGCCGCGTAGTCGGCGATCGGGCTGCTCGCGAGGACGCAGGCCCAGTTCCGCGGCTCCAGGCCGGCGCCGAGCAGGGCCAGATAGCCGCCCCAGGAACCGCCGGCAAGCAGACAGCGGTCGGGGTCGACGAGCCCTCGGGAGACGAGATCGGCACGGACCGCGTCGACGTCCCGCAGTTCCGCGAGGCCCACGTCGTCGAGGGCGGCGTCGCGCCAGGCACAGCCGTACCCGGTCGACCCGCGGTAGTTGACGCGTACGACGGCGAATCCGGCGTCCTGCCAGGCGAGGGCCTCCGCGGAGAACTCCTCCCCGTCGTGCGCGCGCGGCCCTCCGTGCAGCAGGAAGACAGCGGGTGCGGGACGCGGCACGCCGAGCGGCATCGTGATCCAGCCGGGTATCCGCAGACCGGTGGGGGTGCGGGTCTCGGACGGCTGCGGGACGGCGTGTGCGGCGGCTTCGAGGGCGGTCCCGGTCACCGGGCGGAGCACCGGTCGGCGGCCCTCGTCGAGCACGGCCGGCGGGGACACCGACGACGACCACACGTACCAGGCCCGCCCGTCGGGCAGTGAGGTCACGCCCTCGACGACGCCGTACCGGGTCTCGATCTCCTCCAGCCGGGCGGAGTCGAGGTGGTACCGGTACAGGCCGGTACGGCCACGATGGGTGTGGACGATCAGCAGGGCCGAGCCGTCGGTGGTGAACCCGCCGGTGACGTCACCGGGCAGCGGGAGCGGGAGTTCCGTCACCTCGCCGGTGCGGACCGACCACAGGAGCAGCTCGGTGCGCCCTCGCCGCTCGTGCCGGGCCACGACCCGGTCGTCCCCCGGGACGGGCGAGAAGCTCGCCAGTGACGGGTACGTCTCCAGGCCCCGTCCCACCCCGTCCCACAGCTCGCGGACCGTCCGGCCCTCGGTGTCGAGGACCTGCATCGCGGGGCAGCGGGCGTTGCCGTGACGTGCGTGGAGCAGGAGGACGAGCGACTCGTCCGCGGACAGGCCGGCGACCTGGAGGGGGGCCTCACCGGAGTGGATGTTGCGGCAGTCCCCGTCGGGCGAGAGCAGGTGGACCTCATGGCCGGCGCCGGGAACGGCCAGTGCGGCGACCGCGGTTCCCGTCGTGCCCAGCGCCAGCCCCCGGGCTCCTCCGGAGGGCGCGCGGGGCATCGCGTCGACGCTCTCCCCGCCCTCGAAGGGCGTACGGCGCCACCGGCCGGCCTGGTCGCCGAACAGATCGTCGAACCACCAGATGTGCTCACCCGAAGGGGAGATCCGGACGTTCGACCCTATGCCGCGCAGGGACGGGAGAGGACGCGGCTCTTCCTTTCCGGGCTGCCAGCCGTGCCAGGTACGGCCGTGCCGGTCCTGGACGCTGAAGACGCAGCGGGCCGGGGCGGTGCGCGAGAAATCCGGCAATGAGCAACGGGCGGACATCAGCCACTCGGCCCAGGCCGTATGCGGAGCTGATTCGTCGGATTCGTCGTCGTGCTGTGGCGCGGTGACCGTGCTCACTTGCCGGTGGCGGGCGTGGCGACGGCTTCGCGTTCCTGGATCCGGGAGAGCGCGGCGGTTCCCGCGACGAGTTCGAGGGCCAGCCGCAACCGGTCGGATCCCACCGGAATGGAGTGCATGCTGGCACCTATTCCCTGGCTGGTGATCATCGGCAACCTCCCAGTAACGCACACGAGTTGACGCCCGGTACTACGTTCTTGCGGAGCCCTCGCATGGTAGCCGCAGGGGTTGCGCGGGAGCAATGGGGCAGTGATCTCGGTGACGTGCGGGGATTCCCGGGGAGTCATGAACGACTGATTGACCCGTGTCCCGCGCAACGCTAGCGTTGCGCGGGATGACGACTTCATCATGGCGCGTCCTGGGGTCTGCTGATCCGGCATCCGGGATCGTGCTTGCCGTGGACTTCCCCTCCCTGTCACGGAGGGATTCCGGATTTCCCGACCTGGAACCGCTCCTGACCCCCCGTCGACCGTTATGGCTCACCGGATCCCAGGATTCACCGATAGCCGAGAAAGCAGATTTCGACTGTCTTTCCGCATGGTTGGGCGAGGTTGAATCCAGCGCCTTTCCGGTACGTGCCGTACTCGGTTACTGCATCGGAGCGGCGTTCGTGCCACGTATGGTTCAGGCGGTGGCGGCGCGGCAGGGAACCCGCCCGAGAGCGATCGTCCTGGAGCCCGAACCGGCGAGCGCGGCCGGTCTCGTCAAGGATTTCGGCAGGGCCGTGGAGCAGTTCTCCGCGGTGCTGTCCGAGGAGGAACTGGCCGATTGCCTGCAGTCCGCCGACCGGTTGCGGACCCGGGGGGACGGACTCGCCGGACTCGGCCGCGGCCTGCTGGATCTGTTCGGCGAGTCGGCGGGTCGTTCGTTCCGGCGGGCCGGCGTCCCGGAGGCGTCGATCGGCGAACTGACCGAGGACCTGGTCAGCCGGTTCGCGGCGTTCGTGGCGTACACCCGAGCCGCGCACCGCGCCGATCCCGAACCGGACTTCTCGTCGACCGTCGTCATCCGCTCGGCGGGCCCGGCACGTCATCCGACCCCAGGGGCGAGGGAGTTGTTCTTCGACGTCGAGCGGTCCGAGATCGCGCGGGACCCGAGGGTCGCCCGCGCGATCTCGGAGCTGCTGGCGGACGGCGGTCAGGGGTGACCGGAGGATGTCCGCTTCGGCCGGCGCGCACGCCGGAAGCGGTCGGCGACGAGTTCCGTCACGGCGTCGAGATGCTCCACGAGGAGGAAACGGCCGCCGGTGAGGATCCGCCGTCCGGACTCGCCCGTGGTGTGCTGCCGCCAGGCGTCGGCGTCCGCCCGCGTCGCCGTCCCGTCGCCGCCCCCGACGAGGGCCACGACGGGGCAAGTGAGGACGGCACCCCGAGTGCCGGTGCACGTCTCGGCCGCGCGCTGGTCGGCACGCGGCGCAGGGAGGACCGGACGCAACAGTCCGGGGTCCGCGAGCAGCCGGGGGTCGGTGCCGCCCAACGCGCGGACCTCGTCGATCAGGGCGCTGTCGTCCACGGCTCCGTACATCGTGACCGGGGCTTCCGTGCGCGGGCGGGACGGCGCCGGGCACCCGGACACGAACAGCCCGCTCGGACCGCCGGGTTCGCCCGGCAGGCGCAGGGCCACCTCGTACGCGAGCGTGGCGCCCGTGCCGTGTCCGAGGAACATCCTCGTCCGGGCGGGCGGCCGGGCCGCGAGGACCTCGCCGATACGGTCCGCCAGACGGTGCAGATCGTCGACCGGCGGTTCCAGGTGGCGGTCCCGGCGGCCCGGATACCGGATGGCGAGCACCTCGACCGACGGCGCCGAGGACGCGGAGAGCGGGAACCAGTGGCCGGCAAAGCCGCCGGCATGCGGGAAGCAGATCACCTCCTCGCCCTCGGCGGCCGGATGAAAACGGCGGCCCCGGACATCCTGTCGTCTCCGCGCCCTTTCGTCTCCTTCCCGCTCGTCCTGCTCCAGAGTCGACACCGTAAAGACCGGCGTCAAGCGTGAGGTTTCGTGACGGAGCCGGTCCACAGGGAGGTTGGTAATCCATGAGTCAGTCCGTAAGTCTTGCGCTCGCTCGTGACCCGAACCTGAATCTCATCCTCAAGGTCCTCCCGGCGATCGTGCTCATTCTGGCCGCCTCGGCCCTGTGCGGGCGGCTGGCGGTGGCCGTCAGACAGCCGAGAGTGGTCGGCGAGATGGTCGCCGGCGTCCTCCTGGGCCCGACCCTCTTCGGAGCCCTCTTCCCGGGGGCGCAGGAGGCGGTGTTCGCCCCGGAGGTGAAACCGGTCCTTTACGTGCTGAGCACCATCGGGCTGACCCTGTTCATGTTCCTGGTGGGCGTCGGCCTGGATCACGGCACCCACGGGAACCGGGAGTTGGGGAGGAATTCGGCGGTCCTCGCCGTGTCCGGAATAGTGCCCGCCCTCGCCCTCGGGGCCGGTGTGGGTTTCCTCCTGCACGGCAGGCTGTCCCGAGGGGACGTCAGTCCTGTCGAATTCGCGTTCTTCGTCGGCGGCGCCCTGTCGGTCACCGCCTTCCCGATGCTGGCGAGGATTCTCTACGAACAGGGCCGGCAGAACACGCATCTGGGACGCCTCGCCCTGCTGGGCGCTTCCATCGACGATGCCGCGGCGTGGTGCTTCCTGGCCCTCCTCACCGCGCTCCACTCCGGAGCGCCCACCGACGCACTGGTGACCATCGGTTTCTCCATCGTCTTCGTGATTGTCATGCTCACGGCGGTTCGGCGGCTGCTGAGGCCGCTCGGCACACACGTGGCACGCACGGGCTCCCTCTCCTTCGACCACATGTACATCGTCGTCGGTGTCGCACTGCTCGCCGGCTACGTCACCGACTACATCGGCATCTATTCCGTGTTCGGCGGCTTCATCGCCGGCGTCGCCATGCCTCGGGACGCCGCGTTCCGCGAGGCCGTCCACGGCCGGATGATGGACCTGGTCTGCGTCTTCCTGCTCCCCATCTTCTTCACGTACTCCGGACTCAACACGGAGCTGAACGGCCTGGCCGGCTGGTCCATGGCCGTTCCGTTCCTGCTCATCCTCCTGGCCGGCTTCGCGGGCAAGTACTTCGGCTGTGGTCTCGCGATGCGCGCCCTGGGGTTCTCGTCCCGGGAGTCCTACGCGATCGGGGCCCTGATGAACGCCAGAGGACTGATGATCCTGATCTTCATCAACATCGGCCTCGCCCAAGGACTGATCAACCGGGAGGTCTTCTCCATGCTGGTCCTGGTCGCGGTGATCACGACGGCGGCAGCCGTCCCCCTCTTCCGTCGCGCGCTCCCCGATCCCGTGCCCGCGCCGCCGGCTCCCGAGTCCGCCGCCGAGGAAGGAAAGAGCGTCCGCGCGGTCCCGTGACGCTCGGGACCGGAACCCCGCACGGCGCTCCGCCCGCTGCGAGAAGAGGATTCCCGGGCCGTCCGCCGGGGCCGTGCCCCCGTCGCTCGACGCACGAGCACAGGCCGAGGAGGGGAGGCAGCAGACGGCGACCGGGACGCACGGCGGCATGGCGTATGCGGCCGAGGAAGGCGTACGGGTGCGGGCCGCGACCGGGCAGAGCCTTGACGGCGGCCGGCGGGCGAGCCACCCGCACCGGGTCGGGCACGCGGTCCGGGTCGACCTCATCGGTGGCCTCCGGCGCAGACCACCGCAGAACGCTCGGCGGGTTCCGCGCGAAGCACCCGCGCTCCGCTGCCACCCCGAACACGCTCGGCGGTGATCTGGCGGGTCGGCTCCGGTGAGCTCAGCGGGACCACGACGGCGGGCCGGGCCCGAGGAGTGCCTCCGGGCCCGGCCCGCCGTTCAGCGGGCGTCGGACGTGCCCCGTCGGAAGGTCGTCGCGGCCCGGTGCCGCCGGCCGCTGGTGCGTGGGCGCGGCCGGCTCCGCGGGCGCGGCCGGCCGGGCGGCACCGGTCGAGGGGGTGGAGTGCCGGCGGGTCCGGTGTGCCGGAGGAGCGGGCCGCCGGAGCGCCAGGCCGGGTGGTGAGGGCGCGCGGGGACGACTCCGGCCGGGCGGCCCGCGAGCCCTGCTGCCGGGCGGTGCACCTCGAAGGCGTCGACCGATGGGGGCGGGCCTTCTTGCGAGGGTCCGACAGCGAGGCGCGACCGGACCGGTCCCCGCTCCGTGGAGGCCAGCAGGTTCCCTGCCGCATCACGGCGACGGGCACGCCTGATCGCCGCACACCCCGGGCCGGCGGCCCCATCCCCTTCGTCCCCACGTGCCGGTCCGTGCGAAGCGGCGGAGGCCGCTGCAAACGGCGGTGGTCCGCCCCCGATGTCGGGGGCGGACCACCGCCGTTTCGCATCACGCCGCCCGGCGCTTGTCGTTACCAGCGGTACCAGCGGCCGCTGCCGCCCTTGGGACGGGCGACGAACCCGATCAGCCACAGCACCAGCACCGCGATCGCGATCCACCAGAGGATCTTCACCGCGAAACCGGCACCGAAAAGGATCAGGGCGAGCAGAAGAACGAGAAGCAGGGGAACCATAGTCATCAACCTCCGAAGCAGCAGGTGCCCGCCCCGCCGCCAGTCATGCACGCATTTCTTTATCTGCTTCTTATTCGCGCAGGCGGGCAGGCGGGCAGGTGGGCGGCACGCCGGTCGCCCCGGACGGCCGCAGTGCGAAGACGGTTCCCCGACACGGCACGGACCGAGCTCGACGGCATCGGCATCGGCGCATCACCCTGGACGATCTCCGCGACGAGGCGCCGCCGGGGGCCGGGCCCTCAGCGGGCGGGTGTCGGCCGCCCGGTCTCACGTCCGCTTCGTGAGGCGCGCGACCGCCGCGTCGTACCGTGCCTGGAGTCCCGCGTCCGCCGACACCCGCAGCAGCGCGCCGAGCGCCCGTACCGCGCCGTCCTCGTAGCCGGACGACTCCGCCTCCCGGGCCGCCAGGTCGAGTTGTCCGATGCCCCCGGCCTCGTCCCCGAGCCCCAGCAGCGCCTCTCCCCTCACCATGAGCAACAGTACCCGCGGCACGTCGGCCGTGCCCGACCGGTCGTCGAAGGCCAGGGCCTCGGTCGCCGTGTCGAGGGCTCGGCGCCATTTCCCGGCGTCGGCCCAATGCCGGGCGAGGTGCTGCATGGCCAGTCGCTCGATGGTCCGGTCGCCCGCCTCGCGCGCCAGCTCCACCGCCCGCTCGCATCCCCGCGCGGCCTCGTCCAGGCTGCCGAGCGCCGCTTGCGCCACCGCCAGGACGATCAGGGCGTTCGCCTCGGCCACCGTGTCGCCTGCCCGGGAGGCGAGCTCGGAGCCGGCCCTCAGGTGAATCAGCGCCTCCTCGATGCGTCCTTCCTCGATCAGCACCCAGCCGAGCACGTTGAGCACCCGTGACTCGCCGTACTGCTCGTCGTCGGCCCGTGCCGCCTCGAGCGCGGTCTCCAGGAGCGGGACCCAGCCGTCTCGCACGCGCCACACGATCAGCGGCCACAGCGTCAGGACGATCCGCCAGGTCCTGCCGTGCAGCCCGGCGGCGTGCGCCGCGGCCACGGCCAGCGTGAGGTCGTCCCTCTCGGCCGCGTACCAGGCCACGGCGGCGGACCGGTCGCCGAACTCCCGTACGGCGGCGGGCGGCAGGTGGTCCGCCGGCAGCGGGAGGCATTCCTCGTTGCCGGGCTCGGCCGCCGCCACGGCTGCGAGGGCCGTGGCGATGTAGTGGTCGAGCACGCGCTCGAGTGCGTGGGGCCCGACGTCCAGGCTGCGTGCGTAGAGCCGTACGAGATCGTGCATCGTCCACCGGTCGGACGCCGTCTCCGTGACGAGGTGCGCGGCGGCCAGCCGTTCCAGGGAGGTTTCGGCGGTTGCCGGGTCCGTGTCCGCCAGGGCCGCCGCCGCGAACCGGTCGACGTGCGTACCGGGGTGGCGGCCGAGATGGGCGAACTGCCGGTAGACCTGCGGCGGGAGCTGTTGCAGCGTCACGCGCAGCGCCGCTCGCACGCCGGTGTCCTCCACGTCCAGCAGACTCAGCCGGCGCGTCTCGTCGGACAGCTCGGCGGCCAGCGAGCCCAACGACCGGCCGGGCCGTTGCGCCAGCCGGGCAGCCGCCACCCGCAGCGCGAGGGGCAGCCCGCCGCACAGCTCGGCCAGCCGTCGCGCGGCCACCGGCTCCGCGCGTACCCGTTCGGTGCCGAGCACCCCGGCGAGGAGCATCGTGCCGTCCTCCGGCCCGAGCACGTCCACGGCGACGGGCCGGGCGGTGTCGGTGACGATCAGCCCCGACAGCCGGTGTCTGCTGGTGACGACGGTGACGCAGTGGCGACCACCCGGCAGGAGCGGTCTGACCTGCTCGGAGTCCCTCGCGTTGTCGAGTACCACGAGGAGCCGGCGGTCGGCGGCGAGCGACCGGAACAGCGCGGCCGCGCCGTTGGCCGACTCCGGTATCCGGCCGTGCGGCACGCCGAGCGCCGGCAGGAACTCCCGCAACACCTCCTCGAGGGCCGGCTCGCCCGTGTCGCCGAAGCCGCGCAGGTCGGCGTAGAGCCGCCCGTCGGGAAATCCGTCACGGCCGTGGTGGGCCCAGTGCAGCACGAGGGCCGTCTTCCCCACCCCGGCGGGCCCGACGACCAGGCAGACGGGCGCCTCGCCCGCGGCGGCGCGGGACAGGGCGAGGAGCTCCTTCGCCCGCCCGTGAAAGCCGCGCGGCGCGCGCGGCAGCAGATCGGGCGCGCCGTTTCGGGCAACGGCGTCCGGTACGGCGGCAGGTGGCGGAACGTCAGCCGTGGGGGCCCGGCGGGTACGGCCCAGGCTCGCGGTGTGCTCCAGTTCGCGGGCACAGGCCGCGTTCAGGTCCAGGGCCGTGGCCAGCGCCTGCACGGTGCGGCGCTGCGGACCCCGGGAGTGTCCGCGCTCCATGTCCGACAGGGCCCGCACGCTCACTCCCGCGGCATGCGCCAGTTCCTCCTGGCTCAGCCCGGCCCCCGTCCGCAGCCCGCGCAGGAGCGCGCCGAAGCGGTTGGTGGCCGGTGTACCGGTGTCCACGTCTGGATGTCCCCTGGTCAGTTCGGCCCAGCCAGAACGCCGTACCTCGCCCGCAAAAGTATGCACGCCGATACTTTTGCAGGCGAAGGCGAAATATACGTTCCCGGCCTCTCCCCCGGAGTCGGCCGGGCCCGTCCCGGGGCGGAGGTCATCTGCCGGTGGCGGCCCTCGCCGGGCCAGGGGGGCGCCCGCTTCGTGCGGCTTCAGGTGTCCCCGTCGCACACCTTGCGCAAGGAGCGGCCTCTCCCCGCCCGGCGCACCGTCCACCCGCCGGGCGAGGCCCCCTCCCCGGAGTCCCGGCCAAGGCGTCCCGGGTGACCGGTCCACCGGGCCCCGCGAGCGGACCGAGGCGCCCGCCTCAGTGCTCGCAGAGGGAGAATTCCCGCTCGTAGAGCTGCTCGTTGTGCTCGTCGACGAAGAACTTCCGCTCCTTCATGAGTTCCTCGCGGTAGGTCTTCGCCTGCTCGAGCGTCATGGTCGACGTGTCGGACCACGGCTGCTGCGGTGGCACGTCGGAGGTCGAGACGATCTCCGTCGACGGGTCGACCAGGAAGAAGGCCAGAATCTTGCGGTGCCCCGGCCGGGTGGGGTCCGCGAGGCGGAAGGAGCCGACCCGGTGCTGCAGGGTGTTCGGGAACGCCAGGCAGCGTCCCGCCGGGGTCGACGCCGTTCCCAGCGGCTGGTTCAGAGCGTCCGCGTCCTCCAGGCCGTACACCTCACGCAGGCCGTCGTCGTCGTTCTGTGCGTAGTCCGGGTCGTCGAGGGCGGCCCGGAAGCTCAGCGAGCTGTCGGTGATGTTCTCGCTGTCCCAGTAGTAGATGCCGGTCGAGACGATCCGCTCGTTCAACATCCCCTCGACGTGCCAGGAACCGCCACGGTACTCGGGCTTTTCCGGGGTGAGACGAATGGTGGCGAGCTTGACGACGACCTGGAGGCGGCGGCCGCGCAGGTCGACCCGGGCGGATGCGTCGGGCACCTCGGGCGGGGTGAAGGACGGGGCGTCCGGGACGATCGGCCGACGGTTCTCGTACCAGGCCTCGTAGGCCTGTTCCCATGCGTCACGGGCTTCGCGGTACGCGTCGTCGTCGGCGTGGTCGGACCTGTCGGGGTACTCCGGCTCCGAGTCGTACCACCCGTAGGGATCGGCCTCGATCCGCGGAGGCCGTGGATGACGGAGATCGGTGAGCACGTTCTCCAGCAGCGGGCGCATACGCGCGAACAGGTCGGGCAGGACGGAGGCCAGTTCGCGGTGCTTCTCGGGGTGGACGTTGTTGACGTACGAGCGGAAGGCGACACCACCGTCGTCACTCACGTCCACGTCCGTGGGCAGCCACTGGAACCTCTCCGAGAACTCGTACGCCGAGTACCGGTCCGTCGGGTTCCGCCAGGCCCGTTCGGGTGCGCCGCTCACCTCTCGCACCAGGCAGAACATCGAGGGGTGAACCAGATCCAGCACCTGGCCGTCGGATCCGGGATGCCAGTCCTGTTCCGCTTCGGGGACCTGCTCCAGGACCTGGACCGCGTCGCGCAGCCGCGCACGGAGCGTGTCGTCGACCAGCGCGTCCGACTGCCACACCCCGTCGACGGCCGACACCTCGACGCCGGTCCGTTCGTCGCGCAGCGCGGCGTAGTGCGCGAGCTCGGCGAGAACGTAGCGGACCTGCGCCTCGGTGAGGCCCTGGGCGACTGCCTCCTGCGTCCACCGGCCGACGACGACGGCGTCGTTCATCTTCTCGAACCACCCCGACTTGGCCCGGATGCGGGAGCTGAACTCCATCATCTGTAGCTCCCGCAGCGTTCGGGGTGTCGCGAACGCCGTGGAGCGCGAGGCGTGGAAGGGCAGCGGAAAAGCAGACAGGCCGGACAATGCTCCAGTCCTCCAAGTCGGTGTGCGGTGGGCCGGAACGATACTTCAGCGCACCGACACCCCGGCCGCGGCAGGCGCCGCCGCGCTCCGACGCCCAGGTCCGCTTCCGGTGCGCGGGTCGCGTCCGTGAGCGGGTGTCCGGTGACACAGGCCTGGACGGCCCGTTCGATCCCGGTTCCGGTGTCGTAGGCGGACGGCGAGGCTCGACCCGATCGCCCGCGCCGTGGGACGGCAGGTGCGGTCGCCGTCCACGCACCGGACGTCCCGACGGGCTTTCACGACGGCTGTGTTGCGGGCGCGTGTCAGGATCCGCTTCCCTGCCCGCCGTGCTGGTGCTCCAACGCCGGCGTGTGCTTCTCTGACCTCATGACCGTGCTCGTGACCCGCCGCCACGTCGCCTACGTGCGTGTCACCACCACGGGCTGTACCTCTCGGGGCTGACACCTCACCCGGGCCTTCGCCCCGCCCTTCCCCCGCACCGCACCGACCGCTGCCCTCGTCCGGCGCGGCGCCCGGTCCCGCGGCCCTTCCCCGCACCGTCGGCGCACCACGGCGCGCTGCCGCGATGCGTGCCCGCGTCACGTACTCGACCCTCCGCACAAGGGAGCAGCACCATGAGCCAGCCGATCGACTCCGTCACCGCCGGTCACACACCGGACGAGGAGTCCACCGGGCCCGACACCTCGGCCTGGTCCTTCGAGACCAAGCAGATCCACGCGGGTGCCGCCCCGGATCCGGTGACCGGCGCCCGGGCGACGCCGATCTACCAGACGTCGTCGTTCGTGTTCCGGGACACGCGGCACGCCGCCGACCTGTTCTCGCTCACCGAGCCGGGCAACATCTACACCCGTATCCACAACCCCACCCAGGACGTCCTCGAACAGCGCGTCGCCGCGCTGGAAGGCGGCGTCGCGGCGGTGGCCCTGGCGTCCGGGCAAGCCGCACAGACCCTGGCGATCCTCACGCTGGCCGGCTCCGGTGACCACATCGTCTCCAGCGCTTCCCTGTACGGGGGCACCTACAACCTGTTCCGCCACACGCTGCCCAGGTTCGGCATCGAGGTGTCCTTCGTCGACGACCCGGACGACGTGGAGGCCTGGCGAGCGGCGATCCGGCCCGGCACCAAGGCACTGTTCGCCGAGACGCTGGGCAACCCGCGCGGCAACGTCCTCGACGTCCGGGCCGTGGCGGACGTCGCGCACGAAGCAGGCGTCCCGCTGATCGTGGACAACACCGTGCCCACGCCGTACCTGCTGCGGCCCATCGAGCACGGCGCCGACGTCGTCGTCCACTCGGCGACCAAGTTCCTCGGCGGGCACGGAACCACCATCGGGGGCGTCGTCGTCGACGGCGGAACCTTCGACTTCGGCGCCCACACCGAACGCTTCCCCGACTTCACCGAGCCCGACCCCAGCTACCACGGCCTGCGGTACTGGCCCGCGTTGGGACCCGGTGCCTTCGCCGTCAAGCTCCGGGTCCAGTTGCTGCGCGACCTCGGCCCCGCCGTCTCCCCGCACTCCGCGTTCCTGCTGCTCCAGGGCGTGGAGACGCTCAGCCTGCGCATCGAGCGACACTCGGCGAACGCCCAGGCCCTGGCGGAATGGCTGGAGCAGCGCGACGAGGTCGCCGCCGTCCACTACCCGGGGCTGCCGTCCAACCGCTGGTACGAAGCCGGTCAGCGCTACCTGCCGCGCGGCGGGGGCGCCGTTCTGGCCTTCGAACTGCGCGACGGGGTCGAGGCCGGGAAGCGATTCGTCGATGCCGTCGAGCTGTTCAGCCACCTCGCGAACATCGGTGACGTCCGCAGCCTCATCATCCATCCGGCGTCCACCACCCACAGTCAGCTGGACGAACGGCAGTTGGAGGCCACCGGCGCCTCGCCCGGCCTGGTGCGGCTCTCGGTGGGCATCGAGAACCTCGCCGATCTGAAGGCCGACCTGGAGGCCGGGTTCCGGGCGGCGAAGGGCGCGTCCTGAACACCGTGCTGACGCCCCCGCAGCTCCCCCTCCCGCCGGTCTCCGGGGCCTGGCGCGAGGGGGACCCGCCCGGGCGTCGTCAGTGGTACGAGCGTGGGACGCCGCTCGTCCTGGAGGCCGGCGGTCGACTGCCGACGCTCCGGCTGGCCTTCGAGACCTGGGGCCGGCTCGCACCGGACCGCTCCAACGCCGTACTGGTACTGCACGCCCTCACCGGTGACAGCCATGTGAGCGGACCCGCCGGACCCGGACATCCGACTCCGGGATGGTGGGACGGGCTCGTCGGACCCGGACGGGCGCTCGACACGGACCGCTGGTTCGTCGTCGCCCCCAATGTCCTCGGCGGATGCCAGGGCAGCACGGGGCCGGCCTCGCTCCGCCCCGACGGACGGCACTGGGGAGGCGACTTCCCGTTCCTGACACCGTGTGACCAGGTCGCCGCCGAGGCCGGCCTGGCGGACACACTGGGCGTCGACCGCTGGGCCCTGGTGGTGGGCGGCTCCATGGGCGGCATGCGGGCGCTGGAATGGGCCGTGGCGTGTCCCGCGCGGGTGGACGCGCTGCTGCTGCTCGCCACGACGGCCGCCGCGAGCGCCGAGCAGATCGCGTGGACCGACATCCAGCTGCACGCCGTCCGCTCCGATCCTCACTGGCGCGGAGGCCATTACCACACCACGACGCGGGGGCCGCACGCAGGACTCGGCCTCGCCCGACGACTCGCCCACGTCACCTACCGCAGCGAACCGGAACTCCAGGCCCGCTTCGGCCGCTCCGCCCAGGCCGGGGAGGACCCGTGGTCGGGCGGGCGGTATCAGGTCGGGTCCTACCTCGATCATCACGCCGCCAAGCTGATACGCCGCTTCGACGCGGGCAGCTACGTCGCGTTGTGCGAGGCGATGAACAGCCACGACGTCGGCCGTGGCCGCGGGGGCGTGCGAGCCGCACTGGGCCGGGTGACCGCCAGGACCCTGGTGGCCGGGGTCGATTCCGACCGGCTCTACCCCCTCTCGCAGCAGGCGGAGTTGGCGGCGGGCATCGGTACGGCCGACGGCCTCCGGGTCATCGCGTCCCCCTACGGTCACGACGGCTTCCTCATCGAGGTGGAACAGGTCGCCGCGCTCGTGGACGAGCTCCTGCCCTGAGCCGGCCGACTCGCCGACCCACCGGGTCGCCAGGGGGGCCGGCGCCCGTCGGCCCCCCTGGCGACCCGGCCAGGATCGGTGTCCCGGTGCGTCCTCCCGGTGCGCCCTTCCCGCGTGGTGGAGAGGCGGTGCATGAACTGTTCCGGCGCTTCGGCGGCAGGACCCGTACGCGTCCACCGGCAGCACACGGTGTTCCGACGGCCCGGAGCCGGCGAGGCCGGTCCCCCGGAAGGGCGAAACCGACTGCCGAGCCTGTGCCGGTCGCCGTCACCGTCACCGTCGCCGTCGCCGTGGATCGGCTGCCGGCCGTGTGAGCCGGTGAGCCCCGTCCCGGCCGCGCGGGCGTGGCCTGCTTGACCGGCCGGGACGCCGCCTGCAGAGTCGGGGTGCGGTCCCACAGCCCCACCCCGTTCCCCTGCCGACCGCTTCCTCGTCGACGGGTGACGGACAGCCACGAGATCCAGGAGCAACTGATCCGATGGTCCTCGACCTGGCGCTGATCGGTATGGCCATCACCCTGGGGCCCCTGCACAACAGCGCCTTCATCCTGCTGCTCTCCTCGCGGCGCGGCGTTCGACAGGGTCTGGCGTTCCTGCTGTCGTGGCTGGCCGACCTGGTGGCGGTGATCGCCTGCGTGCTGCTGCTGACCGGCGGTCACCCCCCGGCCCGGCACAGTGCGCCCTCGACTGCCGCGATCGCCGCGAAACTCGCCATCGGACTGGCGCTGGTGCTGTACGGCGCGTACCGGTACCGTCGGCCGCCCCGTCCGCACGGCCCGCCACGCTGGGCCGCACGGATCGACAACGCCTCCCCGGCCACGGCAGCCGGTCTGGCGTGGCTGCTGCAGCCCTGGGCGCTGGTCGGCGCCGGCGCCGCGACCGCCCTCGACGCGAACCTCTCCGCCCTCGCCGACTGGCTGGCACTGACCGGCTACTGCCTGCTGGCCACACTCAGCCTCCTCCTCATGGAGATGTACGCGGTCCGGGCGCCCGCGATCGCGAACGCCCGCTTGAACGCTCTGCGGAGCCGGCTGGAAGAGCACCAGGAACAGCTGGTGGTCACGCTCTCCTTGCTGATCGGCGTGCTGCTGACGGCACGGAGCGTCTACGAGCTGGTCACCTGACGCAGGCATCGTCGGCTTCGTCCCCTGTGTCCCGGCCCGGTACGTCGCCTCGACGCACCGACCTGTGATCGACCGGACAGGTCCCGGGCGGTTCGGTCCCCGGATCCCACCGGGCGACGAGCGTCCCGCCCGGGCCCATAGGACAGTAAGAACCATGAACCGTCACCGACGCTCGCCCCGACGGGCTCCGTGGATCGCGGGTGGTGCCGTCCTGCTCGTCCTCGGCGGTGTCGGCGTATGGGCCCTGGTGGGGCAGCACGGCGACACGTCCCGTCCGGAGCCTTCTTCCTCGGCCGACCTGTCCCTGCCGACGCTGAACCCCCTGCCGACCTGGAGGCCCAAGCCGGAGACGCCGGGCACGCCACCGCCGACGGCGTCGGAGCCACGCTCGACCGGGTCGACGCCCGCAGGGTCGCGCTCGCCCGTACCGACAGGAGCGGGCTCACGCTCGCCCGTACCGACGGGAGCCGGATCGCACTTGCCCGTACCGACAGGAGCAGGCTCACGCTCGCCCGTACCGACAGGAGCGGGCTCACACTTGCCCGTACCGACAGGAGCGGGATCACGCTCGCCCGTACCGACAGGAGCGGACCGTACCCGTACGGCCAGACCGCCCGCCGAGCGGTCGACACCGGTGGACGGAACCGGGCAGCGGCAGCCGTCCGCACACCGGCCGGCGTCCCCGCGGACGACGGCGAGAACGACGACGAAAGCAACGGCGAGAACGACGGCGACGGCTGAGGCGTCTGCCGGTCGGACGCGGAAAGCGACCCCGACGCACACCCGGCCCGCGGCACCCGAACCCTCGGCCCGGCCGCCGCGAACCACGACGACACCGGCACCGGTACGGCCGGCGAGGCCGGCGACACCCTCACCGTCTCCCTCCGCCACCCCTCCCCCGCCCGAGCCGGCGGCACAGACGCCGACGCCGACGCCGACGCACGGCGGCGTCGAGGCGGCGACGACCACGTGGTACACGTCTCCGACAGCGGTGGCCGCCGCCCGGCGGATGGCCGTGGCGGGGGTGGTCGGTGACCCGGCGTGCTCGATGGCGGCCGTGGGGCGGCCGGACCCGGGCCTGGTTCCGCGAGGCGGCCGTATCGGCATCGGCCACCACGGCCACTACTGGTGCCTGATCTGGTAGGAAGAGGCCGGCCCCGGACGCCGGTCCCGTTCCAGGCGGCCGGGCAGTCGGGCGGCCGGGCGCCGCCGGAAAGTCGTGTCAGAGCCGAGGCCCCGCTCCTGGGGCAGGTACTCCCACCGGGTGATCGGGGCGCCGAGCATGCCGGGGGCCATCGCGCCCATCACTCGGGCCTCTGATCCAGAACGCCCGATGTGACCTGAGCTATACGCTTTGAAGCTTTTTGCGCGTAACCTGGCCGACTGCTTTCGCCCACATGCCGCGACATCAGGTGTACGTGCCATCGATCTTTCAGGAAACCTATGCGTCCCCGATTCCCCTCCGTCCGTCGTACTGCCTCCCTCCCGCCCGTCGCCCTGGCGGGCGGTGCGCTGGCCGTCGGCATGGGTGGCCTGTATCTGGCCGCGCTGCTGCTCACCGGCGGTGAGATCGAAGCGGGTACGACGGTGCGCGGCGTGGACATCGGGGGCCTGACCCACGAGGAAGCCGCCCGAAAGCTGGAGCGGCACCTGGTGGCGGACGGCCCCCGGAAGCTGGCCGTGCGGGTCGGTGACCGCAGTGCTGTGGTCGATCCGCGGCAGGCGGGGCTCACCTTCGACATCCGGGAGACCCTCGACCGGGCGGCGTCCACCGGCACCGGTCCGGTCAGCGTGATCGGCGGTCTGTTCCGCTCGGGCGGTGACCTGGAGCCGGTGGTGCGGACGGACGGGAACAAGGCCCGTGCCGCCGTCGGGAAACTGGCGGGGAATCTCGACGAGAAGGTCCGCGACGGCTCCGTCTCCTTCGCCGAAGGCCGTGTCGAGCAGATCGCCCCGCGCACCGGGTACGCGCTGGACGTGGACGCCGCGGTCGGCGCTCTGCGGACTTCCTTCCTGAACGGCGCGGCCGACTCGGTCACGGTGCTGCCCGTACGCGAGACCCGGCCGAGCGTCACGGCGGAAGAAGTGCGACGGGCGGTGCGCGAGTTCGCGCAGCCCGCGATGTCGGCACCGGTCACGCTCACCGCGGGCGGCAAGCGGTTCACGATCACCCCGGCCGTGCTGGGCGAGCACCTGACGATGCGGCCGGACGACGCCGGCAGGCTCACCCCCGAGCTCGACGGCAAGGGCCTGCGCGCCGCCCCCGCGGTGGCCGGCGCCCTGAACGACCTCCCCAGGACACCCCGGAACGCCCGGCTGGGGCTCGACGGCGACAAGGCCGTGGTCACCGCCGACGCCGCACCGGCCGTGGAGGTCACCGACAAGGCCCTGAGCAAGGCCGTCCTGCCCCTGCTCACCGAGTCGGGCGCCGCCCGCAGCGGCAAGGTGACCACACGGCAGATCCAGCCGGAGGTCACCCGTGCGAACGCGGCACGCCTGGGACTGACCGAGAAGATGTCCTCCTTCACCGTCGACTTCGAACCGGCCCCCTACCGCACGACGAACATCGGCCGGGCCGTGGAACTCATCAACGGTTCCGTCGTCATGCCGGACGAGACCTGGAGCTTCAACCGGACCGTCGGCGAGCGCACCGAGGCGAACGGCTTCGTCGAGGGCATCATGATCTTCGGCGACCGGTACACCAAGGCGCCCGGCGGCGGTGTCTCCGCGGTGGCCACGACCGTCTTCAACGCGATGTTCTTCGCCGGCGTCAAGCCCGTCGAGCACGGCGCCCACTCCTTCTACATCGAGCGCTATCCCGAAGGCCGCGAGGCGACGGTCGCCTGGGGCAGCCTCGATCTGAGGTTCACCAACGACTCCGGCAAGGCCGTCTACATCCAGGCCGAGGCCACCGACACCTCGGTGACCATCACCTTCCTCGGCACGAAGAAGTACGACGAGATCACGTCCGTCAAGGGGCCGCGCACCGACGTGCGGCAGCCGGCGGAGAAGGTGAGCACCGCTGAGAAGTGCGTGCCGCAGACCCCGCTCGAGGGTTTCGACGTCACCGTGGAGCGGGTCTTCAAGAACGACGGCCGGGAAGTCAAGCGGGAGCCGTTCCCCACGCGCTATGCCCCGCGTGACGAGATCACCTGCGAGTAAGGACCGGGCAGGCGTCAGCCCGGAGCGGGCAGCCGGACTCCCGGCATTCCCCTCCGACGTGACCGAAGGGCACAGCAGCCGCCATCAGGACGCTCGAGCGGCAGATGTCCGCGGGGAGAGCGCTCACGGCCGGTGGTGACACCCCGTCGGCGGCGCCGAGGACGAGCGCCGACGGGGCCGGCGGCCGCACTCCGGGACCGGTGGGGAACAGCCGTGCGACCATCACGAGGACGGCCGCACGGCGTCGCCGGCGGGGCGGACGCGGACGCGGTCGCGGTCGCGGTCGCGGTCTACTGATGCGCCTCGCGATGACCGAGTTGTCGGGGAACGCGGAGCTCAGAGCCGCGTTCCACCTGAGGGTGAGAGTCCACGAGGTGGCCGTGGCGTCGACCGCCGGCGTGGCGTGGGACGGCGCCGGAGTGCCCGCGGGGCGTCGCCGGCCGTCGAGGGTGAGGCCGCCGTCGGAGGACGTGCTCTCCCAGATGTGACCATCGGTCCCGGCACAGGCGATCAGCACACGCTGCCGACTGGCGTACCCGTCCGCGCTGAATCCAGCCGACCCCGGTCGGCCTCGTAGGTGAACTTCGCGCCGCCCCGCCCCCGGACGACGACGGGGTGTCCTCCCCTCGAGCGGATCGGCGGGCCTCTTCGACCATGGCCGACACCTCCACCGGCCGGTGGGCAGGCCCGGACCGGACGGGCTGACACGGGCCGGACGGGGCATCCGCAACTGCACCAGGAACAGCCCACCCACCGGGAGCCACCCGTGACCCGACACCTCGTCACCGCCCGCACCTGTCGCGCCCTCGCGCTCACCGAACTGGCCGCCGCGGCCTGGCTCCTCGTCCACCACGAGTGGCTGCTCGGCGTCCTCGTCGCGTGGGCCGCGCCCAGCCTGCTCGCCGCCGACGCCGTATGCCGGTGCGCACACCGCCGCGCCCGGGCCGAGGCGCGGCGCGCGGCACGGCTGGAGGCCGGCGAGCAGGTCCGGCCGCTCGCGCCGTGCTGCCCGTTCTGGAAGCACTCCGACGGCCAGGTCCACGGGCCGGGCTGCACCCGCCCGCCCCTGCCCCGCCGCGACACCTACCGCCTCGACGACGCCGACCGGGACGCGTTCGACGAGATCGTCCGCCACTACAACGACCGGAGCGCGGCATGACCGGCCCGTCGTCCGCTCCGGGTCGAAGGTGTGGTGGCGGCCTGGTCGTCGCGGTACCCGACGTCGGTGACGGGGCCGATGGCGGCCGCGGACGAGAAGCAACCGGACAAGACCGCCGCCCGCTACGACCGTGCGGACCTGCTCCGCGTCGATGAGCTCGACCGCGGGAGCCCGACCGCCGCGGCGCCGAGCTCCTCTTCCGGTTGCCGACCGGGCGCGAGGAGAGGAATGGCATCGCCATCGCATCCGACGAGCCCTCCGGTGAAGCGCGCACGTCGCGGCGGACCCGCGCGTGGTGTCGCCGGAACCTCACGGGTTCGCGGTGGAGGGGGGAGGAGGCGACGTCTCCCTCGGAAACAGTTCGGCGCGGATCCCGGCGGCGTCCCGGCTCGCGACGAGCGTCGCGCCGTTGCGGCGCAAGGCACCGAGTGCCGCCGTGTTGTGGGCCTCGGTGTCCGCGACCACGGCCCGTGCACCGGCTCCGGCCGCTTCGTCGAGGAGGATGCGGACCGTGGCGGTGCCGATTCCGCGTCCGCGGTGTGAACGGCCGAGCCACATGCCGGTTTCGAGGACGTCGTGGCCGGCGCGGAGAGCCAGACGGGCCGACCCCACGACCTTCCCGTCGTGGGTGATCGCGAACGTGGACTCGCGGAGCGGGCCGGCGAGTCCGGGGCGTCGGGCCCGGTGCCAGTTCCGGAAGGCGTCCCGTCGTTCCGCCGTCCATCCGGGTGGACCGGTCACGGGAGGCATGACCTCTTCGGGCACCGCGTCCTCGACGGCCACCGCGAGGAGTTCTTCGAGGCTTTCCTCGTCCAGCTGCCGCACTTCCACCCGACCGACCACGCCGGTTCCCTTCCGCCGAGTGCTGGACACCGTTCGTCGATCCTCACGTTCCGTGCGGTGGTGCGCCAGCGGTTTTCGACGGCGGGTCCGGCAGCCGTCCGGGATCGACGCGGGCGTGGACGGGGGGACGCGCGAGGAGCGCCGGGGTCGGTCCCCTCCCCCCTGCCCGGTCAGTGGCGCGGCAGGACGGCGGCCTCGTGACCGTGTTCGCGTCCGCGGGCGCGGGCGCGGGCGACCGGATCAGGCGTGTCCGGGCGGTGCGCAATCCCGGGAAGCTCCGTCCCCGGCGGATGGCCCGAGGAGCGGTCCGGGGCACCGCGGCGACGGGTCCACGGCCGGTGCCGGCCCTCCACCCGCCCGCACCGGCCCACCCGACGCGCACCGACCCGCACCGATCCGCGCCGGGACCGTGTCCCGGACGCTTCCTAGTCGCGGGGCGGGCGGGTGGCGGTGTCGAGGTAGAAGGCGTCGATGCTCTGGACGGCCTGCTCGAACTGTTCCAGGTTGACCGGCTTGGTCACGTACGCGTTCGCGTGGCTGGTGTACGCGCCGGTGACGTCCTCGGGGGCGGCGGACGTGGTGAGGACGACGACGGGGATGGTCTGCAGGTCCTCGTCGGTCTTGAGGATCCGCAGGAGTTCGCGTCCGTTCATCCGGGGCATGTTCAGGTCCAGGACGATCAGGTCGGGGCGGGGGTTGCCGGGGGTGCGCAGGTGCTCGAGCGCGGCGACCCCGTCGGTGACCTGGACGAGGTTGCGGGCTCCGCGCTCGGAGAGAGCTTCCTCGATGAGGAGGGCATCGGCCATGTCGTCCTCGACGAGGAGGACGTCGAAGGGCCGTGCGGGGGTGGACATCATCGGGTGCTCCATGGGTGCTTCGTCGGAGTGGTGGAAGAGTCCGGGCCAGCGGCGCCGGGCGCCCTGCCGGGTCATGCCGCAGGCGGCACCGAGTTGGGGGTATCCGGCACCCGCGCGGGCGGCGGAGACGGCCGCGCTCCGCTGGAGGCGTTCGGCGGCCCGCTGGAGCTGGTCCAGCATGTACAGCAGGGTCAGCGCCTGCGCCGGGCCGTCCGCCGGCACGGGTGGGGCCTCTTGCAGGAGTTGGAGAGTGAGGTGCCTGGCGAGCCGGCCGACCGCCGCGTCCGCGACGGCCGCCGTTTCCTCGGGAGTGGTCCGCGGACTGAAGTTCTTGCCAGGCACATGCAGCACCTTAGGCTCCGATCAGCCACCTCGACAACAATCGTTGTCACGATGCATCTAAAGTGGCGGCTGCCCCCGCATGGTGCAGGCGGCATCACATCAAAGGGGTCACGGCATGAGCGGGAACGCGAGACCGCGTGCGCGAAGGTTCTCCACCTGGACGACGCGGCGGTGGCTGCGTGTCGGGGTGGCGGTCTCGCTGACGGTCCTCGCGCTCCTCGGGACGGCGGGCGCGGCGGTGCTGGCGCGGACGGAATCCATCAGCGAGGACCTCGTGGAGGTGAGGTCCCCCGCCCTGAGCACGTCGTTCCGGCTGGAATCGGCGCTGCTGAACCAGGAGACCGGCATTCGCGGGTACGGCGCCACGGGCACCCCGGAGTTCCTCGTCCCCTACCGGCAGGGTCTCAGCGACCAGGCGGCCCACACCGCACGCCTGACGGAGCTGCTGCACGACGACGCGGCCGACCTGAAGGACCTGAGGGCCGTGCGGGACGCCGCGGAGGCCTGGCAGGCGAGGATCGCCCGTCCGATCGCCGCCGCGCCCAGCGGGACGCCCTCACCACTGGCCACCGAACGCGCCGCGGAGGGCAAGAAGGCGTTCGACGCGCTGCGTTCCGCCCTGAGTGATCAGCAGGAGCGGCTGCGGACGGAGCGGGCGCACGCGGCGGAGGACCTCTCGTCCACGATGACGCTGCGGAACTGGGTGTTCAGCGCGATCGCGGTCGTCATCCTCGCTCTGACGATCCTGATCTTCGAGGGACTCCGCCGCGGCATCACCGCCCCTCTGGCCCAACTGGGGGCGGACGCCCGCATCATCGCCGGCGGTGTCTTCGACCACCCCATCACCCCTGCCGGGCCGGCGGACCTGCGACAACTCAGCGGCGAGATCGACTTCATGCGCCGCCGTCTGGTGCGCGAGCTGGCGTTCACCGAGGAGGCCCGTCTGCGCCTCGACGCGCAGACCGCCGACCTGCAACGCTCGAACGCCGAACTGGAACAGTTCGCGTACGTGGCCTCCCACGACCTCCAGGAGCCGCTGCGCAAGGTCTCCAGCTTCACCCAGCTCCTCCAGCGCCGCTACGGCGGCCGGCTCGACGACCGGGCCGACCAGTACATCGACTACGCGGTCGACGGCGCGAACCGCATGCAGACCCTGATCAACGACCTGCTCGACTTCTCCCGTGTCGGCCGCGTCCACCACGAGCTGCGGAGCGTCGACCTCGACTCCGTGCTGGAGCAGACCCTGTCCACCCTCAGCGTGAGCATCGAGGAGACGGGCGCCTCGATCACGCACGATCCGCTGCCGTCCCTGATCGCCGACCGCACCCAGATGGGCATGCTCTGGCAGAACCTGATCGGCAACGCCGTCAAGTTCCACCGCCCCGACCGGACACCCGAGATCCACGTCTCCGCCGTGCGGGAAGACTCACTGTGGCGGTTCTCGGTCACGGACAACGGCATCGGCATCGACCCCGAGTACGCCGAGAAGGTGTTCGTGATCTTCCAGCGGCTCCACACCAGGGAGGCCTACAACGGCAGCGGTATCGGCCTGGCGATGTGCAAGAAGATCGTCGAGTTCCACGGCGGCACCATCCACGTCGACCCCGAACACCGCGACGGGGCCCGCATCACGTTCACCCTGGCCACCGAACCGCCCGAGACCGCGGCCGCGGTCCCCCTGCCGGAAGCGACCCGCGCCGACGCGGAGCCGGCGCGATGACCGCGCCCGCGACGCACGCCCCCGGCGGCCCCTCGCCGGAGCCGGTGTACCGCATCCTCCTCATCGAGGACGACCAGGCGGACGCCCTGCTCGTGGAGGAGCTCCTGTACGACACGGGGTTGCGATTCGACCTGACCACGAGAGCGACCCTGGCCCAGGCCCGCACCGAACTCGCCGCCTCCGCGATCGACTGCATCCTGCTCGACCTCCACCTGCCCGACGTGTCGGGCACCAAGGCCATCGCCGCCGTCCGCGAACTCGCCCCCCACACCGCCGTGATCGTCCTCACCGGTCTGTCCGAGACCCAGGCGGGAGCCGAGGCGATGGCCGCCGGCGCCCAGGACTACCTGGTCAAGGGCAAGGTGGAGGCGGACCTGCTGCACCGCACCGTCCGCTACGCCGTCTACCGCAGCCAGACCGAACGCAGCGCCGCCGACGCCCAGAAGGCCCGTCTGCGCGCCGAGGAGAACGCCCGCCTGGAACGGGGCCTGCTGCCCCAGCCCCTCCTCTCCACCTCCACGGTCACGGTGACGACCCGATACCTGCCCAGTGCCGAGAGGGCCCTGCTCGGAGGGGACTTCCTCGACGTCGTCGAGGACGACGACGGCCTTCTGCACGCCGTGGTCGGCGACGTCAGCGGGCACGGTCCGGACGCCGCCGCGCTCGGTGTCTGCCTCCGCATCGCCTGGCGCTCCCTCGTCCTGGGCGGGCACCACGGCCAGGGTCTCCTGCACCTCATGGAACGCCTCCTGATCGCCGAGCGCGGCCCGCAGCCCCTGTTCGCCACCTGCACCCTCCTCACCCTCGACCGGAGCGCCGCCACCGCCACCCTGTACCTGGCCGGTCACCACGAGCCCCTCCTCACCACCGCCGAAGGCACCCGGGAACTGGCCGCCGCCCACGGAATGGCCCTGGGCATAGCCCCCCGGCTCGGAACCTGGCCGGCCACGACGGTCCCGCTGCCCGCCGCCGGAGCCCTGACCCTCTACACCGACGGTCTCACCGAGGGACACGACGGCCCGCGCGCCGAACGGCTCGGTGTCGAAGGGCTCCTCGCTCTGATCCGGGATCTGCCGGCGGCGGACCCCGCGGCCCATGTCGACCGTCTCATCGAGGAGACCCAGAGGCGGAACGCGGGACGTCACACCGACGACCTCGCCGTACTCCGCCTCGACTGGGACCACCGGTAGACGGTGGGCGCCTCTCGGGTGGGGGGATCCCTCCTCGGGCCGTCCGGCGAAGAATTCGGCGGTCGCCTCCACCGACCTGGCATGATCGGCGGAAGTCGGTGTCGAAGCGGGGGCTGGAGCGGTCGATGGATGTGAACGGGTCGGAGCACGCCGCGCGCGTGTCCGCTCACGCGGCCGTGGGGGCACGGCTGTCCCTGTTCAGCGACCGTCGGCTCCAGGACGCGGTGTCCGCCGCGCCAAGTCTCGGCTCCGGCATCGGGGGCAGGTCGGCGTGGATGGAGGTCGACGGGACACGCGTCTTCGTCAAGCGGGTCCCGCTGACCGACGTGGAGTTGCGGCCGGAGCACGTGCGGTCGACCGCGAACGTGTTCGGGCTTCCCCTCTTCTACCAGTACGGGGTGGGGTCGGCTGGGTTCGGTGCCTGGCGCGAGCTGGCCGCGCACCTCATGACGACGGGCTGGGTGCTGGAGAACGAGTACGCGGGTTTCCCCCTGCTGTACCACTGGCGGGTGATGCCCGACAGTCCCCCCGCCGGCTTCGTCGACGGGCTCGGCGGCATCGAGGGGGCCGTGGCGCACTGGGAGGGCTCCTCGGCCGTGCGCCGTCGGCTGGAGGCCGTCGGGAGGTCCTCCTTCAGCCTGGTGCTCTTCCTGGAGCACCTGCCGCAGACGCTCGCCGAGTGGCTCGGCGGCATACGCGAAGCGGCCTCCCCGGAGCCGGGGAGCGGGTCGCCCTACCAGTGGGTCGAGAACGCGCTGCTGCGGGGGACGGAGTTCATGAGCGCGCGTGGACTGGTCCACTTCGACGCGCACTTCGCCAATCTGCTCACCGACGGCCGGCGGGTGTACTTCGCGGACTTCGGGCTCGCGTCGAGCCGCGATTTCGCGCTCTCGGCGAAGGAGCGCGATTTCCTCGCCGATCACCTGGTGTACGACCGCTCCTACGCGCCGGCCCACCTGCTTCGCCACCACCTGCCGGACGCCGTGCGTGGTGGGGTCGAGCACGGGGCCTTCCTGCGCGCGTGGGCCGACGGCCACCGGTCCCCGGACGTCCCGGCCGACATCGGCGCGATCCTCGACCGGCACGCTCCGCATGCCATCGTCCTGGACGACTTCCACCATCGGCTGCTCACCCGGAGCAAGCGCACCCCCTTCCCCGCGGCCGAGGTCGGGCGGGCCCTGGCCGGCACCTCGTGGTCAGGGGGGTGAGGGTCGGTCGCTCCGCTCCGGTCGGCGCCGTCGGGCGCGTGCCGCGGTGCGCCGGCGGCACGACGCCGGGCGGCTCCGGGCGCGCACGGCGGCCTCCGGCCGAATGACGGGGACGGTCCCGGGCGCCGAGCAGTGTGTCCGTCCCCTCGGGAACGAATCGGGCGAGGGCCCCGGTCCTCCCTGGCCAGGGTGTCGGGGTGCGGCTGCCCGGGACGACGGGACGGTGCCTCCGGCGGTGCTCAGCGCGTCACGGGAGCGGACGGTGCCGGGCTCGGCCCGTCCTGCGGGGCGAGGCGGACGACCGTGATGTCGAGCTGGCCGAAGTCGTCCTCCCAGCCCGCGACCGGTTCGAAGCCGTGCTCCTCCGGGCCGGCCGCCGCGACCGGGGCCTGGAGGGGCATCAGGCCCGCCCCGCCGTCGGTGCAGAAGAAACCGAGGTGGGTGCGGAGACCGGGATGGGTGATCGTGGCGAGCCGCTCCTCCCACTCCTCCTCGGGCTCCGCGGTGAAGGGGACCAGCTGCTCGGGGGTGCGGCCGGTGGCGAGGGCGCTCCGCAGGGCGTCGAAGAGGGTGCCGTCGGAGACCAGGCAGGCCAGGTGGACGGACCAGGTGCCGTCGAACCCGGGATCGGTGAGGTCGATGCCGTACCGCGTCAGCAGCGGTGCGAGGTCGGCGCCCCGGACCGGGCCGCGCGCGAAGCGCACGGCGTCGAGGGCTGCGGCGAACTCCGCCCCGAGAGGTGCGGACGGCCCTTGCGGGACCGGGAACTCGAAGAGGGAACGGCTCGCGTCGAAGACGGGGATGTGGTCGGCCTCGTCGAACAGGGAGCAGTCCCAGACGACCGGTTCGGCGCCGGTGAGGGCCGCCGGACGCACCCAGGCCGGGTCCCTGTGGAATCCGGTCTCGTACAGCAGGTTCCCGCCGACGCGGGCCGCGTAGACCGCGTCGGGGTCGTACTCCCCCAGGGGACGGCCGAGCAGCACGGCGAAACCGTCGGCGAGGTGCCGGTCCCAGTCGGCTTCGGAGGGTGCGGAAAGGCCGTCGGGGACGGTGGGTTCAGGTGCCATGGCGGCACCGTACGCCGCCGCACCGACGACCGGCGCCCGGGGTGACGGTGCGCGGGGCGACGGTGCGCGGGGGGCGGCGACGGACCGCCCGGTGGCGCCGGCGGGCCGGCACCGCGCTCCGGACACCGGCACGGCCGGCCCTCCCCCGCGACCGCGCCGGCGGTCCGGCAGGCCGGCGGTGACCGGGCCGGGGAGGGCGGGGGCGGTGGGCGACGGCGTCGTCGTCGTTCGCCCCATGACCCCCATGACGCCCCGTGGCCTCGGCCCCGGCTCGGCGCGCGGGGCACCGCTCAGGGGGCGCGTGTCCTACGGCCAGCTCAGGACGAGGTTGCCGCGGACATCGCCGTCCAGCAGCCGCTTGAACGCCGCTCGGGCGTCCTGGGGCGGCAGCACGTCGTCCAGGAGGGGCCGGATCCCCGTGGTGCGCATCAGCGCCAGCATCCGCGCGTACTCGTCCCGCGTGCCGCTGAACGACCCGACGATGTTGATCTGGTGGAAGTAGACCCGGTGCAGCCGGGCCGGCGAGACGTCACCGGAGGTGGCGCCGGCGACGACGACCGTGCCGCCGGGGCGCACGCTGTGCAGGGAGTGCGTCCACGTCGCCCGGCCGACGCTGTCGATGACGGCGTCCACCTGTTCGGGCAGTGGCGCCTTGGGCTCGAACACCCGGTGGGCGCCCAGTCGCACGGCCAGCTCCCGCTTGTCGGCGGTACGGCTGGTGCAGTACACCCGGAGTCCGCCGGCCGCCCCCAGCGCGATCAGCGCGGTGGAGAGCCCGCCCGCGGCGCCCTGCACGAGCACCGAATCGCCGGGCTGCAGCCTGGCCTTGGTGAACAGCATGCGGTACGCCGGCAGCCAGGTGCAGATCAGGCAGGCCGCCTCCTCCCAGGTCAGCTGGTCGGGGACCGGCAGCAGGCTGGCCGCGGGCGCGGCGATGTACTCGGCCAGTGTGCCGGGCCGGGCGCCGGCGAGTTGAGCGGCCGGCAGGACCAGGGTCTCGTCGGCGGTGCCCGGCGGGGACTCCAGGACGGGATAGAGCGTCACGCGCCGGCCGTCGGGGGTCTCCCCCGCCGCCTCGCAGCCCAGGATCCGCGGGTACTTGTCGTGGTTCAGGCCGACGCCCCTCAGGGTCCACAGATCCTTGTGGTTGAGGGAGACGGACCTGATCCGCACGCGCAGCCAGCCCGCGGGCACCTCGGGGTCGGGGCGCTCTCCGACGACCAGGGCGGACAGCGGGTCCTCGGCGTCGGGACGCGCCGCGTAGACCGCCTTCACCTTCCCGCCCTCCCGCCCCGGCGCGTGCCCCGCGGGCGGGGACCCCCGGCTCGAAGGGGTGGTGGAACGTCGTGCCGCCGCATGGCAACTCCTCGTCGTACGGGGGGCGGATGTCGCGCGCTGCCGGGCGGCAGCGTCACGCTCGGGACCGTCAGCGGAACGCCTGAACGCCGGTGACCGCCCGGCCGATGCTGAGGGTGTGGACCTCCTCGGTCCCCTCGACGGTGAGCACGGCCTCCAGGTTGGACATGTGCCGCATCACCGGGTAGTCGAGGGTGATGCCGTTGGCGCCGAGGATGCCGCGGGCCGTGCGGGCGACCTCGGTCGCGGCGCGCACGTTGGCGAGCTTGCCGAGGCCGAGCTGCGTGGGCAGCAGCCGGCCGGTCTCCTTCAGCCGGGCCAGCCGCAGCGCGGTCATCCCGGCGTGCGTGAGGTGCACCACCATGTCCGCGAGCTTGCGCTGGGAGAGCTGGAAGGAGGCGAGCGGGCGGCCGAACTGCTCACGACGGGCGGCGTAGTCGAGTGCTTCGGCGTAGCAGGTGCGAGCGGCGCCGACCACACCCCAGACGATGCCGAAACGGGCCTCGTTCAGGCACGAGAACGCCGTCTTCAGACCGCGGGCCCCGGGAAGGGCGGCCGAGGCGGGCACCCGCACCTCGTCCAGGGTCAGCCCGGCGGTGTTCGAGGCGCGCAGGGCGAGCTTGCGGGTGATCTCCTCGGCGGCGAACCCCGGCGTGTCGGTGGGCACGAGGAAGGCGCGCACCTCGTCCTCCGCGTGCGCCCAGATCACGGCGACGTCCGCGAGGGCGCCGTTGTTGATCCACGCCTTGGTGCCGTTGAGCACCCAGTCGTCGCCGTCGCGACGGGCGTACGTGCGCATCGACCCCGGGTCGGAGCCCGACTCGGGTTCGGTCAGGCCGAAGCAGCCGAGCACCTCGCCCGCGGCCATGCGGGGCAGCCATTCCTGCCGCTGTTCCTCACTGCCCCAGCGGTGGACGGCACACATCGCGAGGCAGCCCTGCACGGACACGAAACTGCGCAGTCCGGAGTCCACCGCCTCCAGCTCGCGGCAGGCGAGGCCGTAGGCGGTGGCCGATAGGCCGGCGCAGCCGTAGCCGTCCAGCTGCATCCCGAGCAGTCCGAGCCCGCCGAGTTCCTTGGCGATCGAGCGGGGCAGCTCCGCGCGTTCGTACCAGTCGGCGACGTGCGGCAGCAGCTCGGCCGTCGCGTAGGCGCGCACGGTGTCGCGCACGTCCCGCTCGGCGGCGTCCAGTTCGTCGTCCAGGGCCAGGAAGTCATGGGGGTCGGGTGCGCCCGCCGACCCGGGTGTCCTCACCGACCCGGAATGCTTGACGTTTTCGGGGAGAGTCATGCTTTCACGCCCTTTTCGGTCCGTCGGCTGTCAGGTCCGGGTGCCGCCGTGTTCCCGGTGGTTCCTTCGCGTCTCCGGCCCGGGAGCGGGTCCCGCCCCGGGCCGGGGTCCCGCTCAGAGCGGGATGTTCCCGTGTCTGCGCGGCGGCCCTTCCACGCGTTTGGTCGCGAGCAGCCGCAGCGCCCACCTGATCTGTGCGCGGGTGTGCGACGGCTGGATGACCGCGTCGACGTAACCGCGGTCGGCCGCTGCGTAGGGCGTGGCCTGGTCCTCGTACTCCTGGACCAACTGGGCCCGCCGTTCGGCCAGTTCATCGCCCTCGAGCGTCGCCAGCTCCTTGCGGTAGAGGATTCCGACGGCTCCCGCCGCGCCGGTCACGGCGATCTGCGCGGTCGGCCAGGACAGGTTGACGTCGGCGCCGAGGTGCTTGGACCCCATGGCTCCGTAGGCACCGCCGTACGCCTTGCGGGTGATCACCGTGATCTTGGGGACGACCGCCTCCGCGTACGCGTAGATCAGCTTGGCGCCCCGCCGGATGATCCCGTCCCACTCCTGGTCGACGCCGGGCAGGAAGCCCGGTACGTCCACGAACGTCAGGACGGGCACGTTGAACGCGTCGCAGGTGCGCACGAACCGCGCCGCCTTCTCCGAGGCGTCGATGTCCAGGCAACCCGCCACCCGCACGGGCTGGTTGGCGACGATCCCGACGCTGCGTCCGTCCACCCGGCCGAAGCCGACGACGATGTTGGGCGCGAACAGCTTCTGCACCTCGAGGAATTCGCCGTCGTCGAGCACCCGGGTGATGACCTCGTACATGTCGTAGGCCTGGTGGGAGGAGTCCGGGACGATCGTGTCGAGTTCGAGGTCGGTGGCGGTGAGCCCGTCGGCGTCCGGGTCCGCCGGCTGCGGCGGGGGGAAGGCCGGCGGCACGGAGAGGTTGTTGCTCGGCAGGTAGCCGAGCAGGTCCTTGACGTAGGACAGCGCGTCGTCCTCGTCGGAGGCCAGGTAGTGCGCCACCCCCGACCGGGCGTTGTGCGGGCGGCCGCCCCCGAGGGTCTCGAAGTCGACCTCCTCGCCGGTGACGGTCCTGATGACCTCGGGCCCGGTGATGAACATGTGGCTGGTCCGGTCGACCATGACGGTGAAGTCGGTGAGCGCCGGCGAGTACACCGCGCCCCCGGCGCACGCGCCCATGATCAGCGAGATCTGCGGGACGACGCCGGAGCAGCGCACGTTGTGGTAGAAGATCTCGCCGTAGCGGCCGAGCGTGCCGACGTCCTCCTGGATGCGCGCGCCTCCGCCGTCGTTGATGCCCACCAGCGGGCAGCCGACCTTGGCCGCCAGCTGCATCAGCTTGATGATCTTGTCGCCGTGCACCTCGCCGAGTGTTCCGCCGAACACGGTGGCGTCCTGGCTGTAGACGGCCACCGGACGTCCGTCGATCGTGCCGGTGCCGGTGACGACGCCGTCCCCCATGGCGTGGTTCTCCCGGGTGCCGGGGGCCGGCGAGTGCCGGGCCAGCGCGTCGAGTTCGACGAAGGAGCCGGGGTCGAGCAGGGCGTCGATGCGCTCGCGGGCCGTTCCGCGCCCCTTCGCCCGCTGGCGTTCCAGCGCGGCGGCGCTGCCGGGGTGCAGCGCGGCGTCGGTGCGCTGCCGGAGGTCGGCCAGCTTGCCCGCCGTCGTCCGCGGGCCGGCGGTGTCGGGGGCGGCGGCCGCGGAGACTTCCGCGGGCCCGGTGACCGTACTCATGATCGCCCGGCCGCCCGCCGCCGTGCGGCCCTCATGGCCCTCGTCCCGCCGTCGGCGCCGACTTCCCTGGTCATGAATTCCATCGACCTCTCCTGCTAGGCTGCGTGAGCCGTCCGCTGATCAACGTAAGTTGATATCCCCTCACGCCACATCCCCCGGTCTGACGGCACGGGACGCATCCGTGGCCGGCGGGCCGGGCCGGCCGGCCGGTTTCTTCCTCGAAGGGCTTCGATGTCGATCACTCCCGCCGATGAGGTGCTGTCACGCACGGTGACCACCCTGCGAGGCGCTGGATGCGTGTTCGCCGAGGAGGAGGCGCGACTGCTCCTCGAGGCCGCCGCGACACCCGCCGAGCTGGACGTGCTGGTGCACCGCCGTGTCGTCGGCGAACCGCTCGAAGTCATCCTCGGCTGGGCCGAGTTCTGCGGTCTGCGGGTCCGGGTGGACGCCGGTGTGTTCGTCCCGCGTCAGCGCACCCGGTTCCTGGTCGACCTCGCGGCGGAACTGGCCCGGCCGGGCGCGGTCGTCGTCGATCTGTGCTGCGGGACCGGAGCGATCGGCGCCGCCGTCGCCGCGCGGGTCCCCGGGGTCGACCTCTCGTGCGCCGACGTCGACCCGCAGGCGGTCCGCTGCGCCCGGCTGAACGTCGGTCCCGACGCCCATGTGTACGAGGGCGACCTCTACGGCGCGTTGCCCGACTCGCTGCACGGCCGCGTGGACGTCCTGGTCGTCAACGCGCCGTACGTGCCGACGGACGAGATCGCGATGATGCCGCCCGAGGCGCGCGACCACGAACCGAAGCACGCGCTCGACGGCGGCTTCGACGGGGTCGAGGTGCACCGGCGGGTCGCCGCCGGCGCGTCGGCGTGGCTGGTGCCGGGCGGCAGCCTGTTGATCGAGACCAGTGAGGAGCAGGCACCGCTCACCGCGCGGGCGATGGCCGACCACGGCCTCGTCCCGCGCGTGTCGACGAGCGACGAGATGTACTGCACGGTCGTCGTCGGGACCCGTCCGGGCGATTAGGGCCCGTCCCGCGGGGCCTCACCCGGCCGGCCGCCGGCCGCTCCCCCTGTCGGACCCCGGCCGTTCACCCGGCCGGGACCGGCACCCGGTCGGTGAACTCCCGCAGGGTCGCCCGGACATGGTCGTGGACCGCGTCCATCTGCTCCTCCGTGAAGCACTCGGTGCTGTAGGGCATCTCGATGCGGAAGCGGTCGCGGACCGTCGTCAGCGAGGCGAGCACCGGGCCGTGCCGCAGGAACGACGGCGCCTTGCTGGACACCGCGAACCCCCGCATGTCGACGATCTCCCGTCCGGGCGGGGACGCCGGGAGGGTGACGCGCCCGATGTTGGTCATCACCATGCTCGCCGCGAGCAGGTGCGGGGTGGCCAGCAGCCGGTCCAGCGACCGCAGTTCCAGGGCCGGGTCGCCGCGGTCGACCGCGGCGCCCAGGCCCGCGCCGAGCCGACGGCCGAGCGCGACGAGGTCGGCCCCGGCCGGCACGTCGACCAGATCCTGGTACCACGAGGCCGCGGGGACCATCACCTCGCGGCTCAGCGGGGGTTCCACCCGGTCGCGCAGGTCGACCGTGGAGACGCAGGCCAGCCGGTGGTCGGCGTACTCCGCGGGCAGGCCGGACCGTACGGCCGCCAGAACCGCCGCGCCGACCAGCCCGTGCACCGAGACCTCGGCGTTCCTGGCGAACGTCAGCAGCGCCGACGTCTCCGAGGAGGTCAGCCGGAGCCGGCGCGACTGGGTCCGGCCCGGCTTCGGCGCCCCTTCGCCGGCGCCGGCCGCGAGATGGGGAAGGGCCGCCACGGGGGCGCCCTCGGCCCGGTCGAGCCGCGCCCGGACGTAAGCGGCCACGTCGGCCTCGGTGACGGGTGCCAGCCGGTCGTCGATCGCCGCCGGCCAGTCCTCCCGGACGGGCCGGACGGCGGAATGCGTGCCGGCCTCGACCTCGGCGTAGTACCGCCACAGCCGGAAGCACAGGGCGGTCGCGCTGCGGCCGTCGCAGACCACGTGGTCGACCCCGAGGAGCAGCGTGTTCTCGTGCTCCCCGGTCAGCAGGACCAGGCGGACCAGCGGGCCGCCCAGCGGCAGCGGTGTGTTCCACTCCTGGACCAGCACGTCCGGGCCGTCGGGACGCACGACCGGGACCGGCAGTTCGTCGGGCTTCAGCGGGCTGAGGAAAGCGCCCTCGGTGTCCTGTTCGAGCCGGCTGCGCAGCGAGGGGTGGTCGGCGAGCACCGCGGCGAACGCCGTGGCGAGCGCGTCGGGGTCGACGTGGCCGCGCACCGTGAACATGCGTACGGCCTGCGTTCTCATCTCCCCGGCGTAGAGGCTCTCCGAGCGGGACAGTGTGCGACGCATGTCCATCCTGTTCTGTCGGTGGTGACGGGACGAGCGGGGGGACGGGGTGCCGTGTCTCAGTCGAGCGTGCCGGCGAGGATCGCGTCCCGGACCGCGCGCAGTTCCCCGTCGTCGGTGAGGGTGCGGGACTTCTCGATGCCGGCCCGCACGGTCAGGAGGCGCCGGCCCTTGAGCACCACCTGTCCGTCGGCGACGGCCCGGCTGTGAAGCTGGGGCGCGCTCTCCCCGGTCACCGCGGCCAGCTTCACGTTCGCCAGGTCCTGGAAGGCGTACCACTCGGCCGGATCACGGACCTTCGGGGTGAAGCGGAAGACCACGCTCCAGCGTCCGAGCCTCGGTCTGCGCTGCAGGAGCACGCCGTCGCCGTCCTCGACGAGGCGGTACCGGCAGCCGTACTGCGTCTGCTCCCGCCCGTCGGTGGCACCGTCCAGACGCAGCGGTGCGAGGAACGAGGGGCCGGCGTATCCCACGTCGACGAGCCAGCGCACGCCGTCGACGCGGGCCACCATCAGCATGTGCTCGACCTCGGCGCCGTACTCGGCCCGCCCCTCGGCCGTGGTGCCGGCGATCAGGTCGACGTCGTAGCCGAGGTCGCGCAGCAGGCGCAGGAACAGCCGGGTCATCTGGACGCAGCCGCCGCCGTGGCCCGCCGCGACGACGGCGTCGAAGGTGGCGTCCTGGTCGAAGTCGACCAGGTCGACCACCTCGCCGCTCGCGGTCGGCACGGCCAGGGAGCCGGTGCTGCTGAAGGGCACGGTCTCCATGTGCCGTTTGTGGAGCCGGACGAGGGTGGCCAGGTCGGGCGCGGGACGCCCGGCCCGCTCGGTGTCGTGGCCCAGCCGTCGCAGGTAGATGTCGGGGTCGAACACGGTCACTGCCTCTCTGCTCCAGGACGTCGCGCGGTGCGTCCGGTCGCTGCCGCGGGTGAGGTTCCGTCAGGCATCGGCCTTCGCCCCCTCCAGACGTGCCAGGAGGTAGCCGGTGAGCGCCGCCGGGGTCGGGTGGCCGAAGACGGCGGCGGGTGCCAGCGCGGTCCCGGTGCGGCCGCCGAGCCGCCGGGACAGCTCGATCGCCAGCAGCGAGTCGAGGCCCAGCTCGAAGAACCCGCGCTGCGCGTCGACCGGCTCGGCCGGGTCCAGTTCGAGCACTTCGGTCAACTGTGCCCGCACCAGGTCCAGTACGGTCCGCTCCCGCTCCTCGGGGCTCTGCCCGTCCAACAGGTCCGTCCATCCGTTCCCGGCGCCCCCGACCGGTTCCGCCGTGCGAGCGGCCGACCGCCGGCGGAGCCGGACCAGTCCGCGCAGCAGCGGCGGCACGGGACGGCCCGCCGCCGGGGCGGCCCATCGTTCGGGCCGGCCGGGCACCGGGAACGGCTCGCCGGAGCGCAGCGCCTCCTCCACCCCGGACAGCGCCACATCCTGGCCGGGCGCGCCGTCGGCCTCGGGGGCGGCCGCGGCGGGCAGCAGCACCGGGGCACAGCCGGCGAGCCCGGCGGCCCGGCGGCGGGCGACGATCGCCCGCGCGAAGCCGTCGGCCGCGGCGTTCGCCGGATGGTGCTCCGGCCCCAGCAGGGCCGCCGCCGACGTGATCACCAGGAACAGGGCGAGGCCGTCGTCGGCGGTGAGGTCGGCGAGGTTCCGCAGCGACTCGGCGCGCGCGGCGATCACCTCGGTGAGCCGGTGCGCGTCCAGTTCCGCGAACCGGGTGTCGTCCGGCAGTCCCGCGGCGTGCACCACGCCGGTGAGCGGGTGGTCGTCCGGGACGCCGTCCAGCAGCCGTCGCAGCGCGTCGCGGTCGCCGGCGTCGCAGGCCCGGACGGTCACCGACGCGCCGAGCGCGGTGAGGTCGGCGGCGAGTGCCCCGGCCTCCTCGGTCCCGGGGCCGCTCCGGCCGGCGAGGACGAGGTGGCGCACCCCGTGCTCGGCGACCAGGTGCCGGGCGACCCGCGATCCGGCCGCGCCGGTGCCGCCGACGATCACGACGGTGCCGTCCGGGTCGACGGCCGGGGCCGCCGCGTCCGTGGGGTCCGGAGCCGCCGCGTCCACCGGTACCAGCCGCGGAACGTACACCCGGCCGTCCCGCACGGCGGCCTGCGGTACGTCCGCGGCCAGGACCCGGCCGAGACGCTCGTCGCCCGGGCTCCCGGGCGAGTCGTCGGCGTCCTCGGGCGGGGTGTCCAGCAGCACGAACCGCCCCGGGTGCTCGGCCTGGATCGCGCAGAACATCTCCCGGACCGCCGCCGCGGCCGGGTCGGGCGCCGCGGGACCGGTGTCCCGGGGACCGGCCGGCACCGCGACGCGGGTGCGCACCACCAGGCGACGGCCCTCCAGGGCCGGTTCGTCCAGCCACGCCTGGGCGACGGCGAGCGCACGACGGCAGGCGTCCCCGGGCTCCCCGCCGGTGCCCACGTCGAACACCACTGCCGTCGCGGTCGGCGGTTCGGCGGTCGGCGGCTCGGCGGCGAGCTCGAGGACGGCGCCGTCGCCGTCGACGGTGACGACCTCGACCGGGGCGCCCTCCCCCGGGGTGTCGAGCGGGACCCATGCGGTCCGCAGCGCACCGCGCCGCCGGCCGGCCGGCGCGGGGGTCGCCGGCCGGGCCGCGACGCCGGCCGCGGTGAGGACCGCGAGGCCCGCGTGGTCGGCCGCTTCCAGAGCGACGCCGTCGCCGGTCCGCCGCAGCCGGACCCGCAGCGCCGAGGCGCCGGACGCGTGCAGCACGACCTGCCGCCAGGCCGACGGGGTGTGGCCCGCGGGGAAGCCCGCCGCGCGGACCGCGGCCTCCAGCAGCAGCGGGTGGACGCCGAAGCGGGCGGCCTCCTCGCGCCGGTCGTCGGACAGGGCGATCTCGGCGTAGGTGTCCTCGCCGCGCCGCCACACCGCTTTCAGGGCCGGCGGCACGGGGGTGCCGGCCGCCGCGGGCAGCGTGTCGAGGCCGACCGGTTCGGCGTCCGCCGGCGGCCAGGGGGCCGGGTCCGGTTCGGGCGCGGCGGCGGTGGTGGGCGACAGCACGCCTTCGGCGTGCAGGGTCCACACCGGGCGGCCGAGGTCCGTCGTCGCGGGCGCCGACCGTACCGTCACCGGACGGCGGCCGGCGGCGTCGGCGCCGTCGACGCGGACCTGCAGCCGCACCGCCTCACCGGGACCCAGCACCAGGGGTGCCCTCGGTTCCAGCTCGTCCAGGTTGCCGCAGTCGACCTCGTCACCGGCACGGACGGCCAGCTCGACCCAGACCGAGCCGGGCACCTCGACCGGCCCGCCCCCGGTGCCGTCGGTGAGCCAGGGTTGGTCGTGCGCCGAGAGCCGCGCGACGGCCGTCAGTCCGCCGGAATCGGGCAGTTCGATCACCGTGGCGAGCAGCGGATGCCCGGTGCGGACCAGACCGAGGGCGCCGGTGTCGGTCGTCGGCGCACCGCGCAGCCAGTAGCGCCGGTGGTCGAACGGATAGGTCGGCAGTGCGTGGCAGAGCTCCCGCCAGTCGGCCGGTTCGGCCGGCACCGTCGTCTCCCAGGAGACCGGCAGCCCGGCGGCGAAGGCCTCCGCGAGGGCCGCCGTCCACCTCTCCCGGCCGCCCTCGTGGCGCCGCAGGGTGGCGAGGACCGGCGTGGTGCGGCCGGTGTCCTGGACGATGTCGAGGAGGGAGGGCACCAGCCCGGGGTGGGCGGAGACCTCGACCACGGCCCGCGCGTCGGCGCTCACGGCGCGGACGGCGGCGTCCAGTTCGACCGGCCGGCGCAGGTTGCGGAACCAGTAGGCGGCGTCCAGGGGCTCGTCGGGTCCGATCCAGCGGCCGTCGACGGTGGAGTAGAACCGGCAGCCCGGGACGAGGCCCCGCGCCGGCCGTTCCCCGATCCCGTCCAGGGCGGCCAGCATCGGCTCCCGGAGTCCGTCGACGAGGAACGAGTGGGAGGCGTAGTCCGCCCGGATCCTGCGGAACCAGATCTGCCGGTCGGTCAGGGCGTCCGCCAGTTCCTCGACGGCGGCGCGCTCGCCGGAGACGGCCACGGTCGCCGGACCGTTCACCGCGCCGATCTCCACCCGGCCGGCGTACTCGGCGAGCATCTCGGTCATCCGGGCGCGGCCCACGCCGACCACGAGCATCGCGCCGGTGGACGGCAGCCGCGCGGCCATGCGGGAGCGCAGCACGATCGCGCGCAGCCCGTCCTCCACCGACAGCAGGCCCGCGACGCACGCCGCGGCGATCTCGCCCTGCGACGCGCCGAGCACCACGTCCGGTGCCACGCCGGCGGACGCCCAGAGCCGGGCCAGGCCGGTCATCATCACGAACGAGGCGGGCTGGATCACGTCCACCCGGGTCAGGTCGTTCTCGCCGCCGAGCGCCTGTTCCAGCGTCCAGTCGAGGTCGTACTCGGCGAGCAGCGCGTCGCACCGCCGCACCCAGTCCCGGAACTCGGGCGAGTGGTCCATCAGTTCGCGGCCCATGCCGACCCAGTGGCCGCCCTGCCCGGGGAAGACGAACACCACCTCGGTGCCCGGTCCGGACGGCCCGCCGACGGGTGCGCGGTCGGTGCCGCCCGCGGCCAGGGCCCGCAGCTCGTCGACGAGTCCGGCGCGGTCGGCCGCGATCACGGTGGCGCGCGCCTCGTGACGCGTCCGCCCGTGGGCCAGGGCGGCGGCCAGCGCCGGCAGGGGTACGGTGCCGCGCTCGGCGAAGTCGGCCAGCCGGGCCGCGAGCGCGGCCAGCCGGGCGGGGTTCGCCGCCGTCAGGACGAACGGCAGGGGGGTGTCCTCGGCGGGGCGCCGCGGCGGCTCGTCCGGGCGCCGCGGCGGCTCCTCGAGGATGAGGTGGGCGTTGGTGCCGCTGAGGCCGAACGCGGACACGCCCGCGCGGCGGGTCCGGCCGGGTCGGGACGGCCACGGCCGGGCGTCGGTCAGCAGCCGGATCGCGCCGCTGGACCAGTCCACCTCGGGGGTGGGGGCGTCCACGTGCAAGGTGGCCGGCAGGGCCTGGTGACGCAGGGCCAGCACCATCTTGATCACGCTCGCCACGCCCGCGGCGGCCTGGGTGTGCCCGATGTTGGACTTCACCGAGCCGAGCCACAGCGGCTGCTCGGGATCGCGGCGGCCGTAGGTGGCCAGCAGCGCCTGGGCCTCGATCGGGTCGCCCAGCCGGGTGCCCGTTCCGTGCGCCTCCACGACGTCCACGTCGGCCGGGGCCACCCCGGCGACCGCGAGGGCGCGCCGGATCACCCGCTGCTGCGCCGGCCCGTTGGGCGCGGTGAGCCCGTTGGAGGCGCCGTCCTGGCTGATCGCGGAGCCGCGCACCACGGCGCTGACGGCGTGTCCGTTGGCGTGGGCGTCGGCCAGGCGCTCCAGCAGCACCACGCCGACGCCCTCGCCGTTGCCGGTGCCGTCGGCCGAGGCGGCGAACGCCTTGCAGCGGCCGTCGGCCGCGAGCCCGCCGTTCTTGGCGAACTCGACGTACGCGCCCGGGGTGGCCATCACGGTGACGCCGCCGACCACGGCCAGCGAGCACTCCCCGTTGCGCAGCGCCTGCATGGCCAGGTGCATCGCGACCAGGGAGGAGGAGCAGGCGGTGTCCACCGACACGGCCGGGCCGGTGAAGCCGTACACGTAGGACACCCGGCCGGAGACCACGGAGACCGCGCCGCCGGTGCCGCGCAGGCCGTCGGACTGCGCGTCGCCGCCGAACATGCCGTAGCCCTGGCCCATCACGCCGACGAACACGCCCACGTCGGTGCCGCGCAGGGCGGCCGGGTCGAGACCGCCGTCCTCCAGCGCCTCCCAGACCACCTCCAGCAGCAGTCGCTGCTGCGGGTCCATCGCCACCGCCTCGCGCGGGGAGATGCCGAAGAAGCCGGCGTCGAACTCCGCGGCGTCGGTCAGGAAGCTGCCGGCCTCCACCGGGAGGGTGGACAGGTCCCAGCCGCGGTCGGTCGGGAACGGCGACCGTCCCTCCCCGCGGCGGACCAGCAGGTCCCAGAAGTCGTCCGCGCCCCGCACCCCGCCCGCCAGCCGGCAGCCGAGTCCCACGACGGCGATGTCCTCGTGCGCTCCGCCGGCCACCGCCGGCGCCGCCCCGGCCGCCTCGGCGGGCGCGGCGGTGCCGGCCAGCTCGTCGCGCAGGAACACGGCCAGCAGGCGGGGGGTCGGGTGGTCGTAGACCAGGGTGGCGGGCAGGGTCAGTCCGGTCGCGGCGGCCAGGCGGTTGCGCAGTTCCACGCCGCCGAGCGAATCCATGCCGACGGCCTGGAAGGCGCTGTCGGGCTCGATGTCGTCGGCGGACCCGTGTCCCAGGACCAGGGCGGCCCGGGAGCGGACCAGGGTCAGCAACCGCGCCTCCCGTTCGGCCGGGGACCGTCCGGTGAGGGCGGCGAGCAGCTCGTCCGCGCCGGCCGTGCCGCCCGCGCGCCGTCGCGTCCTGACGAGCCGGCGCAGCAGCGGCTGGACCGGACCGCCGGAGGCCGCGTCGGCGCGGGCGGCGGCGAGGTCCAGCCGGATGGGCACCAGGTGCGCCTCGCCGCTGTCGAGGGCGGCGTCGAACAGGGCGAGTCCTTCCTCCGGGCGCAGCGGCAGCACGCCGCCGCGGTTCATCCGTGCCCGGTCCGCGGCGTCCAGGTGCCCGGTCATGCCGCCGGCCTGGTCCCACAGGCCCCAGGAGAGGGCCGTGCCCGGCCGGCCGGCCTCGCGGCGCGCCGTCATGAGCGCGTCCACGTAGGCGTTGGCGGCGGAGTAGTTGGCCTGTCCGGCGGAGCCGAGCAGGCCGGCGGCCGAGGAGAACGTCACGAACGCGGCGAGATCGAGGTCCCGGGTCAGCTCGTCCAGGTGCCGCGCGCCCTCGGCCTTCGGACCGAGGACCGCGGCCAGGCGGGCCGGGTCCATCGCGGCGAGCAGTCCGTCGTCGAGGACGCCGGCGGTGTGCACGACGGCCGTGAGCGGGTGGGCGGCCGGGATGCCGGCGAGGAGCGCGGCCACGGCGTCGCGGTCGCGGACGTCGCAGGCGGCCACGGTCACCGTGGCGCCCAGCGCGGACAGTTCGGCCACGAGTTCCCCGGCGCCTTCGGCCGCCGGTCCGCGCCGGCCGGCCAGCAGCAGGTGCCGGACGCCGCGGGAGCGGACCAGGTGACGGGCCACCAGGGCGCCGAGGGATCCGGTGCCGCCGGTGATCAGGACGGTGCCGTCGGGGTCCGTGCCGGGCTGCCCGGCGCTCCGCTCCGCGAGCGGCCCGGCGGGCGCCAGGCGGGGCACCAGGAGGGTCGTGCCGCGCACCGCCAGCTGCGGTTCGCCCGTGGCCAGGGCCGTCGCGACCGCCGCCCCGGTGTCGGCCCCGGCGTCGAGGTCGAGCAGCAGGATCCGGTCCGGCATCTCGGCCTGGGCGGCGCGCACCAGGCCCCAGACGGCGGCCGAGGGGACGTCGGTGACGGTGCTCGTGCCGGCGGGCACGGCGCCGCGGGTCACGACGGCGAGCCGGGCGTCGGCCGGAGCCTCGTGCTGCCAGGCCTGGAGCACCGCGAGCACGTCGGCGAGCAGCGGCTGTGCGTCACGGCCGGCGGTGACCTCGAGCACCGCGGTGGCCGGCGGGTCCTCCTGCGGGCATTCGCCGTGTCCGCTCTCCTGCTCCCGCACGCCGGTCGGCGCGGGTCCGGCAGCCGGGTCGGAGGCCGGTCCGGCGAGCCGCCCGGCGAACGCCGTCACGTCCGCGGGGCCCGCCACCGGAACCGCCGGGGCCGCCGGCCGCTGCCCGGACGGCACCGCGGCCGGTTCCACGGCGGTCCACACGACCCGGTACGCCGCGTCCGCGGCGGCGCCGGCGCCCACGTCCTGGGGCCGGACCGGTGCCGCCGTCCAGGACCGGGCGGACAGGACCGGGGTCCCGGACCCGTCGGTCGCCTCCAGGGTCCACCGGTCGTCGCCGAGCGGGGCCAGCCGGGCGCGCAGGCGGCGCGCGCCGCTCGCGTGCAGCACGACCTCCTCCCACACCGTGGCGGCCGTGGCATCGGCGGTCACCGTCCGGGTCACCGCGTCCAGCAGCGCCGGATCGAGGCCGAACTCCGGAGCGTCCCCCGGTCCGGTGCCGTCGGGGAGCTCGACCTCGGCGTACGTCTCCTCTCCGCGGCGCCACACGCCCAGCAGTGCGGGGCTCTCCTCGGGCGTCCCGGCCGGCTCGGCGCCGGCCGGCGGCCAGGCCCGCGGCTGCGGGTCGGGCGCGGCCGGCGTGCGCGCGGACAGCTCACCGCTCGCGTGCCGGACCCAGGTGCCGGAACCGTCCCGGGCGCCGTGGATCGTGACCGGACGGCGGCCGCGCTCGTCGGCCGCGCCCACGGCGATCTCCACCCGCACCCCGGCGTCCGGCGGCACGACGAGCGGGGTCTCGACGGTGAGGCGCTCCACCGTCCCGCAGCCGGCCTCGTCACCGGCCCGGACGGCCAGGTCCAGGAGCGCCGCGGAGCTCACCACCGTGGCCCCGTGCACCCGGTGGCCGTCCAGCCACGGGTGGGTGGCCGACGACAGGCGGACGGTGCCGACGAGGCCGCCGGTGTCCGGCACGGGGACGACGGCGGACAGCAGCGGGTGGTCGGCGGCCACCTGTCCGAGGCGGGTGGCGTCGGTGCGTCCGCCGGCGGTCTTCACCCAGTAGTGCGTGCGGTCGAAGGCGTACGTCGGCAGTTCGACGGCGGGCGCGGCGGCCGGGAGCAGGGCCCGCCAGTCGGCCGGCACGCCCCGTACGAACAGCTCGGCGAGCGCGCCGATCGCGGTCCGCGCCTCGTCGTGTCCGTCGCGCAGCATCGGCAGGCACACCGGCTCGGCCCCCCTGGCGGCGGCCGTCTGCAGGATCGGCGCGGTCAGCGCCGCGCCGGGCCCGACCTCCACGAACAGCTTTCCGCCCTGGTCGAGCGCGGCGGCGGTGCCGTCGGCGAAGCGCACCGTGCGGCGGACGTGCTCGACCCAGTAGTCGGTGCCGGTCATGTCGCCGTCCTGGTGGGCGACGACGCGGATCCGCGCCGGCTGCCAGGTGACGCCGTCGATCGCCGCGCGGAACTCGTCGAGCATCGGGTCCATCCGGGCGGAGTGGAAGGCGTGGGAGACCTGGAGCCGCTTGACCTTGCGGCCCCGGGCGCGCAGTGCGTCGGCGGCGGCGAGCACCGCGTCCTCGTCGCCGGACAGCACCACCGAGGAGGGCTCGTTCACGGCGGCGAGGTCGACGCCGGAGCCGAGGAAGGGGCGGACCTCGTCCTCGCCGGCGGCCACCGCGGCCATGGCGCCGCCGGCGGGCAGCGCCTGCATGAGCCGGCCGCGGGCGACGACGACGGTCGCCGCGTCGTCCAGCGAGAGCATTCCGGCGACGTGCGCCGCCGTGATCTCGCCGACGGAGTGGCCGAGCAGCAGCCGGGGGCGGACGCCCCACGACTCGGCCAGGCGGAACAGCGCGGTCTCGACGGCGAACAGCGCCGCCTGCGTGTAGAGGGTCTGGTCCAGCAGCGCGGCCTGCGGGCTGTCCGGTTCGGCGAGGACGACGTCCCGCACGGAGGTGCCGGCCACGTCGAGGAGCCGTTCGTCCAGGCGGGCGCAGGCCTCGTCGAAGGCCGCCGCGTACACCGGGAAGCGCGCGTACAGCCCGCGTCCCGTGCCGGGCCGCTGGGAGCCCTGCCCCGGGAACACGAACACCACCGACGCGGCGGCGCCGGCCGCGGCCGTCCCGACGGTGACGCCGGGGACGGACTCGCCCGCGGTGATCGCGCCGAGCCGCTCGACGAGGGTCTCCCGGTCCGCCGCGGCGACGACGGCCCGGTGGGCGAGCAGGGCGCGGCCGTCGAGCAGGGTCCGCGCCGTGCCCGGCAGCGACAGTCCGCCCGCGACGGCGGCGCGCAGCCGTTCCGCCTGGCCCGCCAGGGCGACCGGGGTGTGCGCCGAGACGACGAAGGGCAGTACGGCGTCGGTCGCGTCGTCCGGTGACGCGGACGCGGACGCGTCGGCCGCGGTGCCGGGTCCGCCGGGCGCGGCCGGTTCGGCCGGGGCCTGTTCGAGGATCAGGTGCGCGTTGGTGCCGCTGATGCCGAAGGAGGAGATGCCGGCCCGGCGGGGCCTGCCGGTCTCGGGCCAGGGGCGCTCCCCGGTGAGCAGGGCGACGGTGCCCTCGGACCAGTCGACGTGCGGCGTGGGCTCGTCCACGAAGAGGGTGGCGGGCAGGACGCCATGAGTCAGGGCCCCGACCATCTTGATCACCGAGGTCACGCCGGCCGCGGCCTGGGTGTGGCCGAGGTTGGACTTGACCGATCCCAGCCACAGGGGCCGCTCGGGCGAGCGGTCCTGCCCGTAGGTGGCGATGATCGCCTCGGCCTCGCTCGGATCGCCGAGCGTGGTGCCGGTGCCGTGCGCCTCCAGCGCGTCGACCTCGTCCGGAGCGACCCCGGCGGCGGCCAGCGCCGCGCGGATCACCCGCTGCTGCGACGGGCCGTTCGGCGCGGTGAGGCCGTTGGACGCGCCGTCCTGGTTGACGGCGGAGCCGCGGATCACCGCGAGGACGCGGTGGCCCTTGCGCCGTGCCTCGGACAGCCGCGTCAGGAGGACGACGCCCACGCCCTCGGACAGCACGGTGCCGTCGGCCGCCGCGGCGAAGGCCTTGCACCGGCCGTCCGCGGCCAGTCCGCGGGCACGTGAGAAGCCGGTCACGCCGACCGGGGAGCCCATGACGGCGACGCCGCCGGCGAGGGCCAGTTCGCACTCGCCCTGGCGCAGCGCCTGGGCCGCGAGGTGGATCGCCACGAGGGACGAGGAGCAGGCGGTGTCCACGGTGATGGCCGGGCCCTCCAGCCCGAACACGTAGGACACCCGGCCGGAGGCGACGCTGCCGGCGGTGGCGGTGGTGGTGAAGCCCTCGAGTCCGGCCGGTACGTCGGACAGGGAGCCGAGGTAGTCGTGGATCGACATGCCGGTGTAGACGCCGACGCGTTCGCCGCGCAGCGACGACGGGTCGATGCCCGTGCCCTCCAGCACCTGCCAGGTGGTCTCCAGCAGCAGCCGCTGCTGGGGGTCCATGGCCAGCGCCTCCCGCGGGGAGATCCCGAACAGGGCGGCGTCGAAGTACCCGGCGTCCTGCAGGAATCCGCCCCGCCGCGTGTAGGCCGTGCCGGCGCGGTCGGGGTCGGAGTCGAAGAGGCCGTCGAGGTCCCATCCGCGGTCGTCCGGGAAGGGCGAGATGCCGTCCCGGCCGTCGGCGACCAGTTGCCACAGCTCGGCGGGTGAGGTGACCCCGCCGGGCAGCCGGCACGCCATGCCGACGATCACGACGGGGTCGTCGTCCGTGGCGGCGGCCGTGGTGTCGGCCGGCCCGGCGGGGTGTGCGGGGCGGGCGGGGACGACGGCGTCGGCCGTACCGCCCACCTGTTCGAGCAGGTGCCGGGCGAGCACACGGGGCGTGGGGTAGTCGAAGACGAGCGTGGCGGGCAGCTTGACGGCGGTGGCCGCGGACAGCCGGTTGCGCAGTTCGACGGCGGTCAGCGAGTCGAAGCCGATGTCACCGAACCGTTCGGAGTCCATGGCGGGGTCGGCCTCGCCCAGCCCGAGAACGACCGACACCTCGGTGCGGATGAGGTCGAGCACCAGCTCGGTCCGCTCCTGGTCGGAGAGTCCGGCGAGCCGGCGCACCAGGGCGTCCGCCGTGCCGCCGCCGGCCCGGGCCGTCCGCCGTTGCGGACGCACCAGGGCGCGGAACAGCGGGGGGACGGGCCCCTCCGCGGCCGCCTCGGCGCGGACGGCGCCGAGGTCGAGCCGGATCGGTACGAGGAGCGGGTCTCCCGAGCGGATGCCGAGGTCGAAGAGGGCGAGCGCCTCGGCCGTCGACATCGGGCGGACGCCGCCCCGGCTCATCCGGGTGCGGTCGACCTCGGCGAGCTGTCCCGTCATCCCGGTGGCGGGGCTCCACAGGCCCCAGGCCAGGGACACGGCGGGCAGTCCCGCCGCTCGCCGGGCCGAGACGACCGCGTCGACGTAGGCGTTGGCCGCCGCGTAGTTGCCCTGGCCCGCCGAGCCGAAGACGCTCGCGGCCGAGGAGAACGCGGCGAAGACCTGGGGCGGGCGCTCGCGGGTCAGCTCGTCCAGCAGGCGCAGCGCGTCCGCCTTCGGCGCGAACACGCCGGCCATGCGGTCCGGGTCCAGGCCGGCGACGACACTGTCGTCCAGGACGCCGGCGGCGTGGACGACGCCGGTCAGCGGGTGCTCCGGCGGGACGGCGGCGAGCAGCTCGGCGAGCGCGTCGCGGTCCGACACGTCGCACGGGGCGACGACGACGGACGCGCCCTGTCCGGTCAGTTCCTCCACGAGTTCGGTCACGCCCTCAGCGGCCGGGCCGCGCCGGCTCGCCAGCACCAGTCGGCGCACCCCGTGCTCGTTCACCAGGTGCCGGGCGAGCAGCGCGCCGAGGACTCCGGTGCCGCCGGTGATCAGCACGGTGCCGTCCTCGGCGAACTCCCCCGGCGTGTCGGCTCCGGTGAGCCGGGCGCGGCCGAGTCGCGGGGCGAGCACGGCGTCGCCGCGCACGGCGGTCTGCGGTTCGCCGGTCGCGAGGGCCGCCGCGACCGCCCGGTCCCGGTCGGCGCCGGACTCGACGTCGACCAGGACGAACCGGCCGGGGTTCTCGGCCTGCGCCGCGCGCAGCAGTCCCCACACCGCGGCGCCGTCCGGGTCGGTGACCGGGCCGGGCGCCGGTACCGCGCCCCGGGTCGCCACGACCAGCGGCACCGCGGCGAGGGCCGGCTCCTCCAGCCAGGCCTGGAGCACTCCGAGCACCCGGCCCAGCAAGGGCAGCGGGCCGTCCCCGGTGTCGGGACCGGCGTCGGCGTCGGGACCGGCGTCGGCGTCGGGACCGGCGTCGGCGTCGGGACCGGCGTCGGCGTCGGGACCGGCGCCGGCGTCGGGACCGGCGCCGGTGTGCGCGGTGAGGTCGAGGACGGCGAGGTCGGGCACCGGATCGCCCAGGTCCTCGGCGAGGGCGATCCGCGCCACGTCGCCGGAGGTGGCGACGAGGGCCCGGTGGCCCGCCGGCTGCCCGGACACCTGCGGCACGCGCTCCCAGTCGAGCTGCCACAGCGTGTCGGGGGCCTGGCGGGCGGGTTCCGCACCCAGGTCGGAGATGGGCAGGGAGACCAGGGACTGCATGGTCAGGACCGGCGAGCCGGTCTCGTCCGCGGCGTCGAAGGACAGCGCGTCCGGGCCGCACGGCGCGATCCTGACACGCAGGGCGCCCGCGCCCGCCGCGTGCAGCCGGACGCCGTTCCAGGCGAAGGGCAGGACGTTGCGGTCGTCGTCGCGCCGGTGGAAGGCGTTCGCGTGCAGCGCGGCGTCCAGGAGCGCGGGATGGATGCCGAACTTCTCGACGTCCTCGCGGTGTTCGGCGGGCAGGACGGCTTCGGCGAAGATCTCCTCGCCGCGCCGCCAGACCGCGGTCAGTCCGGCGAAGGCCGGCCCGTAGTCGTATCCGCGGTCGGCGAGGCCGGCGTAGAAGTCGTCGGTGTCCTGCGGCTGCGCGCCGGGCGGCGGCCACTGGCCGAAGTCGAACCCGCTGCCGTCGGTGTCGGCCTGGGAGCCGGCCAGCGTGCCCGCCGCGTGGCGGGTCCAGCTCTCCCCGTCCCGGGAGCTGTACACCCCGACTGGGCGGCGTCCCGTCGCGTCCGTGCCGCCGACCGCGACCTGGACCCGGACGGCGCCCTCGGCGGGGAGCACGAGGGGGGCCTCGATCACGAGTTCGTCGAGGACCCCGTGGCCGAACTGGTCGCCGGCCCGGATGGCCAGGTCGACGTAGGCGGTTCCGGGCACCAGCACCCTGTTCTGGATGCGGTGGCCGGCCAGCCAGGGATGGGTGGCGAGTGACAGCCGCGAGGTGAAGACCAGGCCGTCGGTCTGGGGCAGTTCCACCACCGCGCCGAGGAGCGGGTGGTCGCTGGTCGCCTGGCCCAGCGACTCGGCGCCGCCCCCGGTGCCGGGCATGCTGATCCAGTACCGCTGGTGGTCGAACGGGTAGGTGGGCAGTTCCACCGGGGCGGGCCCGTGTCCGGGGAGGGCCGTGCTCCAGTCGACCGGCACGCCGCGCACGAACACCTCGGCCATCGAGGCGAGCAACCGGTCCGTGCCGCCCTCGTCCCGGCGCGTCGAGCCGACCGCGAGGACGTCCGCGTCCAGTTCCTCGGCGATGTCGACGACGGCCGGCACCAGGACGGGGTGCGCCCCCAGTTCGACGAAGACGCGGTGGTCCTGGGCGATCAGGTCCCGGACGGCCGGATCGAACAGGACGGTCCGGCGCAGATTGCGGTACCAGTAGTCGGCGTCGAGCCGGTCGTCCTCGCCGAGCCAGCGGCCCTCGACGGTGGAGTAGAGGGGGACGCGCGGCGCCGCCGACGACAGCCCGCCGAGGTCGTTCTCCAGGGTGGACCGGATGCTCTCGACGTAGTGGCTGTGCGAGGCGTAGTCGACGGGGATCCGGCGGAACCGGAAGCCCTGCGCGGCCGCGTGCGCGGTGAGTTCGTCCAGGGCGGCGCCCTCGCCGGCCACGACGACCGTGGACGGCCCGTTGACCGCGGCGACCTGGAGACGCTCGGCCCACAGTTCGATCAGTGCGCGCACCTCGTCCACCGGCAGCCCGACGGAGGCCATCCCGCCGCCGCGCGGCAGCACCTCGGCGATGGCCTGGCTGCGCAGGGTGACGACTCGGGCGGCGTCGGCGAGGGACAGCGCACCGGCCACGCAGGCCGCCGCGATCTCGCCCTGGGAGTGGCCGATCACCGCGTCCGGGACGACTCCCGCGGACTTCCAGACCTCGGCCAGGGCGACCATCACCGCGAAGCACACGGGCTGGACGACGTCGACGCGCTCCAGTTCGGTGCCGTCGCCGCGGAGCACGTCGGTCAGCGACCAGTCGACCCACGGCTCGAACGCCTCCTGGCACTCGGCCACCCGGGCGGCGAAGACCGGGGAGGTGTCGAGCAGTTCACGCCCCATGCCCGCCCACTGGGTGCCCTGTCCCGGGAAGACGAAGACGGTCTTCCCCGGCCCGGCCTGGCCGGCGACACCGGTGACCACGCCGGTGCCGGTGCGGCGTTCGGCGAGCAGCGCGAGCCCGGCACGCACCTCGTCCCGGGTGCGCGCGAGCAGTACGGCCCGGTGGCTCATCAGCGCGCGACCGGTCACCAGGGCGGAGGCGAGGTCACCGAGGGCGACGCCGTCGTCGACGGGGCCGCCGAGCAGCCGGGCCTGGTTGGCCAGCGCCGTCGGGGTGCGGGCCGAGACGATGAACGGAAGCTTTCGCTCCGGTTCCTGCTCCGGCCCTTGCTCCTGATCCTGCTCCGTCGGGGCGGGGGCGGGGGCCTCGGCGGCCGGGGGGCGGGGAGCCTCCTCCAGGAGCATGTGGACGTTGGTCCCGCTCGCGCCGAACGAGGAGACGCCGCACCGGCGCGGCCGGCCGCTCTCCGGCCACTCGCGCCCCTCGGTGAGCAGCTCGACGGTCCTGGAGGACCAGTCGACCTGCGGGGTCGGGGCGTCCACGTGCAGGGTCGCCGGCAGGTAGCGGTGGCGCAGCGCGAGCACGCTCTTGATGACGGCGGCCACGCCGGAGGCGGCCTGGGTGTGGCCCAGGACCGACTTGACCGAGCCGAGGAGCAGGGGCCGTTTCGGGTCGCGGCCCTGCCCGTAGGTGGCGATGAGCGCCTGCGCCTCGATCGGGTCGCCCAGGGTGGTCCCGGTGCCGTGCGCCTCGACGGCGTCGATGTCGTCGGTGGACAGGCCCGCGGCCGCCAGCGCGCTGCGGATGACGCGTTGTTGCGAGGGCCCGTTCGGGGCGGTCAGCCCGTTGGAGGCGCCGTCGGAGTTCACGGCCGAGCCGCGGATCACGGCGAGGACCCGGTGTCCGTTGCGTTCCGCGTCGGAGAGGCGTTCCAGCAGGACGACGCCGACGCCCTCGGCCCAGCTGCTGCCGTCCGCGGCGGCGGCGAAGGACTTGCACCGTCCGTCGAAGGCGAGGCCGCGCTGGCGCGCGAACCCGACGAAGCCGCCCGGGGTGGCCATCACGGTGGCCCCGCCGGCCAGGGCCAGCGAGCACTCGCCGCGGCGCAGCGCCTGGGTCGCCAGGTGGATGGCGACCAGCGACGAGGAGCACATGGTGTCGACGGTGACGGCCGGGCCCTCCAGGCCGAAGCAGTAGGCCACCCGGCCGGAGGCGATGCCGCCGGCGCTGCCGAGCGCGCGCTCCAGGCTGAGGAAGTCCTCCGCCCCGGGGAGGTCGGGGGCGTAGTCCTGGTGCACGATGCCGGCGTAGACCCCGGTGTCGGAGCCGCGCAGGCTCTGCGGGTCGATCCCCGACCGCTCCAGGGTCTCCCAGCACACCTCGAGCAGTTGCCGCTGCTGGGGGTCCATCGCGACGGCCTCCTGCGGGGAGATCCCGAAGAAGCGCGCGTCGAACCGGGCCGCGTCGTGGAGGAAGGCACCCTGGTTCACGTAGGTCGTGCCGGGGTTGTCCGGGTCGGGGTGGTAGAGCCCTTCGAGGTCCCAGCCGCGGTCGTCGGGGAACGGCGTGTACACGTCCGCGCCCTCGGACACGACCTTCCAGAAGTCCTCCGGACCGGTGATCCCGCCCGCGAAGCGGCAGCCGATCGACACGACGGCGATCGGCTCGGAGCCGGCGGCGAGCAGCTGGGAGTTCTTCTGCCGGAGGCGTGCGGTCTCCTTGACCGATGCGCGCAGAGCCTTGACGAGATCCTGTTCCGGCGTGCTCAAGTCCGTCCTCCAGCTTGTCGAATCGAACGCGTCGGGGCGTGGGTGCGGTGCACGTCGAGCGACGGCGCCCCGTGCCGCCGGTGCCGCGGATGCGGCGGGCCGGCCGGAGTCCCCGGCCGGCGGGGACGGTCACCGCCGCCCCGGAAGGGAGCGGGCCGGTGTGCGGGCGCGGCCCGCGTCGCGGCGGCCGGGCCGCTACGGCGCCGGCCGCGCCGTGCGGGGGCCGGCCACGACCGTGACCGGCAGGTGCACCGGTCCGAAGAACAGCACGGACGGCCGCCACCGCGGCGCCCCGGCGGGGCGCAGTGCCGGTGCCCGGTGCAGCGCCCCGCACACGGCTTCGACCAGCAGCTTCGCCAGGGCCGCGCCGAGGCAGAAGTGGATTCCGGAGCCGAAGGCCAGCGAGGCGGTCTCGGGGCGTCCGACGTCGAACTCCTCCGGGTGGCCGAACGCCTCCGGGTCGCGGTTGGCCCCGGCCAGCAGGAGCACCACGACCGAGCCCGCGGCGATCGGCACCCCGCGGATCTCGGTGTCGCGCGTCGCGTAGCGGCGGGTGATGTGGTAGCCGCCGCAGTAGCGGAACGCCTCGGCGGCCGCCCGTTCGGCCAGGGCAGGGTCGGCCGAGAGCCGCTCCAGCCGGCCGGGTTCGGCCAGCAGGGTGTGCATGAGGTTGCCGAGGGTGTCGCTCAGGGTGGTCAGGCCGGCCCCGAAGACCGGGAGCACCGCGAGCGCCAGCTCACGGTCGGTCAGCCGTTCCGGATCGTCCGCCTGCTCCACCAGGCAGGCGCTGACGAGGTCGTCGCCGGGCTCGGCACGCTTGCGGGCGATCAATTCGGTGAAGAAGGAGGCGAGTTCGTCCGCCGCTTCGTCCGCCCGGCTGCTCATGGCCGCCCTGGCCGCCTCGTCGGCGGCCGGGTCGGGGGCCGGGACCGCCTCGTTCAGCAGCGTCCAGCAGCGGTGGTGTTCGCTCGCGGGGATGCCGAGCAGGCCTCCGAGCACCGCCAGGCTCAGCGGGACGGAGACGAGTTCCTGGAAGTCGGCGGCCCGGCCGGGCGGGACGGCGGCGAGCCGGTCGAGCGCGCGCAGCACCTCCTTCTCCGCCACCGGGCGCAGCGCCTGCAGCCGGCGGGCGGTGAACCCCCGCGACAGCTGCCGCCGCAGCCGGGTGTGGTCCGGCGGGTTGCGGAAGAACAGCGACGACAGGAACTGCTCCTGGCCCGGTGACGGCCGCCATCCGGGGATGTTGGCCGCCATCCAGTCCGTGTCGACGACCCGGAAGGTCTCCTGGTCGCCCAGGACCTGCCGGCAGTCCGCGTACCGCGACAGGAGCGTCGTGCCCGTCCGTTCGCTGCGGTGGACGTCGGCGAGTTCGCGGAGTCGGAGGTAGTGGGCGAACGGGTCGTCGCTCGTGCCCGGCGCCAGTGCGAACCGCACCAGCTCCTCGATGTCCTGCCCGGTCGTCATGGCGCTCCCCTCGTCGGTGTCGGTGGACCGCGGCCCGGTCCTCAGGCCGTGCGCCGCGCGATCCAGAGACCGTCGCGCACCGGCAGGATCACGCCGTCGAAGTCGGGGTCCTCGGCGAGCGCCTTGTTCATGTTCCGCACGCCGACCAGCTCGTTGGAGGGCTCGGCCGCCTCCCCGTCGACGACGCCGCCGCCGCAGAAGGCGTTGTCGATCATGAAGAGGCCGTTCACCTCGAGATGCGCCTTCGACAGCTTGAGCAGCTCGGTGGCGAGCGAGGGGTCGCTGCCGAAGTACCGGTGCTTCATGATGTCCTGGAAGATCAGGTCGTAGGCACCGAGCCGCGGGATCAGCTCGAAGGCGTCGCCGACGAGGATCTCCACCCGGTCGGCCATGCCCGCGCGGTCGATGAAGTCCGCGGCGCGTGCCGCCCGTTCGGGGTCGATCTCGATGCTGGTGACCTTGCCGCCCTCGGGCAGCGCGTACGCCAGCCACAGGGCCGAGTAGCCGATCGCGGTGCCGATGTCGAGCACGCGCGTCACGGCGTCGCCGCGCAGTGCGGTGAGCGTCCGGACGATCGCGCCCTCGAGCCGCCCGATGACGGGGATGCCCTCGTCCCTGGCGACCTTCTCCATCTCCAGCATGACGGTGTTCAGCCGCTCGGGCAGCGGCGCCTGGCGGACCAGGGCGGTGGCGAAGACCTCCCGCCGGTCGGTGCTGTCCTGCGGGACGATGGGCAGGGATGTGTTGATCACGAATGTATTCCGTTCTGCTGGGTCAGGTCGCCGGTCGCGGTGAGCGAAGCCGGCCGCAGGTCACGCCAGTTCTGCTCGACGTACAGGAGACAGTCGGTGCGGGCGGCGGGTCCGGAGACGGCCTGCCAGCCGCCGGGTACGGCGAGGTACGCCGGCCACAGGGAGCACTGCCGCTCCGCGTTGCGCAACACCAGGTAGTCCGCGTCGTCGTCTTCGAACACAGGGGACACGCCGTGCTCCTCGGTCATGGGGACAGACCCGCCGGATCGGCTTCGAACGCGACGGGCAGGGTGTTCATGCCGTGCAGGACGCTGGAGTAGATCCAGGTCTCCGGCGCGGTCTGCCGTACGCCGGACACCGTCCGGCGCAGGCTGTCGAGCACCGCCTCGATCTCCACCCGGGCGAGGTAGTGACCGAGGCAGTAGTGCGCGCCGAACGCGAAGGTCAGGTGCTTGTTCGGCGTGCGGGTGAGGTCGAAGCGGTCCGGGTCGGGGAAGGCGTCGCCGTCCCGGTTGGCCGAGGCGATCCAGGCGCTGACGATCTCGCCCGCGCGGATCACCTCTCCGTTCACCTCGACGTCGGCGGTGGCCGTCCGGCCGCCGTGCAGCGAGGGCACGGTCCAGCGCAGGACCTCGTCGGCGGCCGTCTGCAGGTTCAGCGCCCCGCTCCTGAGCGCGTCCCACTGCTCCGGGTTCTCGATCAGGGCCAGCAGCCCTCCGGAGATGGCGTGCCGGCCGGTCTCGTCGCCGCCGATCATCAGGCCGTAGCAGTTGGCCATCAGCTCGGCGTCGCTGAGCGGCTCCCCGTCGATGCGGCAGTTGGCGAGGAGGCTCACCACGTCGTTGCCGTCACCGCCGCGCCGGGTGCGCGCCAGGTCGGCGAAGTAGAGCAGGATCTCGCTCTTGGCGGTCCAGGAGTCCTCCGGCGGGGCGTCCGCGTGCTCGGAACTCCAGGCGTGCGAGGTGAGGCCGAGCAGGTACTGCCGGTCGGAGCGCGGCACGTCGAGCAGGTCGCACACCGCGCCGAGCGGGATGTTCGCGGAGACGTCCCGGACGAAGTCGCACTCGCCCTTGGCGACCGCCGCCGTCATGAGGTCGTCCACCGTGCGGCGGACGCCGTCCTGGATGGCGGCGAGCACCCGCGGGGAGAACGCCCTCGTCAGGATCGTGCGGATCTGCTGGTGGCGTAGTCCGTCGGTCACCGCGAGCATCGTCCCGGCGGCCGCGTCCCCTCCGGTGAGCAGGGTCGGCAGGCCGTTGCCGCGCTCGGTGGTGAACTCCCGGCTGCGGTAGACCTCCACCGCGTCGGCGTACCGGGTGATCACCCGGAACTCCGGCTGCGGGCCGCGCGCGGGCTGGCGGTGGAAGGGGCGCTCGGCCCGCAGCCTGCGCCACACCTCGGTCAGGTCGTGCTCGGCGTGCAACCGGGGGTCGGCGAAGTCGAGTTCGTCCAGTTCGTCGGGGGGGACCAGGGGCAGCGACGTCATCGGGCGCCGCCCTGGGTGGGGGTGGCGACCGCGGCGAGCGCGCGGACCGTCGGGTTGTTGATGATCTCCTTGGGCGAGACGGCGAAACCGGCGGCGCGGGCCCGCTGGATCACGCTGATGGCGAGCATGCTGTCGCCTCCGAGGGCGAAGAAGTTGCCGTCGACGTCCACCGGGGCGACCCCGAGCAGTTCCCCGAAGATCGTGCAGAACACTTCCTCCGCCGGGGTGCGCGGCGCCCTGCCGCCGCCGGCCGGCGCCACGGCCGGGGGCTCCGGGAGCGCCGGCCGGTCGAGCTTGCCGCCCGGGGTGACCGGGAAGGCGTCCAGCACGACGACGGCGGCGGGCACCATGTGGTCGGGCAGGAACCGGGAGGCGTGCTCCCGCACCCCGGTCACGTCGACCGTCGCTCCGTCCCGCGGGGTGACGTACCCGACGAGCACGTCGCGCTCCCCGTCCCCGCCGCGCACCGCGGCCGCCGCGTGCAGGACGCCCGGGCAGCCGGCCAGGACCGTCTCGACCTCGCCGAGTTCGATCCGGAAGCCGCGCAGCTTGACCTGGTCGTCGACACGGCCGTGGAAGGCCAGGGTGCCGTCCGGCTGCCAGGAGACCAGGTCGCCGGTGCGGTACATGCGGGAGCCGGACGGGCCGAACGGGTCGGCCACGAACCGCTCCGCGGTGAGCCCGGGACGTCCGAGGTATCCCCGCGCCAGCCCGTCGCCCGCCACGTACAGCTCGCCGGGCACGCCCGGCGGCAGCGGTTGGAGTCCCTTGCCGAGCACGTAGACCGAGGCGCCGGCGATCGGCCGCCCGATGGAGGGCGTCCCGGCGCCGCTCAGCGGTTCGCTGCAGGTGGCGCAGACGGTGACCTCGGTCGGGCCGTACGCGTTGACCATCCGGCGCCCCGGCGACCAGCGCGCGACCAGGTCGGCCGGGCAGGCCTCCCCCGCGGTCATCAGGCCCCTGACCCCGGCCAGTCGCCGCGGCTCCACGCTCGCGGCCGCCACCGGCGGCAGCAGCAGACGCGTCACGTCGTGCTCGGTGATCACCTCGGCCAGGGCGTCGCCGGCGAGCGGGACGTCCGGCGGTACGACCAGCGCGGCACCCGCGTGGTGGGCGCCGAGCAGTTCCGCGACGAACGCGTCGAAGCTCGGCGAGGCGAACTGCAGCAGCCTGCTGTCGCCGTCCAGCCCCATGCCCTCGGCCATGGTGGCGGCCAGACCGGCGAGCCCCGCGTGGGACACGGCGACGCCCTTGGGCCGTCCCGTGGTGCCGGAGGTGTAGATGACGTAGGCGACTTCGGCCTGCGCGGGGACGGGGTACGGGTGCTCCGCCGCGTCCGCCGCGTCCGCCGCGTCCGTCCCGGCGGGCCCGCGCACGGTGTCCCGTACCTCGGGCCGGTCCAGGAGCAGGGCTCCCGGCAGGTCCGCGAGAGGGGTGGTGGAGTGCGTGCAGACGAACGACGGCGCGGCGTCCTCCAGCATGAACGCGACCCGCTCGGCGGGATAGCCGGGGTCGACGGGCACGAACGCGGCTCCGGTGCGGGCCACCGCCAGTACGGCGACGACGAGGTCGACCGAACGGGGCAGCGCCAGCGCCACCAGTCGTCCGGGTTCCGCGCCGCGGTCGGCGAGGAGCCGGGCGAGGCGGTCCGCGCGCCGGCCGAGTTCGGCGAAGGAGACGGTCTCGGCCGCCGACACCAGCGCGGTCGCGTCCGGGGTGCGGACGACCGGGCGGTGCAGCAGTTCGAAGAGCGTGCGGGGCGGTGCCGCGGTGCCGGTGTCGTTCCACTCCGAGAGCGTGCGCCGCCGCTCCGCCGGAGACAGCAGGTCCACCCCGCCGACGCGCTGGGCCGGGTCCTTCTCCACGGCGGCGAACAGCCGGGTCAGCACCTCCAGCATCCGTTCAACGTCGGCGCGCTCCAGCAGGTCCGGCCGGAAGTCCAGGTCCAGCCGCAGCCGCTCGCCCGTCCCCTGGACCCGGAAGGCCAGGGCTCCGGGCGCCTGCGGCCGTTGCTCCACGGCCGCCACCCGGACGTCGGCGGCCGACGCCGGCTCGCCGCAGTCGACCGACACCAGCGTGTCGAAGATGCCGTCGACCGCGCGCGGCGCCAGGACGCCGGTGAGCCGGGCCTGTTCGGCGGCCAGCCGGAAGAACACGTCGAGCAGCGTGTCCCGCGCGGGGGCCCGCACCACCACCGGCCTCGGTTCGGCCAGGCGGCCGGCCATGATGTCGATGCCGAGGAAGCGCGGCCGGGCCGCGACCCCGAACACGACGTCGTCCCGGCCGGTCAGCCAGCCCAGCAGGACGCCGAACACGCCCTGTGCGACCGTCTCGAACGCCAGCCCGTGGTCGTGGGCCATCCGCAGCAGACCACCGCCGACGTCCGCGGGCAGCTGGGCGGAGATCCGCTCGACCGGGCCCGGCCGCGCGAGGGGCGTCCGGCCGCCCACCAGGGTGGGTTCGGCCCCGGCGAGGTGGGTCGACCACACCAGGTCGGCCGCCTCGCGGTCCTGGACGGCCAGCCAGCCGGCGTAGTCGGCCTGGCTCGGCACCCGCGGCAGGTCGCCGTTCCTTCCGCCGTACACGGTGAGCAGTTCGTCGACGAGCACGCGGTGCGACTGCGCGTCGACGGCCGACGGGGCGCTGCTCAGCCGGAGCCGGTGCCGTTCGGGGCCCAGGCGGGTGAGCAGCAGCCGCAGCGGGATCGCAGGGTCCTGGTCCTCCTCGGCGTCGATCCGGTCCAGTTCGGCGTCGCGCCGGGGCCCGTCCACGGTGCCGAGGTCGACGTCGCGCCAGGGCAGTTCCGCGTCCGGCGCCGACCGCAGGTGGGGGTGGCGCCGGGCCAGTTCGGCGGCGGCCCGTCGCAGCGCGGCCCCGTCCAGGGGACCGTCGACGTCGACCAGGGTGACCACGCGGGCGGGGAGTGTCGCTCGCACCATGTCAGCTCGCCGTCCCCTCGGCCGGCGCGGCCCGTCCCACGGCCTCGGCGCGCAGCCGCACCCGGTCCGGCTTGCCGGGACCCACCAGCGGCAGCGTCTCGCGCAGTTCGATGTCGGTGGGCACGTGGTTCGCCGACAGCGCGGCGGTGACGTGCCGTTCCAGCACCGCGCGGTCGAGGGTCACGCCGTCGCGCGGCACCACGGCGGCGCAGATCCGCTCGACGCGCTGCTCGTCCTCGACGCCGAAGACCGCGGCGGCGGCCACGCCCGGGTGCTCCAGGAGCACGCGCTCGACCGCGCTCGGGTGGACCTTGATGCCCTTGACCTTGATGACGTCCGCGATCCGGCCGTGCAGGTGCAGCCGGCCCGCCTCGTCCAGGTGTCCGATGTCCCCGGTGTGCACCCAGCCGTCGCGCACCACACGCGCCGTCAGTTCGGGGTCGTTCCAGTAGCCGGCCATCTGCCACCGGCCGATCACGCACACCTCGCCGGCCTCGCCGACGGGCAGTTCCCGGCCGTCGGCGACGGAGCGGATGCTCACCCGCACGGCCTCCGGCGGGCGGCCGACGGTGGCGCGCAGCTCCGGGTCCAGGTGGTCCTGCGGCGTCAGCAGGCTGATCAGTCCGGTCTCGCTGGTGCCGTAGACCTGGAAGAGGACGGGGCCGAGCGCCTTCACCGCGTGGGCGAGCCTCTCGGGCGCCGCGGGGCTGCCGGTGTAGAACACCTCGCGCAGGCTCGTCAGGTCCGTGGTCGCCGTGTCGGGGTGTTCGGCCAGCGCGTTCACCTGCGGCGAGCCGAGCACGAGGCGGGTGATCCCGTGGCGGGGGACGGCGCGCAGCACCTCGCCGGCGTCGAAGCCGTGGTGCAGCACGACGACGCCGCCGGCGACGATCGTGTCGTCCGCGGTGGCACCGCTGGAGTGGGTGAGGGGCGCGGTGACCAGGCAGCGGGCGCGGTCGCCGCGGACCGCGGAGGTCGCGACCATCTCGTTCTTGACCGCGTAGGGCCAGCTGACGCCCTTGGGTCTGCCCGTGGAGCCGCTGGTGTAGGTCACGACGGCGATCGTGCCCTGCTCGGCGGTGGCGAGGTCGACGTCGCCGGGGGCCGACAGGTCGATCGCGCCGGGGAGGGCGTCACCGCCGCCGAGCACCGCGACCGGCGGACGCTCGGGCAGCGAGGCGCACAGCTCCAGTGCCCGCGCGATGTTGTCCCGGTCGATGGCGAGCACGGCCGGCTCGACGTCGGTGAGGATGTCGAGCTGCGCCTCGGCGGACAGCTCGTCGGAGGGGTCGACCGCGTTGACGCCGCGGATGTGCACCGCGGTGGCGCCCACCAGGTTCGCCGCGTAGCGCAGTATCAGGGTCGCGGGCGTGTTCGGGTTCGTCAGTACGGCGACCGCGCTGCCGGGGCCGACGCCGTGCTCGCGCATGCGGGCCGCGGCGGAGAGGACGGAGTCCGCCAGCTCGCGGGCGGTGGTCGGCGTGTCCCGGTGGACGAGGGGGACGGCACCGGGGTCGGCGCTCAGTTTCGCGAGGATCTGGCGCACGTAGTGCTCATGGCCTTGCACGTACGTTCTCCAATGCGACTCGGTGGTCAACAGGCACGTTCGGGCATGGCGTGTCGGCATGTCCGGGCCGGGTGCAGGGATCTTCCGGCGGAGTGCATCGACCTGCGCCCTGATCCCGACCACCGTAGGTTCCGGCCGGGCGGGCCGACATCCCTCGGGCTGGTAGCCCGGCGGAGCCGCCGTGCGGTCACGGTCGACGGCTGTCAGGGGGTGCTCAGGCACAGGGTCTGCCCGGTGAGGGGGTCGGCGGCGGTCCCGGCGAGCATCACGGCGGTCCGGGCCGCCCGCGCGGAGAACTCGGCCGCGGTGGGGGTCCGGCCCGCCCGGGTGCCGAGCTGGTCGACGGGGAGGGCCGCGGCGAGGAGATGGGCCGTGATGCCCAGCGGCGCCAGTTCGAGCGCCAGGGTCCGGGTGAGGCCCTCGAGCGCGGTGCGGACGGTGGCGTTCTCGCTCTCGGCGCCCGCGGCGTCCGCGACCGTGATGATCCGGCCGCCACCGTTCTTGATCATGGGGTCGAGCACGGCCCGGCAGGCCAGGAAGAGCGCGCGCAGCGGTACGGCGGTCGTGTCGGTCCACTGCCGCGCGGAGAGCGCGTGCGGTCGCCCGGGGCCGGCCACGGGGACGACGGTGAGCAGGATCGACGGATCGCCGAGGCCGGTGCACACCTGTCCGATCGCGGCGTCGGCCGACTCCTCGTCGGTCCAGTCGGCGCGTACCGCCGACACCCGGCGGCCCAGGTCCTCGACCCGGGCCGCCGCGGCCTCGTGGGCTGATCCGTCGGCGTCGAGCAGTGCCACGTCGAACCCGTCCGCGGCGAGCGCGAGCGCCGCGGCGGCCATGGTGTCGGTACCGGCTCCGGCGATGATCGCCACGTGCGACATCTCCCCACCTCTCATCCGGCGCGGGCCGATTCGCCCGCGTGCGCCAGAGGCTAGGGCGGTCCGGGCCCGGCCGGCATCGGTCGGGTTGGTAGTCGTCGAGCGGGTCGGCGAGTGGGTCGGCGGGTCGGCCCGCTCGCCCGGGGCAGGACCGCGGGGCCCGGGCAGGACCGCGGCGCCGGGGGCTCGACGATCCCGGCGGCCCGCGCGGGAGGCGCCCCGCCGGGGTGGATCCGGGCGGGGCGGCCGGTCGTGGCCGGGCGGCCCGTGCTGCCACCGGGTGCGGTCCGTGCTCTGCCGCGGGCCGCCGGGCGGCGGCCCGACGCCCTCGCCCCACCGAGGGTCGGACGTCTCGCGCCGCTCCGGGAGCCGGCCCCGGCACGGGTGAGCGGTACACGGTGGCGGCCCGGCCGCCCCGGGGCCGGGAGGCGGTCCCGCGCAGCGGTTCGAGGCGGTCGGCGAACAGGCCTCCGTGCTCGTCGGGTTCGTACCCGGACGGCTTTGGCTCGGACGGCTCGGGGAACGCCGCCCGGGCCCACGGTGATCTCGGCGCCGCCGCCGGAGATCGGGTCCACGGCGGCGGAGGCCTCACACCCGTACCGGATCGGGCCCCCGTCGGCGTCGTCGCGCTCGTGAGCTCGACGCGTGGGGCGGTCAGGGTTGTGCGTGGGGCGGTCAGGACGATCGCGGCGGGCACGGCGGCGCGCACGACGCCGGAGACCCGCCTGCCGGCGGGCACGACGTCACCGGTCACCCGATCCGGGGTGAGGCCCGTGAGGCCGATCGGTCCAGGCGGCCTGCGGACACCCCGTCAGGAGCCCGAGCCGGTGGCAGGCCGCTCCCCCGGCGCGGGGTGCCGGGCGGATCAGCTCCGCCAGGAGCGCGGCCACCTCCATCGCCTGACGGTCGTTCAGACGGGGGTCGCACGCGCTCTCGTAACGGTGCGGCAGGTCCGCCTCGCCGACGCCCGCGCCCAGGCACTCGGTGACGTCGTCCCCGGTCAGTTCCAGATGGGCGCCGCCGGGGTGGGTGTCGAGCTGCCGGTGCACCTCGAAGTACCCGGTGAGTTCGTCGAGGACGTGGTCGACGTGCCGGGTCTTGTGGCCGGTCGGCGCGACGAAGGTGTTGCCGTGCATGGGGTCGCACTGCCAGACCACCTGGTGTCCCAGCGCGGTCACCTTCTCCACGATCGGCGGCAGCACGTCGCGCACCCGCCGGTGTCCCATCCGGCTCACCAGCGTCAGCCGGCCCGGCACTCCGTCCGGGTCCAGCCGCCGCACGTACTCGACGGCCTCCTCCGGCGTGGTCGTGGGGCCCAGTTTCACTCCGACGGGGTTGGCCAGCAGTTCGGCGAACCCGATGTGGGCGCCGTCGAGCCGGCGCGTCCGCTCCCCGATCCACAGGAAGTGTCCCGAGCCGCTGTAGGGCCGGCGCTCGCCGGGCGGCCCCGGCCGCAGCAGCGCGCGCTCGTAGTCGAGCACCAGCGCCTCGTGGCCGGTGAAGACCTCGCTGCCCGCCCGGCCCCGCAGGAAGTTCATCGCGACCGCCGAGGTGGCGTGGGCCCGGAGCATCCGGTCCGGGTCGGGCGCCCGCTCCGCCGGGGTCGCGGCGAGGCCGTTGACCATGTCACCGCGGTAGACGGGCAGCCCGTGGGCGTCCACCGCGGCGGAACGGGGCTTGGCGTACTGCCCCGCCATCCGGGCCAGCCGGACCACGGGCAGGCCGCCCGCGCGGGTGAGGACGGCGGCCATGCGGGCCAGCAGGTCGAGGTTCCCGCTCAGATGCGACTCGGTGGTGTCGGCGAAGGTCTCGGCGCAGTCCCCGCCCTGGAGGACGAAGGCCTCACCCCGCGCCACTTCGGCGAGCCGGGCCGTGAGGCGGTCGGCCTCGGCGGGCAGGACGAGCGGCGGCGCCGTACGCAGCACCGCGCGGACGGTCCGCACGTCCGCCGGATCCGGCCAGTCGGGCTGTTGCGCCGTGGGCCGGGTGAGCGCGGCCGCGAGCGGCAGCGGGGCCGGGCCGTCCTCCGGCGGACCCAGGTGCATCATCGGCGTCGCGGAGACACGGCGTCGTGCGGTGTCGCGGTCGTGAGTCCTGCGTGGCCGGAGCGGCCGGAGCGGCCGGAGCGGCTGGGGTGGCGGGCGCCCGGCGGCGGGAATCCGGCCGAGGCCCGTCCGGCAGGTGTCGCCGTCCGTTCCCACCGGACCGAAATCACTTCCCGTCCTTTTTCCGCCACTTCGACCGAAGCCATTTTATCCATATCGCCGACGCCCCCTCGGCCGCGCAATTCAGGTTCACGTTCGCCAAGAATTCCAAGATTCATTCCGGTCGACGAATGAATGGCTCCCATGCCCACCTCTCCGCACGACGGAAACCGGCCGCCGGATGCGATCACGACCCCGGCCGCAAGATTCACCCACACCCACTTCCCTCACAACCGCACGACCTGACAGTCCTGGACGCGAGCACCTGGATCATCGGATCGCCCCAGTTCACCTGCGTGCCCAGGTCGCACCTCGCGCAAACATTCGACAACCACGCACCCTGTCGAGCCCCTCGCGGGCCACAAGTCAAACAAGAGCCGGCAAAGAATCCGTCAACTTTCTCATGCCATAAGGTCGCCCTTTCGGGTCGAATTACCATCCCGAATAGCCGCCGTTGACAACCGCGAGAAGCCGCTCCTAGACTCGGCCGGGCATGTCGGAGTTCGAATGGCGTAGGCGGGGGTTTGCTTTGCAAAACAGCATGTTAGCCGATTGCGTCACTCCCCGTTCGACGGCATCCCCACTGAAATGCGCGGCATCGTCGTGCCGTAGCGCCCCCTTCGTCTCGTCGGCCCGGCGCTCCTGGCGCGACGGCCGGCTGGACGACGGCATCGGCATCGCCGAACAGGCGCTGCACGACGGATGCGGGACGGACAGTCCCTGCCGCGCGGAGGCCGCGTTCGTCCTGAGCCTCCTGCTCGCACAGGTACGGAGGACGGATCACGCACAGGCCGTGCTGGAGACCGTCGACCCCCTCGTCCAGGCGCACGGCGACGACCGGCTGACCGCCGTCGCGACACTCGCCCGGTCCGAGGTCGTCCTCACCACCGGTGCCTTCGGGAAGGCCGCCAAGCTCGCCACCGCCGGACTCGAGGAAGCCGAACGGTCCGGCCTCAAGGCCTGGACGCCGCTCGGACACTTCGTGCTGGCGCAGTGCGCACTGCGCCAGGGCCACCTGTCCACGGCCGTCCGCTACGCGCAGAAACTGAAGGAGGACACCGTCTTCCAGCGGGAGATGGTGCACGTCGGCCAGGCCGCCTGGGCCGTGATCCAGATCGCCGAGGCGCAGAAGGGCCGACGCAACGCCGTACCGCTGGGCGCCGAGCTGCTCGCCGCGGACGGGGTCGTGCGCCAGCTCTCGATCGCCGAACCCGCGGCGCTGCCCTGGCTCGTCCGGCTCATGATGAAGGGCGGCCGCAAGCAGCTGGCGCGACACGGCGTCCGCATCTGTCAGCAGCTGGCCTCCGAGAACCCCCACTTCCGTTCCCTGCAGGCGACCGCCGCCCACGCCGCCGGACTGTACGACGAGGACCTCGGCAAGCTCCGGCTCGCCGCCGAGTCGCACGTCGACCCCTGGGCGAAGGCGTCGGCCGACGAGGACATCGCCGTCATGCTCGCCCGCGGTGCCGACGACCGGGCCGCCCCGACGCGTGACCTCCAGCAGGCGCTGGACGCCTACACGCGGACCGGGGCGTGGCGCGACGCCTCGCGCGTCGAGTCCCAGCTGCACCACAGCGCCGCGGACGGCGGCGTGGTGGGGAGACATCAGCGCAGGCGGGAGATCCCGGAGCTGACCGACACCGAGTACGCCGTCGCGCACCTGGTCGCCCAGGGCTTCACCAACGGGCAGACCGCCGGCCAGCTCTTCCTGTCGCCGCACACCATCGCGTTCCACCTGCGGAAGATCTTCCGCAAGCTGGGTGTGGAGTCCCGCGTGCAACTGGCGAGCGCCTGGAACGAGCTGGGGATGCGCGAGCACACGACGGGCACCGTCGCGCCGGGCCGGCCCCGGCTGTGCTCCTAGCGTCCTGAGCCGGAAGTCCTCGGACGGACGGGCGGCCGTCGACCGGCTGCCGTGCGGCCGCCGGGTCCGGCACGGTGTGCGGGAGGCCGGCCTCCCGCACACCGTGCGGCTCGCGAGAACCACCCGGAGATCCTCGGCTCGGACCACCGGGGCGTGTCCGACCGTTCCCGCCGGGCGCGCGACGCCCGGCACGGCACCTCGACGCGTCGCCGGACCACCCGCGTACGTCCCGTGCGCGGGTGGTCCTCCGCCCCGTGACGCTCCCCCGCGGCCCGAACGGTGGGGGAGGCGCGCCCGGCACCGGACGCCGCACGCCGATCCGACGGCGCGCCGATCGGACGCGAAGGGCCGAGCACGCCCCGGCGCCCGACGTCGCGAGGCCCGCCTCCGGCCGGACGGCGGGAAGGTGACGACAGGGCCCGGCCGAAACGCCCCCGCCTGGGACCGACGGCGACGGCGCCCTGTGGAGCGGGGGTACGCGGCGCCTCGCACCGGGGGTCCCGGACAACGCCCTTCCCCCGCGGCCGGAGCGGACGGCCGGTGCCCCTGGTCCGGCGGCCGGTGCCACGGCCCGCCGGACGGCGGCCGGTGCCACGGTCGGGCGGACGACGGCAGGTGCCACGGTCGGGCGGGCCGACGGCGGCCGATGCCACGGTCGGGCGGGCACGTCGCCGGTGGGGCCTGCCGTGCCGCCCGTGCGCGCCCGGACCGCCCCCTGCTCAGGCCGGGGAGTTCTCCGGTGTGCGGGAGAGCGACCCGTGGCGCCGCAGGCCGGCGATGTCCGCGGCGGAGTAGCCCAGCTCGCGCAGCACCGGTTCGGTGTGCTCGCCGAGTGCCGGGACCGGCCCCATCGGCAGCTCCACTCCGTCGACGGTGAACGGCGGCAGCAGTCCGCGCACGGTGCCGCCGGGGGTCTCCACCGGACGCCAGCGCCGGCGCGCGGCCAGCTGCGGATGGTCCAGCACGTCGGCGACCTCGTTGACGCGGGCGCACGCGATGCCGATGGCGTCCAGGCGGGCCACCAGCAGGTCCGCGGCCGTCGCCGAGGTGTGCTCGGCGACCAGCGCGTCCACCTCGTCCCGGTGCCGCACCCGGGCCACGTTCGTCGCCCAGGCCGGGTCGGTCGCGAGGTCGGGCCGGCCCAGGAACTCCTCCGCGAGCCTCGCCCACTCCCGGTCGTTCTGCACGCCGATGACCACCTCCGCGCCGTCGGCCGTGGGAAACGCGTCGTAGGGCGCCACGCTGGGATGCGACAGGCCCATGCGGCCGGGCGAGATCCCGGTGCCCTGGGCATGGTGGATCTGGTACCCCATCCATTCGCTGGCCGCCTCCAGCATGGAGATCTCCAGCGCGGCGCCCTCACCGCTCACCCCTCGCCCCACCAGGGCTGCGAGGGTCGCGGAGAGGGCGTACATGCCCGCCGCGATGTCGGAGGCGGGGATGCCCGCCTTCGCCGGACGGTCCGCGGTCCCGGTCACCGAGACCAGGCCCGCCTCGCACTGGATGAGCATGTCGTAGGCCCGTTTGTCCCGGTAGGGGCCGGTGTTCCCGTACCCCGACATGTCGACGGTCACCAGTCGCGGGTGTCGGGCCCGCAGCCCCGCCGCCCCGAAGCCGAGGCGCGCGGCCGCGCCCGGGGCGAGGTTCTGCAGGAAGACGTCGGCGGTGGCGACGAGCTCGGCCAGGACCCGGCGCCCGCCGGGCGACTTCAGGTCGAGGGCGACCGATTCCTTGCCCCTGTTGAGCCAGACGAAATGGCTGGCCAGTCCGCCCACACTGGTGTCGTAACTGCGCGCGAAGTCCCCGCCGTCGGGGCGTTCCACCTTGATCACGCGGGCGCCGAGGTCGGCCATGTGGCGGGTGGCCAGCGGCGCCGCCACCGCCTGCTCGACGGCGACCACGGTGACGCCCGCGAGCGGCAGGGCGGCGCCCGCGGGCGGCTGGGTGCGGGGCATCCGGCGTCACCGCCCCTCGGGCGTGAGCGCCACCGGCAGGGAACTCATGCCGTGCAGGATGCTCGAGTAGATCCACTCCTCGGGACCGGTCTGCTCGGCCGAGGACACCAGGGTGCGCAGGGCGTCGAGCACCTCCTCCACCTCGATCCGCGCCAGGTTGTGCCCCAGGCAGATGTGGGAGCCGAAGGCGAACGTCAGATGCTTGTTCGGGCGGCGGTCCAGGGTGAAGCGGTCCGGGTCCGCGAACACCTCGGCGTCGCGGTTGACCGAGGGGGTCCACACGGTGACGATGTCGCCCTCCGCGATCGGCCGGCCGTTCACCTCGGTGTCGGCGGTGGCCGTCCGGCCGCTGTGCAGCGACGGGACGGTCCAGCGCAGCACCTCGTCGGCGGCGGTCGTGAGCCCGACCGCGCCGTCCTTGAGCGCTCGCCACTGCTCCGGGTGCTCGATCAGCGTCTTCAGACCGCTCGAGATCGCGTGCCGTCCGGTCTCGTCGCCGCCGATGATCAGCCCGTAGCAGTTGGCCATCAGGTCGCGGTCGCTGATCGGGCAGCCGTCGACGAGGGAGTTGGCCAGCAGGCTGATCACGTCGTCGCCGTCGGAGCCGCGCCGTGTCGCGGCCACGTCGGAGAAGTACAGCAGGAGTTCGCTCTTCGCCTGCCAGGTCGCCTCCGGGGAGGCGTCGGCCTCGTCGGAGCTCCAGGCGTGCGAGGTGCGCTCCAGCAGGTACTGGTGGTCGGACTCCGGGACGCCCAGGAGGGCGCAGATGGCGCCCAGCGGGATGCTCGCCGACACGTCGCGGACGAAGTCGCACTCGCCCTTCTCCAGGGCGACGGCGAGGAGGTCGTCGATGCTGCGGCGCAGGGCGTGGCGGATCCGGGCGAGCGTCTTCGGCGCGAACGCGGCGTTGAGGACGTTGCGCAACTGGGTGTGCTTGTGGCCGTCGGTGACCGCGAGCATGGAGCCGGCCGCCGGGTCGCCTCCGATCAGGAGGTTCTCCAGGGCGTTCCCGCGTTCGGTGGTGAAGTGCTCCTTGTCGCGGTAGACGGCCATCGCGTCGGCGTGGCGGCTGAGCACCCAGAAGCCCGGACGGTCCTCCCGCGGGGGCTGCCAGTGGAACGGCCGCTGCTCCCGCAGGTGACGCCACACCTCGGTGAGGTCCCGCTCGGCGTGCAGCCGGGGGTCGGCGAAGTCCAGGGAGTCGAGCTCATCGGGGCTGACGACGGGGCGGGTCATGATCCGGGCCCTTCCACGGCGGGGGTGGGAGAGCGGCGGCCTCCGCGCGCCGCCGGGCCGGTGGCCCGTCCCGGCGCGGATCACCGCCGCCCGCCCGCCACCGTAGGCTCGCGGCGGACGCCCCGGCATCCTCCACCCGGGTAGTGCGCACTCCCCCGCGAGGCCGCCGTACGGACGGTCCGCGCCCCGCCGCGGTGGTCCCCGGCCGGGTACTACCAGGTCGTGCGATGCGACGGCCGCGACCGGCTGCCTACGGTGGGGCGACACTCGATCACCTCGCCTGCGGACGCCCTGCGGAATTCTCCGGGACGGTCCGCGAGACGGCGCAGGACACGGACCCTCTCCACGGTGGACGGCCGAGGCTGCTCGGAGGGAACCCACCGTCGCGGGCGGGAGACAAGAGGAGAGCAGTCAGCATGGATCCCCGGCCCGCACCGACCTTCCCGGCCTGGCCACAGTTCGACGACAGCGAACGCGAGGCTCTCGAACGTGCGCTGGCGCAGGGCCAGTGGTGGCGCATGGGAGGCGGTGAAGTGACCGCCTTCGAGGAGGAGTTCGCCGAGTACCACGGTGCCCGGCACGCGCTGGCCGTCACCAACGGAACGCATGCGCTGGAACTCGCCCTGCAGGCCATGGGTGTCGGCCCGGGCGACGAGGTGATCGTCCCCGCGTTCACCTTCATCTCGTCCTCGCAGGCGGTGCAGCGGCTCGGCGCGGTCAGCGTGCCCGTGGACGTGGACCCCGGGACGTACTGCATCGACGTCGCCGCGGCGGCCGCGGCCGTCACCCCGCGCACCAAGGTGATCATGCCCGTGCACATGGCCGGACTGATGGCGGACATGGACGGGCTGGACAAGCTCGCCGCCGACGCCGGCGTGGCGCTGCTCCAGGACGCGGCGCACGCGCACGGGGCGCGGTGGCGTGGCCGCAGGGTCGGCGAACTGGGCTCGGTCGCCGCGTTCAGCTTCCAGAACGGCAAGCTGATGACCGCCGGCGAGGGCGGCGCCCTCCTCTTCCCCGACGAGGAGATGTACGAGAGGGCGTTCCTGCGGCACTCCTGCGGCCGTCCCCCCACCGACCGCCACTACCTGCACCGGGTGGCCGGCACCAACATGCGGCTCAACGAGTTCTCGGCCGCGGTGCTGCGCGCCCAGCTCGCCCGTCTGGACGGTCAGATCACGGTTCGTGAGGAGCGGTGGCCGGTGCTGTCCGCGCTGCTGGCCGGCATTCCCGGCGTCCAGCCGCAGGCCGACGACGACCGCACCGACCGCAACCCCCACTACATGGCCATGTTCCGGCTGCCCGGCTGGTCCGAGGAACGGCGCAACGCCCTGGTGGACCGGCTGGTGGAGGCGGGGCTCCCGGCGTTCGCGGCGTTCCGCGCGATCTACCGGACCGACGCCTTCTGGGAGGCCGGCGCCCCGGACGAGACGGTGGACGAGGTGGCCGCGCGGTGCCCGAACGCCGAGGCGATCAGCGCGGACTGCGTCTGGCTGCACCACCGGACGCTGCTCGGCTCCGTACCGGCGCTGACGGACGCCGCCGCCATCGTGGCCGAGCTGGTGCGCGCCGGATGACCGTACGCACGTTCCTGGTCGGACTCGGCTGGTCCGGCCGGGAGATCTGGCTCCCGCGGCTGTCGGCCCACGACGGCTACGACGTCGTGGCCGCCGCCGACCCCGATCCGGCGCGCCGGGCGGCTTTCACCGCCGCGACCGGACGCCCCGCGTTCGCGGACCCCGAGGCCTTCGACACCGGGCGGGCCGACCTCGCCGTCGTCGCCGTCCCCAACCACGCCCACGCCCCGGTGGCCCGGGACCTCCTGCTGCGCGGGCTGGCCACGTTCGTGGAGAAGCCGGTGTGTCTCTCCGCCGGCGAGGCCGCGGTCCTCGCCGACGCGGAACGGCGAGGGGGCGCGACCCTGCTGGCGGGCAGCGCCTCCCGGTACCGGGCCGACGTCGCCGAACTGGCCCGGCTGGTCCCCTCGCTCGGCCGGGTCCGCAACGTCGACCTGTCCTGGATCCGGGCCCGCGGGGTGCCACGGGCCGGAGGCTGGTTCACCCACCGCTCGCGGGCGGGCGGCGGTGTCCTGTTCGACCTGGGCTGGCACCTCCTCGACGTGCTCGACGCGGTCGTCGGCCCGCTGACGTTCGACCAGGTCGCGGCGGTCACGACGGACGACCACGTGAACGACGCAGCCTGGACGGCGGCCTGGCGCGACGACCCGCCGGCCCCGGGCGTCACCGCCGACGTCGAGGACACCGTGCGGGCCTTCCTGGTCGCCGGGGGCGGCCTGTCCGTCGGGCTGCGGGCCGGCTGGGCCTCGCCCGGCGCGACGCACGACGTCACCACGGTCCGGGTCGAGGGCACCGCCGGGACCGCGACCCTGCGCTGCACCTTCGGGTTCAGCCCCCGGCGCGTACCGCGGCCCGGGATCACCCTCGTGCGGGCGGGAGAGGCCGAGGACGTACGGGTGCCCGCGCAACCGGTCGGCGCCGAGTACGACCGTCAGCTCTCCACCCTGAGCTCACTGCTGTCCGCGCCCTCGTCCCGGGGCCGGGCGATCGAGGGTGCCCGCCGAATCGTCACGGTCGTCGAAGCGATCTACGCTGCCGCGGCCACGTCCCTGGTGCCGGCCGGGCCGGCCGAGTCCAAGGCAGGTGAGAGATGACGACCGTCGCGCCACGCAGCGCGGTGATCTTCGACCTCGACGGCGTCCTCGTCGACAGCCACGAGGTGATGGGAAGGGCCTTCACCGCCGCGTACGCCGAGGTGGTCGGTGACGGCCCCGCGCCGTTCGCGGAGTACCAGCGGTACCAGGGCCGGTACTTCCCGGAGATCATGCGCATCATGGGACTGCCCCTGGAGATGGAGGAGCCGTTCGTCCGCGAGAGCTACCGGCTGGCCGACCAGGTCCCGGTGGTCGACGGGATCGTGGACCTGCTGGGGACCCTGCGGGCCCGCGGGCTGGGGCTCGCCGTGGCCACCGGGAAGGCCGGGGTGCGGGCCCGCTCGCTGCTGGAGACCCTGGGCATCGCCGGGTTCTTCGACCATGTGATCGGGTCCGACGAGGTCGCGCGCCCCAAGCCGGCGCCGGACATCGTGCTGCGGGCCCTGCGGCTGCTCGACGTCCGGGCCGAGGAGACGATCATGGTGGGGGACGCTCCCGCGGACGTCCACAGCGCCCGGGGCGCGGGCGTCACCTCCGCCGGGGCGACCTGGGCGACGGTCGACGAGGGCGGTCTGCTGGACGCCGGGCCCGACCTGCTCCTGAAGTCTCCCGCGGATCTGCTGGCCTGGTGTCCCCCGGCTCCGGTCGGCGGCCTGGGATGAGCCCGTCCTCCGCGGCCGCCCGCTCCCGGGCGCCGGCGGCCTGGCTCGGCCTGGACATCGGCGGCACCAAGGTGGCCCTGCGCGCGGAGATACCGGGCGGGGAGGTCCGTGAGCGCGTCGCGCGCTGGCACGGCCGCGGTGTCGCCTCCGACCTGGCCCGGCTCGCCGCCGAGGTCCGCCTGCTGCACCGGGAGGTTCCGGGCGGGTTCGCCGCCGTGGGCATCGCGCTGCCCGCCACCGTCGGCCCGGACGACCGCGTGGTGGTCTGGCCGAGCCGGCCCGAGTGGATCGGCCTGGACGTCCGCGGCGCGATGGCCGAGCTGTTCCCGGACACACCGGTCGGCTGGGCCGACGACGGAGACCTGGCCGCGCTGGCGGAGGCGGAGGCGACCGGCTGCGCCGACGTGCTGTACGTCGGGATCGGGACCGGCGTCGGGGGCGGCCTCACCTCCGGGGCGGGCCCGCTCCCCGGCCTCGGCCGCGGCTCCTTCGAGTTCGGTCACGTGGTGACCGATCCGGACGGTCCGTCCTGCCGGTGCGGCCGGCGGGGCTGTCTGCAGTCCACCGCCTCCGGCCCGGCCACCCTGGCCCGGGCGAGCCGGCTGCGTGGCGCCGAGGTGACGTACCGGCGACTGCGGGAGGGCCTCGTGCACCGGGAGCCGTGGGCCGTGCAGGCCGTGGACCGCACCTGTCACCGGATCGCGCTCGCGGTCACCGGCGTCCGGGAGCTGATGCACCCCGCGCTGGTGGTCGTGGGCGGCGGATTCGCCGACGGGCTGCCCGGCTTCGTCGACACGGTGGCGCACCATGTGCACGCCCTGGCCCGGCCCGGCGTGCACGCGCCACCGGTGCGGGCGTCGTGCCGGGGCGGGCTCACGTCGCTGTACGGGGCCGTGGCCCTCGCCCGGGTCCTGGGGCGGGACCCGGCGCGCGCCACCGCCCTGGCGAGCCCGGCTCCACCCGGCTGAGCGGGACGGGCGCGCACGCAGGGTGACGGTGCGTCAGGTCCGGCTGTAACTCGGTACGGGCCCGGCTTCGACGGCCGGGCCCAGGGGGCCGGTGTCGATCTCGCTCCAGATGACGGCCAGTTCGAGCCGGGACTTGACCCCGACCTTCTGGAACACCTTGCGCAGGTGGAAGGCGACGGTGTGCCGGGACAGGAACAGCTGTTCCGCCGTCTCGCCGTTGGTCAGCCCCTGGGAGACCAGCTTCGCCACGGCGTACTCCGTGTCGGTCAGGCCCCGGACGCCGCTGCGCGGCCGGCACCTCTCCCGCGAGCGCGGGCTGGCGTTGATGCCCCGCAGCCGGCTCATGACCCGGGACGAGTCGCGCAGCGATCCCATCCGGGTGTAGGCGTGCATCGCGCGCTCGAAGTGCCCCGCCGCCTCCGGGGCCTCCTGCCGTCCTTCGCAGAGCCGGACGCCGATGTCCTCCAGCACCGAGGCGCGGGCCCACGGATCGGTGTGGGTCTCCGCGGCGCGCCGCAGCTTGTCGAGGTCGCCCTCCAGCAGCGCGGCGGCGTGCAGTGCGGCGGCGGCGACCGAGTCGACGTCCGGGTTCTCGGCCGCGAGCCGCTCGGCGAAGCGGACCCCCGTGCGGGCGGGGCCGGGCTCGCCGACCCGGAGCAGCAGCCGGACCAGCCAGGGCACCGCCGCGGGTTCCGCCACCAGCAGGCGGCGTGTGAACGTCTCGGACTCGAGCAGTTCCCGGGCGAGGGCCGCGGCCTTGTCGCGCCCCTTGCCCGCTTCGCTGAGCTGCACGACGGCCCACGCGGGCTGTCCGATCGGGAACATCTCCCGGCCGAACACCGCGCCCTCCTCGAGCTTGCCGCTGTAGTGCAGCGCGGCGGACATGTCGCCCCGGCGCAGGGCCGTCGTGGCCAGCACCAGGTTCCCGATCGGGGTCCAGGCGGTCTGGCCGGTCTCGTCCGCGAGCCGCAGACCCTGTTCGGCGAGGGCGGCCGCGGTCGCGTAGTCCCCGGCGGCCAGTGCCACCTTCGCCCCCACGAGCGTGGAACTCGCGACGAGTTGGGGGTCCTCCTGCACCTCCGGCGACGCGAGGAGCCGGCTCTGCAGGTCCGCCGCCTCCTCCACGTGGCGGATGCCCACCAGGAACAGGGTCAGCAGCAGACTCGCGTAGACGGAGCAGTACCTGCCGCAGCGGCCGCAGTCCGCCCCGACCGCCTCCTCGGCGAGGGTGATGGCTCCCCTGAGGCTGCCGTCCTGCCAGCGTCCGTGGGCGCGGGTCAGGATTTCGGCGGTGACGCAGTCGAGCACGACGCAGGCCGGCAGTGACGATTCCTCACCGGCATCCAGTTCGCGTGCTTGCTCGATCATAGAAACCCCCAATTCGACGGACTGTGCGGTGGGCCCGGCGCCAAGTCCTGACGCCGCGTCAAAACCGGCTGGACCGCGGCCCGTTCCTCGTGGGAAGATTCCGCGGAGTCACCGGTGAGGTGCGGTGCGCTCCGTGAAGGCGCACGTGTGGGTGTGGTGAATCGATTCGGCCGGCGGGCACGCGTCGGTGCGGCCCGGACGCCGGAGCGGGTGGCCGACCGGCGACGTCTCCTTCACGACCGCGCCCCGGTCAGCGTCCGGTGACCGCCCGGTCCGCGTCACCGTCACAGCGGCAGACCGCGCCGGACCTCACTGTCCGACGCGTCGGGGGCAGGGGCGTCTTCCCTGGCTTCTCGACGTCGCTTCCCCCCCCTTCGCTGGTGCCTACACCGGTCTCGTGCGCCGCCGTCAGGCTACGCCGCCCGCGGCGGCCCCAGCATCCCCCAGCCTGACAGTCGTGCCACGACCTTCCCCGTGGAGCCTTGACAACGCCACGCGGGCCGCCGGTAGCGTTCCGAAGCCGTTGCCCCCCGCATCACCTGTCGCGGTACGGAGGCCTCTGGACATGCCCGGCACACCTCATCCGTCCGCATCCCGCCCGGACACCCCCGGCGCCCCCGGCGCCCCGGACGCCGACGTCATCGTCGTCGGCCGGGGGCCGGTGGGCGCCGTGCTCGCCGCCCTGCTGGCCGACCGCCGCCACCGGGTGTGCGTCCTCGAGCGCCGGCCGGAGCCCTATCCGCTGCCCCGTGCGACGAGCTTCGACGGCGAGACCGCGCGCCTGCTCGCGGCCACCGGCATCGGCGACGGCCTGGCCGCGATCTCCGAGCCGGCGACCGGCTACCAGTGGCGTGACGCCCACGGCCGGCCCCTGCTCGACATCGTCTTCGGCCGCACCGGCCGGTACGGCTGGCCGGACGCCAGCACGATGCACCAGCCGGCGCTCGAAGAGCTGCTCGCGAAGCGGCTGGCGACGCTCCCGGACGTCGAGACGCACACCGGCCACCGCGTGGTGGACATCGCCCAGACGCCCTCGGGCGTCACCGCGACCGCGGTCCGCGAGGACGGCGCGACACGCACGTTCACCGCCCGGTGGCTGGTGGGCTGCGACGGCGCCAACAGCTTCGTGCGCGAACGCGTCGGCGTGTCCGTCACCGACCTCGGCTTCTCCTACGAGTGGCTGCTCTGCGACGTCCGGCTCCACACCCCCCGCGCGTTCGTCCCGACGAACGTGCAGCTGTGCGACCCGGCTCGCCCCACGACGATGGTCGGCAGCGGGCCGGGACGCCGCCGCTGGGAGTTCATGCGCCTGCCGGGCGAGAGCGCCGCGGAGCTGGACACCCCCGAGGCCGCCTGGCGCCTGCTCGCCCCGCACGGGGTCACCCCGGCGACGGCCACGCTGCTGCGCAGCACCACCTACCGGTTCCGCGCCCTGTGGGCCGACCGGTGGCGTTCGGGCCGGGTCTTCCTCGCCGGGGACGCCGCCCACCTGATGCCCCCGTTCGCCGGGCAGGGCATGTGCGCCGGCGTCCGGGACGTCGTCAACCTCGCCTGGAAGCTCGACCTGGTGCTGACGGACCGGGCGCCGGAGCGTCTGCTCGACACCTACACGCTCGAACGCCGCCCGCAGGCCAAGGCCTCGATCACCGCGTCGGTCAAGCTGGGCCGGGTGATCTGTGTGACCGACCCGGCGGCGGCGGCCGACCGGGACGCGGCGATCCTGGCCAACGGCGCCGGCCGTGGGCCGCAGGGCCCGCCGGCCGCCGAGCCGCTGACCCAGGGGCTGCTGCGGCCCGCCGGGCAGGGGTGCGGTGGTGCCGGTGAGGTCATGATCGCCGGCACGGTGGAGACCGACGGCGCGCGGGGCCGCTTCGACCAGCTCGTCGGCACCGGCTTCGTCCTGATCACCACGGAGGACCCGGCCGGGCTGAGCGAGGACCAGCGGGCGTTCCTGGCCGGTCTCGGAACACGCGTGGCACGTCTGGTGCCGCCCGGCTCACCGGCCGGGCCGGGTGAGGTGCGGGACGTCGACGGCGTCTACCACGCCTGTCTCGAACGGTTCGGTGCGGCGAGCGTCCTGGTCCGTCCCGACCACCACGTGTTCGGCACCGCCGGGCCGGGCGACGCCGCGGCCCTCGTCGACGAGCTGCGCGCGCAGCTGCGGGGCGCCCCGGTCGCACACGCTCGCTGACCGGGCCGGCGGCCGCGACCGGGGCCGCGGGCCGCCCCTGCCGGAAGGGGGCGTACCGGACGCCTGCCCGAGAGCCGTGCCGGTCGTGTCCACGCGCCGGTGACACCGCGGTGCCGGGCCGCGCGCCGGACGCCCGGTGCCGTCACCCTGCGGGACCGCGTACGGCGGACGCCCGGCGCGGTTCCACCGGCCGGGCGTCGTACGGGTCGAGCGCCGGGCTACCAGCGCACGGGCAGCCTGCCCACGCTCAGCACGGGGGTGCGGGCCCGCAGCGGGATGTCCTCCAGCGGCGCGTCCAGGGTCAGTTCCGGCAGCCCCCGCACGAGCGTCTCCAGCGCGGTGCCCAGCACGGCGCGTCCGAGGCGCTGACCGACGCAGGCGTGGGCGCCGTAGCCGAACGCGATGTGACCGGAGGCGTCCTGCCGGTCGAGGTCCAGCTGCGCGGGGCAGCCGAACTGGGCCGGGTCGCGGTTCGCCGCCGGCAGCGAGACGGTCACCGTGTCCCCCTCGCGGACCAGTTCGCCGTGCAGGTGGGTGTCCTGCAGTGCCGTGCGGAAGATCTGGTACTGGTTCACGGTGGTGTGGCGCAGCAGTTCCTCGACCGCCTGTTCGGTGCCCTTGCCCGATTCCGCCGCGGCGCGGAAGACCGCGAGCTGTTCGCCGTGGTGGAGCAGGGCGAGTGCCGCGGCCGCCACGGCTCCCTCGCAGGTGGCGAAGCCGGCGACGAACACCACCAGCAGCATGTTGGTGATCTCGCGGTCGGAGAGTCCCTCGACCGCCGTCAGCCGTCCCAGGACGTCGTCCCCGGGCGAGGTCCTGGCCCGCTCGACCAGGTCGCGGGTGAGGAAGAACGCCCGCTTCTCGGCGGCGAACTCGTCCTCCAGCGGGACGTCGTCGTCGTTGGCGGTGTCCGCCAGCGCGGCCAGGGTGGGGGCGTCCTCGTAGGGGACGCCGACGACCTCGCAGAGCACCCGCAGCACCAGCGGCCGGATGTAGGCGGGCAGCAGGTCGGCGGGCGAGCCCTGGGCGCGCAGGGCCTCCAGCTGCCCGGCCGCGATCTCCTCGACGCGCGGGGCGAGCGCGGCCATCCGGCGCGTGCCGAACTCGGCGGTGAGCATGCCGCGGTAGCGCGTGTGCTCGGGCGGGTCCATGTGGATGAACATGCCCGGGATGACGGGCATGGAGGGGAACGGCTCCCCCTTCTTCAGCATCGGGAAGTGCGCCGAGTGGAAGTTGTGGCTGAACGCGGGACTGCTCAGCACCTCCTTGGCCACCTCGAGCCCGGTGGCCAGCCAGCCGACGTGCCCGTCCGGGTAGAGCATCCGGGACAACGGCGCCGCCGCGGTCAGCACCGCCGGCGGGGCGAAGTGGTCGGTCCGGTCCACGAGTTGCTGGTAGGTGATGGGCGCTGCCATACGACATCCTCCTCAGGCCGGGCGGAACCGGCGGACCGAAGCGACGTTAGTGATCCCCGGACGCCCCGCCATCCCTCACCTTGACAGGCATCGCGGGAAGCGCTGTGGCGCCGGATCCGCGGCGGTTAGCCTCGCGGCCGTGGGACGGCTTCCGGTTCCACAGCGGCTCCCTGTCGAAGGAGTGCCAGTGAAGGCGATCGTCTACGCGTCGGTGGGAAACCGGGAGGTCCTCGAACTGGCCGACCGGCCGGTGCCGGAGCCCGGTCCCGGCGAGGTCCGGGTCCGGGTGGCGATCTCGGGGGTGAACGCCACCGACTGGAAGTGCCGCCGGTTCGGTCACGCCGACGGACGCCTGATGTACCCCGAGGTGACCCCCCATCACGACGGCAGCGGGGTGATCGAGGCCGTCGGCCCCGGTGTCGCCGCGGAGCGCGTGGGACAGCGGGTGTGGATGTGGGAGGCGGCGTGGCGGCGTCCGCGGGGCACCGCCGCCGAGTTCGTGGTGCTGCCGTCCCGTCAGGCGGTGGCACTGCCCCCGGGCGCCTCGCTGGAACTGGGCGCGAGCATCGGGCTGCCCGCGCTGGCGGCGCACCGGTGCCTGACCTCGGGCCGGCACGCGCCGGCCGGACTCGGGCCGGGCGCGCTGGCCGGGAGCACCGTGCTGGTGGCGGGCGGCGCGGGCGGCGTCGGCCACGCGGCGGTCCAGCTCGCGGCGTGGAGCGGCGCGACGGTGATCGCGACGGTCGGCAGCCCGGAGAAGGAGAAGCTGGCGCGCGCCGCGGGTGCCGGGCACGTGGTGCACCACCGGTCGGACGGCGCCGCGGCGGACGTCCGCGCGGTGGCGCCCGCGGGGGTGGACCTGATCGTCGAGGTGGCCCCGTCCGCGAACCTCGGCCTCGATCTCGAGGTGCTCGCCCCGGGCGGCACGGTCGCCGCCTACGGGACCGAGGGCGACGGCGAGGTGCGGCTGCCCACCCGGCTGCTGATGGGCCGGAACCTGCGCTACCAGTTCGTGCTGGCGCTGACGCTGTCGCCCGGGGAGAAGGACGCCGCCGTGGCGGACGTGACCGCGGCGGTCGCGGACGGGGCCCTGAGCGTGGGCGAGGACGCGGGGCTGCCGCTCCACCGCTACCCGCTCGACCGCACCGGCGACGCCCACGACGCGGTCGAGAACGGGGTGACCGGCAAGGTCCTGATCGGCCTCGGCTGAGAGGCGGCCCTCGCCGCCCGGGCGGTCGGGCGGTCGGGCGGTCGGGCGGTCGGCCACCGGGTCGGCGGAGCTGTCGGCCGCCGGGCCGCCGGTCGGCCGAGCTGTCGGCCGCCGGGACCCCGGGCCGCCGGTCGACGAAGCCGCCGGGCTGTCGGGCTGTCGGGCTGTCGGGCGGTGGAGCCGTCGGCCCGTCAGCTGTCCGGGCGCAGCCACCGGTCGACGCGCGACCGCAGCTCCGCCGGGAAGACGTCCTTCGGCAGCAGGCCGTGCACACCCTTCGGCGGTCCGTCGAGACCGACGTGCGGGGCGCCGCGCTGGTCGGCGTACTGGGTGACGCGGAAGCTCGCCGAGATGCTGCACAGCGCGTACGCCTCGGCGGCGCCGACGCCGGTCGCGGCACCGATCCAGCTGATCATGCCGCGGACGCAGTCGATCAGGGCGTCGTCGAGGTTGTCGGCGAAGCCGAGGCCGATCCAGTGGGTGTCGGTCTCGGCCAGCGGCCGGGTCAGTCCGACGTCACGGTGCAGGTCGTAGCGCATCCGCAGCTCCTCCGCGGTGGACTTGATCGCCGTCTGGTCCACGAGGCCGTCCCCCTGCAGGGCGTGCACGTCGCCCACCCAGATCCGGCCGCCGGGCTTGGCCACCGGCAGGAACAGGGACGAGCCGACGGTGAGTTCGCGCAGCGACAGGTTGCCGCCGTGGGCGCCGGCCGGAAGCGCGCTGACCGGGTCGTCGCCGGCCGGCTCGACCGCGACGATGCCGAGGAACGGCGCCAGGTCGAACGAGATGCCCCGCACGTAGTCGGCGCGGGTCCGGGTCTCGTCGAACCGGAAGTAGTGCGTGTACGGCTCGTCGAAGTCGTGCGGGAGCGCCCCCGCACCGGTGGGGAAGACGTTGCACCCCCAGTCGGCGAGCCGCAGCCGCACCAGCCGGCACTCGATCACGTCTCCGGGCCGGGAACCGGCCATTTCCACCGGCCCGATCAACTGGAAGGGACAGCCCGGGTACTGCTCCCGCAGACGTGCGCGCTCGGCGAACGACATGCCGAATTTCATCTCGTTCTGCCAGTTCGTCCAAGTATTCGGATAGTCGACCTCGTCACCGGATTCGATCGTGGCGGCGGGCGGCGCCTTCGGATCAAGGATTCCGGAACGCACCGTTTTGTGCGAGGATTCCACCGTATACGTCGTCATGCCGACTGAAGCTAGACAGCGAACCGCCCTCCCAGCAAGGCTTTTCGAGCCACGCAGCCGAGAACTACCAACCTGACGGATGGCTCGCGGGGGACGCCGGAGCGATTCTGCAAAGAGCTCACCAATGCGGCCAAAAAAGGCCCATGCCCCGACAGGACCACTGTTACGGTGAGGCGATTTCAAAAACACCACAGGGAGCTTTTCCGTTGCGCATTCTCGCCATTTCCGGGTCACTGCGTCAGGACTCGTTCAACACGCGGCTGCTGCGTGCACTTCCCCCACTGGCACCCGAGGGAATGGAGATCGAACTCTTCGACGGCCTCGGTGAGGTTCCCCCCTACGACCAGGACCTCGACGTCGCGGACTGCCCGCGGCCGGTGCACCGGCTGCGCACGGCGATCGCCGAGGCGGACGGCCTGGTCATCGCCAGCCCGGAGTACAACGGCTCCATTCCGGGCGTGCTCAAGAACGCCATCGACTGGGCCTCCCGTCCGATGGCGACCTCCGCTCTGCTGGGCAAATGCGTCGTCACCATGGTGGCCACGCCCGGCGCCGGCCTCGGCCGCAACGCCCTCAGCGATCTGGGCCGCGTGCTGCACAACTGCCACGCGTTCGTGATCAGCGGCCCGTGGGTGCACCTCAGCGAGGCCCCGGCGAAGATGGAGGACGTCGAGGCCGAGGACGGCGGGGTCACGACCGTCCTCACGGACCCGCGGACCCGCCGGCTCGTGGACGTCCAGCTCACCGCCCTCCGGCAGGCCGTCAAGGAGGAGGCCGGGCGGCACGCGGTCACCCCGTTGCTGCCGTTCATCCAGCCCCGGCCGTGAGCGGCCCGTACGGCTGACCGTCCCGTCCGCCCGGTGGGGCTCCCGGCTCGGCCGGGAGCCCCACCGGTGTGCCGGGCCCGCCCTTCGCCGGGTGTCAGGCCCGCGCGGCGGCCCGCAGCAGCCCTGCCGTCGGGCGGCGCGGCATCCGCTCCAGGACGCGCGTCACGACGCCCTCGGCGACGCCGGCGAACCGCTCCGCTCCCCGCGGGCCGTCCAGGACGAAGGCCGGCCCGTTCACCGCCTTCTCGTCCCGGCGCATCACCCGGACCGGCCTCGGTGGCGGGCCCGGTCGGCAGGGCCGCGGGCAGGCCGTGGTGCTCCACCACGGCCCGGTGCTCCACCACGGCCCGGTGCTCGGCCACCCGGTCCGGGGTGATCCGGCCCAGCTCTCCGGCGAGCAGACCCGCGAACACGGTGCCGACGGCGACGGCCTCACCGTGCCGCGGCGCGAAACCGGTGGTCACCTCCGGCGCGTGCCCCAGGGTGTGGCCGTGGTCGCGGACGTGCCGGAGGCCGGTGTCGCGCTCGTCCTGCTCGACGGTCCTCGCCTTCAGGGTCACACTCGCGGCGATCCGCTCGGCGAGCGGCAGGCCGCGCGGGTCGCCGGCGCCGATGAAACGGCACCGGCGATCCCACCGAGCCCGTCGCGCGGTTCCCGCCGGGGCAGCGTGGTGAGGTGGTCGGTGTCGCACGGCGCGGCGCCGGGCTGCCCGTAGGCGCCCACGAGGTTCTTCCCCCGGGCGGGTCGACCGCGGTCTTCCCCCCGACGCTCGCGTCGACCTGGGCGAGCGGGGACGTCGGCAGGTGCACCACCGGCACACCCCGGTGGTGGAGCGCCGCGGCGAGCCCCACCACGTCCGTGGTGGCGCCCCCCGCCGCAGGAGACGACCGCGTCGTGCCGGGTCGGTCCGAACGCGGTGGACTCCCGGCGGAGCGCCTCCACGGTGGCCGGGTTCTCGTCCTCCTCGCCGTCCCGGGCCGCGAGCGCCGGCGTCTCGATCCCCGTCCCGGGCACCCACTCGCGCGGCCGGGCCGAGACCACGACGGTCCGGGCCGCGCCCGGCCCGTGCAGCACGGACGCCGGCTCGTCGCGCACGCCGGGGCCGATCAGCACCTCGTACGACCGGGTGCCCAGGCGCAGCGGAACTCGCCGGACCATTCCGTCCCCCTACGGTCCCTCGTGTTCCTCGTGTTCCTCGTGTTCCTCGTGTTCCTCGTGTTCCTCGCGGCTCGTGCGCGGCTCGTGCGCCGCGGCGACGGCGCCGTGTCAGCCCGAGGCGCCCAGCACCCGCTGCACCAGGCTGTCCACGTCCATCGCGTCGATGGCGTCCTCCTCGTCCTCCCCGTCGTCGTCCCGGACCGCCGCGACCGCCCCGGCCTCCTCGCCCGCCGTCCCGCCGTCGTCGGCCAGGGCGAGCAGCGTCTCCAGCACCCCGGCCTCCCGGAACCGCTCCAGCGCGACGGTGGCCAGCACGCGCCGGAGGTCCTCCTCCCTGGCCTCCGGGTCGTCCCCGGGGTCGCGCAGCAGTTCCTCCCGCAGGTGGCCGACGAGCGCCTCCGGGGTCGGATAGTCGAACACCAGCGTGGACGGCAGTGTGAGCCCGGTGGCGGTGTGCAGGCCGTTGCGGAAGTTGACCGCGGCCAGCGAGTCGAAGCCGGCCTCCTGGAACGCCTGGGCTGGGCCGATGGCGTCGGCGCCGCTGTGCCCGAGGACCGCCGCCGCCTGGCCGCGCACGAGCCGCAGCAGCATGCGCTCCTGTTCGGCCTCCGCGACCGCGCGCAAGGAGTCCACCAGGGAGGAGGTGGTCTCGCCGCCGTCGTCGGCCGCCGCCGCCCGCAGCACGTCCGCCGCTTCCGGCAGCTCCGCGAACAGCGGACCGGGCCGCACCGAGGTGAACGCCGGGACGAAGGCCGCCCAGTCCATGTCGGCGACGGTGACGGTCTTCTCCCCCGTCTCCGCCACCTGCGCCAGCGCGGTGACCGCCAGCTCCGGGGCGATCGGCAGCACACCGCGGCGCCGCAGCTGCGCCAGGGCCGCCTCGTCCATGCCCACCCCGATCTCGTCCAGCGCGCCCCAGGCGACGGCGGTCGCCGCGAGACCCCGCCCCCGGCGCCACTCCACGAGCGCGTCGAGAACGGCGTTGGCCGCGCCGGAGGGGCCCTGGCCGCCGCCGCCCCAGACACCTGCGATCGAGGAGAACACCACGAACGCGTCGAGCGGTGTGCCGGCGAACCGCTCGGCCAGCCAGAGCGCCGGCTCCACCTTGGTCCCGAAGACCGCGGCGAGGTCCGCCGCCGCGGTGTCGTCGAGGGGGCCGGCCTGCGTGACGTCGGCGGCGTGCACCACGGCGGTGAGCGGCCGCCGCGGATCGGCGGACAGCAGTTCGGCGAGCCGCCCGGTGTCCCGCTGGGCGCAGGACTCCAGCTCCGTTCCCGACCCGCCGAGTTCGGCACGCAGGCGGTCCACGCAGTCCTCGGGCGCACCGGAGGTCGTGGTGACGACCAGCCGGGCGGCCCCGTTGCGCGCCAGCCACAGCGAGGTGTGCCGGCCGAGGCCCTCCGCGCCGCCGGTGACCAGGACCGTGCCGCGCGGCCGCCAGCCGGCGTCGGCGGACCTGGGCACGGGCTTGCGGACGAGCCGGCGGACGTAGACGCCGGAACGCCGGATCGCCAGCTGGTCCTCGCCCGAGGCTGCGCCGAGCACTCCCAGCAGGCGCTGCGCCGTCCGCGGTCCCGGGTCCGCCGGCAGGTCGATCAGTCCGCCCCAGCGGTCGGGGCGCTCCAGGGCGACGACCCGGCCGAGCCCCCACAGCGCCGCCTGGGCGGGCGCCTCGAGGGTGTCGCGGATGCCGATGTCCACCGCGCCCCGGGTCACGCACCACAGGGGCGCGGTGACGCCCGCGTCGCCGAGCGCCTGGACGAGCGCGAGGGTCGACGCCGTGAGCGCGGTCGGGTCCTGCGGGCCGGTGCCCGGGTGCTCGCCGAGGGCCAGCAGGGACAGCACACCGGACACCTCGCACGCGGCGAGGGCGTCGGTGAGCCGCTCGGCGAGCGCGGCCCGGTCCGTCTCCCCCGCCGTCAGCGGCAGGGGGTCGAACCCGAGCCCGGTCAGCTCCTCCAGCAGGTCGTCCGGCCGGGCGCCGTCGGGCAGGACGACGAGCCACCGGCCACCGGGCACGCCCACGGAGTCACGCTCCAGCGGCTTCCAGGTGACGGTGTAGCGCAGTTTCTCCACGGCCCCGCGCTCGCGCCTGCCCCGGCGCCAGTCGGTGAGGGCCGGCACGAGCGAACCCAGCGCCGCGCGCTGGTCGCCGGACAGGGCCAGCAGTTCGCCGAGCGAGCCGACGTCGCGGTGCTCGACCGCCGTCCAGAAGTCGTCGTCCGCGCCTTCGGCCGCCCCGGCCCCGCGGTCGGGCGCCGGGTCTTCGCCCAGCCAGTAGTGGCGACGCTCGAAGGCGTACGTCGGCAGGTCGGGGGCGGGGGTGACGCCGGCCGGCAGGAGCGCGGACCAGTCGACCGCCACCCCGCCGGTGAAGAGCTGGGCGGCCGAGGCGAGCAGGCGCCCGAGGCCGCCGTCGCCGCGCCTGAGGGTGCCGCAGACGACCGTACGGGACGGCCCGGCCGCGCTGCCGTCCGCCAGGTCGGTGACCGGCTGGATCAGCACCGGGTGGGCGCTGACCTCGACGAAGACGCCGTACCGCAGCCTCAGCAGTTCCTCGACGGCCGGCCCGAACCCGACCGGCCGGCGCAGGTTGCGGTACCAGTACGCGGCGTCCAGGACCGAGTCGTCGGTGACCCGCTCGCCGGTCACCGTGGAGTGGAAGGGCACCCGCGGCGCGCTCGCCTCGACGCCCGCGAGCGCCTGCGCCAGCACCTCCTCCAGCTCCTCGACGTGCCGGGTGTGCGAGGCGTAGTCCACCGGCACCCGCCGGACCCGGACGCCCTGCGCGGCCAGCGCGTCGAGGGCCTCGTCGAGCGCCTCGGTGTCCCCCGCGACCACCGCCGACGCGGGACCGTTGACGGCGGCGACCTCCACCCGCCCGTCCCAGGGCAGGAGGCGGCGGCGCGCCTCTTCCGCGTCCAGCGCCACCGAGGCCATCCCGCCGCGCCCGGACAGGGTGGCCGCGATGGCCCGGCTGCGGACCGCGACGATCCGGGCGGCGGTCTCCAGCGACAGCGCCCCGGCCACACAGGCCGCCGCGATCTCGCCCTGCGAATGTCCCACGACGGCGTCGGGCAGCACGCCGGCCGCGGCCCACACCGCCGCCAGGCCGATCATCATCGCGAAGCTCGCCGGCTGGACGACGTCGACGCGCTCCAGCGTCCCGGCGTCCACGTCGCCGCGCAGGACGTCCGTCAGGGACCAGTCGATCCAGGGTTCGAGGGCGCGGGCGCACTCGGCGATCCGCTGCGCGAACACCGGTGAGGCGTCCAGCAGTTCCCGCCCCATGCCGGCCCACTGGGCCCCCTGGCCCGGGAAGACCAGGACGACCTTGCCCGGTGCCGGCGCGGCGCTGCCGGTGACCACGTGGGGCGCGCTCTCGCCCCGGGCCAGGGCCTCCAGGCCGGCCAGGGCCTCGGTGCGCGTCCCGGCCACGACGACGGCCCGCTCGGTGAGCGTCGCCCGCGCGGTCACCAGCGTCGAGGCGACCGCGGGGAGCGACGGAGCGTCCGGCCGCCCCAGGAAGGCGGCCGTCCGGCCGGCCTGCGCGGCCAGCGAGCCGGGCGTCCTGGCCGACAGCACCAGCGGCAGCACGGGGGGCGGGGCGTCCGCGCCGTCCGGGAGCACGAGCGGGGTCTCCGCGTCCGCCGGGGGCACGGGTACGGCGGGCCGGGACTCCTCGGGAACCGGGCCGGCCTCCTCGATGACCAGGTGCGCGTTCGTGCCGCTCGCCCCGAAGGCGGAGACGGCGGCGCGGCGCGGCCGGTCGCCGCGCGGCCACTCCCGCGCCTCGGTGAGGAGCCGTACCGCGCCGGACGACCAGTCCACCTGACGGGTGGGCTCCTCGACGTGCAGGGTGGGCGGCAGGACGCCGTGGCGCAGCGCCTGCACCATCTTGATCACACCCGCCACACCGGCCGCGGCCTGGGTGTGCCCGATGTTCGACTTCACCGACCCCAGCCACAACGGCCGTTCCGCCGGACGCCCCTGACCGTACGTCGCCAGCAACGCCTGGGCCTCGATCGGATCACCCAGCACCGTACCCGTCCCGTGCGCCTCCACCGCGTCCACGTCCGCCGGACCCAGACCCGAGACCGCCAGCGCCTGCCGGATCACCCGCTGCTGCGACGGACCGTTCGGCGCCGTCAACCCGTTCGAGGCACCGTCGGAGTTCACCGCACTGCCACGGACCACCGCCAGCACGCGGTGGCCCTTCTCCCGGGCGACGGAGAGCCGTTCGAGGACCACCACGCCCACGCCCTCGGACCAGCCGGTGCCGTCGGCGGTGGACGAGAAGGCCTTGCACCTGCCGTCCGCGGACAGCCCGCGCTGCCGGGAGAACTCCACGAAGGCGTCCGGGCTGGCCATGACGGTCGCGCCGCCGGCGAGCGCCAGGGAGCACTCGCCCTGCCGCAGGGCCTGCGCGGCCAGGTGGATCGCCACCAGGGACGAGGAGCAGGCGGTGTCCACGGTGACGGCCGGCCCCTCGAAGCCGAACACGTAGGAGACCCGGCCCGAGGCCACGCTGGAGGAGGTCCCGGTCATCACGTAGCCCTGGGCCTCCTCGGGCACGCTGCGCAGCCGGGTGACGTAGTCGTGGTGGACGATCCCGGTGAAGACGCCGACGTCGCGGCCGCGGGCCGAGAGCGGGTCGATGCCCGCGTGCTCCAGCGCCTCCCAGGAGGTCTCCAGCAGCAGCCGTTGCTGCGGGTCCATGGCGAGGGCCTCGCGCGGGGAGATCCCGAACAGGGCGGCGTCGAACTGCGCGGCGTCGTGCAGGAATCCGCCGGCGCGCGTGTAGCTGGTCCCGGGGTGGGCCGGGTCCGGGTGGTAGAGGGCTTCGAGGTCCCAGTCGCGGTCGATGGGGAACCCGGACACGGCGTCGCGTCCCTCGGCGACCAGCCGCCACAGCTCCTCGGGGCTGTTCACGTCACCGGGCAGCCGGGTGCTCATCCCGACGATCGCGATCGGCTCTCCGGCGTACGACGGCACGGCGACGGCGACGTCGGACGAGCGGTCCTCCCCCAGCAGGTACGCGGCCAGCGCCGCCGGGGTCGGGTGGTCGAAGACCGCGGTCGCGGGAACCGGTACGCCGGTGAGGTCCTGGAGCCGGCGGCTGAGCCGGACCCCGGTGAGGGAGTCGAAGCCGAGGCTCTTGAAGGGCTGGTCCTCGTCGAACACCTCGTCGCCGTGGTGGCCGAGGACGACGGTGGTGCTCTCCCGGATCAGCTCCAGGAACGTGTCGCGCCGGTCCGCGCCGGAACGGTCGGCGGCGGGCACCGCCCCACCGGCGGGCACCGCGTCGGCGGCGGGCACCGCGTCATCGGCGGGCCCGGTCTCCGGAAGGGCCCGTACCGGAGCGCTGCCGCCCGGCGCGGGCTCGTCGAGCCAGTAGCGCCGGTGCTGGAAGGCGTAGGTGGGCAGTTCGGCGGCGAGCGGGCCGGCGGGCGGGCCGCCGAGGACCGCCGGCCAGTCGACGGGGACGCCCCGCGTGTGCAGCGCGGCCAGCGCGGCCAGCACGTCCGCCGCCGCGCCGTTCTCGCGCAGGGTGGGGAAGCAGCCCTCGGCCGGCACGTCGGGCGATTCCAGGGCCATGGCGACGAGGGCGCCACCGGGGCCGACCTCGGTGAAGGTGACCGCTCCTTGCGCGCACAGGGCGGTGACGGCGTCCCCGAACCGCACCGGGGCCTCGACCTGGTCGACCCAGTGGTCCGGGCCCGCCAGCCGGCCGTCCGTGACGAGGGCGCCGGTCACGGTGGACACGACCGGCAGCTCGCCCGGCCGGTACGTCAGCCGTTCGGCGACGGCACGGAACTCCTCGCGCATCGGCGCCATCAGGGGCGAGTGGAAGGCGTGGCTGACCGGGAGCCGACGGGTCCTGCGCCCGCGTGCGGCCAGCTCGCGGACGACGGCGAGGACGGCGTCCTCCTCGCCGGACAGCACCAGCGAGCCGGGGCTGTTGACGGCCGCGACGGCCACCGCGCCCGGTGCGCGCGCCAGCAGGGGCGCCGTCTCGGCCTCGGTGGCCTGGACCGCGGCCATGGCGCCGCCCGGGGGCAGCCCTTGCATGAGCCGGCCGCGTGCCGCCACCATCTCACCGGCCTCGGCCAGGCCGAGCACACCGCTCACGTGGGCCGCGGTGATCTCCCCGACGGAGTGTCCCGCGACGATGTCGGGGTGCACGCCCCAGGAGGCGAGCAGCCGGAACAGCGCGGTCTCCAGCGCGAACACGCACGTCTGGGTGTACAGGGTCCGGTCGAGCAGCTCGCCCTCGGCGGAGCCGGGCTCGGCGAACGCCACCTCGGCGAGGGGACGCACGTCGTGATCGCCCAGATGGCGTTCGACGGCCGCGCAGGCGTCGGCGAACGCCTCGGCGAACACCGGGAACGCCTCGGCCAGGGCCCGGCCCATGCCGGCCCATTGGCTGCCCTGGCCGGTGAAGAGGAAGGCGAGCCTGCCGTCGGCCGGACTGCCCGTGACGTCGGCGGCCGCGCCGTCGGCGAGCGCGCGCAGGCCGTCGAGGAGCCGGTCCCGGTCGTCGGCCAGCAGCACGGCACGGCGGTCGAGGTGGGCGCGACCGGTGGCGAGGGCCAGGGCGGTGTCCGTGAGGGACACCTCCGGGCGGCCGGCCAGGAAGTCGGCGAGCAGGGCCGCCTGGGCGCGCAGCGCGGCGGGGGTGCGTGCCGACACCGGCACGGGCACGGGCACCCGGGCGGGGCCGGTCGCTTCGGGGGCGGACCCGGCCGGCCGGTGTGCCGCTCCCGGGAGGGGCCGGCCGGACGCGCGGGCCGGTTCGGCGCCGGACCCCGCGGCTCCGGGGACCGGGCCGGACGCGGGCTCCTCCGGGTCGGGGGCCTGTTCGAGGATGACGTGGGCGTTGGTGCCGCCGATGCCGAAGGAGGACACACCGGCCCGGCGCGGGCGTCCGGTCTCCGGCCAGTCGCGGGCCTCCGTCAGCAGCCGGACGTCGCCCGCCGTCCAGTCGACGTGGGTCGAGGGCCGGTCGACGTGCAGGGTGGGCGGCAGGACGCCGTGGCGCAGCGCCTGCACCATCTTGATCACACCCGCCACACCGGCCGCGGCCTGGGTGTGCCCGATGTTCGACTTCACCGACCCCAGCCACAACGGCCGTTCCGCCGGACGCCCCTGACCGTACGTCGCCAGCAACGCCTGGGCCTCGATCGGATCACCCAGCACCGTACCCGTCCCGTGCGCCTCCACCGCGTCCACGTCCGCCGGACCCAGACCCGAGACCGCCAGCGCCTGCCGGATCACCCGCTGCTGCGACGGACCGTTCGGCGCCGTCAACCCGTTCGAGGCACCGTCGGAGTTCACCGCACTGCCACGGACCACCGCCAGCACCGGATGTCCGTGCCGCCGGGCCCGGGAGAGGGGTTCGAGGAGCAGGAGCCCCGCGCCCTCGGACCAGCCGGTGCCGTCGGCGGCGTCGGCGAACGCCTTGCAGCGCCCGTCGGGTGCCAGGCCGCGCTGCCGGGAGAACTCCACGAAGGTCTCGGCGTCGCCCATCACCATCACCCCGCCGACGAGGGCCATGGAGCACTCGCCGAGCCGCATCGCCTGTGTCGCCAGGTGCAGCGCGACCAGCGAGGAGGAGCAGGCGGTGTCCACGGTGAGGGCGGGGCCGACGAGGCCGAGGTGGTAGGCGATCCGGCCGGAGAGGACACCGCCGGAGCTGCCGGTCAGGCGGAACCCCTCGACCTCGGCGGCCCGGTGCAGCCGTACCGACCAGTCGTGGCTGTTGATGCCCGCGAACACCCCGACGTCCTGGCCGGCCAGTGCGGTGGGGTCGATGCCGGCCCGCTCGAACGTCTCCCACGCCGTCTCGAGGAGCAGCCGCTGCTGCGGGTCCATCGCCAGTGCCTCGTTCGGCGAGATGCCGAAGAAGGCCGCGTCGAACCCGGCGGCGTCGTCGAGGAAGGCGCCGTGGCGGACGTAGGTGGTGCCGGGGTGGTCGGGGTCGGGGTGGAAGAGCGCGTCGGTGTCCCAGCCGCGGTCCTCGGGGAACGCGCCGACCGCGTCGATCCCCTCGGACACCACCCGCCACAGGTCCTCCGGACCGCGCACCCCGGCCGGGAAGCGGCACGCCATCGACACGACGGCGATCGGGTCCTCCTCGGCCGGCGCCTCCCGCCGCGCCGGGGCGGCGGGGCTCGCCGGCCCGCCCAGGAGCCTGGCCCGCAGGTGCTCGGCGAGCGCGACGGGCCTCGGGTAGTCGAAGATCACCGCCGGGGACAGGGTGAGGCCGGTCTCCGCGGCCAGCCGGTTGCGCAGTTCCAGCGCGGTCAGCGAGTCGAACCCGGCGTCCTTGAACGTCCGGTCGGCGCCGACGGAACCGGGCCCGGCGTGGCCGAGGACCGCCGCGGCGTGCCGGCGCACCGCCGCGAGGAGCGCGGCGCTCTGCTCGGCGGGCGGCAGTCCGGTGAGCCGTTCGGCCGCGGTGGGCCCCGCGTCCGCGACCGCGGCGCGGACGACCGGGCGGCGCCGCGGGACCAGGCCCCGCAGCGGAGCGGGGACCGGGGCGTCGGCGGCCGCGAGGGCGGCCGGGTCGAGCTTCGCCGCGACGCACCGCGGCCCGGCCCGCAGCGCGGCGTCGAACTGGGCCATGCCCTCGGCGTCGGAGAGACCGGTCATGCCGATGGACTCGTTGCGCCGCAGGTCGGTGTCGCCCAGGTGCCGGGTCAGTCCGCTGGAGCGGCTCCAGTAGCCCCAGGCGATGGACACCGCGGGCAGCCCGAGGGCGTGCCGCCGTGCGGCCAGCGCGTCCAGCGCGGCGTTGGCGGCGGCGTAGTTGCCCTGCCCGGGGTTGCCGAGCAAGCCGGCGGCCGACGAGAAGAGGACGAAGGCGGCGAGGTCCAGGTCCCGCGTCAGTTCGTCGAGGTGCAGCGCCGCGTCCAGTTTGGGACCGAACACCGCGTCGAGGCGGCTCGGGGTCAGCGCGGTGAGCACGCCGTCGTCGAGGACGCCGGCGCTGTGCACGACCGCGGTGAGCGGGTGCTCCGCGGGCACCGCGTCGATGAGCGCGGCCAGCCGGGCGCGGTCGGCGACGTCGACGGGGGCGAGCGTGACGTCCGCGCCGAGCGCGGTCAGTTCGGCCGCCAGTTCGCGGGCACCCCGGGCCGCGGGGCCCTGCCGCCCGGCGAGCACCAGGTGCCGTACGCCGTGCCGGGTGACCAGGTGCCGTGCGGTCAGGGCGCCGAGGGTGCCGGTGCCTCCGGTGATCAGCACCGTGCCCGCCGGGTCCAGCGGGCGGGCGGCTCCCGTGAGGGCCGGCCGGGCCAGCCGGGGCACCTCGGTGCGACCGTCCGTGATCCGCAGCCAGGGTTCGCCGCCCGTCGCGGCGGCGGGCACCCGTGCCCGGCCGGCCTCGTCGGCCTCGACCAGCACGATCCGGCCCGGATGTTCCGACTGGGCCGAGCGCACCAGGCCGCCGACCGCGGCCGTGCCGGGATCGGTGCCGTCGGGGACCACGACGGCGCACCGGGTCGTGGCGGTGCCCGGAGCCGCGACGAACGCCTGGAGCACGGCCAGCGCCGAGGCGACCGCCGTCCGCGGCTCTGCCGGCCGCGCCTCGTACACCAGCAGGTCCGCGCCGGTCGCCGCGGTGACGTCGGCGGCCGTGGTGACGTGCCGGACGTCGGCGGCGGCCGTCGTCCCGTCGGGGCTCCACGGCCGCCATTCGAGGGCGAGGAGGTGGTCCGCCGGTCCGCCGTGGTCCTCGGTGACCGGCTCCGCCTCGAGGGCGTCGACGGTCATGACCGGCCGGCCCGTCGTCGTGACGAGTTCCAGGCCCGCCACCCGGTGGCCGTCCCCGGCCGGCGTCGTGGCGCCCGAGCGCACGCGCAGCGCGGACGCGCCGGAGGCCAGCAGCCGCACCCCGGACCACCGCGTGACCCGGGTGTTCCCGGGCAGGGCCGTGCGGACGGCGGCGTCCAGCAGCGCGGGGTGGATGCCGTAGCGGGGAACGTCGCCCAGCGCGGATTCGGGCAGCACCGCCTCGGCGGGGTCGCCGAGCCCGGGAAGGTCCGCGGCCTCGGAGTCGGGGGCCAGGACGCCGTGCGCGTGCCGTGTCCACGGCCCGTCCGGCGCGGCCGCCCCGTCACGGGAGTGCACCTCGACGGGCCTGCGTCCGTCGTCGTCCGCCTCGCCGACGACGACCTGGACGACGCGGCCGCCGTGGCGCGGCAGGGTCACCGGGCGGTCGACGGTCAGTTCGTCGGCGACGGGCGTGCCGGTCTCGTCGCCGAGGCGTACGACCAGTTCCACCAGGGCGGCGTCGGGCACGACGACCGGGTCGCCGGCCGCGGACAGCCAGGGGTGCGGCGCGGCCGACCAGCGGGCGGTGGCGACCGCGCCGTCCGGGTGGGGCGTCCGGACCACCGCGCCCAGCAGCGGGTGCCCGGCGTCGGTGAGCCCGAGCGCCGCCGGGTCGCCCGCGGGTGCCGTGCGGAGCCAGTAGTGCCGCCGTTCGAAGGCGTACGTCGGCAGCTCCACCCAGTCCGCGGCCGGGGCGGGCAGCAGGGGGGTCCAGTCCACGGCCACCCCGCGCACGAACAGCTCGGCCATCGAGGCCGCCAGTCGCGGCGGGCCGCCGTCGTCCCGGCGGAGCGTGCCGGTGACCACGGCGGGCACGGCGGCCTCGTCCAGGATCTCGGTGACCGCCTGCACCAGCACCGGATGGGCGCTGACCTCCAGGAAGACGCTGTGGCCCTGGTCCAGCAGCCGGCCGACGACGGGCCCGAACCGCACCTGCCGGCGCAGGTTGCGCCACCAGTACTCGCCGTCGAGGACGCCCGCGTCGACGACCGGCCCACCGGTGACGGTGGAGTGGAAGGGCACCGTCGGAGCCTTGGCGTCGAGTCCGCCCAGTGCCTCCTCGAGCGCCTCGCGGATGTCCTCCACCTGCTCGCTGTGCGAGGCGTAGTCCACCGCGACCCGGCGCACCCGTACGCCGTCGTCGGCCAGCTCCGCCAGCACCTCGTCCAGGGCGTCGGCCGCACCGGACACGACGACGGAGGCGGTGCCGTTCACCGCCGCGACCGCCAGCCGGCCGCCCCAGGGCCGGACGCGTTCCGCGGCGGCCTCCTCGCCCAGCGCGACCCAGGCCATCCCGCCGCGGCCGGACAGCCGCGCGGCGATGGCCCGGCTGCGCAGCGCGACCACCCGTAGCGCGTCCTCCAGCGACAGGGCGCCGGCCACGCAGGCCGCGGCGATCTCCCCCTGCGAGTGCCCGACGACCACGTCCGGGCGCACCCCCACCGACTCCCACACCGCCGCCAGTCCGACCATGACGGCGAAACTGGCGGGCTGGACGACGTCCACCCGCTGCAGCAGCTCCGGATCGGCGTCGCCGCGCAGGACGTCGAGCAGCGACCAGTCGGTCCACCGTGCGAGCAGTCGCACGCAGGCGCCGACCCGCTCGGCGAACACCGGGGAGTGGGCGAGCAGTTCCCGTCCCATCCCGGTCCACTGCGAGCCCTGGCCGGGGAACACCATGACGACCCGGCGGTGCGCGTCGGACGCGGCGGCGGTCCCGCGCACCACGGCGGGGCTGCTCTCCCCGGCGGCCAGCGCCGCCAGCGCGGCCAGTGCCTGCGCCCGGCTGCCGGCCAGGACGACGGCCCGTTCCTCCAGGAGGGTCCTGCGGGAGACCAGTGCCGTGGCCACGTCCGTCCAGGACTCGCCGGAGTCCTCCAGGAGGGACGCCAGCCGCCGGGCCTGGCCGCGCAGCGCGCCCTCGCTGCGGGCGGAGAGCACCAGCGGCACCACGGCGGGCGCCGCCGGCGTCGCCTCGCCCGCTTCCGGTCCCTCCTCGCCCCGCGTCGGCGTCCCCTCGTCCGTGACCGGTGTCTCGTCACGGGCGGCCGGTGCCTGCTCCAGGATCACGTGGGCGTTGGTGCCGCTGAGCCCGAAGCTGGAGACCCCGGCGCGGCGCGGCCGTCCGGTGTCCGGCCAGGGGCGGTTCTCGGTCAGCAGGGACACCGCGCCCGCCGACCAGTCGACCTTCGTCGTCGGCTCGTCGACGTGGCGGGTGGCCGGCAGCACCGCGTGCCGCAGCGCCTGCACGATCTTGATCACGCCGGCCACCCCGGCCGCGGCCTGGGTGTGGCCGATGTTCGACTTCAGCGACGCCAGCCACAGCGGACGTTCCGGGTCGCGGCCCCGGCCGTACGCGGCCAGCAGCGCCCCGGCCTCGATGGGGTCCCCCAGCACCGTTCCCGTGCCGTGGGCCTCGACGGCGTCGACGTCGGCGGCGGACAGGCCGGCCGCGGCCAGGGCCCGGCCGATGACCCGCTGCTGGGCGAGACCGTTCGGCGCGGTCAGGCCGTTGGAGGCGCCGTCCTGGTTCACCGCGGAGCCGCGCACCACCGCGAGCACGCGGTGTCCGCGGCGCCGGGCGTCGGAGAGGCGTTCCAGCACCAGTACGCCGGCGCCCTCGGCCCATCCGGTGCCGTCGGCGGCCGAGGCGAACGACTTGCAGCGGCCGTCTCCCGCCAGCGCCCGCTGCCGGGAGAACTCGACGAAGGTCCGGGGGGTGGCCATGACGGTGGCGCCGCCGGCCAGCGCCATGGAGCACTCCCCCGCGCGCAGGGCCTGGGCCGCCAGGTGGAGGGCGACCAGGGAGGAGGAGCACGCCGTGTCCACCGTGACCGCGGGCCCGGTGAACCCCAGCACGTAGCTGACGCGCCCGGACGCCACGCTGGCCGCCCGGCCCGCGGCGGCGAACGCCTCGGCCTCCTGCGGTACGGCGCCGGAGGCGGCGTACCCCTGCTCCATCACCCCGGAGAAGACGCCCACGTCGGTGCCCCTCAGGGTCGACGCGTCGATGCCGGAGTGCTCCAGCGCTTCCCACGAGGTCTCCAGCAGCAGTCGCTGCTGGGGGTCCATGGCCAGTGCCTCCCGCGGCGAGATCCCGAAGAAGCCGGCGTCGAACTCCCCGGCGTCGGGCAGGAATCCGCCCCGGTCGACGTACGAGGTGCCGAAGTGGTTCGGATCGGCGTCGAACAGGTCCTCGGTGTTCCAGCCGCGGTCGGTGGGGAACGGGGACAGCGTGTCGCGCCCCTCGCAGACCAGGCGCCACAGCTCGTCGGGGCTGCCGACGCCACCGGGCAGGCGGCAGGCCATGCCGACGATCACCACCGGGTCGTCCGCCCCGACGGCCGGGGCGTCCTCCGCGGCCCGAGCGTCCTTTGCGGCGGGCCCGGGGCCGCCGGACACCTCGGCGTGCAGGTGCTCGGCCAGCGCGCGCGGGGTGGGGTGGTCGAAGGTGATGGTGGTGGGCAGCCGCAGTCCGGTGCGCTCGGTGAGCCGGTCGCGCAGTTCCACCACGGCGACGGAGGTGAGGCCGAGGTCGCGGAACGCGCGGTCGGGCAGGGGGACGTGCGGGGCGGACCCGGGCAGCACGCTCGCGGTCTGTTCCCCGACCAGTCGTTCCCACCAGCTGTGCCGGGCCGGCTCGTCGAGACGGGCCAGCTCCTCGCGGAGCGCGGCCGTGACGGCGTCGTCGGGACGGCTTCGCGCGCCGGCGTCGGGGAACAGCGCCCGCAGCAGTGGCGGCACCGCGGCGCCGGCGGCCGGCCGGCGCACCCGGAGGCAGAGCAGGGACGAACGGTCCCCGGTGAGCAGGGTGTCCATGGCGGACAGCCCGGCGCGGACCCGGCGCGGATCGAGGGCGCCGTCCTGCGGCCAGGAGAGGAAGGACCCGTCGTGGCGGCGGGCCACCGCTTCGGCGAGGACGGCGGCGACGAGGGCGTCGGGATCGTCCGTCCCGCCGATGCCGTCCGACGCACCGGTCCCGTCCGTCCCGCCGGTCCCCTCCGACGCGCCGCCGCCGTCAGGCGCGACCGCGGGAACGGCCAGGTCGGCGATCACCAGGAACGTCCGCCCGTGGGGCTGCCCCGCGGTGGCGGCGGCCGCGATCGCCGCCGGGGCCAGGTCGCCGTCCGCGTGGATCACGGCGGTCACCGGAGCGGCCACGCCGGCGATCGCGGCCCGCAGGGAGCGCTTCCGGCCGGACGACCACCGCACGTCCGCCCCGGTGACGTCCGGGCCGGGTGCGGCCTCCTCCCCCACCAGCAGCAGGTGCTGTACCCGGTGGACCGAGACCAGGTGGCGGACGACCGCCGCCCCGCGCGCCGTGGCGGCGCCGGTCACCACGACGGTCCCCTTCGCCCCCGGCCAGGGCCGCCGCGGCCGGTCGTCCACCGGCACCCGCACCAGCCGCGGCACGTACGGCACACCGGACCGCAGCGCCGGCCACGGCTCGTCCGCCGCGAGCGCCGACGTCAGCGCGGCCGGCGCCGGCTCGCCGTCCGCGTCCAGGTCGGCGACGACCAGCCGGTCCGGGTACCTCGTCTGCAGGGCGCGCGCGGCGGCCCGCAGCGCGGCCTGCGCCGGATCCGGCGCGCCGTCCCCGGGGAGCGCCGGCACGGCGCCGCGCGTGAGGACGAGCAGCCGGCCCCGGCCGTCTTCCGTCCGGGCGAGCCAGTCGGCCAGCCGCTCGGCGAACCGCCGGGCGGCGGTGCGGGCCGCCGCCACGGAACCCCGCCCGGTGTCCTCGGCCGGCAGGACGACGGTCACCTCCGCGGTGCCGTCGGCGTCCGCCAGGTCGGCGTGGTGGGCGGCGCCGCCCGGCCAGGCGGCGGCCGGCGCGGCGGCCCCGGGGCCCACCATCGCCCAGGACGCGGGGCCGGCACCGGACACCGGGGCGGAGGCGCGCACCCAGTCGACCTCGAACAGGTCGTCGTGGTGACCGCTCGCGGCGTACCGCAGTACGGCGGGCTGCTCGGCGAGCACGCGCCGCGTGATCTTGCCGGAGGCGGTGCGCGGGATCTCGGCGACCTCGTGGATCTCCTCGGGCACCTTGAAGGCGGCCAGCCGCGCGCGGCAGAACTCGACCACCGCCGGGACGTCCAGTTCGCCCGAGGCCGGGACGACGTGGGCGACCGGCACTTCTCCGAGGGTGTCGTGCGGCCTTCCGCTCACACCGGCGTCGGCCACGCCCGGCGCCGCGCGCAGCACCGTCTCGACCTCCTCGGGGTGGAGGTTCTCGCCGCCCCTGATCACGAGGTCCGACAGGCGGCCGCAGACGGTGAAGTACCCGTGCTCGTCGCGCCGGGCCAGGTCCCCGGTGCGGTACCAGCCGTCCCTCGTCGCCGCGGCCGTCTCCTCGGGCCGGCCGTGGTAGCCGAGCATGACGTTCGGGCCGCTGACCCAGACCTCGCCCTCGCACCCGGTGGGGACGTCCGTGCCGGTGTCGGGGTCGACGAGGCGGACCTCGACACCGGGGACCGGCAGCCCGCAGGAGCCGTCGACCCTCATGCCGTCGGGCGGGTTCATGGTGATCGCGCCGCACGTCTCCGTGCTGCCGTAGGCGTCCACCAGGGGCGTGCCGAAGCTCTCGCGGAACGCGCGGCACAGCCCGGGGTCGGCGACCGCGCCGCCGACCAGGCCGATCCGCAGGTCGGGCAGCGAGAACGGCTGCCGGCGGATCGCCTCGACCAGGTAGTGGTAGGTGGTGGGAACGCCCGCCAGGAAGGTCGACCGGCGGGCGCGCAGGGCCGTCAGGACGTCCTCCGCGGACGCGCCGTCCATGAGGTGGGCGCTCGCCCCGACCACGGTCACCGACAGCACGCACGCGATGTGGGAGAGGCTGTGGAACAGCGGCAGCGGCCACAGCACCCGGTCCTCCGGCGAGAGTCCCGGTATCGGCACGTAGGAGGAGGCGACGGACCAGAGGCAGTTGCGCTGGGTCGACAGCACTCCCTTCGGCTGCCCGGTCGTCCCCGAGGTGTAGAACATCCACGCCGGCTGGTCCAGGCCGAGATCGTCCGGCGCGGGTGTCGCGGGCTCGGTGACCGCCAGTTCGTCGAAGGAACGGGTGCCCTCCGGCGCCGGGTCCGTGCCCGTCACCAGCACCGTGACACCGGGTGCCGGCGCCGGCCGGCGGAGGAACTCCGGTGCGTGCACGGCGTCGGTGACGACCACGACGGCGCCGCTGTCCGCCAGCAGCCAGTCCGTCTCGGCCGCGGTGGAGGCCGGGTTGACCGGAACACCCACGCCTCCGGCCCGCACGACGGCGAGGTAACTCTCCACCATGGAGACGCAGTTGCGCAGGCAGATCATCACCCGGTCGCCGCGCCGCACGCCGAGTCCGCTCAGATGGCCGGCCAGCCGGCGCGTGCGCTCCTCCAACTGATCGTAGGTGACCGCCCGCCGGCCGTCCGAGAAGGCGACCTTGCCCGCGAAGCGGGCCGCGTTCCTCCTGAGGATGACGGGCAAAGCTTCGATCAGATCAGCACGCACGGGTCGCACGTCCTTTCCCGGAGCGGCTCGTCCTTCGGCGGCGCGGCGGTGCCGCCGGCCTTCACGAGTTGTCGCGGCGCACGAAGGAGATGCTCAGGCGCGGCCCCTCGGCTCCATCCTCCTGGAGGCTAGGACGGCCTTCGGCGCCGAACATCCCTCAGCCTGGTAGGAGATCGACGGGCCCGGACCGCCCGCTACCAGGGCAGGGGATGCGCGCCGGATCGGGCCGTCCCTACCGTGGGCGGCGACGACCGACCCAAGGAGCGGAATGTCCCCGCGCGAACCCTCCCTCGCCTCACCGTGGATACGGCGGTACGCGCCCGCGCCCGGGGCGCCGGTCCGGCTGGTGTGCCTGCCGCACGCGGGCGGCTCGGCGACCTTCTACAGCGGTCTGGCCCGGACGCTGGCCCCGGACGTCGACGTCCTCGCCGTGCAGTACCCCGGGCGCCTGGACCGCCGGGCGGAGGCCCTGATGACGGACCTGGCCGCACTCGCCGACGTGCTCGCCACCGAGCTGGTGCCCTGGACCGGCGGCGCGTTCGCCCTCTTCGGGCACAGCCTGGGCGCGATGGTGGCCTTCGAGACGGCCCGGCGGCTGGAAGCCGCGGGCCGTCCCCCGGTCGCCCTGTTCGTGTCGGGACGCAACGCGCCGTCCCTGCACCGGGGGGAGTTCGGCCGGCGGCTGGACGACGCCGCCCTGCTCCAGCAGATGCGCGGGCTGGGCGGCACGGACCCGCGCGTCTTCGCCGACGAGGACCTGATGCGGCTCGCGCTGCCGGTGCTGCGCGCGGACTACCGGATGGTGGAGGACTACCGCTACGTGCCCGGCCCGCCCCTGGGGTGCCCCGTGACCGCCCTCAACGGCCGGACCGATCCCAAGGTCTCGTCCCCGGGCGTCGACGCCTGGCGCGAGCACACCGCGGCCTCCTTCGAATCCCTCACCTTCCCGGGCGGCCACTTCTACCTGGTGGACCGGCACGAAGAGGTGACGACCGCGCTCACCGGCCGTCTGTCCCGCCTCACCGGGCGGCCGGGGCCCTGACAGGAGGTGAGCCGGAGACCCGTGCCGCGGCCGCGGCGGCACGTTCGGACCGGTCGCGGTGCGGAGTCATCCGCACCGCCCGGCGCCGGCATCGTCCGGCGTCGACGGCACGAGGTCGCCGCGGGCGCGGCGGCACGCGGCCCACGTCCCACCGGAACACGACGACAAGCAAAGGCCGGTGCACAGAGCATGACCAGCGAAGGCGCCACGGGAATCCACGATCTGTCGTTCGCGACGACCGAGTTCGTCCTGCCGCACACGGCACTCGCCGATCACAACGGCACCGAGATCGGCAAGTACCACGTGGGCATCGGGCAGCGGTCGATGAGCGTGCCCGCCGCCGACGAGGACATCGTGACGATGGGCGCGGCGGCCGCCGCGCCCATCGTCGCCCGGCACGGCTCCGACCGGATCCGGACGGTCGTGTGCGCGACGGAGTCGTCGATCGACCAGGCGAAGTCGGCCGGGGTGTACGTCCATTCGCTGCTGGGGCTGCCGTCGGCGACCAGGGTCGTCGAACTGAAGCAAGCCTGCTACGGGGCGACGGCCGCCCTGCAGTTCGCCGTCGGCCTGGTGCTGCGCGACCCCGCGCAGCAGGTCCTCGTGATCGCGAGCGACATCTCCAAGTACGAGCTGGACAGCCCGGGTGAGCCGACCCAGGGCGCCGCGGCGGTGGCCATGCTGGTCGGCCGGGATCCGTCGCTGCTCCGCGTCGAGGAACCGTCGGGCCTGTTCACCGCCGACGTCATGGACTTCTGGCGGCCGAACTACCGTGACGCCGCGCTGGTCGACGGCCAGGAGTCCATCACCGCGTACCTGCAGGCGGTGGAGAGCACCTGGAAGGACTACGCGGAGCAGGGCGGCCGCCGGCTCGAGGAGTTCTCCGCGTTCTGCTATCACCAGCCGTTCACGAAGATGGCCCACAAGGCCCACCGTCACCTGCTGAACACCTGTGGGTACGACACCGACGAGGCTGGGCTCGAACGAGCCGTCGGGCGGACCACGGCCTACAACCGGGTCATCGGCAACAGCTACACCGCGTCGGTGTACCTCGGCCTGGCCGCACTGCTCGACCAGGGCGACGACCTGGCCGGCCGGCCCGTCGGCTTCCTCAGCTACGGCTCCGGCAGCGTCGCCGAGTTCTTCGCCGGGACCGTCGTCCCCGGCTACCGGGAGCACCTGCGGACGGCGGCGCACCGCGAGGCGATCGACCGGCGCCGGCCGCTCGACCACGCCGCCTACCGCGAGCTGCACGGACGGTCCTTCCCGGTCGACGGCGGCGACCACCCCACCCCGTCGCAGACCACCGGACCCTTCCGCCTGGCGGGGCTGCACGGCCACAAGCGCGTCTACGAGAGGCGCTGGTGACCTGAGTCGAAGATTCGTCGTCGGTTGGGTACGAGTCGTCCGGGTCCGAAGGTTCCGCCGTTGTCGTTGACCGATGCCCAGCGGGCCGCGCTGGAGGGGTGGGTGCGTCGTCGCACGACGGCCCAGGCTCTGGCCTTACGGTCGCGGATCGTGCTGGAGTGTGCCGAGGGGCACTCGATCATGGAGGTGTCCCGTCGGCTGCGGGTCAGCCCGGACACGGTCCGCACCTGGCGGCGGCGCTTCCTCGAACGCGGCATGGACGGCCTGTGTGACGACCCGCGTCCGGACGTCCCGCGCAAGATCACTGACGCGGACGTCGAGCGGGTCATCGTCAAGACACTCGAGGAGAAGCCGAAGAACGCCACCCACTGGTCCCGAAGCGGCCGGATCACCGGCAGGCTGCCTGCGCTCTACCGCCGATGATCACAGACGTAGAATGACAGGTATGGACATAAGGGCGGGCATCGAAGAACTGGCGGAGGAAGCCGAACAGCTCATCCGCGATCGCACGTGGATCCCGACAACCGCCGACCGTACCGTCGCGGCGAAGGCCGCCGCCGACCTGTGCGCCGCCGTGGGCACCCCGCAGTCCCAGCAGGCCCTGTCCGAGGTCGACCGGCTGGAACACCTGCGGGAAGCACTCGCTGCTGTGGCCATCGCCCTCGCCCACGTCCACGGGCGCCTGGCCTGGTTCCTCGGCGCATCTGCCACCACCCTCACGCCAGTCCTGCACTGGCGCGCCATGCCCGCCGAAGACGGCTCCACCTTCGGCGCTGTCCCGCCGTCCCGCCAGCAATACGCGGAAGCCGAAGACGCAATCCGCCGATTCCAAAAGACCCTCGCCCACATCGCCACCCCTGACGCCATCCGCCTCAGCCGAGAGGCATGATCGCCCGGACAAGACCTGGCCGTCCGTCGTGGCCGGAGCGGGGCTTTGCAGACCGCGGGCGTCGGCCATCGAGACGGCCTCACCGAGTACGCGCACGAGGACTCGGCCCGTACGGTGCGTGTCGTCGAAGGCGGGTACGGAGTCGACGTGGTCGCCGAAGCTGCGGCGGATGGCGTCCAGGACGACGGCTGCGGCGTAGGCTTCCAGGCTCCGGTTGCCGCCGGCCTCTTTGCGGGTGGCGCCGAGCAGGCAGACCGCGCCGGATTTGCCGGTCGCCGATCTGGTGGATCCTCGCGTGTATGCGGTTGCCGTGGACGAGAGCGGCGCAGTCGTGCTCCCCGGCTTTCGACGCCGGGACGCCGCGGACCCAGCGGCTGAACTCGTCGAGACACCCATGCTCGGGCAGCTCCCGCATGCTGGCCCTCTCCGTCCGCACGGTCTCCGATCCGTCGAGGAACACCATGAGCTGCGGTATCCCCTTGCGGCGCTTCCAGTGCGCCGGGAGGTCGCTGATGACGCGGTCCAGCACGCGCAGGACGTCCGCGCGCACCGCTGGATCCAGTGACTTCAGTTCCCCCAGTCGGCGGGAGAAGCTCACCTGCACCTGTGCCACTTCCAATGAAAACCGTCAGCGGTAACGGAAGCGCTTCGCCTGGTCGAGGGCTGCGGGAATTACCTTCGGCCATGACCTGAAGAACCCCCTTGCGGGTCACTCGACCGCTGTGCGCACAGGCATGAAGCGGTAAGGGCCGGGAGCCCGCCGCGGGCCGCCCGGCCGTCTCCCGGTCTACATCGTCTCCGGCTCCGACCTCGTCCCGTCTGCCGCCACTGCGCCCTTTTCGGCCCGCCGAAAGGAACTCACCAAGTGGGACATAGTTCAGATTTACGCATAATCCCACCTGACATTCATCACCTTCAGTGGCTGGAATGTCACTCAGTGACACCTCTCACAAGCCTCACCGACGCTGTTTACCGTCGTAAGGCTGAGGTAGATGGGTTGCGCAGTCACTGACTGGTCATTGCAGGATCAATCCTCCAAAAGGGGAATCCATGCCGAATGGAATACTTCGTGTCGCCGGACACGTGCCGTCCCGTGTCGTGGACAACCGCCGGATCGGCGCCTGGGCGGGAACCAGCGAGGAATGGATCGAGGAGCGTACCGGCGTCCGTGAACGCCGGTACGCGGACGAGGAGTCGGCGACGTCCGATCTCGCCGCGGCCGCCGCGACCCGGTTACTGAGCCCTCCGCACGAGACCCCGTGCGAGGCGAGCGAGATCGACGCGCTGATCGTGGCGACCACGACCCCCGACCAGCCCCAGCCGGCGACCGCCGTGTTCGTGCAGGCGCACCTGGGGCTGGGCGGCGTCCCGGCCTTCGACCTGAACGCCGTCTGCTCCGGTTTCCTGTACGCCCTGGACGTGGCCGACGCGATGCTGTGCGCCCACCGCGACTGGCGCAACGTCCTGGTCATCGGGGCGGACACCTACTCGACGATCATGGACAAAACGGATCGCCGGACGGTCAGTCTCTTCGGTGACGGTGCGGGCGCCGTACTGGTGGGGCGCGTCCCCGACGGTTACGGCATCCACGCCACTTCCCTGCTCGCGGACGGGACGACCACCGACCACGTCCGGGTCGAGGGTGGCGGCTCGCGGCGGCCCGCCGCGACCCTCCAGGACCCGGGCGCCCACCACTTCCGGATGAACGGACGGGCCGTCAAGGACTGGGCCGTGCAGCACGTGCCCAAGGCCGTGCACCAGGCGCTGGACGAGTCCGGCCTGCGCCTCAACGACATCGACCGCGCGGTCTTCCACCAGGGCAACCTGCGGCTGGTGCACACGCTCGCCGACACGCTCGGCATCGACTCCCACAAGGTCGCCGTCACCGCGGACCGCTACGGCAACACCGCCGCCGCCTCGATCCCGCTCACCCTGAGCGAGAGCCACAGCGCCGCGCCGCTGAAGCGCGGGGAGCGCGTCCTGATGGCCTCCGTCGGCGGCGGCATGACGGCCGGAGCGGCCGTCATGACCTGGTACTGACCGCCCCTCACCGAACCGGTCACGGCGCGCGGGAGACGACGAGCACGCCGAGCAGGACCGGCAAAAGACAGACAACGCAGGCATCACAGGCGGGTCATCCGCCGCACGACTGCCCCCACTCACAACCAGGAGACTCATATGCTTCCTACGGTCAGCCACGGTGACGGCGTCCACGTGTACGACACCGACGGCCGGGAGTACCTGGACGGCTGCTCCGGAGCGATCAACACCAACCTCGGGCACGGACTCACCGAGATCACTTCGCGCATGCACCGGCAGCTCGACGCCATCAGCTTCGCGTACCGCACCCAGTTCACCTCCGAGCCGCTGGAGCGGCTCTCCGAGCTGCTGACGGATCTCGCTCCCGGCAGCCTCGGCAACCCCCTCTACTGCAACTCGGGCTCGGAGGCCGTCGAGATGACGCTGCGCCTGACGACCCTGTTCCATGCGCAGGCCTACCGTCCCTTCAAGTGCACAGTGCTGACCGAGGAACCCAGCTATCACGGGATGACCGCCGGGGCCCTCGGCGCCTCCGGACACCCGCTGCGCAAGCGCGACCTCACGCCCCTGCTGGCGAATCAGGCCACCGTCGCCAAGGCGCGCCCCCGGCACGGCGAGATGCGTGCGGACGTCGAGCAATGGGAACGGGCCATCGACGAGGTGCAGGCGCAGAACCTGGCCGCCGTGATCGTCGAGCCGGTCGGCGGAGCGTCCTCGGGAGCCGTCCCGTGCGACCCCGCCGTCCTCCGGAGGCTGCGCGAGCTCGCCGACCGTGACGGCTTCCTGCTGATCGCCGACGAGGTCATGACCGGCCTCGGCAGGACCGGCGCCTGGTTCGGCTGCGACCACGCCGGGATCGTTCCCGACGTGATGGTGCTCGGCAAGGGCATGACGGCCGGATACGCGCCGCTGTCCGCCGTCCTGGTCCGCGACGAGGTGGCCGCCGCCTTCGAGGAGCCGCTGGGCTCCGTACTGTTCGGGCACACCATGGCCGGTGCACCGCTCGCCGCCGCGGCGGGCCTGGCGACCGTCGAGTACCTGAAGGAGCACGACATCCCCGCCCGAGCGGAGCGCTCCGGCCGCTACCTGCGCACGCTCCTGGACGGCGTCGCCGCCCGCCACGCCGTGGTCCGCGACGTCCGGGGCCGGGGCCTGCAACTCGCCCTCGGCCTGCACGCCGATCCCGACCGCTCCCCCGGCGTCGCGCACGATCTGGTGCGCGCGGCCCGCGACAACGGCCTGCTGCTGTACCCGTCCGGTGTGAACGCGCTGACGGAGTCCGTGATGGTGGCGCCCCCGCTGAACAGCACCGAGGCGGAGCTGGAGGAGCTGACGGTCCGTCTGGACCGCAGTCTGACCGCTCTCACGCCGGCCCCCGTCGCGCGGGCCGACGAACTGGCCGCCGCCGCCCACTGAACCGGTTCCCGTCCCCGGCCGGAACCGATCCCCCACGTTCGAAAGGAACACGAAGACCATGCTCCAGCACTTCACCGACCCGGCTCTGCGCGCACGCTACGCCGACCTTGCCGCCTCCTCCGTCGCCAAGCGCGCCGACGACTGCCGGGCGGAGGGCGTTCTGGACCGCGAGTCCTGGCAGGAGATCAGCGATGCCGGAATATGGCGGCTGGCCGTGGACCGGCAGTGGGGCGGCGATGGCGGCACCTGGTGGGACTTCACCGCCGCCTTCGAGGGCGTCGCGGCGGGCGGCCGTGATCTCGGCTTCTCCCTGTCCATGGTGGCGCAGGCGGGACTGATCCGGTCCCTGCTCATCTACGGCACGGACGACCAGAAGGGCTACTGGCTGCCCCGGCTGCTGTCCGGGGAGGTCGGCGCCACGGCCCTGACGGAGACCACCGGCGGATCGGACGTCACCCGTATCAAGACGTCCGCCGTCCGTGACGGCGACGTCTATCGCCTCGACGGCCACAAGGACCACATCACCAACGGCCCGGTCGCCGACATGGCCCTGGTACTCGGCCGCGTGCCCGAGCAGGGCGCTCGGGACATCACCCTGTTCATGGTCGACCTGCACGACGAGGGCGTCACCCAGGGGCCCGTGGAACGCATGATCGGCAACCAGACGAGCCCGACCGGACCCATCGCCTTCGACAACGTGCGGGTGGACGCCCGGCACCTGGTCGGTGAGATCGGCGCGGGCATCGAGGCGATCTACAACACCATCGCCCTCGACCGCCTGCTGTACGGGGTGCTGGCCGCGGCCTACCTCGACCCCCACCTGGACGAGGTGCTCGCGTACGCGCGTCGGCGGCAGGCCTTCAAGCAGCCGATCGCCGACCACCAGTACGTACAGGGCCGCATCACCGACGCCAAGTTCGCCATCGAGGCGACCCGCTACGTCTCCTACGGTGCCCTGGACGCCCTGTTGCGGGGCGACCGGCAGGCGTCGCTGCTGTGCTCCACGGCCAAGTACCACGCCGGCGAGACGCTCAGGCTGGGCACCGAGACCGCGCTGCGCGTCTACGGTCACCTCGGCTACATGGACGGTCCCGCCGCGCGCGCCCTCCAGGACGCCCTGGGCACCCTCATCGCCGGCGGCACCGCGGAGATGCAGCGCAAGAACGTCTTCAACCAGATGCGGGCCCTGGCGCAGGCCTCCTGACTCCGGCAGTCCTGCCCCTCTCGCGCTCCGTCCCTCCCCTGATCGACCGGGCGTCCGTCCCACCGGACGCTCGATCGCCCGTCCCTCCGTCCGGAAAGGCAGTCATGTCCGACACCACCGCCCCGCCGCGCCCCGCGCTCGAATCCCTCGTCGGCTCCTCGGCCACCCGCCACCACGTGGTCGGGCCCCGCGACGCCGCGACCGCCTGGGACAACGACATCGATGTCCTCGCCACGCCCGTCCTGTTGTGGCTGAGCGAGGTCACCGCCATGGACGTCCTGCGCGAGCAGGTCACCACACCCTGGATGACGGTGGGCCTCAGTCACGACTCCGCGCATGTGGCCCCGACGCCGGTCGGCGAGGAGATCACCGTGACCGCCACGCTGACCGGCGTCGACGGAAAGGTCCTGACCTTCGAGGTGGAGGCACGCGACAGCCGTGCCGTCATCCTCCGCGGAGTCCACGGCCGGGCCGTCGTCAACCGCGAGGCGTTCGAGAAGAAGCTGGCCGAACGCTCCTGAGTCCTCACTCGTGGGGACCGCCGCGCGGGCGGTCCCCGCACCTCCCCCGCCCAGCATCCGCAGGAGCCCGCGGCCGCGCCTGCCACGGAAGGAGCCCTCGTGCCCCAACTCGTCCTCGGCAACGTGACCAGCGAGTACATGTTCGCCAGTCCGCTCACCTCGTTCAGCCGCAAGGAGGCCCACAAGCAGCACGCCATCTCCACCCGGACGGCCTGGCTGCTGGAGGACGGCGACGCGATGCTCGCCCACCGGCGGCTCACACCCGACTTCCGGGACTACCTCGTCTCGTTGCTCGACCTCGACCCCATGACCTTGACGTTCCTCACCCCCGACGGACCGGACGAAGGCACATTCCTCGACGCCCGTACCGCGCTGGCCGGACCACTGCTGGAACGGCTGCGGGAGACCGTGGGCCCGGACTGGAAGCTCACGCCGTACCTGTACGACCGGACCGTCGCCGTACTCGCGGAGCGGCTCGGCCTGAGCCCAGCGGCCCCCGCGTTCTTCGCCCAGGGCGGCAGCGACTTCTTCAACAGCAAGTCCTTCTTCCGGGCGTGGGCCACCGGCACCGGCGTCCCGGTGGCACGCGGTGAGGTGTGCCGCAGCCGGGGGGCCACCGCGCGCGCCGTGCGAGATCTGCTGCCGCACACCGGCAGCGTCATCGTCAAGCAGGACTTCAGCGCGAGCGGGTACGGGAACGTCCTGTTCACGACCGACGCCGGCGTGCCCTCCATCGGGGCGTCCGCCCGGCACGTCATCGACCCGGACATCGCTCCCGGGGACATCGAGGCGGCGCTGGCCGAGTCCTTCCCCGTCGTCGAGGCGGTCCGCGATTTCCCCACGGGTCTGCGTCCGAGCGAGGCCGTCGTCGAGGTGTACCACCCCCACAGCCGCACCCTGTACAGCGAGCTGTTCCTTCCGGACCCGCCCGGCGAGCCGGTTCTCCTCGACCACGGCGACATGCGGATGGAGCCGGTATGGAACGGCTTCGCCATTCCGCCGGTGGGCCTGTCTGCCGAGGCCGGGCAGCGAATGCTGGACGCGTCGCTGGCCATGGCCCGCACGATCCGGCAGCTCGGTTACCGGGGCTACCTGAACTGCGACTCCATCGTCACGCCGGCGGGCGAGGTGCTCTTCAGCGAGGTGAACGCCCGGGTGGGCGGGTGCACCCACGTGCACGCCGCGGCCCGGCGGCTGCTGGGCGACGCCTACCAGCGCAGCCACACGGTCCTCACCCGCAACGACCTGCCGGTGCGGGACTTCGCCAAGCTCGCCTGGGCCCTCGACCACGACCCCCGGCTCAGCCCGGACGGGGACAGCGGCGCCGTGATCCTCGTCGACGACAGTCCCTACAACCAGACTGCGGAGTACCTCGTCTACGACCGCGGTCCGGAAGCCGCCGAGGAGACGGAACGCCTGTTGCGGCAGACCGCCGCCGCCGTCTGACCGCCCGTCGGACACCCACCGCCACGGGGTGAGGGAACCGGCTCGGCCGGGGTCCTCACCCCGTCTCCGTGACCGCCGACCGCCGCTTCTGTGCCGCTCGCATCCGGCGGACCTTGGCGATGCTGCCGCAGGCCCGGCCGGTCTTCCCGGCGTACATGCTGCACCAGGTGCGCGTGTTGTTTCGCGACTGGTCGTAGAAGACCCAGCGGCAGTCCGGACACGCCCTGAGCCGGCGCCAGCGTTCGGCGAGCACCAAGTGCGCCGCCTGGCGCAGGACGACGTCGACCGGGGCCGCCGGGCCTTCCAGGCGCAGTTCGCCCTCGCCGATGCGCACGGTCTGCGGCCTGCGGGCGAGCCAGTCGTCCAGCCGCCGGGTACCGCGTTCGCTCACGTCCTCGCGCAGGTCGTCGCGGAGCCTGAGCAGTTCAGCCAGCTCGTCGGTACGCGGGCGGGGGACGTGCGGCAGTACGCGCGCCCACTCCTGCGCGGACGCGGCGAGAGGGGGAAGGGTCTCCGTCTCCTCCCGAGTGTCGTTGGGGATCACCCAGGTGTTGAGGAAAGCCCTCATCTCCTCCACCTGTGGCCCGGCCACAGTCGTTCCCGCTTGGTTTCCCATACGTAGAGCTTAGTCGGTAAACAGGGTTTGCGATCGCTGGTACCCGGTTACCGTGTATCACTATGAGTGGTAACACAGTGTCGACCGCGCCGCCTGCCCCCACCTATGGCGACGTCCTGCGCCGTGAGGGCGGCACCGCCTGGTACGCCGCTATGGGGCTGATCCGCGCCCCCGTCGCGATGGCCCCCCTGGCTCTGGTCTTCCTGGGCCACAGCACGGGGTCGTTCTCCGCGGGCGGCGTCCTGGCCGCCGCACACGCGCTCGGGGAGGCCTTCGGAGCGCCCTTCATGGGAAGCCGCTTCGACCGGAAGCCGTTCCTGGGCCAACTGCGCTTCGCCCTGATCGCCGAGGCACTCGCCTTCGCGGCCCTCGTCGTCCTCGCGGGCCACACCCCGATGATCTTCCTGGTGGGGCTGGCCTTCGCCGCAGGAGCGGTCGCCGCGGGCGTGCCCGGTGGCATGCGCGCGCAGCTTTCCAGCACCACCCCGGACCACCTGCGGGCCACCGCGCTCGGACTGGAGAGCGCGCTGAACCAGGCCGTCTGGGCGGGTGGCCCGATGCTCGCCTCCTTGGTGTCGACCCAGGTTTCGCCGCGTGTCACGCTCGTCCTCATGGCCGTCGCCTCGGTCGCGCCGGTGCTCATGGCCGGCCGCATCCGGCACCAGGGCCCCGCCGCGAGGGAGCAGGACCGCACTCCGGTCGGAACCCTGAGCGTCCTCAGGACGGCATGGCCCACCGTGCTGCTGGCCGCCGCCATCATGTTCCTGGTCGGTGCCATGGACGTGGCCCTGCCGGCCCGCCTGGAGACGACCGGGCAGGAACTCGCGCTGACCGGTGTCGTCACGGGGGCGTTCGCCGTGGCCAGCATCGCGGCCGGCCTCGTTTACGGCCGGCGTGTCTGGCCCGGCACGCCCGGCTCACAGACACTCGTCCTGCTGCCGGCGATGACCATGGCACTGACGCTGTGTGCCGTCACCGGCCGGCTCTGGGGATTCTTCGCCGCGTTCCTGCTGGGCGGCCTCTTCTACAGCCCTCTCATGATCATCAGGAACCTGGCACTCCAGCACCGCCTCCCGAAGAACGTGTGGGCGACGGGCTTCTCCCTGCTGTACGCCGCGGGCGGCCTCGGCTACGGCGCCGCCGCGCTCCTGACAGCCGGTCTCGTCGATGCCACGAGCCCGGCGGTCACCATCGTGGTCTGTACGGCGCTGACGACGCTGATCGGCCTGGTCGCGGGTCTGGGTGAACACGCCGGTACCCGGGGAACCGGCCCCGCCGCCGCGAAGGCGAGCCACCCCGAGCGCACGACGGCCTGAGAGCACGTCATCCGCGCCGGACCGGAGTTCTCGGCTTTCGCCCGGGAGCAGAAGTCCCCCGGGCGTCATGGAGACGGAGCAGGCCGTAGGCGTCGCGACAGCGGGCGTGCAGGCGAGAATTCGTCCGCGGTCTTCCCGGGAGGGGCAGGCGGCGCGTGCCGGAGACCGCCCCGCCCCGCAGGCGCCTTCCGATCCGGTGCGGGTGCGCTCGGCTCGTTCCAGGAGGGACTGTCCGCAAGGGTCGCTCAGCGGCTCGTCGGTGCCCGCGACGCGGGATCAGCTCGTCCACCACGGAGCGTGGTCTTCTCGGGCCCCAGCCCGAAACCTTCGGTGAGTCAGTGCTGTCGGCGTTCGCCCACGACGGTCGCTACGCCGGCATGGTGATCGCCGCGCTCCCCGTCGTACTCCTGTTCCTCCTGTTCCTCTTCGGCCAGCGCTACATCGTCAAAGGTCTGGCCGACGGCATCGGCAAGTGAACGCCCCCAGCAAGAAGGGGGAACCCCACGCCGATCCCAGGTCCGGTCCCGCGGCGTCCAAATGCTGGCGCCGCTCCCCAGACGACACACCGGCCCGCAGGATCGGTCAGGATCCTGCGGGCCGGTTCCCACGTCGACGTGGGAGCTCGCTCTGCGCTGCGGTGATGGTCCCCACCCGGACCGGTCCACTGCAAGGACGACGGACCGGTTAGCCGATGACTCTGAGTGCCATCTGATCGTCCTGCCGCCCCTCCGGCACGCACTTGTAGGCGCCACCCATGTTGCGCGGCCAGGTCAGATACCACCACTGATTGAGGCAGTGGCCCAGGGCTCGCTGCCCATAGGCGTTCGGGTGGAAGGACTCCTCCAGACTGCCCTGGAAGACCCCCGTGTTGAAGATCCGGGTCCAGTCCATGGTCGCCGAGGTCGGGCGGTTCTGGGCGTCGGCGACCCTGGTGGACTTCGAGCAGGCCTCGTGTCCTTGGAAAGCGTCACTCAGGTCCAGGAAGTCGGCTCTGTTGCCCTTGGCGATCTCACCGATTCTGGACGAGAGTGCGGGGACCAGCGAGTCCCGGGCCCAGTTGAGGTCCGCGTCGAACATCGGGCAGCCCTGGTAGGTCCTGCTGTTCCCCAGGATGCCGCTCTGCGGGTAGCGCATCTCGTTCCCCCGGGGCAGCGGTGAAGGGTAAGACTGAACCACAAGTCGGTAGTCGGACTCCTGATAGCCGCTCTTGGCCATGACGAACCGAACGTCCTTGACGGCCTTGTCGAGCAAGACCATGGCTCGGTCCATCTTCCAGCCCAGGTCGGCCTGCTCCGATGTGTTGCACGGCCTGCCGAAGGGGTTCTTGTAGGCGAGGACGCAGTTGGTGATGATGTCACCGAACCCGAGATCATTGCCACCTACGGAGAGAACGATGGCTTTGACATCGTCCCTCTGGGCCACCTCTTTCAGCTGATCGCCCTGCGGCTGTTCCCCTTTCTGCGGCTGCCCGCCGGCCTCGGCCGGCCAGATGTTCTCGGCCTTGCTCCCGGAGCACGCCAGATTAACCGTCTTGAGCATTCCGCCTTCGTAGGGAATGGCGGCGCTGTTGATTTCGGTCGTGTCCGACCTGTAGCAATCTCCACTGTTGCCGTACACCCGGGTCGTGTCGTACGTGCCGGCTGCGTAGGCCCTGTCGGTGCCGTTCCGGTTTCCGAACGGGTCGTTGCTGTTGCCGAACCACCTGCCCCCGGGGGCGGCGATGTAGCTGTCGCCCAGGGAAACAATCGTCGGTTGGCCGTTGTTGGGCGCCGCGGATGAGTTCGCAGGGAGAGAAAGGACCGTGATGGCGGCGATACTGAGCGCGGCAGCGATCCGCCTGGTGACGGATCTGACGCCGGTGGTCTTCATAAACACCTCTGAGTAGGACTTCCCCGTGTGAAGTGGGCACCACGCAAGGAAACAAGGCGAGTCAGGAGGCGGCAGGGCCCGACTGGTGCGAAGTTTCAGTGCTTCTGGTGTCGACTGAGGTCAAGCATCGTCGGGTTGGGCCTGATGAGTCTTGAGCAACTGTTACCTATGTCTTGTCGCACGGCTTTGCCCCTGCGTCAGCGCTGCTCATGGCCCACCACTTGTCCGGCACTTCGTGTCGAGGTGCTGGAAAGGAGGCCTCACGACGTCGGCCGGAGCACACGTTCCACGCTGTTGCCGCCGCTCGCTTCGCCGTTGCTGACTCGCGGGTCAAGGAGGTGACGTCTGTGCCGGGCAGTACCGAATGTCCCTCCTCATCGTGGGTCGGCCCGGCATCGACGCCGCCCGGCGCCTCCAGTGTTGTGGCGGACACGCGGCCTCCAGGCATCCGCGACCGGAACGGACCTGTACAAGACCCTGTTCGCGAGGGGGGGTGCCTGCCCGGCCACCAGGTGAACGGGACATGGCCCCGGTTGGTGCTCCGGAGCAACGTGTCCACCCGGTCCGCGGCCCGTGCCGGACCGGCTGTGCCTGCGGGGCATCCTCTACGTCCTCCACAACGACATCGCCTGGCAGCTCCTGCCGCTGAAGCTGGGATTCGGCTCGGGACAGACCTGCTGACGGCGCCTCGAGCGCTGTATGACCGAATCCGCCTGATCCATCGCAACCAAATTTCTCAACCGGCCGACGCAGGCAGGAATGGGCGGATCGGCGACGAGCTCTCAGTGCCGGCGAGCCCGACGGCGGCGCCTCCGGAGAAGCTCGTCTGCGCCTATGCCACGGCCCTGATCAGCTCACACGACCCATCGGACAGCTCCTAGGCGGTGTCTTCAATTGATCTTGCGTGGTGGATCATGGTCGGGTGATACGTCGTCATGAACTGTCCGATGCTGAGTGGGAGTTCGTCCGGCC